>CAIQDX010000092.1 GCA_903870685.1 uncultured Chitinophagaceae bacterium | reverse complement strand
GTCAAGCACAGGAAAGAAATGAAACAAATATTTTAATTAACCCTTCTCAAGAAAAATTTGCTGATTGGCTTAATCAAAAATCGCAAGTTGACGAACATAAAATTCAATCTTTCCTCAATCAAAAAAAATTATTTCGCTGGCATAAAGATTCGAATGGAAATGTGATATTGTTTAATGGTTTTTCTCTATCAGGTTTACCAGAATATCTAACTACAACTTATTCAACGCCGGCTTCAATAACAGTTGGAACAAATCAACTCTGGGATTTTGGAAGTTTGGGGTTAAATCTTAACGGTAATAATTCGATTCTTATAAATAAAATGGCTTTATGGGATGGTGGCAGAGCATTGCAAACACATGTTGAACTTTCGGGAAGAATAAATGCCGGTGATTCTGCAACTGTAAGCGGGCATTCAACTTCAGTTGCAGGAGTTATGATTGATAAAGCAATAAATCCGGATGCAAGAGGAATGGCTTATGGTTCGGGCGGTATTCTTTCATATGATTTTTATAATGACCTCGCTGAAATGGCGGCAGCTTCAACAAATTTATTATTATCAAATCATTCTTATGTAAACATCTGTGGTTGGTATTATGGGAATATAAGTAATCCTTTTGGTCTGCCTCGATGGGAATTTTGGGGAGGACCAACTGACACAGTTGATTATAATTTTGGTTATTATAATAATAATTGCAGGTATGTTGACTCTATTGTTTTCAATGCACCATTTTATACAATTGTAAAAGCTGCAGGTAATAACAGAACATCTACCGGGCCTGCAATTGGTGATAGTTATTGGCGAAGAGATAGTAATGCTAATTGGATATTCATTCCGGTTCGTGATTCATCAATAAGTTACAATAATGGTTATGATATTATTTCAACAATGGGCAATGCAAAAAATATAATAACTGTTGGTTCAGTGTTTCCAATTGCAAATGGGTATTCGCAACCATCAGATGTTCAAATAACAAGTTACAGTAGTTGGGGACCAACCGATGATGGAAGAATCAAACCGGATATTGTTTCTCCGGGAGATAATATTTTTACTGCATCTGCTTCATCCGATACTTCTTATAATTTTTTTGGGGGGACATCAGCAGCAACACCTGTTGTTACAGGTTCATTGCTTTTATTACAACAATTAGAATATAATCTTTCGAAAAAATTTCTGTTGGCGTCAACATTAAAAGCCTTAGTAGTGCACACAGCAGATGAAGCAGGACCCAATCCTGGACCGGATTATATGTATGGTTGGGGATTATTAAATGTTGCTAAAGCAGCCAACGTTATTACAAATCAAAACTATAATCACTTATTATTTGAAAGAAAGTTATTGCAAGCAAGAGATACAAGTTTTAAAGTAATTGCATCCGGCAATGGGTCTTTAATTTTTACACTTTGCTGGACCGATCCACCCGGTTTTGTCGATACAATTAATTATAAAAATAATCGCACAGCAAAATTGGTCAATGATCTGGATATTTCTGTAACAGATGGTATCTCCATTTTTTTGCCATGGACATTAGATGTAAATAATCCTTCATCACCGGCAATAAAAAAAAATAATTCAGTTGATAATGTAGAAAAAATAGAGATTCCAAATGCGGTTGCTGGAAAAGAATACACTGTCAGCATCAATCATAAAGGTTCATTGCGAAATGGTTTTCAAAATTATTCATTTGTAGCTAGTGGCATAAATGGAGTAATTGCTTCTAATGAAAATCCGCTTGGGCTAACGGTTTTACCTAATCCTGCAAGCAGTAATTGTATCTTAAGATTTAAACCAATCGATAACAGTAATGCAGTTATTACAATCTTTAGTGTCAGTGGTCAGAAAATACAACAGCAAATTATTACGCCAACTTTGCCGATAACAAATTATTCTTTAAATATAAATTCATTAAGTAAAGGAATTTATATAATCAATCTTCAACAAAACAACCTAAAGTGTAATTCGAAACTCGAAAAATTATGATGCTTTAATAAATTATTTATTCTTCATTTTAGAATTAAAATTAAAGCATATATTTAACAGGAAATTTATTTTGCCTACTTCAAAAAATCCGTTATGAAAAAAACATTTGCAGCTTCAAGTATTAGCTTGTTGCTTTTTATTTTGATCTTGTCGCAAAATTCTTTCGCACAAAATAATTTGAATACAAAGTTGCCGATTGATTCTTCGGTTAAAATTGGTAAGCTTTCAAATGGCTTAACGTATTATATCAGAAAGAATGTAAAGCCTGAAAAAAAAGTGCAGCTTCGTTTAGTTGTAAATGCAGGCTCAGTTCTTGAAGATGCCGACCAGCAAGGGTTAGCGCATTTTATGGAGCACATGAACTTTAACGGATTAAAACATTTTCCAAAGAATGAATTGGTAAATTATCTGCAATCAATCGGTGTAAAATTTGGTGCCGATTTAAATGCTTATACAAGTTTCGATGAAACAGTTTTTATCCTTCCAATCCCAACCGATAATCAACAAAAAATTGATAGCGGTTTTACCATTCTTGCCGATTGGGCCGGCAATGCATTATTAGATACCGCTGAAATAAATAAAGAACGCGGTGTGGTTTTGGAAGAATCGAGATTAAATAAAAATGCACAGGAAAGAATGATGAAACAATTTTTCCCGATTTTATTTAATGGATCAATGTATGCAAAACGATTGCCGATTGGTAAAGACAGTATTCTCGAAAAATTTAAACCCGAAGTTTTAAAACGTTTTTATAAAACATGGTATCGTCCAAACTTAATGGCAGTAATTGTTGTAGGAGATATCGATCCTGCTTTGGCAGAAAAAGAAATCATTCAACATTTCAGTCAATTTAAAAATCCTATAAATGAAAAAACAAGACCGGCCATCATCTCAATTCCTGAAAGAAAAAATGATGAAGCCATTGTTGTAACCGATAAAGAAAATCCTTACACTATTTTAGCTGTCACAAATTTTATTGAGAAGAAAAAAAATATTGTTTCGTGGTCGGACTATAAACAAAATATCATTGAAGACTTATTTAATGCAATTTTAAATCAACGTTTAATTGAATTAACGAAACAGGCAAATCCTCCGTATCTCTATGGTGGCGCTGGTTTTGAAGAAATGATAAGAGGCTATCGCGAATTTGCATCTTATGCAGTTGTTGGCGATAAACCTGTTAAAGATGCAATCAACGCATTGATAACAACAACAGAAATTGTAAAGAAATTCGGCTTTTTGCAAACTGAATTGGACAGAGCAAAAAGTAATTTATTAAATGAAACTGAAAAAGCATTAAAGGATAAAGACAAAACAGAATCTGCTAATTTGGTGCAGGGTTATATCAATCATTACCTTTCTTCATCACCAATTATTGGCATTACCAATCGATACAATTTTGTAAAAGATGCATTACCAAAAATTACTTTGGAAGATGTAAATGCTTATGCAAAAAAAATGGAATCAACACAAGGAAAATTTGCATTGATAATGGGTTCGGAAAAGAACAAAGACAAACTTCCTTCAAAAGATTCTTTATTAATATTTTTAGCCGATGCGCATAAAATTACTGTTAAAGCCTATGAAGAAAAAGTGATCGCAAAATCATTGATCAATAAACAACCTGTTGCCGGAAAAATTGTTAGTCAGGAAGTAAATACTGTTTTAGGAACAACAAATTTTGTTTTAAGTAATGGTGTTACCGTTACATTAAAACCAACCGAATTTAAGAATGATGATATTCAGTTAGATGCATGGCGTTTAGGCGGTTTTCACAATTATAATTTAACCGATAAACAAAATGCAGAATATGCTGCAAACATAGTGACAACAATGGGTGTAGCCGATTTTACACCAACTAATCTGGAGAAATTCTTATCTGGTAAAACAGTTAACGTACAACCTTATATTAATGCTGATGAAGAAGGAATTCAGGGTGGCAGCAGTGTAAAAGATCTGGAAACATTCTTTCAATTAATTCATCTGTATTTTACTCAACCAAGAAAAGATGAAGCATTATTTCAATCTTTCATTGCACAGCAAAAAGGCTTTGTTCAAAATTTAAAAGCTAATCCGTTTAATTATTTTGCAGATAGTTTAGAAAGATTGGAATATCAAAATAATCCTTGGCAATTTGGTTTCCCTGTTGCATCTGATTTTGATAAAATTAAATTAGAAAGAACTTTCGGCATTTATAAAGAAATTTTCAGCAATGCTTATGGTTTGCATTTTACGTTTGTTGGAAACGTTGATGCAAATAAAATAAAACCATTGATCGAAACTTATCTGGCAAGTCTTCCTGCGAAAGAAAAAGAAAATAAATTTACTGATGTTGGTGTACGTCCGGTGAAAGGGGTTGTACCATTCACCATTGCAAAAGGTGCAGCAAAACAAAGTCAGGTGAATATTGTTTTTACCGGTGAAACAACTTACAGCAAAGAAGAAAATTTAAAATTAAAAATTCTGACAGAAGTTTTGAATATTAAAATAATAGAACAACTGCGTGAAGAAATGAGTGGTATTTATACCGGTGGGATGAGTGGCAGAATTGCTAAAAGACCTTATAATAATTACGACATCACTGTTCGTTTTCCATGCGGACCCGAAAACGTTGAAAAGCTTACCATGGCTTTGTTTGCGCTGATAAAAAATGCACAGGAAAAAGGTATCGAACAAAAAGATCTTGACAAAGTAAAAGAAACATTGAGGAAACATTATGATGACCAAATAAAACAAAACGATTTTTGGTTAGAAGGATTAAACAATGCCTGGATTGATGGTGAAGATGCAAAATGGATTTTAGATTATACTAAAAAAGTAGATGCAGTTTCAGTACAGGATCTGCAGGATGCAGCCAAGAAATATTTTAATTTCTCGAATTATATTAAAGCAGTTTTAAATCCTGAAAAATAAAACGTTTGTCAGACTGTCCAAAGGACTCTAATGGAGAGCTTGTCGAAGTCGATTTTTAAAATGCCTTGCAGTTATAGCAGGGCATTTTTTTTGTCGAAGAATTTTTTATAAATCATCAGCGATAATAAAACACTGATACTTGCAAACAACATTCCGCCTGCAACATCTCTCGGAAAATGTTGCGCTAAATAAACTCTTGAATAACCAATTAATAAAGCATAGAAAAATCCAACAGCAACAATCCATTTTTTATCAATCACCAAACAGGCCAATAAAAAAAATACAAATGCCTGAGTGGTATGACCTGAAGGAAAACTACCAATAGAATGCAATTCAACACCTTTAACAGTATGTATCAAAGCCGCATCTGCAATGGCTTTGGCGGGTCTTGGTTGGTTAGGTATTAAAAATGTTTTAAACAATTCCACAAAAAGTTCCTGAAGAATAAATGAGAAAACCAAAATGGGTAATTGTTTTTTTCTGAATAAAATAAATAACAGAAAAATTAATATCCACCAAACACCATCACCTAAAAAGGTAAAGAAAACAAAAATGTAATCTGCTGCTTTTCCAAGATCTGCGTTAAACAATAAAAAAAGTTCGTTCTTGCCAATAAAATAATTAAAAATAAAAGTCACAAACGCAGTTAGCAGCGTTAATGCCAATCCTTTTTTAAAATTGCTGAGCGATAATTGCTGCATAAATAATTTATCTTTCTTCAAATGTAATTGATTGAAATGTTATTTTATTACTGCCTGCATCATTCTATTATAATTTCCTATCTTGTTTTAAAAAATAACAGTATGAAAAAAATATTTCTTTATTTTTTATGTGCAGGAATTACCATTACCTATTTCGCATGTAAACAAAGCAATACAAATTCAGATCAAGACCTATCTGCATTTAATAAAGACAGTCTTGCGCAACATATTAAAATGTTAGCCTCTGATTCATTTCAAGGAAGAAAACCTTTTTCGGCCGGTGAAACAAAAGCTGTTGAATATATTCAAAATACATTCAAGAACCTTGGCTTAGAATCCGGCAATGGCAACAGTTTTATTCAAGATGTACCATTGGTAGAGATTGCTCCTAATCCTGATGCAGTAATGAAAGTACATTCAGCAAAAGGAAATTTTGATTTACAAAAAACAACGGACTTTGTTGTATCAACAAGTAATCCCGATTCATTGGTTTCATTAAATAATGAGGAATTGATTTTTGTTGGTTATGGTGTTGTTGCACCCGAATATAACTGGAACGATTATGCTGGCATTGATGTCAAAGGAAAAGTTGTTTTGGTATTGGTAAATGATCCAGGTTTTGGAACAGATGATACAACTATTTTTAAAGGAAACACAATGACTTATTACGGAAGATGGACTTACAAATATGAAGAAGCTGCAAGGCAAGGAGCAAAAGCTTGTTTAATTATTCATAACACAAAAGCTGCATCTTATCCGTTTAGTGTGGTACAAAATTCATGGGGAAGTTCTAATTTATATCTTGACAAAAGAGGAAGCACTGAACCTCGTTTGGCTTTACAGGGTTGGGTTTCAGCCGATGCTGCTAAAAAATTATTTGCGGCTGCAGGAAAAGATACATCGTTAATTGTATCTGCAAATAAAAATACTTTCAAAGCAATTTCATTTAACGAAAAAGTTTCTTTGAATGTAAAAGTAAAAGCAACTTATAATTTATCGCATAATGTAATCGCAAAAATTACCGGAACAAAAAGACCGGAAGAATATATTATTTATACTGCACATTGGGATCATTTTGGTATCGGAAAAAAAGATGAAAAAGGCGATTCGATTTATAACGGCGCTCTCGATAATGCAAGTGGCGCAGCCGCTTTACTCGAAATGGCAAGAGTATTTAAACAATCAAAAAATAAACCCGAACGCACAATTATCTTTTTATCAGTAACTGCTGAAGAACAAGGTTTATTAGGATCGGCATATTATGCAGCACATCCTGTTTATCCATTAAACAAAACTGTTGCAAATATTAATATGGATGGAATTAACCCCGCCGAAAAAACAAATGATATTACCATTACCGGTGCCGGACAAAATGATTTGGAAGATTATGTTACTGAAATTGGAAAAACACAAGGCAGATATATTGCACCCGAAGCACATCCCGAAGCAGGACATTATTATCGCTCCGATCATTTCAGTTTTGCAAAAGTTGGTGTGCCTGCATTGGATTGTTCGGGTGGAATTGATGTTGTTGGAAAAGGGAAAGATTATGGAAAAAAATTAGCAGACGATTATGTTGCCAATCGTTATCATCGCCCTGCTGATGAGTTTGATCCTAAATGGACATTCAATGGTGGTTTACAGGATATGCAATTATTATTTTTAGTTGGGAAAAAATTAGCCAACGAAACCACATGGCCTCAATGGAAGGCTGGGTCTGAGTTTAAAGCGATTAGAGATAAGAGTAAATAATTTTTATAAAATTAATTTCGATAAAAAGTCCCGCAATGTTGCGGGACTTTTTTATACAAAAAATAAAATTTTTATATCACTCCCGCCAATTCCAAACTTCTTTTTTTCAAATTTATAATGTCTAAATTTTCAATGATAGGTTCAGGAGTTAAGATCAATGAAGTATTATTTTCTTTCCACCAGGTATTGTTGAATAATTCTTTTACATGCAACACACCAATTAAATATTTTCTGTCTTCGCCAGCATGCCATTCTTCTATCCATTCAAAATTTTCTCTGGGAATATATTTCCAGTCATCAAAACTTACATACACTTTTACATAAAAATCGTTGCTTAATTCATGTGGTTTATGATGATATAATTTTTTGTATTCGTATTTGTAATCGTAACGCAATGCAGCAATATCGCTTAACACAGCCGATGCCGTTGGAAAACTTCCTGCACCTTTTCCATAAAAAAATTGTTTATCTGCGAAACCACTTTCAATCACAACGCCGTTGTATTCATTTTTTACAAACGATAAAGGTTCATCGGCTTTTACAAATTGCGGCAACACAAATGCAGCAACTTTTCCATCCTTTAATTTTTTTGCCTGTGCAATTAATTTTATGTCGTAATGTTTTTCCGATGCAACAGTTGCATCACTCAACTGAATATTTTGAATGCCGGTAAATAAAATATTGTCAGGATGTTCAACAATGCCGTAAGCATGATTTAATAAAATGGTCCATTTGTTTACCGCATCAAATCCTTCCACATCCAACTTCGGATTACTTTCTGCAAAACCTAATTGTTGCGCTAATAATAAAGCATCATTAAAACTTAATTTGTCTTCAAATATTCTGGTTAAAATAAAATTTGTTGAGCCGTTAACGATTGCTTTGATGGAATGCAACAGATCGTTATCGTAATATTCTTCCAAGTTTCTGATCACCGGAATCGAAGCACAGGCGGCGCTTTCGCACAAAAACGATTGTCCGGTTTCTAATTGCAATTGTAATATTTCAGGCAAATGTTCGGCGATCATTTTTTTGCTTGCACTCACAACCGCTTTGCCATTTTTTAATGCGGTGGAAACAATTTCAAATGCAGCATTCGAATCATCGATCACTTCCACTATCACATTAATTTCTTCATCAAACAACAAATCATTTTTTTCAGTTGTAAATAATTCACTCGGCGCATTTCTTTTTTTACCCGGATGTTTGATACATACTTTTTTTATTTGTGCTTTCAACGATGGCGTTTGCTGCAACACTTTGTACAAGCCCTCGCCTACCACACCAAATCCAAATAATCCTATGTTCAATTGTTTATGTGTTACCATATAAAATTTTTAATTTTTAATTCTTTTTTTACTTAGCAAAATGAATTCTCTTCAACTTTAGTTGCGTCGCACACTTGTACTGCTGAATGTTTATTCAGCTTTTTAAAAGTTTGTTCAAGATCATTAATTAAATCTTTCACCTCTTCAATACCAACACTTAATCTTATTAAACTGTCCGAAACTCCCGCTGCTCTTCGTTTTCCAGCAGGAATAGATTTATGCGTCATGTTTGCGGGATGACTAATTAAACTTTTTACACCACCTAAACTTTCTGCCAGTTTAAAAATTTCAGTATTCGAAACAAATGCTTCTGCTAATTTTAATTCATCTTGTTTTAAAGAAAAAGAAACAACACCACCAAAACCTTTTTGTTGTTTTTTTGCAACCGCATAATTAGGATGTGATTTTAATCCCGGATAAAAAACTTTATCTACCGCAGGATGATTTTCTAAATATTCTGCAATGGCCTGTGCATTCGCATTATGTTGTTTGATTCGCAAGAATAAAGTTTCAATTCCACGAATCGTTAACCAACTATCCAATGGCGCTAACACAGCACCACAGGCATTTTGAAAGAATTTAATTCTTGCACCAAGAGTTGCATCTTTAATAACAACAATGCCTGCAATTACATCACTGTGTCCGCCTAAATATTTTGTTGCACTGTGAACTACAATATCAGCACCAAGATTTAGTGGTTGTTGTAATGCCGGTGAAGCAAAAGTATTATCAACGCAAACCAAGCAGCCATTGGCTTTTGCAATTTTTGCAATGGCTTCAATGTCGGCAATTTTTAAAGTTGGATTGGTTGGAGTTTCGATCCATATCAATTTTGTTTTTTCAGAAATGGCATTGAAAATATTTATCGGATCACTTGCATCAACAAATTTTATAGTGATGCCATATTGTTCATACACCTGAGTAAACAAACGATAAGCGCCGCCATAAATATCATCAACTGCAATTATTTCATCGCCGCTTTTTAATAATTTAACAACAGCATCAATGGCAGCTAAGCCACTTGCAAACGCAGCACCAACAGATCCATTTTCCAATTCAGCAACAATTTTTTCTAATGTTGCTCTTGTTGGATTATTTGTTCTTGAGTAATCGTAACCTTTATTTACACCGGGTGCTTCCTGCACAAATGTTGATGTTTGATAAATAGGAACTGAAATGGCGCCTGTTAACGGATCGATCGGAATGCTTTGTAATAATTGTGTTGCGTTGCTCATCGTTTTGATTTTAATGATGATGAATTTTGTTAAACATTTATTCAAGAACAATTATCAGAAACGGCTTCGGAGATGAGCAATAAAAAAGCTCACCTGGGAAGTCAGATGAGCTTGAAATATTATTAACGATTATATATCGGTTTATTTACAAACTGTACTCTGACTTATCTCTTCTCGTTTTAAACGAGATGGAGTTGGCACCTTCACACAAACGAGTTGATTGTGTGGGTTGCCAAGGCTTCATCGGGCCAAATCCCTCTGCCTTTCTTGATAAGTATTATTAAAAGAACTGCTGCAAATGTATAAGAGAAAAGGGCAAATTGCCAAATAATTTTTAAAATTATTTTCTAAACTCTCTAGAATGCTTTCCTGCAAAGGGTTTCGCGAGATATTATTTTTTGTTTATCCTACATAATTAGTAGGGTACAATTATTTTTTGTTCAATAAAGTTATAGTGTTGAAGAGTGCGACGCCACCGAAGCAGCATAGAAATTATATCGTCGGCTACATAAAAAAACTTACTTATTGCATAACTTTTTTACTTGCCTGATGTTCTTATCTTTATCGAATTACTATGGCAAAGCAAAAGAAAACAGAATCGAATATTATTCATCAGGAGATGATTGAAGTGTTTGGTGCACGTGAACATAATTTAAAAAATATCGACATTTCTATTCCAAAAAATAAATTGGTTGTTTTTACAGGAGTGAGCGGCAGCGGAAAATCTTCTCTTGCCTTTGACACAATTTATAACGAAGGTCAACGCCGATACATGGAAAGCTTCAGTGCATATGCAAGGCAATTCATGGGAGATATGGAACGACCTGATGTTGATAAAATAACAGGCTTATCACCTGTAATTTCTATCGAACAAAAAACCACTAATAAAAATCCAAGATCCACAGTTGGCACCGTTACCGAAGTGTATGATTTTATGCGTTTGTTGTTTGCAAGAATTGGCGAAGCATACAGTTATAACACCGGCAAAAAAATGGTGAAGTTTAGTGAAGAAGAAATTGTAGAAAATATTTTTGAAAAATATAAAGGCAAAAAAATTTCTGTGTTGGCTCCGCTGATTCGCGGAAGAAAAGGTCATTACCGCGAACTGTTTGAAGACATTCGCAAGAAAGGATTTTTAAAAGTTAGAGTTGATGGTGAAGTATTAGATCTTACTGCGAGAATGCAGGTTGATCGTTATAAAATTCATGATATTGAAGTGGTGATTGATAGATTGACTGTTAGCGATGATATGAAAGTTCGTTTAAGTCAAAGTGTGCAACAAAGTTTAAAGATGGGAAAAGATCTGATGTTTTTATTATTGAATGATACAAATAAAATTGTTCAATATTCTAAACAATTAATGTGTTTGGAAACTGGCATCAGCTATGAAGAACCAAGCCCCAATGCGTTTTCATTCAATTCACCTTATGGTGCTTGTCCAACTTGCAATGGTTTGGGAAATGTTTATACGATTGATATGAATGCTGTTATTCCCGATAAAACAAAGAGTGTAAAAGAAGGTGGTATTGCAGCATTGGGCGAAGAAAGAGATGCTAGTGTTTTTCAGCAAGTGATTCAATTTGCAAAAAAACATAAAATTAGTTTAGATAAACCACTGCAAGATTTATCGAAAGAACAGCTCGATTTATTATTGTATGGCGATCAAAATATTAATCCTGATGTTGTGATTGATATGAATGATGAAACTATTCCGCAAACTTTTACCGGCAGTTACGAAGGAATTATTCCAATGTTGAAAAGATGGTTCACCTCTTCATTAAGCAATGATATGTTGAGAGCATGGGTTGAAAAATATATGCAGCTTTCTGTTTGCTCATCTTGCAACGGTGCCAGATTAAAAAAAGAAAGTTTATGGTTTAAGGTCGATGAAAAAAATATTGGTGAATTAAGCGATATGAATTTAGATAAATTATTGCTTTGGTTTGATGGAATTGAAAAGCGATTAAGCAATAAACAAAATACCATAGCAAAAGATATTTTAAAAGAAATAAGAGAACGTCTGCAATTTTTATTGGACGTTGGATTAACCTATCTGTCGTTAAGTCGTCCTTCTAAAACCCTTAGTGGTGGCGAATCTCAGCGAATTCGTTTAGCAACACAAATTGGTTCGCAATTGCAGGGCATCACTTATATTTTAGATGAACCAAGTATTGGTTTACATCAAAGAGATAATCATCGTTTGATTGAAGCATTAAAAAATTTACGCGATATCGGCAACAGCGTTTTAGTTGTTGAACACGATAAAGATATTATGTTGGCAAGTGATTATTTAGTTGACATCGGTCCTAAAGCAGGTAAACATGGTGGTGAAATTGTTGCTCAAGGTACTCCGGAAGAAGTTTTAAAATCAGGTTCTGAAACATCACAATATTTGAATGGAAATAAATCAATTGCTGTTCCTTCAGAAAGAAGAAAAGGTAATGGAAAATTTTTAGAGTTGAATGGTTCCAATGGAAATAATTTAAAGAATGTTGATGTAAAATTTCCACTCGGAAAATTAATTGTGGTGAGTGGTGTTAGTGGTAGTGGCAAATCAACTTTAATCAATGAAACATTATATCCTTTGCTCGCTAAGCATTGTTACGACAGTAAGGGCAATGCAATGGAATATAAGACCATCAAGGGTTTGGAGCATATCGATAAAGTAATTGAAATTGATCAATCACCTATTGGCCGTACACCGCGAAGCAATCCTGCAACCTACTGCGGATTCTTTACCGATATAAGAACTTTGTTTGCATCAGTGCCCGAAGCAAAGATTCGTGGTTATAATGCCGGACGATTTTCATTCAATGTAAAAACCGGAAGATGCGATGTTTGCGAAGGTGGCGGCATGCGGGTTATTGAAATGAATTTCTTGCCTGATGTTTATGTGCACTGCGAAAAATGTAATGGTAAAAGATACAATCGCGAAACTTTAGAAATTCGTTACAAAGGAAAATCTATCAGCGATGTTTTGAATATGACAGTTGATGAAGCCTGCGAATTTTTTCAGGCGGTGCCATGGATCTTTCGAAAAATAAAAGTGTTACAGGATGTTGGTTTAGGTTATATCACTTTAGGACAATCGGCTGTAACCCTTAGTGGTGGCGAAGCACAGCGTGTTAAGTTGTCGACCGAATTAGGAAAAAAAGATACAGGAAAAACATTTTATATTCTCGATGAACCAACAACTGGTTTACATTTTCAGGATATAAAATTGTTGATGAACGTGTTGAGCAAATTAGTTGACAGAGGAAATTCTGTTCTCATCATCGAACATAATATGGATGTAATAAAATTGGCCGATCATGTAATTGATCTTGGTCCCGAAGGTGGCGATGGCGGTGGTAAAATTTTATTCGAAGGCACGCCCGAAGAAATGATAAAAAATAAAATAAGTTTTACTGCAAAGTTTTTGAAAGAAGAATTATCTGTCTGACGGTCTCCGTCTGACAGATAATTCGGCGACTCAGTTTTTTGTATTAAAAAGATTTTATTTTTGTAGCCAACTGTATTACTACTATCGGCTGTTGTTGCGTCGCACTCTTGTACTTTTATCAATTCTATTCAACAAAAAATATTTTCAATTTTATCAAGCAACAAATTTTTTTAAACCAATATCATTTATTTCTTTCTCAACATTCAGTCTCATTTTTTTAAAATCAAACCTTGGTTTGTAATACTTTGCAAAAAAAGTATTCAGCCAAAAAGCTTTGCAGATAAGCGTTTGCGGGTTGGTAAACAAAAAATCAGGAAGCAAGTGATACCATCTGTAACCGTGATAATAAAAATATATTCTGCAATCTTTTTCCATTCCTAATTCTTCAGCAGCCACCAAAGCAGCATCACGTTGACATCGCGATTTAATAAATGGTTTTACAATTATTGTTTTGAATCCACCAACGAAAAGATGATCTTTTATTTGTTTATAATTCTGGAAACGTGAGTAAGCATCAAATTGCGGAAAGAATGGTGCAATTGCAAATGGCGTTAATAATATTATTCTGAAAAATAAATTTCCCTCACTTAACCAACTATTGATTTGCATTGATTGAAATAAAACAACGAGCAATATTATTTCAATCAAAGTCATCAAATGCAACAGATAACCAAGTTTTAAATAAGAAATAATTTTTGAACGACGGATCATTAAACTAAAATTATGCGAAAATAATTTGTCAGTTATTTTTTATCATTTCAATATGATCAATTCCATCTTCATCATACACATCACTGCTTTGAATAAAACCCAATGACTCGTAAAATTTTTTAAGATATAATTGTGCACCAATTTTTATGGAACCTTCGCCAAATAATTCGTAACATTTTTTAATGGCAACTTGCATCAGTTCTCTTCCTGCGCCACTTTTTCTGTACGCAGGTGATGATACCACTCTGCCAATGCTCATTTCATCATAGACCTTTCCTGCAGCAATCAATCTTGCAGACGCAACTAAATTTTCTCCATTGTAACCCAACAAATGAAAACTGAATTGATCTTTATTATCCATATCTAAAAAAACACAATTCTGTTCTACCACAAATACTTCGCTGCGCAAACGCAACATGGCATACAACTCTGATGCAGTAAGGTTTTCGAAGGATTTTACAGTCCATTTATATTTTAAATGATGCATGATTATTTTTAATTTGAATACAAATCTATTGCGAACCTTACAAAAAGCATGGCAGAACGGTTTTTATTTTGCAATTTTGCCGCCAACTTGGTTGAATGCTGGATGCAGTAAAAGTGTGTCCCAAGGGATTCCTTCGGAACGACGCAAGGAATGATGAGAAGAGATAAAAAGTTGGATTCATAAAAAAATATCATGCAAAAAAAGATTGCGATTATTGGTGCAGGGCCTGCGGGATTAACGGCTGCATATTTATTGGGAAAAGCAAAACAGGATGTAACTGTGTTTGAAAAAGATCCGCATTATGTTGGTGGTATTTCCAGAACAGAAACTTATAAAGGTTATAGTTTTGATATTGGCGGTCATCGTTTTTTTTCGAAGAGCAAAGAAGTGGAAGATTTCTGGAGCGAAATTTTAAAAGATGAAATGTTGGAACGTCCACGCAGTTCAAGAATTTATTATAATCATAAATTTTTTTCTTATCCATTAGCTGCATTTGAAGCATTAAGAAAATTAGGGATTTTTGAAAGTACTTTATGTGTATTGAGTTATTTGAAAGCAAAAATTTCGCCGGTAAAAAACCCTAATAATTTTGAAGATTGGGTAGTGAATCAATTTGGAAGAAGATTATTTAATATCTTCTTTAAAACATACACCGAAAAAGTTTGGGGTATTCCGTGTAATGAAATTTCTGCCGATTGGGCTGCTCAACGCATTAAAGGTTTAAGTTTAAGCAGTGCCATTTGGAATGCATTATTTAAACCATCTGCCAGTGGTGATAAGGATAAAATCATTAAAACTTTAATTGATAGTTTTCGTTATCCAAAGAAAGGTCCGGGTATGATGTGGGAACGTTGCGTAGAAAAAAGTGAAGCATTAGGTGTGAAGATTGAAATGAATACTGGTGTGAAAGAAATTCATTTAGAAAATAATTTATGGAGCGTGAAAACCAGCAATGGCGATAGTTTGGGAGGATTCGATTATGTATTGTCATCGGCTCCGATGAGAGAATTGGTTGCATCAACTTATCCTGGATTTCCTGAAAATGCATTTAATGCTTCACAAGATTTAAAGTATCGCGATTTTATAACTGTTGTTTTGATCTGTAAAGATGAAGATGCATTTACTGATAACTGGATCTATATTCATGATCCAAAAGTGAAAGTTGGAAGGATACAAAATTTTAAAAGTTGGAGTCCATACATGGTTCCTGATCTTTCAATGGCATGTTATGGTTTGGAATATTTTTGTTTTGAAGGCGATGGTATGTGGACAAGCAGCAACGACGATTTAATTGCATTAGCAAAAAAAGAAATAGAAGAAATTGGATTAACAAAACAATCTGCTGTTGTTGATGGATATGTGGTTCGTCAACCAAAAGCATATCCTGTTTATGATCATTCTTACAAAGCAAATGTAGAAGCAGTAAGAGAAGCATTGAAAAATTATCCCGGATTATATTTAGTGGGAAGAAATGGTATGCATAAATACAATAATCAGGATCATAGTATGATGACTGCAATGTTAGCTGCAAAAAATATTATTGCAGGCAATGAATTATACGATCTGTGGAATGTAAATGAAGACGCCGAATACCACGAAGGTGGTTTACGCGGTGCCGAAGAAACAGAAAAAATTAGTGAAAGATTAGTTCCTCAAAAAATAAATAATTAGCAAAGCGAATAAAAATATTCTTTGCTTTTATTTTAATTTGAAACCTTCCAAAAATTTAGTGGTGAAATTTCCGCTTCTGAAATCTTCATTCTGCATCAATTGTAAATGAAAAGGAATGGTTGTTTTAACACCTTCAATTACATATTCGCTTAATGCACGATACATGGTGCTGATGGCTTCATCTCTTGTTTGTGCAACAGCAATTAATTTACCGATCATTGAATCGTAATATGGCGGAATAACATAACCGGTGTAAACATGACTATCGACTCTAACACCATGACCGCCGGGTGTATGCAATGTTGTTATTTTTCCGGGTGAAGGACGAAAATCGTTATACGGATCTTCAGCATTAATTCTGCATTCGATGGCATGCATTTTTGGTTCGTAATCTTTACCACTGATATGTCTGCCTGCAGCAATTAATATTTGTTCTTTGATCAAATCAAAATTGGTTACTTCTTCTGTTACACAATGTTCAACCTGAATACGCGTATTCATTTCCATGAAATAAAAATTGCGATGCTTATCCACCAAAAATTCAATGGTACCAACGCTTTCATAGTTAATAGCCTGTGCAGCTTTTTTTGCAGCATCACCCATTCTTTGTCTTAGATCAGGTGTCATAAAAGGTGACGGAGATTCCTCAACTAATTTCTGATGTCGGCGTTGAATGGAACAATCTCTCTCACTTAAATGACTGATATTTCCATATTGGTCACCTGCAATTTGAATCTCAATATGACGAGGTTCTTCAACAAATTTTTCAAGATAAATACCATCATTTTTAAACGAACCTGCAGCTTCGATTTTTGCAGTGCTGTATGCGTGTTCCATTTGACTTTCTTCCCAGACCAAACGCATACCTTTTCCACCGCCACCGGCAGTTGCTTTTAAAATAACAGGATAACCAATTTCTTTTGCAATTGATTTAGCTTGTTCAATACTTTCCAATAAACCTTGTCCACCCGGCACAACAGGAACACCTGCTTTGATCATTGTTTCTTTTGCAGTAACCTTATCACCCATAGAATTAATCATACCGGGAGTTGGGCCGATAAATTTAATTCCGCAATCGGCACATATTTGAGAAAATTTCGAATTCTCTGCTAGGAAACCATACCCCGGATGAATAGCATCAGCATTAGTAATTTCGGCAGCAGCCATAATATTTGGAACATTCAAATAAGAATCAGCGCCGGGAGGTTTTCCAATACAAACTGCTTCATCAGCAAAACGAACATGCAAACTATCCTTATCTGCTGTTGAGTAAACTGCAACTGTTTTGATTCCCATTTCACGACAGGTGCGAATTACCCTTAATGCAATTTCGCCTCTGTTTGCTATTAATATTTTTTTGAACATTTATACAATTTGAAAATTAAAAAATGTACTGATGTGCAGAATAATTCATTCTCACATTTGTATTCTTGCACATTTAAAAATTATGCAGGATCAACTAAAAATAATGGTTGATCAAATTCAACAGGATTATTGTCTTCGACTAAAATTTTTACAATAGTTCCTTTTATTTCTGCTTCAATTTCATTGAAGAGTTTCATTGCTTCGATGATGCATATAGTTTTTCCAGGTTCTATGGTTGAACCTATTTCTACAAAATTTGGTTTATCAGGAGACGGTTTACGATAGAAAGTTCCTATCATCGGGCTCTTAACAGTTATATAATTATCTGCTTTTTCTACAGCTTTTGTTGCAGGAGCAGGTGCTGTTGCCGATACCGGTGCAGCAGCCTGTTGTGGCTGTGGCGCTACATTATAAACCTGTTGAGGGGCTGATGCGACAGTTACAACCTGTTCTTCTTTTTGTTTGATGGTTACCTTGCCATCTTTATCTTCAATACTGATTTCTCCTATGTTACTTTTGTTTACAATTTTGATTAATTCGTGAATTTGTTTTAAGTCCATAATTGGCAAGTTTTAGGGTAAAAACACTTATTTTATTACGAAAAGAGGGGCAAAATAGCTAATTTTTGGTAAAAATCAGGTTTTTTTAAAAAATAGAAATATTCTCTGGTTCTACTTTATTTACCTATATTTCTTTTGAATATATAAAAAAAGATAGCCGGGCTATCTCATTTTATATATTCAAATAGAATTATTGTTTTACTCTTTCAACATATTCTCCTGTCTTGGTATTGATACGAATAAATTCTCCTTCCTCAACAAATAAAGGAACATTTACTGTTCCACCGGTATCAATCGTTGCAGATTTTAATGCTCTTGTGGCTGTATCACCACGAACACCGGGTTCACAATAAGTAATTTTTGCGATAATTTTTTCAGGCAATTCTGCACCTATGGGTTGTTCGGTTTCTGTATTGATGAACACAAAAATTTCGCCACCATCTTTTAAAAACTGAGGTGCATCAATCATTTCCTCTGCCAAAGCAATTTGTTCGAAAGTCTCATTGTTCATTAGGTTGTAGCCACTTTCGTCTTTATATAAAAACTGATATGCTTTCTTTTCTACACGAACAGGAAATATGTTTTCACCACTATTCCAAGTTTTTTCTATAGAGCGATTATTATCTACTCCTTTTAATTTAGCCCAAACTTTAGCTGCGGCACGTGCCGTTTTGTTTTCGCCAAAGTCCACTATAGTGTATAAACTGCCGTCAAGTTTTAAAATCATACCGCGGCTGATATCTGCTGTTGATGCCATAATAAAAATTTAGAGCCGCAAAAGTATGGATTGGCAACGAGATTTTTGTTTTGAATAAAATCTTACTTAGAATAATTAATAAGCAGCATTTAAAACATTGACAGTATCTGCTATTTACTCAAGCAGATGTTTTTCTTAGGGAGATGTAGTTTTAGTTTCAAGCCCGATGTTCTTTAACATTGGGCATCTTTTTGTTAATGCCTTTATTAATCGTACAAACGGGCAATTTTTCGTAAAATATAGAAGGCATTTTTCTTACCCGATAACTAACTCCTAAAACAAAAAAATAAAAAACATCAAACTTTGTACAGTTATCATAGTTCACTACTTTGTTTTCTCCTATTTTTGCGGCACGAAAAATTTAATTTAAAAGCCATGTCTGTATTAGTTAATAAAAATTCGAAAATAATTGTTCAGGGTTTTACCGGAACTGAAGGAACATTTCATGCCACTCAAATGATTGAGTACGGAACAAATGTTGTTGGTGGAGTAACGCCAAATAAAGGCGGTACAACTCATTTAGATAAACCTGTATTTAATACTGTTGCCGATGCTGTTAAAGTTACTGGCGCTGATGTTAGTATCATTTTTGTGCCACCTGCATTTGCTGCCGACGCTGTGATGGAAGCCGCTGATGCCGGTATTGGTTTAGTCGTTTGTATCACAGAAGGTATTCCTGTTCAGGATATGGTTAAAGTAAAAAATTATTTACAGGGAAAAAGTACAAGATTAATTGGACCCAACTGTCCGGGTGTTATTACTGCCGAAGAAGCAAAAGTGGGTATCATGCCTGGATTTATTTTTAAGAAAGGAAGAATTGGCATTGTTTCAAAATCCGGTACATTAACTTATGAAGCTGCTGACCAAGTTGTGAAAGCAGGATTGGGAATAAGCACTGCTATTGGAATTGGTGGTGATCCGATTATTGGCACTACCACAAAAGAAGCTGTTGAATTATTTATGAATGATCCTGATACCGATGGTATTATTATGATCGGTGAAATTGGTGGAAGCATGGAAGCTGATGCTGCAAGATGGATCAAAGAAAATAAAAAGAAACCCGTTGTTGGTTTTATTGCAGGACAAACTGCACCGGCAGGTAGAAGAATGGGACATGCAGGTGCGATCATTGGTGGTGCTGAAGATACTGCTGCTGCAAAAATGAAGATCATGACTGAATGTGGAATTACAGTTGTTGCCAGCCCTGCCGACATTGGCAAAACAATGGCTGAAGTTTTAAAGAAATAAAAATCATTCGAAATGTTTGATATAAAAAATACCGACTCATCGGTATTTTTTTTGCCTGTAACATTTGCCTGATCAGCAAAATTTGTTCAGTAGATTTATACTTCTTATTTATTTGCTTCATGAAAAAAATAATTCTTTTTTTACTCATTTTTTTTTCAGCAAACATTTTTGTTGTTGCACAGCAACAAAAACAATTATCTATCAGTTGCAGTCTTCCAAAACAATTAAAAGCAGGAAATAAAATTAATTTGAAAGTGATAGTGGCTCATCATTTATCAAAAGAAGAAACAGGAAATGTTACATGCGAGTTGTTTAATGCAACAACAAATAAAAGTATTGATGGTTGGTTCCTGAATATTTTTCCTTTTCAATATTTTACATCGATTGCCGGCGAAAAATTTACTACTCATTTTCCATTTACCGTTCCATCTAATTTTAATGGAAAAATAAAAATAATCATCAAAGCTTTTTGCGGAAATGCGAAAGATTCTCTCTCTCAAATATTTAATATTAATTCTAAAATTGTGGTGAATGAGTAATATTAAAGTCGATTATATTATTCTTGGTCAGGGCATCAGCGGCACTTTTCTAAGTTATTATTTACACAAAGCAGGAAAGAAAATTTTGGTGATCGATGATGCTGAAACCTTTACTGCATCAAGGATTGCAAGCGGTGTCATCAATCCGGTTACCGGAAGACGGGTTGTTGAAACATGGATGATCAACGATATCATGCCTTTTGCTGTAGATGCGTATCAGCAATTAGGAAATGAAATTAATGCAGACGTTATTCAACAATGCAACGTGTTAAGTTTTCATGCAAGCGTGCAAATGAAACAAGCATTTGAAGATCGTTTACCTGATGACAATAAATATTTACGAACACCAACCAACGAAGAATCATTACATCAATATTTTCATTTTTTTCTTGGTGTTGGAGAAACCGATCCATGTTATTTAGCCGACATTCAAAAAATATTATTGGGCTGGAGAAAAAAATTAATCAACCATAATTTATTGCTCGAAGAAAAATTTAATTGGGATGATTGTATGGTGACCGAGAACAATATCACTTATAAAAATATTGTTGCTGAAAAAATAATTTGTTGCGAAGGTTCAGCAGGCGTTCTCAATCCTTATTTTACTTTATTACCTTATGCAAAAAATAAAGGCGAAGTTTTGATTGTTGAAATTCCCGATTTGCCACGCACTAATATTTATAAACAAGGATTAACCATCGTGCCATGGAAAGAAAATTTATTTTGGATCGGCTCACCATACGAATGGAATTATTCCGATACAAATCCAACAGCTGCATTTAAAATAAAAACGCAAATGCAATTGCAGCAATGGTTAAAGTTGCCGTATAAAATTGTAGATCACTGGGCGGCTGAAAGGCCTGCCAATGTTGAGCGTCGGCCATTTGTAGGTTTGCATCCAGTGATGCCATCCGTTGCAATTTTAAATGGCATGGGCACCAAGGGATGTTCGCTGGCTCCGTATTTTGCAAACGAATTAACGCAGCATCTCATCAATAATACTCCTATCAATTCTTTGGCTGATGTTAGAAGATTCTCTAAAATATTATCTCGATAAACTTTTCGTTTTCTTATTTTTAGTTTTTGCACTAAAAATAAAATAAGCATGAGCAACATTCAACCCGAATCTTCTTATACTATTCCACTCAGTTATCGCAAAATGGAAAACCTGCACATTGTTTTTTGGTTGTTTAAAGATATCAGTTGGTGCATGATATGGAAACCATTGGGCATTGCCATGATATTTCCAACATTAATTGTTTCAATAATTATTGCATGGAGAACAAGACAATATATGAGTGAACTATGCCACAATGTTGCCATCAGTTTTTGGATAACAGCCAATGCTTATTGGATGTTGAGTGAATTTTTTAAAATAGATGCCGATATTGTTTATGGCGAAATCACCTATAAACATCTTGCCATCATTCCATTTACTATTGGGATTTTATTACTTGGTTTTTATTATTTTATCTGGAAACCCAAACATCACAACGAATTAGAAACGATGTAAAAATTAATTTCTATTCTTCTTTCAATCTTGGTGCAGTAAAATAAATACTGGCTCCTAAAAAGGCGATCACGGTAAAAGAAATTCTTAAATTAGAAACCTGCGCGATATAACCAATCATCGGTGGCCCGGCTAAAAATCCAAGAAAGCCAATGCTCGAAACAGCAGCAATAGCAAGGCTTGGCGCCATTTTTTTCGATCTTCCAGCCATGGCAAAACACAAAGGCACAATGGATGAAACTCCAAATCCTACCATTAAAAAACCAATCGTTGATGTTACAATGTATGGAAATAAAACAGCAAGCATTAATCCTGATGAAATAATAATTCCACTCGTTTGCAAAACTTTCTTTGCTCCAAATTTGGTAATTAATTTATCGCCAATAAATCTTCCCGCTGCCATTGCGCTCATAAAAGAAACATAACCCAACGTTCGTAAATGTGGCGATGCATTTATTACCTTCAAAAAATAAACACCACTCCAGTCAAACATGGTTCCTTCGCAAACCATACTTCCCAAAGCAATAAAACCAATGGCTAATAAATAAGCGTCGGGCTTCACAAAAAATCTACTTTGTTGTTTGGCAGCCGATTCTTTTTTTAATGTAAAAGGATAAATGCAACATCCAAGAAATAATCCTGCACCACTTACATAAATAAAATGTTGCAAAGGATTCATATGTGCACTCACCATAAATGTTCCTATCAATGCACCGCTGAATCCGCCCAAACTCCACAATCCATGAAACGATGCCATGATACTTTTTTTATATAATGCTTCCACCGAAATGGCTTGCGTATTCACACAAATGTTCATCAGGTTGCCACTCATTCCTAAAAAATATAATTGAATGGCCAACATGATAGTACTGTTGGCTAAACCAATCCCGATCATCGAAACAGGAAAAATAATGGTCGATACTAGCAACATTTTTTTGCTGCCAAATTTTGCAACTAAATATCCTGATATAGGAAGTCCGCTCATAGATCCTGTTGGCAATGCAAACAGCACTGTTCCTAATGCTGCATCGCTCATGTGCAATTGCGATTGAATATCGGGAATGCGGCTTGCCCAGCTTGCAAAACGGAGTCCGGATAAAAAAAAGAAGAATCCTAATGCCCAACGATTCATTCTTAATTCTGCTGTCGAAATAATTTCCATAATCTCTACAAAGATGAAACTTTAATGATTATCTATAACAGTTTGCGCATGTAAAACCGCATTTCGACTATATTTGCTGCCCGATAAGTTTTTGTAACCGGCAACAGAATTACTATGAAACTTCGGTTGCGTCGCACTCTTCAGGTTTCAGATCAATATTGAACAGAAAGTACAAGTGAGTGACACAACAGGCGATGATATGAAAAACAAAAGTTGGTAACAAAAAAAATAAAATCGTAAATCATAAATCGTAAATAAAAATGTATCGTTCGCATACTTGTGGTGAATTAAGAATGGCTGATGTAAATAAAGAAGTTACATTATCGGGCTGGGTGCAAACCGTTAGAAAATTTGGTGCCATAACTTTTATTGATTTGCGTGACCGTTACGGCATCACACAATTATTATTTGGTGAAAGTTTACAAAATGAATTGGATGCAAATCCTTTGGGTCGTGAATTTGTTTTGCAGGCAAAAGGAAATGTAAATGAACGCAGCAATAAAAATCTAAACATTGCAACAGGCGAAATTGAAATTGTGGTGAGTGAATTTAAAATATTAAATAAATCTGCTGTTCCACCATTTAAAATTGAAGATGATACCGATGGTGGCGATGATTTAAGAATGAAATATCGTTACTTAGATTTACGCAGAAACGCAGTGAAGAAAAATTTAGAATTGCGTTATGCTGTTGGTCGCTCAACAAGAAATTATTTACACGAAAATAATTTCATGGATATTGAAACACCATTTTTAATTAAATCAACTCCCGAAGGTGCAAGAGATTTTGTGGTGCCAAGCAGAATGAATCCCGGACAATTTTATGCGTTACCACAATCACCTCAAACATTTAAACAATTGTTAATGGTGAGTGGTTACGACAGATATTATCAAATCGTAAAATGCTTTCGTGACGAGGATTTGAGAGCTGATCGTCAGCCTGAATTTACACAGATAGATTGTGAAATGAGTTTTGTTGAACAGGAAGATATTTTAAACATGTTTGAAGGTTTGGTAAAACGAATTTTTAAAGATGTAAAGAATATTGATTACACCGAAAAGGTTGAACGCATGAGTTGGGAAGAAGCGATGTGGCAATTTGGAAATGATAAACCCGACATCAGATTTGGAATGAAGATAAACAACTTGGTTTTCGACAAATCTCTTTTCCCAAATAAGCAAGCAGTTCTTGATGAAGAAATGTTTGCAATCCCCCCTTTGGGGGGCGGGGGGGCTACAGTTTTAGCCATTGCGGTTCCGGGTTGCAGCGAATACACACGCAAACAAACCGATGAAATAACAGAATGGGTTAAACGTCCGCAAATAGGAATGAAAGGTTTAGTATTTATTAAATGCAATGCCGACGGAACTTTTAAAAGCAGCGTTGATAAATTTTATAATGAAGAAAAATTAAAAGTTATTGCCGATGCAACCAATGCAGGTGCCGGTGATTTAATTTTAATTCTTGCCGGTGCTGAAGAAAGAACAAGAAAAGCCATCAGCGAATTGCGTTTGGAAATGGGAAAACGTTTGGGCTTTAGAAAAGATAATGAGTTTAAATTGTTGTGGGTAATGGATTTTCCGTTGTTTGAATATGCAGAAGAGGATAACAGATGGGTGGCACGTCATCATCCATTTACTTCACCAAAACCAGATCATATTGAAGTGATGATCAATAATAATCCGGTGATTGAAAATGCTGCAGAATATTTAAAACATCCTTATGCAGCCATTAAAGCCAATGCTTATGATATGGTGTTGAACGGAAATGAAATTGGTGGTGGTTCTATCAGAATTTTTCAAAGAGAATTGCAGGAAAAAATGTTTGCTGCATTAGGAATGGATGAAGCAGAACAACAACATAAGTTTGGATTTTTATTAGGCGCATTCGAATATGGTGCTCCGCCGCATGGTGGACTGGCATTTGGTTTCGACCGTTTGTGTTCTATACTTGGCGGTAGTGAAAGCATCAGAGATTTTATTGCATTCCCTAAAAATAATAGTGGCAGAGATGTGATGTTGGATGCACCATCAACCATTGATGCAAAACAATTTGATGAGTTGCAGATAAAGTTGGATTTGAAAACCCCAAACGCCTAAAGGAGAATAAGAAATAGTTTGATTAATAAAAAGCCTGTTGAAAAAATCAACAGGCTTTTTTATTTAAAATATTCTTTCATGACCAATTAATTTCATTTCTTCTTTCCTTCTTTCTTATTTTTTCCTATATTGAGCAAAGTACGATTGCACACCATCCCTATGGCGGTGCAATTTTTTATTATACCCTAAAAAACAAGTAGCCCATGAGTTGCGAAGATCTATTGAAACAATACTTCTTGTATCCCGGTGTATGGGATGAAATGAACAACAACAATAGTATCCGTTCGCAATACCAGAAAGTGGTTGATGCGTTACAACATTTTGATGTAACTGCATTGCAGCAAAAAGATAGAATTGCTGAAGAGCTTTTCATGAATCAGGGAATTACTTTTACTGTGTACAGCGATAATGCAGGTATCGAAAGAATTTTTCCATTCGATATCATTCCAAGAATTATTACTTCGACTGAATGGAATCATATCGAAAAAGGAATTCAACAACGATTAAAAGCATTGAATCTTTTTTTAAAAGATATTTATAACGATCAACAAATCATAAAAGATAAAATTGTTCCTGCCGAATTAATTGCATCTTGTCCGCATTATACCCGTGAGGTATTTGGAATAAAAGTGCCGCATGATATTTATGTTCATATCAGCGGTATCGATTTAATTCGCGGCGATGACGGAACATTTTATATTCTCGAAGATAATTTACGTACACCAAGCGGTGTAAGTTATATGCTCGAAAACAGAGAAGTTACCAAACGTATTTTTCCTGAAATGTTGGCCGATAATAAAGTGCGGATGGTAAGTAATTATCCATTGTTATTGCAT
>CAIQDX010000091.1 GCA_903870685.1 uncultured Chitinophagaceae bacterium | reverse complement strand
TTTACTGCAGGTTTAGTTGATGCAGTTGTTGGTGGTGGCGGATTGATACAAATGCCTGTAGCATTGGTTTTGCTTCCATATTATCCAGTTGCAACAGTTATCGGTTCATTAAAATTTCCTTCTTTCAGTGGAACTGGTTTTGCAGTTTATCAATATATTAAAAAAGTAAAATTAAACTGGAAATTATTATCGATGATGATGGCAATTGCTTTTTGTTCGGCATATGCAGGTTCAAAATTATTAACGATGGTTCACAATGATTTTATGAAACCAATTTTATTAATTGTTTTAATTGGTGTTGCAATTTATACTTACAGCAAAAAGAATTTTGGTCAACATGTTATTAAAAATCATTCATCAAAAACTCAAATTTTATTAGCCATTTTAATTAGTGTTGTAATTGGATTTTATGATGGATTTATTGGTCCGGGTGCCGGAAGTTTTTTAATTCTCGCATTCATTACTTTATTAGGTTTTGATTTTCTGCATGCTTCAGCAACTGCAAAAATGGTGAACCTTGCAACCAATGCCGGTTCAATCATTTTATTTATGCTGAAAGGCTCTATTATTTGGAGTATTGCCCTGCCAATGGCTGCCAGTAATGCTTTGGGAGGAATGATTGGTGCAAGAATGGCCATTAAAAAAGGAAATCAATTTATTCGAATTTTCTTTTTGATAGTTATCATCGGCACATTAATTCGTTTTGCTTATGATGTTTTTTTGAAGAGATGATTTTATAAATAACAAAAAAAGCAATTCAATTATGAATTGCTTTTTACTAGTGCCCAAGACCGGATTCGAACCAGCACATCCTTTCGAACGCTGCCACCTGAAGGCAGTGCGTCTACCAATTTCGCCACTTGGGCAACGTTAAGTTGAAGAGGTTTAAAAAGTTCAATAGGTTTAAAATTTTATTTCAAATAATACTAAACTTTAAACTTTTTAAACATCTTGAACCTTTTGAACATCAAGGTTGCAAATATAACCGGCAATTAAACAACCAGCAAACTGCATCCTCGGATATCACTGTTATCCGATCGTCCGTACACTTCAAAACTACCATCTTCATAAACCATTCCAACATCATCTGTTGCAATAAAACTGCAACTGTAAATGTTTGCAAGGTCAATCACATTCAGAATACCTCTTCCCGAAGTCCGCACCAGCAAAGGATCTTCTTCATCTCTTATCAATACTTTCATCCACGGCGGACAAACAAATATTCCATCACCTTTTGAATAAGCTTGAGATAATAATTCTGTCATGCCATATTCAGAATGAATATTTTTTACACCTAATCTTTGTTTCAAATAATCATGTATTTCAAGTCTTGTTAATTCTTTTCTTCTTCCTTTCATCCCACCTGTTTCCATGATGGTGGTATAATTTAACTCCATTGAAAATTTTTCAGCAAAATCAAGCAAAGCAAATGTTACAGCAATGAGTAAAGTTTTTTGTTGCTTCATTTCCAATCGTTGCAATGTTGATTGAAGTTTATCGAAATCGTATAAATAAAAATCACTTTCACTATGATTACTCATTTTAATTAATTCATCCACCATCATTACCAATGATGAATTTTTTCTTTCGAGATACGATGGCAATAAACCAATTATGCACCACTCTTTTATATCACCATAAAATAATTCGAATGCTTTACTGAAACTTTGTTTGTACAAATTAATATCCTTCACCAAATGCCTGCTGTTAATGGTTTGCGTGGTGCCGCTACTTTCAAATATTTGCTCTGGTTGAAACAGCGTTGCTGTTACTGTATGAGTCTTAAAAAAAGAAATTGGCAGAAAAGGGATGTTAGATGTTGAATGATTAATGTTTAATAATGGATTCACAAGATTGCACCATTGCT
The DNA here is from genome assembly GCA_903870685.1 of uncultured Chitinophagaceae bacterium. Classification (GTDB taxonomy): domain Bacteria; phylum Bacteroidota; class Bacteroidia; order Chitinophagales; family Chitinophagaceae; genus CAIQDX01. Next base: position 23,235 of record CAIQDX010000091.1, on the reverse strand, counting down.
GATAAACATTGTTGTGCTCATATTGAAATTTAAAAATTTCTGTTGCATGATTCAGAAAATCTTTATCATGAATTGAAAAAATATTGTTAACAAGTGATGGTTGCACAGTAATGGGTTGAAATGATTTAACTACATTTGAAATGAATATAAAAGTATGAAGGCAAAAATATTGATACTATTTGTTATTGCTATCATAACAAATTCCTGCAATAAAGGATTGTACACTGATAAACCACAATTATTTTTTAAAAGTGTTAATTTAACCACTTTGCATCCGAATGATATTTTATCATTCAGCATCGAATTTACAGATGCACAAGGTGATGTGCAAGATTCGCTGTGGATACAGAAAGTAACTAAAAATTGTACTTTAAGTAATTTCACGCAGGGCTATCCTATTCCCGGTTTCCCGACAAGTAAAAATTTAAAAGGACAGTTTGATATCAGTATGGCATATGGATTTAATTTAGGTTATCCGCCAATCAGAGAGCCGGCATGCAACAATCAAAACGATACTTGTGTTTTTAAATTTTGGGCAAAAGATATGGCCGGACATGTAAGTGATACTATAAGCGGACCAACCATCATCATGATTCACAGATAAACATTCTTGAAAAAAATTGCATCATTTATTTTCTTTGGAAATTTTTTTTACGGCATTTGTGCTGTAGCACTTTCTTTTGAAGCAAGCATCCAGCAAGGCTTTCCGCTTAATACATTCTGGTATTACATTCTCTTATTTTGCGCAACAACTGTTTATTATACCGAAGCTTATATTGATGTAATTTCTGTTGATTTAAATAATAAACGGTCTGTTTGGTATTTGAAGAATAAGTCGTTGATGATTCGATCTGAAACGATTCTTACTTTATTTATGATTCTTGCAATATTTTTTGTTTGCAAAGATGTATGGAAACAAATTTTTGAAATGCCATCAATGCAATGGATATTGATTTTAGTGTTTCCTCTTGTTGCCATTTTATATTATGGCATTGAATTTTTACAATTTAAAAAACATAGTTTACGAAGTAATGGTTGGATGAAACCTTTTGTGATTGGTTTTGTTTGGAGTGGCACCGTTACAATTTATCCTGTTTTATTTCATACAATCGAAACCAATGAAGCTTTTGGTATTACTTTATTCGGAACATTATTGTTCCTTAAAAATTTTATGTACATCACAGTTCTTTGTATCATGTTCGACATAAAAGATTATGCAGCCGATTATAATCAACAATTAAAAACATTTGTTGTTCGTGTGGGTTTACGCAAAACTATTTTTTATATCATGATGCCTTTGTGCATCGTAGGTTTCGGAACATTTTTAGTTTATACAATCAGTCACCATTTTCCTTCAGTGCGCATCATCATTAATGCTATTCCATTTATTTTGTTGATAACTGTTGCATGGTCAATGCATCAACGTAAAAGCATTCTATATTATCTTGCAATTATTGACGGACTGATGTTGGTGAAAGCCATCTGCGGAATCATCAGTTTTACTCTTTTCTAAAATAATGAATCATGGCAAAATCTAAAATCACAAAGAAAAAAAGCAAATCCATTCTTACAGATGCTTCATACGCATTTCTGAAAAAATACATGAACACACCATCGCCTGTTGGCTTCGAAAGCAGCGGACAAAAAGTGTGGCTAGATTATGTGAAACCATTGGTAGATACGCATTTCAGCGATTCATACGGAACTGCAGTTGGTGTAATTAATCTAACTGCAACATTTAAAGTAGTGATTGAAGCACATGCCGATGAGATCAGTTGGTTTGTAAATTATATTACCGATCAAGGATTTATTTATTTAAAAAGAAATGGTGGTGTAGATCATCAAATCGCTCCTGCAAAACGTGTGTTGATCCATGGAAAAAAAGGAACTGTAAAAGCTGTGTTTGGCTGGCCGGCTATTCATACAAGAATGAGTAGCGGAGATCAAAAAGAACAAGCACCTAAAGTAGATAATTTATTTTTGGATTGTGGTGCTCGTACAAAAAAAGAAGTGGAAGCATTGGGCATTCATATTGGTTCTGTTGTTACTTATGAAGAAGGTTATGATGAATTAGCATATGATTATTTGATTGCACGTGCATTCGATAATCGCATTGGTGGTTTTATGATCGCAGAAGTTGCACGACTTATAAAAGAAAATAAAAAGAAATTGCCTTTTGGTTTATACATTGTAAATGCGGTGCAGGAAGAGATTGGTTTGCGTGGTGCTGAGATGATAGCACGCCGCATTAAACCTGATGTTGCCATCATCACCGATGTTACACACGATACACAAACACCAATGATCAGTAAAATTATTGAAGGTGATGTTGCTTGTGGTAAAGGACCATCTCCTACTTATGGTCCTGCTGTTCATAATAAATTATTAAGTTTTGTGCAGGATATTGCCGAGAAGAAAAAAATTCCTTTGCAAATGCGCACCGTTAGTCGCAGCACCGGAACCGACACAGATAGTTTTGCTTATGCTAACGATGGTTGCCCAAGTGTTTTAATTTCTATTCCATTGCGATACATGCACACCACTGTTGAGATGTTACACAAGAGTGATATCGAAAGCACTATACAATTGATGTATGAAACTTTACTCGCACTTACTCCAAAAACTAATTTGAGTTATTTGTAATTCGCACTATGATAAAATTCGTTCACACAAATATTATTACCGACGACTGGAAAAAGTTGGCAAATTTTTATATCAATGTTTTTAATTGCAAACCTTTGTATCCCGAAAGAGATTTGAGTGGCGATTGGTTAGATAAAGCAACAACTATTACCAATGCACATTTTACAGGAATCCATTTGGCATTGCCGGGTTATGAAGAAGATTTACCAACGCTTGAAATTTTTCAGTACGATAAGAACGAAGAGAACTTACCATTTGTTACCAACAGAAAAGGCTTTGGTCATATTGCTTTTAAAGTTGACGATGTAAACGAAGTCTTGGCAAAACTCTTGCTGTATGGCGGTTCGCAGGTTGGTAAGTTGGTAGAAACAGAAGTTACAAATGCCGGCTTTCTCACTTTTGTTTATGCAAAAGATATTGACGGCAACATTATTGAATTACAACATTGGAAAAAATAAAATAGATGCCATTATTTAATGTAAGGGTTTATGGAATTTTGATAGACTGTAACAAAAGAATTTTAGTTACTGATGAATTTATTCGCGGAAATTATTTTACAAAATTTCCGGGTGGAGGATTGGAATTTGGCGAAGGAACAAGAGACTGTTTAAAACGCGAATTTAAAGAAGAAGCTAACCTTGATGTTGAAATCGGTAAACATATTTATACAACCGATTTTTTTCAGATATCTGCATTTAATAATAAAGACCAAATTCTTTCGATTTATTATTTCGCTCATGCAAACGAACCAATTAATTTAATCACACAAACATCTGCGTTTAATTTTCAACCGCATCAAATTGCTGATGCAAATGGTGAATGCGAATTATTTAGATGGATTGATTGGAATGATCTAAACGAAAATTCTGTTTCACTACCTATCGATAAAGTTGTAGTAAAGCTTTTAAAAGAAAGAAAAATGTTTATTGAATAAAGCTTTCATCGATCTATCCTGTCTTATTATCCTAAAGAATCAAATTTATATTTTACTGTTGCAACATCAAAATATGATGAATATCATTTTTTTTATACAACGAGGACAATAGTTTTATCAACAAAACAACTCTATGGCACGCTTTACAATTACCGTTGAATTATTTGATGCAGCAAGTGCATCGGACTATGATATTTTGCATGAAGAAATGGCAAAGGAAGGTTTCTACAGAACAATACAAGTTCAAGGCACTGATAATATTTATCAAATGCCAAGCTTGGAATATAATTATATGAATCGTGGTGATATAAATACACCTGGTGTTTTAGAAATAGCCAAAACAGCAGCCGCAAGGACAAACAAAAAATTTAGTTTGCTTGTAACAAAAGCTGATGGAAAAAGAGAATGGTACAATTTGCGTCCGAAAGAATAATTTTTTATAAGTTTTCAATCAATAATTTCTGTGAAATCAGAAATTTATCAGCCCCTAAACTAACCGATATACTTGTTGCCCCCCCATTTAGTTCCTTTCATTTTTTAAAGTGAGAGGAACTATTTTTTTTGCTTTTAAGAAATAAATATTTCAGATTGCTTCATTTTTTTTAGTTTTATTTCATATGAAGCCTGCATCGTTGGTTATTTTATTTATTATTTGTTTTTATAAATTAAATGCTCAGAATATAAATGTTGAGACTTTTCAAAAAGAGTTTCAAATTCATATTACGCGTATAAATTCTTCCGTAAAAATTGATGGTATTTTAGATGATAGCATTTGGAATGTTGCAGAAAAGAAATCAGATTTCTTTCTAAAATTTCCAACAGATGATATTTGTCCTAACAACAAAACAGTTGTTCAATTAGCATACGATGATAAATTTTTGTACGTTGCTTTTACATCATTCGATTCAGGGAAAAATATAATACAAAGTTTAAAACGCGATATAGGTCATTTAGATAACGATGGTGTTGCAATTGTACTCGATCCACAAAACAGTCATACCAACGGTTTTATTTTTGCTGTCAATGCATTAAATGCACAATCGGAAGATCAGGTAAGTATGAGTCAGGATAATCAACTTAGTTGGAGTTGGAATAATAAATGGTTTTCTGCAACAAAAAGATATAAAGATCATTGGACGGCAGAAATGGCTATTCCTTTCAAAACATTAAGATTCCCGCCAGATAAAACTTTATGGGGAATTAATTTTTTACGAGTGGATATGAAGTATAACCAGTATTCAGGTTGGACACATGTTCCAACACATTTTAATATTTATAACATGGCTTATACCGGCTCGTTATTATGGGATAAAGCACCGCCCACTCCAGGAAAAAATGTTGTGATGATTCCATATGCTTCAGGAAATATTCAAGGCGATCAGGAAAACAATAATCCTACGAAAGCCGCTCTCAGTGGAGGTTTGGATAGTAAGATTACTTTAACATCATCATTAAATTTAGACCTCACACTTAATCCTGATTTCTCGCAGGTAGAAGTAGATCAACAAGTAACCAATCTTACACGTTACGATATTTTTCTTCCGGAAAAAAGGTCATTTTTTTTAGAGAACTCCGACATATTTGGTGAATATGGAATTCCCGGATTGATTACTCCTTTTTATTCAAGAAGAATCGGATTAGATACAACTGGAAAAGCAATCCCAATTATTGGCGGCGCAAGATTATCAGGCAGTTTGAATTCAACGACCAGAATTGGAATCATGAATATGCAAACAGGAAGTAAAGGAGATTATTCGCCGGAGAATTACACCGCCATTTCTTTCAATAAAAATGTTTTGAGCCGTTCACTATTTAAGATGTATTTTCTGAATCATGAAAATTTTCAAACCGATGCCGATAAAAAAGCTAACCCATTAAATGCATGGGGAAGAAATGCCGGTTCTACTTTCGATTATTTTAGTAGTGATGGAAAATGGAATTGGTGGTATGCTTTTCATTATTCTTTTAAACCGGGAATTTCAGATCAAAATAATTTTCAGGAAACAGGTTTTGCTTTTAATAAGAAAAAATTAGCTACTATTTTAGACATAGCAACATTGGGCACAAACTATTATACTGATATGGGTTATGTGCAACGAATTAATAATTATGATGCACTAAGAGATACAACGATCAGAATTGGATTTAAACATATTTATGGATCCGTTGCATTTAAAATTTATCCAAAAGATAATTCGATTATAAGACACACAATTAAATTAGAAAACTATTTAGTTGTAAATCCGAATTATTCATTTAACGAAAACGATTTTACTTTTACTTATTTGATCGAATATAAAAACACATCGTTTTTTAAAACACAAATGATCCATAACGAACTTGATTTATTATATCCGATTTCATTTACAGGTGCTACTCCATTACCGGCACAACATTATAATTATTCTGCAGCTTCTGTAACCTATAATTCCGATACAAGAAAAGATTTCAGCTATTCAATTGGCTATGGTGCAGGACAATTTTATAATGGGAATATTAGTTCTCTAACAGGAAGTATTACGCTGAGAAGCAGACCACACTTCAATTTGATCTTTCAGGCAGAATTTGATAAGTTATATTTTCCTGAACCTTATGGCAGTACCGAATTATTTTTATTATCACCAAAGATTGAGTACAATTTCAGTACAAAAGTTTCTTGGACAACTTTTCTTCAATATAATACGCAGGCAAATAATTTCAATATCAACAGCAGATTTCAATACCGGTTTAAACCAATGAGCGATCTGTATTTAGTTTATACAGATAATTATTACACAACTCCAATCTTGCAAAACAAGAACAGAGCAATTGTATTTAAACTAAATTATTGGTTCAATTTATAACGATGAACTATCAAATTACTTATGCACTTCACTGCTAAAATGAAATTGAATATCTGGATTATTGGTGATCTCGGTATTTAAGAACCATTCACTTTGTGCTAAATAAACAGGATGACCATCTTTATCTTCGGCACTATTCATTTGTTTGAAGCGTAAAAAATCATCTAACTTTTTCTGATCTTTCGATGTTAACCAACATGCTTTATAGAAAGGTAATGTTCGAAACTCAGCAGCAGCGCCGTATTCCTGTAACAAACGATATTGAATAACTTCGAATTGCAAATCACCAACACAACCAATGATTTTTTTATTGCCGCCATGTTGAGTGAATAATTGTGCAACACCTTCATCGGTTAATTGCTGAACACCTTTCTCCAATTGTTTTGTTTTCATCGGATCTTTATTAACCAATTCCTTAAATATTTCTGGAGAGAAAGTTGGAATGCCGGTAAAATAAAAATTTTCTCCTTCAGTTAATGTATCACCAATTTTAAAATTACCGGTATCGAATAAACCAACCACATCGCCGGGATAAGCATCTTCAATTACATCTTTACTTCGCGCCAAAAAAGAATAAGGATTACTGAATCGAATTTCTTTATCCAATCGAACATGATGATAATATTTATTTCTTTCGAACTTTCCGCTGCACACACGCAAGAACGCAATCCTGTCGCGGTGTTTGGGGTCTAAGTTGGCATGAATTTTAAAAACAAATCCACTGAATTTTTCATCGCCCACTTCTACCGTATTTGCTGATGTTTCTCTGCTTCGTGGAATGGGTGCAATACGAATAAATGTGTCAAGCATTTCTTTTACACCAAAATTATTTACGGCACTTCCAAAAAATACAGGAGCAACTTTACCTGCTAAATAATCTTCATTATTTAATTCGCCATGAACACCTTCAACCAATTCAACATCTTCACGCAATTGTTCCGCATCGCGTTCGCCAATTTTTGTATCTAGAATTTTATCATTCAAATCGTTGATGGCAATTGTATCTTCTTCATCTGCTTTTGTGCTTGCAGTAAATAATCGCAAACTTTTATAATCTAAATTATAAACTCCTTTAAAATCTTTACCACTGTTGATGGGCCATGTCATTGGATGTAAAGCCAGTTTTAATTCTTTTTCTATTTCTTCTAATAAATCAAATCTGTTTTTTCCATCACGATCCATCTTATTAATAAAAACAATTACAGGCGTATCACGCATACGGCACACTTCCATTAAACGGCGTGTTTGTGCTTCAACACCATTCACACTATCGATAACTAAAATAACGCTATCAACGGCCGTTAAAGTTCTGTAAGTATCTTCTGCAAAGTCTTTGTGGCCGGGCGTATCCAGCAAATTGATCAACATATTTTTATACTCAAAAGTCATTACACTTGTAGCCACACTAATACCACGTTGCCTTTCGATTTCCATGAAATCGCTCGTTGCATGTTTTTTTATTTTATTGCTTTTTACTGCGCCTGCTGTTTGAATAGCACCACCAAACAACAATAATTTTTCGGTTAAAGTTGTTTTACCTGCATCGGGGTGAGAGATAATTGCAAAAGTTCTCCGCCTATTTATTTCTTTCTCAAATTTCATAATGGCGGCAAAGGTAAGGGTTGATGGGTTTTGATGCTAAACAGGCAGATTAGCAATACTGCTATTAATGAAAATAGTCCTACTAAAATAATTAAGTAGGACTATTAATTCACCCCCCAGTGAATAAAACTTTAATAGTTTATACTACAAATATAGTAGAGTTTTTGTTTTGTACATACGGGAAAAACACCCTTTTTTTCCGTTTTTTTCCCGTTTTTCTCAAATCACAACAATCATTATAACATTGTACATTTGAACTTAATAAAAAGTTAACATTGAACTGAACTTTATTAAAATAATTAAAGAAGATTGAATTATGACGTTTGAAGAATTAGTACAAAATCATTCTGCTGAAATGATTGAAAAATTAGCAACCTGGGTTCTGAATGAAACTTCGGTCGATATTCGTTTTGATTGTTTGGATGAAGATCAATGGTCGATTGTAACCATGTACCAATATGAAGAAGATAAAGAATTGTCCTTACGGTTGCATCTTAATAATCGGTATGATCTATATTTTGGATACTATGATGATGATGATGAATTTTTCGAGATTGTTCATGAACTTACAGAGGAAGAAAAAATGATCATTCCGGAGGTTTTACGAAAACTGATGAAAAGAGTTTTAGATGATGAAAAAGATATTTGTATTAACGGCACTTTCATCAAAGGCAAAAAATAGAATTACTTCATTAATAATTTATAGAACTTTTGTAACGAAGCTGTATCTGCTGGACTAAGCAAATGTTCTTTCTGAAATTTTGATTGCAGCAACAACACAGCTTTATGTTGTGGATATTTTAAAAGTATTGCGGTTAACTGCTGAGTAGTAATTTCATTTTCAACAACAGGTGTAAAGGTTTTTGTAATGGGTGATTTATCTCGTGTTGGTAATTTAGCAATCATTGCTTCGATTGTGGCAAGCCAGCCTGGCTGTATGTCAATTATTTTTTTTGCTTTATCATATAACCCTTCTAATTGTTTCTTTGTAAGCCAACCCCTGTCTTCATATTGATGCATTAAGCTCATGAGAAAAAGTGAATCTTTATCAACCGCATAGCAGGCTTCTAAAACTTTATTTATAATATCGATGCCTTGTTTTTTTTGTGTCATGCTTATTTTTTTCTTCTGCCTGTTGAATAAAGTTATGAACGTTGAAGAGTGCGACGCCAGTAAAGTTGAATAATGATTTGTAGTTTGGTAAATAATTATTTTTTATTTTTTTAATTGACTAAATATAACAAACCAACTAAACCAATAACATAAACTAACAAAACAATTATTGAATCGATACCCATTCGAAAGAATTGTTTTTTAGAATGCATTACCATACCGATTAAATAAATACCGGTTAAAATAATTCCTAATCCTGTTAAATACATATCGGATGGTTGCAATGATGGAAGGATGGCATCGCCGCCAATTATTGATGCCATTAAAAATAATACAGGCAAAAATGCATTGCCGCCAAATATATCGCTTACTGCCATTTGATATTCGCGAATCTTCGCAGATGCAATGCCGGTAGATATTTCGGGCAATGATGTACATAATGCTAAAATGGTTCCGCCAAATAAAACGCCGCTCATGCCAAAACGTTTTGATAAAATATCACTAGTAATTTCTAATGACCAACCCGATATTAAAGTAACAATTGCACAAATAATAAAAACAAAAATTGCTAATTGAATAGTTCCTTTAAATCTTGATTTTGGATGACGCAGATGATGTGTTGGATCGGTAACAATCTTTTTTTCTTTTTTTGTAACATCTACAAAACGAGAAATTAAAAAAACACTTCCCAACCAAATAAATAATATCAACCATTCGAATGGTGTTGTGCGAAAGAAAATTAAGTTAGGTGAAAATTGTTTTGCCATCATTACCATTGTTAAAATAAAAATCAGTGCAACACCTTCGAGAACTAAAACATTTGAATGACCTTTTAATGTAAGTGGTGCTTTTCGTCCAACACCAAACGCATCAATCAATACCAACACAACAGTTTGAATGGCGATACCGCCGAGTAAATTACTTACGGCAATATCATAATCGCGATGATAAGCTGCAACAGCAGTAATGGCAATTTCCGGAAGATTGGTTACAATGGCCAAAAATACCATTCCGCCAAAAGCCTCTCCAAGATTGAAATGCAGCGTAATAGCATCGATTGCAGAAATAATTTTAACACCTACAATCCATATAGCAGCAGTTGAAAATAAAAATATTCCGATTAAAATAAGAGTTGATAATTGTGTAAAGTCCATAATTAATTATTCAATTTTAGAAAGATACAAAAATGGAAATTTATTTTCTAATTGATTCTAATAGTCGTTTTACAAAACCATCAAGCGCACTGTTTTCAATCCAACGCACCACTGCAACAATTTCGTTTTGTGTATCAACATAAATCATGTTGGTTCCATTTCCTAAATGTGCAAATGCAGTTAATGGCGCAGAAGGAAATAATTTTTTATCGGTGTTTAAAAACCAGTTCATATAACCATAGCCTGTGTTTGCAGTAGTTGGTGTTAATGCCTGATTGATCCATTGTTCGCTGATAATTTGTTTACCATTCCAATTGCCTTTATGCAAACTCAATAAACCAAAGCGAGCCATATCGTATGCATTGATAAATAGTCCACCACCAAAATGTCCGCCACCACTTACTGATTGAATGACTTGTCCATCTAAAACAATCCACGAATTTCTGTAACCTGTCCAATGCCATGTATTAGAAGCACCAATCGGGTTCATGATATTTTCACGCAACACTTGTGGTAATGGTTTACGCCAAACTGTTGTTGCAGCTAATGCCAAAGCATTAACTCTGGTATCATTATATTTCCAAACAGTTCCTGGTTCATTTCGTTTGCGTGTAAGCCATTCGTTGGGTTTATCGTTTGGACGATCGGCCCAATCTGGTTTGCCCCATAATGTTCCTTCCCAATCGCTCGTTTGACGAAGCATCACATCCCATGTTAATTTTTTATTGTGAGCAGATGCGAACGGATATAAAAATTGTGGTTGACCAATTTGTTCTGCGCTTCGAAATTCATTGTTATTAAATACTTCAATTGGTGGAACATAATTTGCAACAATATCATTTACTGATTTTATCAAACCCTTTTCCACAGCCAATCCTATAACAGATGACAACATACTTTTTGTAACACTGTTGGTCATATCAACACGTGATGGTTCGCCCCATTCGGCAATAATATATCCTTTGTAAATAATGATGCCTGATGGTTCTCCTCTTTCTGCCAAAGGACCAATGGCATCACTGAAAGGTTCTTTACCAAATGTCATTGCCTGTGCTATTTCCTGATTGCGTGGCAATTTGGCTTCATTGTTTTTTGCAAAAAGAATTGCATCATTTATTTTATTACTGTCTAATCCGAAAGATGATGGATTTTTATGTTCCCAAACTTCAGCACTTGGAAAATAATCTTTTGCAACAGCAGTTTTATTTTCTTTATTTTTTTGTGAGAATGAAAATGAGCTGATTAAAATTAAAAGAAGTAAAATATTTTTTTCCATGGTGTTTGATGATGTGAAAATGAAAATACAATTTTATTTTTTCAAAGTTGAATAAAGTACCGAACGTACAAGTGTGCGACGCAACAGTTGATGCCATGAAATTCGGAAGCCGATAACATAAAATAAAAAAGGCTGCAAATGCAGCCTCTAATTTTTATTGAAATTTATTTACAAAGGAACAGCAGTATAGCTATAATATTTACCATCCCATATATAAATGAGGTTAGCCTTTTTGGCATCTCTACCAACAAACCAATCTCTTCCATCAATGGCATTTCGTAGAATAATAGGATAATCGGTTCTTCCGGTTCTCTCCCATTTACCAGACTTTTTTTGCCCATATGTTGCCCAATAATAAGAGCCATCTGCGTTTATATATAAAGGATCAACTTTAGCAGTGCCGCTACTTGTAGTGAGTGTAGTTTGATTTGTTGCGGCATTAGTAGTTTGATATGAAGCACCACTTACACCTGTTCTCCATTTGCGTATAAAGAAATTAATATTACTTAATTCAGAATTTGGAATTTTATTATTATCCAACTTTACAGCATTTGCCGACTTTTCAGTTTCTATCGGTTTTGCTTTATACACTTCTATTGGCTTTGCTTTGTAGACTTCAATGGGTTTGGCTTTATACACATCAATTTGGCTGTAAGAAAAAAAACTAATAAAAGAGTTTGCTGTAATAAATACAACACGTTGGATTAAACGTAACATGGCAAGTAATTTTAGTTGTTTTTTGGGTAACTAAATTTACGAATGATTTTATATGCTAAACAAAAAAAAGGATCACATTTCTTTGTAATCCTTGAAATATTAAATCAATAATTTTAAATACTAAATATCTATTGCTTCGCCGTAAGCCGCTGCTGTGGCTTCTTTCAAGCCTTCGCTCATGGTCGGATGCGGATGCACAGCATTTAAAATTTCATGTGCAGTGGTTTCTAATTTTCGTGCAACAACTGCTTCTGCAATCATCTCCGTAACATTTGTACCGATCATATGACAACCTAAGAACTCACCATATTTTGCATCGTAAATAACTTTTACAAAACCTTCGGTTGCACCTGCTGCACTTGCTTTACCACTTGCCATGAATGGGAACTTGCCGATCTTTAATTCGTAACCTGCATCTTTTGCTGCTTTCTCGGTATAACCAACACTTGCAATTTCAGGAGTGCAATATGTACAACCCGGAATATTATTATAATCCAATGGCTCGGGTAAATGATTATATTTTTTTTCGTTGTAACCAATATGCTCGGCAGCATTGATTCCTTCTTTTGCAGCAACATGCGCCAAAGCCTGACCAGGACTGCAATCGCCGATGGCATAAATTCCTGCAACAGATGTTTGTTGATATTTATCAACTACAATTTTTCCTTTCTCTGTTTTAATTCCATTTTCTTCCAAACCAATGTTTTCAATATTTGCAACAACACCAACAGCACTCAAAACAATATCGGCTTCTAAAAATATTTCACCGGTTTGTGTTTTTACTTTTGCTTTAACTCCGGTAGTAGTTTGTTCAACAGCTTCAACAGATGAATTAACTAAAATATCAATGCCTTGTTTCTTGTATTGTTTTTCTAATTCTTTAGAAATGTCTTCATCTTCAACAGGAACAACACGTGGCAAAAATTCAACAATGGTAATTTTTGTTCCCAAACTGTTATAAACGTAAGCAAACTCAACACCTATTGCACCGCTGCCAACAATGATCATGGATTTTGGTTGTTGTGGCAAAACCATGGCTTCGCGATAACCAATAATTTTTTTACCATCGATTGGAAGATTCGGTAATTGTTTAGCGCGACCACCTGTTGCTATAATTATATTTTTTGCTTCAACAATTTTTTTAGTTCCATCAGCAGCAGTTACTTCTACTTTTCCTTTTGCAGCAATTTTTCCATAACCCATTATCACATCTATCTTATTCTTACGCATCAAAAACTGAACACCTTTACTCATCTTATCGGCCACACCACGACTGCGTTTTATCACAGAACCAAAATCGACAGTACCTGTTGCATTAAGGCCATAATTGGTACTGTGTTTTATATATTCAAAAACATTTGCACTTTTAATTAATGCTTTGGTTGGAATACATCCCCAATTCAAGCACACACCACCTAAACTTTCTTTTTCAATAATTGCTACTTTAAATCCTAATTGAGAAGCACGGATTGCAGCCGGATAACCACCGGGACCGCTTCCTAAAACAATTACATCATATGCCATAAATAAATACGTTTAAGATTTTTGATTCATTCAAACGAACTGCGAAAATACTTGCAAAAAATTAAATGAAGAAAAGAATGATGTTTCGAGCTGCGGTATTTCTATGAAACTGTTGTTGCGTCGCACTCTTCAAGGCTTTGTTCTTTATTCAAAAAATATTCTCACCGTTTGATAAAACCATTTATTTTGATTGGCAACATTTTGTTGTTGCATTTTTTCGTTGAAGCCCTGCAAACCAAATAAGCCAGCAATATTTCCTTTGTTGATAGCTATTTCCAAGTAACCGGCAGAATTAAACCATGCTAATTTTTCTCCTTCAAAAACAGATGAATAATTATTGTTTATTGTATCAATCACTTCATTTCGTTTAAAGACTATTTTAAACTTTCTGTTTTTTCTATGTTCTTCAAACTCGGCTTTAGTAATATTAATTACTACATTTTCGTACTGGTCTATAAATAAAATTTGTCCTTCCATCCAATCATTACCAAGTGTGGCACGCAATGGATATTTTTCGTTGATGTTTTGAATCGGTTCACCAACCGAATTAAATTCTTTTCCGCTAATTATTTTGCCAATGGCTTGTGCAATCATTTCAGTGTATTGCAAAAAAGTATTTTGTTGACTGATATCGATCGCAATAATTTCTTTTGGTTTTTGTCCGGCGATCATGGTAAGAATTCCGTTATCGGGACAAGCAATAAATTGATCCTTGTATTTTGCAATTAAAATGTGTTGCGAAATATTTTCGAAAAAATTAAGAATAATAATATGAAAAGTATTTTTTGGAAAAAATTTAAATGCATTGCTGCAAACATAAGCAGCCTGTGGATAATTTGATTGCGATAAGTAATGTGTGATATCGTGGATATTCAATGCAGGATTGACTGAGAGCAATTGCCCTTTGATAGCACCAACAAGATAATCTTGCTGACCTATGTCGGTAGTTAATGTTATTACAGGCATCCAAAACTATAAACGTTGAATAGAAAAACTTATTTCACCAATTCACCATTGCGGAAGAAAAATCTTCTAACGAATTTATCAGCCAATGTTGGAAAATATTTATTTAAGAAAACGGTCAGCTTTCCATTTGCAGTTAATACTAAAGTTCTTTTGCGTTTTTCAATAGCATTCACAATATGAAATGCACATTCTTCGGCTGTCATTAATTTTTTTTCATCCATTGGACTTTCACCCTGCGGTTTACCAACTCTGTTCAAAGCAACATTACGAATATTGGATGCAGTAAACCCGGGACAAGCCCACATTACATTTACTCCGGTGTCATATAATTCTGTTCTCAAAGCTTCCATCCAACCGTTAACTGCAAACTTAGAAGCAGAGTAGCCGCTTCTTCCGGGTAATCCTCTGTAACCGGCAATGGATGAAATTGCAACAACACTTCCTTTATTTTCTAAAATATATGGCAATGCAAATTTTGTAGTTTGAACAACTCCCCAGAAATTAATGTCAACTACTTTACGTAAAGTATCTAACTCAACATCTTTAAATAAAGAACGCATCGATATCCCTGCATTATTAATTAAAATATCAATCGTTCCAAATGTTTCAATTACCGATTCAATAAATTTTCTGCAATCCATTTCAATACTAACATCAGCGGTATAAATCATTAAAGGTTTGCCAGCATGAATTTGTTGTAAATGATATAACTTATCATAATTTCTACTGCATGAAGCAACTTTAGCTCCATTTGCCAAAAAGAGCTCCACCAAAGCCTTTCCAATGCCTTCGGAGCCACCCGTGATTACAACTACTTTATTATTAAAATACGACATAAGAAAATTTTATTTAACAAAAATAAGTGTTCGCCATTGTATCATTGTTAATATTCTTGTGGGAAAATGATTGAAAATATTTTTTTTAAAATTTGGTGCAATGGTGTTTTCGCCTATTTTTGCACTCCCAAAATAAAAGGGATGATTCCGTAGCTCAGTTGGTAGAGCATTACACTTTTAATGTAGGGGTCCTGGGTTCGAGTCCCAGCGGGATCACAACTATCTTCTTAAAATTTATTAAAGCCTTATAAAACGCACTGTTTATAAGGCTTTTTTATTTTAGGTATATCAACTTAGAAATAACCATTTTAATGTTTCGAGCGATTTCTTTTATCTTCAAAGAAGAATTAATGTTTATGAATAAATTATTTATTCTGCTCATCGTTTTCTTTTTTTCCTCTTTTTCCCGATTTGAAAAAGAACAATCATTTATCCGAATCAATCAGCTGGGTTATACTACTAAAGGAATAAAAGTTGCTATTTGGTGCAGCAAAGAAAATATTTCTATCTCTTCGTTTGAATTAATTGATTCATCAACCAACAAAGCTGTTTATACAAATACTGCCAGTGATGCATTTGGTGCTTATGGTCCCTTCAAACAAACCTATCGTTTGAATTTTTCTGCATTCACCACATCGGGGAAATATTTTATTAAAGCAGGTAATGTTGTTTCGCCTGTTTTTAAAATTGATGATGATGTTTATAAAGGCACAGCTGATTTTTGCTTGCAATACATGCGTCAGCAAAGAAGTGGTTTTAATCCATTTTTAAAAGATAGTTGCCATACTCATGATGGTTATGTTTTGTATGGTGCTGAAGCCGGAATCAAGGACAGCACTCATTTTGATGTAACAGGTGGATGGCATGATGCCAGTGATTATTTGCAATACAGTTCAACTTCAGCAAATGCAACTTATCATTTATTGATGGCGTACAGAGATTTTCCAAAAATTTTTAAAGATGAAAAACAAAGTAATGGATTAGATGGGAGAAATGGAATTCCCGATATTTTGGATGAAGCGAAATGGGGATTGGATTGGTTATTAAAAATGCATCTACAAAAAAATATTTTATTTAATCAATTAGGTGATGATCGAGATCATATGGGCATGCGAATTCCAAAAGAAGATAATTATTATGGTAAAAGATTTGAACGTCCGGTTTATTTTATTACAGGCGAACCTCAGCAACGCGGCAAATTTATGAACCATACAACTGGAACAAGTTCTACTGCTGCAAAATTTACGAGTGCTTTTGCATTAGGATATTCTTTATTCAAAAAAACAAATTCCGATTATGCAAAATTGCTGAAAGAAAAAGCTTTTTCTTCTTATGCATTTGCAAATAAAAAGAAAGGTGTTACACAAACTGTTTCAGTTGTATCTCCATATATCTATGAAGAAGAAGATTGGCAAGATGATATGGGTTTGGCAGCAACACAATTATTTGAATTAACTAAAGAAAATAAATATAGAGTTTTAGCTGAATCGTTTTTAGATAGTACATATCATAAAACTTGGATTGGCAAAGACACAGCAAAACATTATCAATATTATCCATTCATTAATCTTGGTGTGAAAGAATTAGTAAGCACATGGAATCATTCCATGAATGCAACAGATTTAATAACTAATTATGGTCGTCAAATTTTAACCGTTTGGAAAAAAGCAAAACACAATGCATTTTATCGCGGCATTCCTTTTATTTGGTGCAGTAATAATTTAACCGTTGCCTTTGCGATGGAATGTTATTGGTATCGGCAACAAGATAATGATAACAGCTTTGCAGAATTGGAGCAAGCAAATATAGATTGGTTATTCGGCTGTAACCCTTGGGGCACCAGCATGGTATACGGTTTGCCTTCATGGGGCGATACACCAACGGATCCGCATTCTGCATTCACTCATTTAAAAAATTATCCAATCAATGGTGGATTAGTTGATGGTCCGGTCTATACTTCTATTTACAAAAATTTAATCGGAATAAAACTAACCCACGAAGATGATTACAAAGATTTTCAAAGTGATATGGCAGTGTATCATGATGATTATGGAGATTACAGTACCAACGAACCAACGATGGATGGAACAGCAAGTTTAATTTATTTGTTAGCGGCAAAAGAAGCTGAAAGTAAAAACTTAATTACTCAACCCAAAGCATTTTGGGAAAATAAAAACATCACCAAAAACCATGGTGCAATTGTAAGAGGCGACAGTACAAAAAAAGAAATCGAGTTAGTATTTACTGCTGATGAATTTGGCGATGGAATTCCTACCATCTTAGAAACATTGCAAAAACAAAATATTAATGCTTCATTCTTTTTTACCGGAAGATTTTATAATAATCCTCTGAATGAAGCAAACATAAAAAGTTTATATAACAACTTTCATTATTTAGGTCCACATTCAAACGATCATTTATTGTATTGCGATTGGAATAAACGTGACAGCACATTAATTAGTCGGGGAACTTTTATGCACGATTATAATTTGAATGAACAAGCTATGGAAAAATTAAAAGTTTATGAACCATGGCAAAGATTTTTTATTCCACCTTATGAATGGTGGAACGATGATGTGGCAAGATGGTGCAATGAAATAGGTATAACATTATTTAATCTTACACCCGGCTCTGCAACCAATGCAGATTATACCTATCCTGAAATGGGTACTTACTATAAAAGCAGTGAAGAGTTATTAAATCACATTAAACAATTATCAAAACAACGAAATGGTTTGAACGGATATATTTTATTGATCCATGCCGGAACAGATCCCAGAAGAAAAGATAAATTATATAACAGATTAAATGAAATGATTGACTTCTTAAAAAATGAAGGTTATAGTTTTAAAAAAATGGATCAAATACTTTATTGATTTTTTAATTTTTAATTAAATAATTTCACAAAAAAAGCTCAAACATAAAGTTTGAGCTTTTTTCTTAGGGAAGGGCTTATTTTCGGTGTTTTATTATTTACCTTTAAAAGTGCGTATATAATTAATGATATCCCAACGTTGGTCATCAGTTAATGTTCTTTTTGCTAATGGCATTGGTTTTCTTCCTTCAGAAATTTTCCAGAAAAGTTCTCCATCAGTTTGACTTTGTACTTTATCAGCAGTAAGATCTGCAACTTGAATATCAAGCAAATCAGCGCTTGAACCATTTCCTTTTCCTAATTTACCATGACAACGTACACATTCCATTTTATAAGTGTTCTTTCCTCTTGTTATTGACGATGCATCTGATTTGTAAGGATTATTCTTTGTTTTCAAATCATCGGGTACATTCCATGGTGTTCTATGTTGAGAAAATACTATGGTTGTAAATAAAAGAGCAATTCCAGTGAAAAATAATTTTTGAATCATGTGATTTTTCATAACAGTATAAATTTATTTCGTCAACAAAAATATGTGTTTTATTAATAAACTAACACTTGTTAGGATAAAATATTTTTTAATTTACCGATTGGCAAAGAGCAGTAACCGAATTAGAATTCAGTGGCAGTTTTAAAAGACAAAATCGTTTTACTTAGAACCAATGATCATTGCTAATCCTACCAAATACAATAGTAACATCACATTTAAAATGAGTTTTGTTCCCTTTGGTGATTTATCAAATTCTTTCCAGACATAGATTCCCCATATTGCCGCAACAACAGTTGCACCTTGCCCCAAGCCGTAAGACACAGCAGGGCCGGCTTTTCCGGAAGCAATGATACTTAACGACATCCCAATGCACCATATCAATCCACCAAAAATTCCAATTAAATGATCTTTCATTTTTCCTTTGAAATAATCAGCAAATGAAACCGCATTTCCAATAAACGGTTTCTTCATTTGAATAGAATTAAAAACAAAACTGCTTGCAACAATTCCAACAGAAAAAAATACCAAAGCTGTGTATGGCGATAATTTTTCAGCATCAAGATTCACAAAGTCTTTTGACATTGAATCAGCAACATATTTATAAAATAATCCCATCAAACATCCACTAACAATTGACAGTATCAATCCTTTTTTTGAAACAGAATTCGAAGAATTTGATTGCATTTTTTGATACGCTCTTGCATTCAAAATAATCGCAATCGCAATTAATGCAACACCGCCAAAAATTAAAACAGGATTTCCCTGCGGATTAGAAATATAATTTACTACAACGCCCAAAACCAATGCTATACCTATTCCTACCGGAAAAGCAACACTCATTCCAGCAATAGTAATGGCAGCTACTAAAAGAATATTTGCCAAATTAAAAATCACTCCGCCAATCATTGCCAAATGAATATTTGCATGACTTGCCTGATGAACATCATCAATAAAAGAACGACCCACACTTCCATTACTTCCTAAAGTAAATGCTAGTAATAATGTAGTGAGCAAAATTCCAAAACCATAATCCCAATAAAATAATTCGAAGCGCCAATCTTTGGTTGTGAGTTTTGTTGTGTTTGCCCAAGAGCCCCAGCAAAACATAGTTACAACGCAAAGTAAAATAGCAAGACTGTAATTTTCAACAATAAACATGGCAATAATTTTAATCGTTAGTAATTATGAATTCATTTCAGAGCGATACGGAACTGATGCTTGTGCTCCCATTCTTGTAACAGAAATAGATGCTGCTTTACAAGCAAATTCAATGGCATTCTTCCAATTCATTTCTTCAGTCAATGCAACAGTTAATGCACCATTAAAAGTATCGCCTGCTGCAGTTGTATCCAATGCAATTACTTCCGGCGCTTTTATTTTTAATGTTTGGCATTTATTTTTAAAGAAAGCTCCTTGTTTTCCCAAAGTGATAATTACATTTTCAACACCTTTATTCAATAAAAAATCAGCAGCTTTCTCTGTTGACTCATCATCTGTAACTTCAATACCAGTAAGCATTGCAGCTTCTGTTTCATTTGGTGTCGCTAAAAATAATCCATTAAGCAATTCATCGCTTAAATGTTGCGCAGGCGCAGGATTTAAAATTACTTTTTGATTATTTGATTTAGCATTTTTTGCAATGGTGTTGATAGTTTCAATTGGAATTTCTAATTGCATTAAAATAATTTCAGCATCAACAATATTTTTTACTTTATCAATATCACTCATCAATAAATTTCCATTCGATCCAGGTGCAACAACAATACAATTTTCACCTTCAGCATTTACCATAATTAATGCAGCGCCTGAAGGATTATTTTCATCCACAAAAACATAATCGGTATTCATGTTTTCTTTTCTGAAACCTTCAACAATTTGTTGTCCAAAAACATCGTTACCAACTTTTGCAACAAAAGTTAAATCACCGCCAAGTCTAGCAACAGCAACAGCCTGGTTAGCGCCTTTACCACCTGCATTCATAAAAAAATCTCCACCTAATAATGTTTCGCCTGGCAAAGGATGTTTCTCTGCTTTTACAACCATATCCATTGTTGAACTTCCGATTATAAATATTTTTTTCATTGATTTTATTTTTATGTTATCAGCTTTAAATCATTGTGCAGCTGCGGTTGCGTCGCACACTTCAACTTCATATTTTAATTCAGCTTTTCATTTCAACACTTCATTCAATGGCAACCACACTTTAACAGCAGCGCCGGTTTGACCAGCATCTGCAAAAGGAACAAGAACAAATTTTTGTTTCTGATTATTTTTTAATTCAGCATCATACACTTGTTTACCAATCCATTGTTTTGGTAAAATTTTATTATTCAAATCACTATCAAATGCCAATACTTGTGGTCCGCGTTTAAATGCAATTTGATCAGGATACGATTTTCCACCATCAATAAATTGTATTGGCATATCGAATGAAATGGAAATTTTATCGCCAAGTTTCCATAATCTGTTAATCGTTAAATAGCCTTGAATATTATTTTCATACTTTTCCCCATTTACCGTTGCTATAAAATGTTTACTCCACGATGGAGTACGTAACAATATTGGGAAATCCGCAGTAAGATTGGGTTTTACAACAATTTCTACTTCCCCTGACGATGGAAAATCTGTTGAAATATCTAACTCTAACTGAATTTTTTTATCGCCATTCGATATAATATTTTCTTTATATTTTCCATTTTCATACAACATAATAATAGCTGATTCATTCAGTTTTCCCACCGTAAAAAAAGGAATCATTGCAATGCCACGTGGCACGCTCGATGTGCAACAAGTAATTTCGCAACTGTAGGGTTTCTTATCCATCAATGGTGTGTAATAACTTACACAACCCGTTTGTGGATTTTCGGCAGCAAGCAAATGATTATAAATTGATTTTTCGATCTCTTCCAGATATTTTACATCGCCTGTAATGTTTAACAGGTTTTGATTTAATTGAATCCATGTTGTAGTAACGCAACCTTCGCCAATATGATCTTTATCGGCAGCAGGTAAAACATCATCATCCTGAAAATATTCCATCGAACTTGTTGTACCGGTAATATATAACCGGTTGGTAACAATATCCTGCCATGCAATCAAAACAGGTTTCAATAATTTTTCGTCACCAGTAAGGCGATATAATTTGGTGAGTCCAACGAAATTCGACAACATCTCATAAGCTTTTCCATTTCCAACTTTTGTTACTTTTCCGGAGGTAAATAATGCACTAATAATTTTGGGTCCGTTGGCATGTTCCCAAGCATCTAAAATATAATAACAGAAACCTAAATATTTTTTATCACCGGTGTATCTATACAATTCAACCATTGGATCCAAAATACTTGTTGCAGCCATTCCCATATGCTCTCCTGCCAAAATGATATCGCGTTGACCTGAATTATTTCCAAATGTTTTGCATAACAGATCACCCATTTTCTTGCAAGCTTCTAATGCAGGCTGGTAGCCGGTTGTAGCATAGTATGCCAATAATCCATACAAATTATATTTATGACTCCACACATCCCAACTTGTCCAATATTCTGCCGGAATATATGTTCCTAAATAACCGTCATTTAATTGCGAATTAATTAATGCAAGCATTAATCTATCCATTTGATTTTTTATTCTTTCGTCATGCGTATTCTTCCAAACATTGCAAGCAGTTTCTAAATATTTTCCAACATGTTCGCCGATCCAAGGATGACTACCGGGTCTTTGTAAATAGCCATTTATGATTCCTGCTTCATCGATTTTCAATAAACGTTCTTCTATATTTTGTTGCAATCTTTTTCCGAGATAGCCATTTACTTGTTCTTGAAAAAATGAAATTGAAACAAACGCGTCTTTAATTTTATTTTCTATTACAGGTTTTGGTTCTTTATCAACTTTGATGATTACTTTTTTATTCGATAAATAAACCTGTTCGCTTTTAAAATTAACTGCAGTGCTGTCTTCAACGATCTCGTAACCAACTTTTAAAACAGTTTCGTTTATTGGTTGATACTTTGAAAAAGTAATTTCCTTTTCAAATTTTAGCTCTGGCAAAATATTTACTTTCTCAATTTCAGAAAATAGTTTTTTATAATCTTTGTCAGCAACCCAATATTTTACTTTACCATTAAATTTGTTTTTACTGTTGTTTGCAAATTTAATTTTTGTGCTGAAGCCATTATCAGTCCCCTTGATCAGATGTTTGATAGAAATAAAATCTGTCCATTGAATAGGCCCAACGCTGTAAGGTCCCTGGTACATACCTACTCCAC
>CAIQDX010000090.1 GCA_903870685.1 uncultured Chitinophagaceae bacterium | reverse complement strand
ATGCTGTCATCGTTTGTAACTAAAATAACGGGAAGATTTTTTTTCTTTGTCTTTGCCATGAATGCAATATACGAAGTAGAAAGATTTGTTTACCAACTGCTGAATAAGAATTGAGCACCTGTTGTGTCACTCACTTGTACGGTTGGTTCTTTATTCAACAAAAATTAAAAATTAATTCCAATACCTGCATTAAAATTAATTGTATTTAATTGTTGATGGTAATAAGACATTGGTGAAACTGTAATCGGAGTAGGCACAGGAAGATTGATAAACGGAAGTTTTACTGCACTACCATTTCTAAACATTTTATAAGATGCAGGAATGTTTGCTTTTGCATGTGCATATTCAAGGTTGCCCTGAATAAAAATTGATTTATTGATATAGGTTTTTATTCCAACACCTAATGAGTACGCCAATGTTATTTTAATTTCTTTAAAAGAAGATTCAGCACGAGCAGATCCAATAATCATTGAACTTGCAGGACTGTAAAGAACAGATGCAACGGTAGTCTTAGGAATCCATGCATTCATAATTCCTGCTAAAATTTTTGTTGTAAAAAAAGTTCTTTTCAAATTTTTAATAGGAATCTGATTAGAAACTCCAATCAATATTTTTGCCATTTGCCATTTGCGGATATTATATGCAAAAAAAGTAGTGTCGTTACTTAATTTATTTGCATCAACACTTAGTGCATCATTATTTGTTGCATTTTGTTGCCATGCTAAATTCAATATCAAATTTAGTTTTGGGCGAATTTTATATTCTAAGGAAACATTTCCACCAATACCCAATTTTGCGTAGGCAGTAGAAGAATCAGTAAAATTCTTAGCAGCAAATTTTCCAATAGGTAAACATCCACCAAAATTTACGGTAACAGAAAATTTACTCGTCTTAGTTTGAGCAGCAACAATAAAAATGTTTGAAAGAAAAATAGCAGTTACAAAAAAATATTTTTTCATCACGGATATTAAAATATTAGAAAGCGCAAAAATAAGGATCGGTGTAATTTAATTGGATGATTTTAATCAATAAAAAAAGAAAATAATTATTGTTTATAAAAGTCTTTCCAAACAATTGTCTTTCCTGTTTTAGCTGATTGTTTTGCAGCTTCTAAAATTTGCATCACAATTTTATTATTTGCAGGCGCCGATAAATCGTACCTATCCATTTTAATATTTCCATTTTTCACATTTGCAAAATACATAAATGGATCGCGACTGCCATCGGCAAGAGGCGCAGCTTTGGTAGTATCTTTTTGGCGTTGATTATTTTTCATCAACAACATATTCTGTCCATCTAAACAAAACACATAACCGAATTTGCCATACACTTCCATATCTTTTCTGGAGTAAGGCCAGTTCCATGAAGCTTCAATAATTACCTGCGATTTTTTATAAGCTAGAACAATTGTTGCTTCATCTTCCACCTTTGGATATAAATTTGGTTTCAGCTGTTGTGTAATGGCAGTAATGGTTTCGGGATGTTCGCCTTTCATTAACCATGTAGAAATATTTGCACCATAACAACCAAAATCAGTTAATGCACCACCGCCATTTAATTTAGGATCGGTAAGCCATTCTAAAAATTCGGGATTGCAACCAATTTCAATTGGTCCGGGATGACCTGTATGAAAAACAATTTTTGTGATGTTACCAATTTCTTTTTTCTCATTGATGATTTGCCAAGCAGCTTTATTACTTCCGTACCAGGTAGTTTCATAATTGGTGAGTAAATTAATTTTATATTTTTCTGCAAGAGCCAACATTTTATTTGCAGCATCCATATTAACTGCCAAAGGTTTTTCAACCATTACATCAATTCCTTTTGGTGCACAATATTCAACAGTTTTTAAATGATCGTAAATAGTGTTGTAAGCAAAAACAGCATCGGGCTTTGTTTTTTCAATCATTTCTTCCATGGTGTTATAAACAATGTTCATGTTGTAACCATGTTGCTTGGAATACGCCAAAGACAAGCTGTGATTGGGTTCAGCAATTCCAACGATTTCGATGTCACCCATTTTTTCTCTACCCAATATCCAATGAACATGTGTATGCACCAAACCAATAATGCCAACACGCAATGTTTTTTTAATTGTATTATTTTTTACCTGCGCCATGATAGAACTGTTTGCAATGAACAAACAAAAAATAAAAACTTTTATCTTATTCATTATTGAAAATTAATTTGAATGAAATTGTTGTTGCTAAGATATAAAATGGGAGAATGATTGATTAATTATTATTTGTAAATTAAATTCTTGCATAACCAAGTGCTTCTATTTCTTCTAAATTATTTATCAAATGCGTTTTGCCATTTGCTAAAACATAAAAACTGTCAGCAATTCCGGTTACATGATTGAACAAGTGATCTGTTATCAACAAACCTTTATTTTCTTTTTCTTCTTTCAGTAATTCTTTTACCTTTTCTATTTGAATTGGATTTAAATGCGTGAATGGTTCATCTAGCATTGCAAACTGTGACTTTGATTTAACAATAACATACAATTCAATAAGACGTTTCTCGCCACCTGATAAACTTCCAATTGATGATTTATATTTTGATGCAAACTCGGGAAATCTTTTTTCAAAAGATGAGTAATCAAGTTCGAAATCTTTAAATATTCTTTTTAACGATAGTTGTTTTGGAATAAAATTAAATTGAGGAAGATACTTTAATAAGTCGGGTTTTTTAAATGCTTCAAGTTGAGAAACATTATCAATGCGAACAGATTTTTCGCATTGATTACTGCCATAAATAATTTGCATCAAACAAGATTTGCCTTCACCATTTCTTCCAATGAGCGCAGTGATTTTTCCAGTTTCGCATTTCAAATAAATATCAGAAAGTATTTTTCTGTTATCAAACTCTAATTGAATACTATCGGCTTCCAGCTTATGTTTCATCTGATTGAATGAATCTTAAAAATTAAAAATAGAAATAATGAAATATCAAAGATGAATGTCGTTGTAAAAAGTGAAGTCTTCGAAATTCCTAAGTTTTGATAATAATAAAATTCTTTCCTTTTGTAATTGTTGATAAAGTAAAAAGTTAATGTCAGTGTTATAATTTTAAGCCAGAATATTCCAGCAAAACTGCTGAAACCATTTTTCCAAAATGCAGTTAAACAGCAGAGTGTAATTATTATTGATGATAAAATAAAGCTGCCGTAAAAAGTGCTGATAAGTTTTATTTTTTTTATTAATTGCATTTAAGAAATGTAAGTGATACGATTGTTCATTAATATTATACAGTACAAGTGTGCGACGCAACCGCAGCCCCACAAAGCTTTGTAGCTTGTCAACAAAAAAATTATACAAAATATTGTCCTTTCATGTACAGCACTGCTTTGCCCGAAATGATAACTCTGGTTCCTTTGGCTTCGCAAAATAATAATCCGCCACGTTTAGAAATTTGTTTGGCAACCATGGTAGTTTTATTTAATTCTTTACTCCAGTACGGAATTAAAGTGGCGTGTGCCGAACCGGTAACAGGATCTTCGCCAATAACAGAATTGGGAACAAAAAAGCGCGAAACAAAATCGCAATCGGTTCCTTTTGCAGTTACAATAATGCCAAGTGTTTCTACTTTATTCAACCATTCGAAATCGGGAACAAATTTTCTAACTTCTTCTTCATTCTTATAAACTAAAAAATAATCTCTGGATTTATAAATATGTTGCGGCTGATGACTAAGACCTTCTAACAAAGCATTAGGCGGATTGCAATGCACCGGCATGCGTGAAGGGAAATTCATTTCTAATAAACCATTGTTATTGGTAACATGCAATGCACCACTTTTAGTTTCGAAATGAATAATATTTTTCTTATAACCTAATTCATTAAAGATTACGAAAGCCGTTGCCAGGGTTGGATGTCCGGCAAGATCAATTTCAAGTTCCGGCGTAAACCATCGAAGATGAAACACATCGCCATCCTGCACAAAAAATGCAGTTTCGGATAAATTATTTTCGTTTGCTAAATGCTGCATTGTTTCTGTTGGCAACCATTCTTTCAACGGACAAACAGCAGCAGGATTGCCACCATATAAATGATCGGTAAAAGCATCAACTTGATAGAAAGGAAGAGAAGTCATAAGTTGTAAGTATTAAGTGATAAGTAATACAAACTTAAAACTTATTACTTATCACTTACAACTTCTTCAAACTTGAAATACTCCAATTTTAAAATCATCCAAATCAGGATTATGATTGGCTGCATTAATTCCTTCGCTGATTACTTGTCGTGTTGCAAATGGATCGATGATATCATCAACCCATAATCTTGCCGCAGCATAAAATGCAGAAGTTTCTTTTTCGTATTTATTTTTTAAATCATCCAATAATTTCTTTTCTTCTTCGGGCGAAACAAGTTTTCCTTTTGCTTTCATCGTTGCCACTTGAATTTGCAACATTGTTTTTGCAGCTTGATCGCCACCCATCACAGCAATTCGTGCCGATGGCCATGCATAAATAAATCTTGGATCATAAGCTTTGCCGCACATGGCGTAATTGCCCGCCCCATAAGAGTTTCCAACAATGATGGTTATTTTTGGTACAACAGAATTCGCAACGGCATTAACTAATTTAGCTCCATCTTTTATAATGCCACTATGTTCGCTTCTGCTGCCAACCATGAAACCAGTAACATCCTGCAAGAAAACCAATGGAATTTTTTTCTGATTACAATTCATAATAAAACGGGCAGCTTTATCGGCACTATCATTATAAATAACACCACCTAATTGCATTTCGCCTTTTGTATTTTTTATTACGAGACGCTGATTGGCAACAATACCAACAGCCCAACCATCAACTCTTGCATAACCGCATAAAATTGTTTTGCCGTAATCTTTTTTAAATTCATCAAACGAATTAGCATCAACAATACAATCAATTATTTCAAGCATATCGTAAGGCTTGCTGTTGTTGGCAGAAATAATTTTATAAATCTCTTCGGCTTTTTTCTTTGGATGTGTTGATGCAATTCTGTCAAAACCTGCTTTTGGTTTATCACCAATTTTTGAAACGATTTTTTTGATGTGATCGAGACATTCTTTTTCTGTCTTGAATTTATAATCAGCAATGCCGCTTATTTCTGTGTGTGTTGCAGCACCACCAAGGGTTTCATTATCTATGTCTTCACCAACAGCTGCTTTTACTAAATAAGATCCCGCTAAAAAAATAGATCCATTGCCTTCCACCATTAATGTTTCGTCGCTCATGATCGGCAGATAAGCACCACCGGCAACACAAGGACCCATAACCGCTGCAATTTGCGTAATGCCCATTGCACTCATCTTTGCATTGTTGCGAAAGATTCTTCCAAAATGTTCTTTGTCGGGAAAAATTTCATTCTGCATTGGTAAAAAAACACCGGCACTATCAACCAAATAAATAATAGGTAATTTATTTTCCATCGCAATTTCCTGCATACGCAAATTCTTCTTACCTGTTATTGGAAACCATGCACCTGCTTTCACCGTTTGATCGTTTGCAACAATAACACATTGCCTTCCGCTGATATAACCTATGCCTGCAACAGTTCCACCACAAGGACAGCCACCTTGCTCTTCATACATTTCAAAACCCGCAAAACTACCGACCTCAGTAAATGCAGAACCCTTGTCCAGCAAGTATTCTATACGTTCTCTTGCAGTTAATTTATTTTTTTCTCTTTGTTTATCAATAGATTTTTTTCCACCACCCAATTTAATGATCTCAAAATGATTTTGCATTTCCTGCACTGCTTTTTTCATCCAATTTTCATGTGCATCTTTTATTTCATTCATAAACGAACAATTGTTAGTTAACAAAGATAATGTGTAGGATGTTTATGTGAGAAAGTAAAAATTTTGTTGACGAGCTTTTGATTTTTATATCATCGTCTGTTGCGTCGCACTCTTCAGCGTTCTGAATTCAATTGAGCAATTAAATTAATTTTTTCAAACGATCATTCACTCTCGAAATAATATTTCCCCAATAAAAATCATTATAAAATTCTTGTGGTGTGGTAAATTCTCTTCTCACTTTTATTTTAATCATCTCGGCTGCAAAACTTTGCCAGTCGGCGGTTTCAACCAATATCATTTTTTCTTTGGTAATGATTTCATCAATACCTCTTGCACCTAAACGTGTTGAAATAATGGTTAGATCATTTGCCAATGCTTCAACCAATTTTGTTTTTATGCCTGTTGCTAAAACAGATGGATTTAAAAAAGCATCACATCCTTTGAAATATAAATTAATGTCGGGTACATAACCTGTAAAAATAATTTGTGGTAAAAGGTCAATTTGTTTTTTTAATTCTTCCGATAAAAAATCTCCGCAGATAATGATCTTAAATTTAAAATCTGTTTTTTGTAAAATAGGAATGAGGTATTGGATAATAATATTTAGGCTATCAATATTTGGTGTGTAGTTCATGGAACCATTGAACAAAAAAATTGTTTCTTCTTCTTTTATAGAATGCAGTTGCAGCAATTTTTCTTTGCAAGATTTTTTTTCTTCTACTGGTGGTGCTTCTTTAATAAAAGTTCCATAAGTAACAATCATACATTTTTCAGGTGATACATTCCATTTTTCAACTGCCCAATCTCTATCTTCTTCACATTTAAATAAATTAAAGTCTGCTTGCTGATGAACAAAAATTTCGTAGTGAACATATAAGCGCCACCACTTTCTTCCTGCAACATTAAAACGATGCGATTCGATATTATGCGAATGAATGGCAAAAGGTTTTCCTGTTAATAAGCGTAACAAAATTCCGAAAATCCCAAAGTAACTGTGTTCAATCAAAACCATATCCACTTTATGTTTTCGGATGGTGGTAATTAATTTGGGGATATAAAAAATGTTTAAAATTCCCTTCCACTGATTAAATAAAAAATTATAAACCTTGAATGGAACATCGTTGATTTCTTTGTTATCATCTGATGTTGCTAAAACAACTTCACATTCTTTAGAAAGGAATTCATAAAAATCGGCAATACCTTTTTGTCCGCCTAAACGAGGCGGAAAAATTTTGTAAGAAACTATGCCAAGCAAAACCATTTTATGCTTTTTCTTTTCTGAAAGATTGCACTACAGCAGCAATCAATAATAACCAAACCAACGCCGATGCAATTAATGCAGCTTTCGAACTGTTATAAAAAGAAGAAGGTTTAAATTCAAAAGTGATGGTATGATTTCCTGCCGGTATCATCATTCCGCGTAAAACATAATTTGTTTGAATGATGGTTGATTCTTTGTTGTCAATAAAACCTTTCCAACCTCTGTCGTAAAAAATTTCACTGAACACTGCAAACTCATTTGTTTTACTTGATGATTTATATTCAATAAAATCATTGTCGTTCTTTACCAAAGAGATCAATGCAGCAGAATCATATTGAATTGGATTAACTAAATCTGCTTTATACTTTTCTTCAACCAATGCTGTATCTTTTGGATTAAAATTGTTTAATCCTTTCATTACTTCAGCAGGATTTTT
>CAIQDX010000089.1 GCA_903870685.1 uncultured Chitinophagaceae bacterium | reverse complement strand
TTGCCTGTTCATAAAATGAGTAAATTTTAAAAATCATTTGGTTGTTTTTTGCTATTGAGAAACATAATGCTCTTTCAAGGCTTAATTTTCTCAATTATAAAAAAATTATTTTAAAAAAACTTTGCCTGTCTCATATCAGACCATTACCTTTGCAGCCCCAAAGGAAATATTGGGTAAAGACTATGTCTCAAAGAATCAGAATCAAATTACAATCTTACGATCACAATTTAGTAGATAAGTCTGCTGAAAAAATTGTGAAAACTGTACGCAGTACCGGCGCAGTAGTTACAGGACCAATTCCGCTTCCTACAAGAAAAAGAATTTTTACTGTATTGCGTTCGCCGCATGTAAACAAAAAAAGTCGTGAACAATTTCAATTGTGCACACACAAACGTTTATTGGATATCTATACTTCTTCTTCAAGAACAGTAGATGCATTAAGTAAGTTGGATTTGCCTTCAGGTGTTGAAGTTGAGATAAAGGCTTAATCTTCTTAATCCTTATAAGTAGGGATAGGTAAGATTAAGGAAAAGAGTTCTTATAAATTAAATTTCGTCAACTCTCAATTATGTGTAAGCATAAAAAAAGAGCTCTGATATAAATGCTTCAACCCGAATTGTGGTTGTAGCGAAACATATAAACAGGCCCTTCGAGGTTTGTTTACTACCGGTACTTCCGCTCTCTAATTTATTTTGAGAAACAAAGGAAAAGGTCGGCAGCGAACAAGGATTGAATTACGCAATCATCAGCGTGATGTCCTTCATACCTCTGCGGGGCGCAAACCGCAAAAAAGATGAAAGGAATTATTGGAAAAAAAATCGGGATGACCAGCATCTTCTCTACAGATGGCAAGCAAACAGCTTGTACAATCATTGAAGCCGGCCCGAATGTTGTGACTCAGGTTAAAACTAAAGAGTCTGACGGCTACTCTGCATTACAATTAGCATTTGGCGATAAAAAGGAAAAGCATTCTACAAAAGCAGAAATTAATCACTTTGCAAAAGCTAATACGCCAGCTAAAAAATTTACAAAAGAATTTCGCGATTATTCTATAGAAAAAGCTTTGGGAGAAACGATAACTGTTGACATTTTTACCGAAGGTGATGATGTTGAAGTGATTGGAACGACTAAAGGAAAAGGTTTTCAAGGGGTTGTAAAACGCCATGGATTCAGTGGTGTTGGTGAACAATCACATGGTCAGCATGATCGTTCAAGAGCACCGGGTTCTATCGGCGGTTCCTCTTATCCTGCAAGGGTTTTCAAAGGGATGAGAATGGCCGGTCGTATGGGTAATGACAGAGTGAAATTAAAAGGCTTGAAAGTGGTAAAGATTTTTGCAGAGAAAAATTATATACTTATCAGCGGGTCGGTTCCTGGTCATAACGGTTCAATCGTTTTAATCCAGAAGTAATCACACTATAATTAAATTAAGATGCAAGCAGACGTATTAAATATAAAAGGGAAAAAAACAGGTAGAACAATTGAATTGCCTGAGGAAGTATTTGGGGTTGAACCTAATGATCATGCCATCTATCTTGCAGTAAAACAATATTTGGCAGCACAACGTCAGGGTACACATAAAGTTAAAACACGTGCTGAGGTACAAGGTGCCAGCCGTAAATTACATAAACAAAAAGGCACAGGCGGTTCACGTAAAGGTAATATCCGTAACCCTTTGTATAAAGGTGGTGGTACTATCTTCGG
>CAIQDX010000088.1 GCA_903870685.1 uncultured Chitinophagaceae bacterium | reverse complement strand
ATAACCCTGATAACTTTATTAAATAAAATTTAAAATTGTATTTATGAAGAAAATAATATTTAGTATCGCTCTCTGCAGTTTGCTGTTTGTTGTTAACTCATGCAAAAAAACTGACGGAGTTACGAACCCACTTTCAAGCGTCTCGAATTTTGGAGTAGGCGCATACGTTGTTTTAGACAGCACAATAAATGCGAATATGAATGCTGCAGCACTTGCCACTTCTTCGGTTGGTGTAATTGTACATGAATATCCGGGTGGTGACCCAGTCGATCATATCGACATTTATGTTACTTCAGGTTCAACTTACGACACCACCAAATGGAAAAAAGTAAAAACAGTTCCATTTGTAAAATCTACATCTATAACTGTTAATGGAACAGAGTTAGCTGCTTCTTTAGGAGTGTCTATTTCTTCCATTTCTCCCGGTAACTTTTACACTTTCTACAACCGTATTTTTACAAAATCCGGTCAACGTTATGATGTAAACAATACTGGTTCTAATGCTGGATCAGGCTTGTTAGGTGGATCAAATTATTATGCAAGTTTCTCTTTTGTAGCAAATGTTGTTTGTCCATTCGTTGCACCAATGGGTGGTACTTACAAAGTAATTTATGATGATGATTGGCAGGACTGGTCTGATGGTTCATTGGTTCCAGTTACCGATGGACCTGGTGCAAATCAGTTGAACATTAGTAAGGTTTGGCCTAATCCTGCTTATGGTAATGTTGTAAATCCATTGTATATAGTTATTGATCCTGCAACAGGTTCTGTAACTGTTCCATTGATTACATGGGGCGACTATGGATATATTTGTTCTACACTTTCAGGCAGTTATGGAAACGTGTTCAGTTGTACCGGATTAGTTTCTCTGCATATTCATGTTAATGCAGGAATTTATGGAGATCAGGGTATATTAAAATTGGTTTTACAAAAACAATAATTGTATTAAATAGTATTAAAAAAGCCCATTCAATTTTGAATGGGCTTTTTTAATTAAAGAATTAAAATTTTATTTCTTCTTCATGATGATCATAAAAATGAAATTCAATTAAGTGGTAATTGGTATTTGCTTTCACTTTTAATTTTATTTTATATTTTCTTTTCCATTTTTTGATGATGGAAGAAAACCATCCTTTGGTTAAATGCGAATAAACAATTGGATGAACATGCAGTGTTAAACTCTTGTGTGAATGTGTTATTAAATAATGTAAACGTTTTTCAATTTCATCTTCTAATAAAAGTGTAGCAGAAACTTTGCCTGTACCACCGCAAGAAGGACAAACTTCAGTTGTTGTAATATTTACTTCGGGTCGCATTCTTTGACGCGTTATTTGCATCAACCCAAATTTTGAAATAGGAAGTACCGAATGTTTTGCTCTATCGGTCTTCATAAATTCTTCCATTGCTTCTTGTAAACTGCGTTTATTATCCGGCAGTTTCATGTCGATGAAATCAATTACAATAATGCCGCCAATATCTCTCAAACGCAATTGCCGTGCAATTTCTTCTGCAGCTTCTAAATTTGTTTGCAATGCATTTTCTTCCTGATTATTGCTTACACTTTTATAACCACTATTTACATCAACTACATGTAATGCTTCAGTATGTTCGATAATTAAATATGCACCACTTGGCAAATTCACTGTTTTCCCAAAAGAACTTTTAACTTGTTTAGTTATTCCGAAATGATCGAATAAAGGAGCACCATTATTATAAAAAGAAATGATCTCAGTTTTTTCCGGAGCGATGCGTTGAATATAATTTTTAGTATCGTTATAAATATTTTTATCATTTACAACAATCTTATTAAAGTCTTCACTTAACAGATCTCGAAGAATACTTGTTGTTTTATCTTGTTCACTTAAAATTTTAGCGGGTGCTTGCGCGCCCTTTAAATTTTTCTGAATACTTTTCCAGGTTTCAATTAATGTTAAAAGATCCTGATGTAATTCGGAAGTACTTTTTCCTTCAGCCGCAGTTCTAACAATTACTCCAAAATTTTTTGGACGAATAGCTTCAACAATTTTATGTAAACGTTTTCTTTCTTCTGAAGAGTGAATTTTTTTTGATACCGCAACAATTTCATTGAAAGGAGTTAACACTACAAATCTTCCGGGCAAACTTAATTCGCAACTTAATCTTGGACCTTTTGCGGCAATTGGTTCTTTTAATATTTGAACTAATACATTTGGTTTGCCGTTTAATACTTCATTTATTTTTCCGGTTTTTACTATTTCCGGTTCAATTACAAATTTTGCAAAATCAAAATTGTTTTCGTTCTGATCGGCCATTGCCAGCTGAGTAAACTTTAAAATAGATTTTGCAAAAGGCGATAGATCGGTATAATGCAAGAAAGCATCTTTCTCAAAACCAACATCAATAAATGCGGCGTTTAATCCGGGAATAAGTTTTTTAACCTTGCCAAGGTATAAATCACCTACGGCAAAATTGGCATCTGTTTTTTCGTTATGCAGCTCTACTAATTTTTTATCTTCCAATAATGCAATTTCAACACCGGAAGGGGCTGCGTTTATTATTAATTCTTTGTTCACAAAATTTGCAACTTTTAAAATGCATGAAGACGTTCCCAATATTTGATTGGAAAATTATCGCGTCCACTTTTTTGTATTTGCCTAAAAACCGAAGGTTAAGGTTAAAGTTGCAGCTCAGAGATAGATATGGCAAATAGTTTTAAGTGTATAAAGAAGCCTTAGTAAAAACCAAGACTTCTTTATATTGAAAATCGTAAAGAACTATCTGTTCTTTTTCTTATGACGATTTTTTCTTAAACGTTTTTTACGTTTGTGTGTAGCAATTTTATGACGTTTTCTTTTCTTACCACAAGGCATACTCGGTCAATTTTTAATTAGTTAAAAAATTTATTTTAGTTCGTTAATACGAATATCTATTTGCTTTCTGATCTCTTGGTCGGTAATAAATTTCTTTCCCGTTTCGTACCATTTAACGGCGTTTACTTTATCACCTTTCAACTCATAACATTCGGCTATTTGAAAAATAGATTCCAGATTGTTAGGTTGTTTTTTTAAAATGATTGAAAAATGTTCAATCGCTTTATCAAATTGACCGCTTTTCTTTCCGCCCAAACCCAAAACTAATTGCCCGTAAAGGTTATTTGGATTTTTTTGAACGATTTCTCTCACTGATAAAATACCCTGCATTGGATTGTCGGAAATGTTGCCTAACATTAAACAAGCACCAACACCAATTTTGCTGGAATCATTATCAGGATTGAGTTTCAAAGCTCTATCTAAAAGATCTTTAGCATTTGTTGCCAACCATTTTTGCATGGGTGGATTGCCTTCTATCAGCAGATTATCTACAAATAGTTGGGCGGCAAATGTGAGGCTTTTTTCTGAATTTTCCAATTTAGAAGCTTCGGCTGTATAATAAGCGTAAGGCAATATCATTTTTGCAGAATCTTTCCAGAAACGTGCTAACTGATGAAACACATGTAATTTCTGTTCGTTTACATCACCTCTAACCACTGCATTTTCTAATCCTGCTAATCGCTGATTTTGATCAGGCGTTAATGCTTTTTTTGCATCGTTTAAGATATCACTGAACTGAAGTAAGCCGTTTGAAGGAGGCTGAGCTTGAGCTGAAGCTGCTGTAATTTCTTTTTTAGGAGTATAGGTTCTGCCGAAGAAGAATAATAAAACCACTAATACAATTCCACTACCAACCAAAAGTAACTGTTGACGTTTCATTAATAAAATTTATGCAAAGTTACTCGGTCTGATGTTTGCTTTTAACATCCAGCATAAATTCCTTTGCTGGTTTAAATGCAGGAATAAAATGTTCGGGTATTTCTACAGCAATATTTCTTTTAATATTTCTACCAATTTTTGCAGCACGTTTTTTTGTAATAAAACTTCCAAAACCACGGATATAAATATTTTGACCATTGGCCAAACTATCTTTTACTTCTTTAAACATGGTTTCTAATGTTACTAGAACATCAACTTTTGGAATACCTGTTTTATCGGAAATGTTATTGATAAGATCAGATTTTCTCATATCTTTTGTTTATTGGGTTTCAATTATCAGGCTATTAAAATACAACAAATCTATTAATAATGACCAGTAAAATGCAAAAAAACTTTAATAGCTCTTAATATATGAGTGAAATAATTTCCTATGTGTAATGGTATCGCAACCATATCTTCATAAAAATTGTTGTTGTTTTATTGAATATTTATTGAAATGCTGAAATCAAAGTTTACTTCTCTTTTAATGCAATGGCATAAAAAATCAAATCGCAGAGAAATGCCATGGAAAGGAGAAAAAGATCCTTACAAGATTTGGTTGAGTGAAATCATTTTGCAACAAACTCGTGTTGAACAAGGTTGGAATTATTATGAACGATTTATTAAAAAATATCCAACCATCCAACAATTAGCAAAAGCAAAAGATGAAGAAGTTTTTAAATTATGGGAAGGTTTGGGTTATTATAATCGCTGTAAAAATTTATTAATTACTGCTAGATTTATTTCGAAAGAGCTGAATGGGAAATTCCCCAATAATTATGATAAAATAATTTTATTAAAAGGAATTGGACCTTATACCGCTGCTGCCATTTCTTCTTTTGCGTTTAATTTGCCTTATGCAGTCGTGGATGGAAATGTATTTCGTGTTTTGTCGCGAGTGTTTGGAATTGAAACAGCTATTGACAGTAATGAAGGAAAAAAAGAATTTACAAAATTGGCCGATGAAGTTTTAGACAAAAAAAATGCAGGTGAATATAATCAGGCAATTATGGATTTTGGGGCAACGATTTGTAAACCGGTTTCGCCATCATGCAGTAGTTGTGTTCTTCAAAAAAATTGTAATGCTTTTAAAGAAGGAAAAGTAAACCTGTTGCCATTCAAAGAAAAAGTATTACAAAAAAAACATCGATGGTTTTATTATTTCTTGATGCAACATGATAATAAAATATTGGTTCATAAACGAAATCAAAAAGATATTTGGGAAAATTTATTTGAATTCTATTTATTTGAATCATCTGAACAAATTAAATGGAATAATCAATTAGTTCAGGAATGGTTGAATGAACAGTTTGCTATTAAAAGTGCAGAAGTGGTAAGCGTTTCAGCAATTTTAGCTCAACAGTTAACGCATCAAAAAATAACCGGACAGTTTATAAAAGTTAATTTTAAAAAAGTACCAACATCATTGCAACATTATAAATGGCTGGTTATAAAAAAATTAAATGGCTTGGCATTTCCAAAATTTATTAATCAATTTCTTGAGAAAGAAATAGTTTAATTTTTTTATTACGAAAATAAAAGAGGTTGCAATTTGCAACCTCTTTTATTTCTAAATCATTAAGTGATATCTATACCAATCCTTGTGCAAGCATTGCTTCTGCAACTTTTACAAATCCTCCAATATTGGCACCACGTACATAATTCACATATCCATCTTTTTCAGTTCCATGTTGAATACAAGTATCGTGAATGCTCTTCATAATATGCTTCAGTTCTTCGTCAACATGTTCTCTTGTCCAATTCATGCGCATACTGTTTTGAGCCATTTCTAATCCTGAAGTTGCAACACCACCGGCATTAGATGCTTTACCAGGCGCATATAAAATTTTCTCTTCAATAAAATATTCAACAGCTGCCGGAGTACTTGGCATGTTAGCGCCTTCCGAAACACAACTGCAACCATTTTTCACCAATACAACTGCATCTTCGTAGTTCAATTCGTTTTGAGTTGCGCAAGGCATTGCGATATCGCATTTAATATGCCATGGTGTTTTGCCTGCAACGAATTCGCATTTATATTTATCGGCATATTCACTTATCCTGCCACGTTGTACATTCTTAAGTTCCATTAAAAATGCTAATTTCTCTGCAGTAATTCCACTCTTATCGTAAATATATCCACTTGAATCGCTTAGTGTAACAACCTTACCACCTAACTGCGTAACTTTTTCGCAAGCATATTGTGCAACATTACCCGAACCGGAAATCACAACTGTTTTTCCTTTGATAGATTGATGTTTTGTTTCCAACATATTTTGTGCAAAATATGTAGTGCCATAACCTGTAGCTTCAGGACGAATAAGACTTCCGCCCCATTCCACACTCTTGCCGGTAAGTACACCGGTGAATTCATTTCTGATACGTTTATATTGTCCAAATAAAAATCCAATTTCTCTTCCACCAACTCCAATATCACCAGCAGGAACATCGGTCGATGCACCAATATGACGTTGTAATTCGTTCATAAAAGATTGGCAAAATTTCATAATTTCTAAATCTGATTTTCCTTTAGGATCAAAATCAGATCCACCTTTACCACCACCTAACGGTAAAGTAGTTAAACTGTTTTTTAATACTTGTTCGAAAGCCAAAAATTTAAGGATACTTAAATTAACTGATGGATGAAATCTTAACCCGCCTTTGTATGGTCCGATTGAAGAATTCATTTCAATTCTGAATCCGCGATTAATTACAAATTGTCCCTTATCATTTATCCAAGGAACTCTGAAAATAATGGTACGTTCTGGTTCTACCATTCTTTCTAATACGCCAACATAACGTGGATTATCATCAATAAAATCATCCAGAGATTCTACAACTTCCTGAACCGCTTGGATGAATTCGGGTTCATTAGGATTTTTGCGATTGACCAAATCCATAAACTGCTGGATGGTCATTCCAGCCTTTTTCTTTTTTTTCATATTTCGTGTTTTCGTTAGAATAATATTGCCGATCTAAAATCGGGTGAACAAATATATTATGAATATGCTAACGATTGTTAGTTATATGTTTCTTTATTTAATGATTATTGTCATAGAATTATTTTGGAAAAAGAGATTATATAAAGTTTCGGTGTATAAAAAAACCTCTGAGAATTATATCCCAGAGGTTTTGAATGATGAAGGCGTTTTGCTATTACTTCAAAGTAAAATTTTGTTCCAACACATCTCTTGAATTGCTTCCTACAAAAATTCTAAATGCACCGGCTTCTAATTTTATATTTCCATCGGCATCATAAAAAGACAAATCTTTTCCGGTTAATGTAAAACTGAGTTCTTTAGTTTCACCTGCTTTCAAAAATATTTTTTGAAATGCTTTTAATTCTTTCACCGGGCGAACAATAGATGCAGTAATATCTCTGATATATAATTGAACTACTTCTTCGCCATCAACTTTTCCGGTATTACTTACCGTAATTTTTACATTCAGTTTATCAGTTTTTGAAATGGTGTTACTGCTTAATCTAAGATCGCTGTATTTATAAGTTGTATAACTTAAACCAAAACCAAATGGATACAATGGATCGTTTGGAATATCGCGATAACGAGAATACCAATTTCCGAAATCATCAGTTGGTGTTGGACGGTTTGTGTTGAAATGATTATAATAAACAGGAATTTGTCCAACAGCATATGGAAAACTCACCACTGTTTTTGCAGAAGGATTATATGCACCGGTAACAACATCAGCAATCGCATTTCCAGTCTCAGTTCCTAAAATCCAGCAGTATGCAATAGAAGAAACGAGGTCATTTATTTGTGTTAAGATTAAAGGACGACCGGCTGTAACTATTGCTACGATTGGCTTTCCTGTTTTCTGTAAAGCTTTTAATAATTGAACTTGTCCTTCAGGAATAACAGGATTTGCTAATGCTCTGTCTTCACCCGCCATCTTTCCACTGATACCAATATTCACTAAAACAACATCAGCATTATTTGCAGATTGAACAGCATCATTAATTAATTTTTCGTTTGTGGTTGCATCGGCATTATAGCCTTGCGCATAACTAATTGCTGATTCACCTAATTTATTTTTTAGTCCATCATAAATAGTAATGGCGTTATCTGCTGTTCCGTTACCGATCCAAAAATCAAACATATCATCTTTGCTTTTTGCATAATAACCGATCAATGCAACTTTTTTTGATGATGATGTTAGCGGCAAAACATTATTATTATTTTTTAATAAAACGATGGATGATCTTGCAGCTTTTTTTGCTTCATTTCTGTTAGCTTCAGTAAATAAAGTTTTGCTTTCTCTTTCTTCGTTGGAGAATTTATACGGATCATCAAACAATCCTAATTTGAATTTGTAATATAAAATTCTTGCAACAGCTTTATCAACTTGCGCAACAGAAATTTTTCCTTCTTTAACTAATTGTGGTAAATAATCAATGATCACTTTCGATTCCATATCCATCATGCTTCCGGCCTGAATAGCTTTTAATGCAGCATCTTTTCTATCGGCTGCATAACCATGATTAATTTGTTCGCCAAATGAAGCCCAGTCGCTCACTACAAATCCTTTGAACTTCCATTTGTTTAATAAAATATCTGTCACTAAATATTTATTACCGCTTGCAGGAACACCTTCAAAAACATTGAATGAATTCATAACTGTAGCAGCACCTGCATCTACAGCAGCTTTATACGGCGGCAAATATTTATTCCATAATTGAACACGTGATACATCAACTTGATTGTATTCTCTTCCAGCTTCAACAGCACCATACGCAGCAAAATGTTTTACGCAAGCAAGAATATGTTCTACATCATTTAAATTTCCCTGCAAACCTTTCACTCTTGCAGCCGATAATAATGAGCCATAGTAAGGATCTTCACCAATACCTTCCATAATTCTTCCCCAACGTGGATCGTTAGTGATATCACACATTGGTGCAAATGTCCAGTTGATTCCTGCAGATGAAGCTTCTTTTGCAGCGATAGAAGAATTTATTTCAGCTTGCTTTAAATCCCAACTGCATGCTTCGGCTAAAGGAATTGGAAAAATAGTTCTGTACCCATGAATCACATCAAAACCAAAAAGTATTGGAATACCCAAACGACTTTCCTCCACAGCAATTTTTTGTACAGCTTTAGTTTCTTTGGCGCCGAGCACATTTAAAAAAGATCCAACTTTTCCATCACGTACTTGCTGCATTTTGGTTTTTTGTCCGGCATCATTTGCAGCAGGCCCTGTAAATAATCCACCATTCAATTGATTTAATTGTCCGGCTTTTTCTTCAATGGTCATACGTTTCAACAGATCGCCGATACGCTGATCTATCGTGGCTTTCGCGTCCTTGTAAATAATTTTTTCAGTTGATTTTGTTTGTGCAAGTGAGCAAGTAAAAATTGCGATACAACAAACAATTGCAGTAATCTTTTTCATATAAGGTTCAATAATTAGAAATGAGGGATGAAGTTATTTCAGAATCTTTAAATAAAAATGCTTTCTTCGTTTTTATAAAAATTATTTCTGCAAATGCAAAAACAATTTCACGATCTGAAAATATTTTTAGATGCAAAAGTTGAAACATTTAATCAGGTTTCATTTATCAAAAATGATCCTGTTTGCATTCCACATTTGTTTACAAAAAAACAAGACATTGAGATTGCAGCTCTATTTGCAGCAGTTTTTGCATGGGGAAACAGAACAACTATTATTAATAAATCGAAAGAATTAATGCAGTTGATGGATAATGCACCTTATGATTTTTGTTTGCATCACAACGATATCAATCTAAAAAAATTATTGCA
Organism: uncultured Chitinophagaceae bacterium; assembly: GCA_903870685.1. Lineage (GTDB taxonomy): Bacteria > Bacteroidota > Bacteroidia > Chitinophagales > Chitinophagaceae > CAIQDX01. Next base: position 9,726 of record CAIQDX010000088.1, on the reverse strand, counting down.
GTTTAAACATCGCACTTTTAGTACAACCGACTTACTTTGCTTTATTGAATTCTTTAAGTTTCATTATTCGCATCACAACAGTTTAGAAATTGCTTTTACAAAAAGCATGAATAAAAATGACGCAACTATTGAAAATGCATTGATCGGATTTCACAATTATTTTTTTTCGCTCGAAGATTTTCCTGCAAGAACTAAAAAACATATTTCCACACCCAATAAAAATTCTACTTGCAAACGACTGAACATGTTTTTGCGATGGATGGTTCGCAAAGATAATTGTGGTGTTGATTTTGGTATCTGGAAAAATATAAAACCTTCTCAATTGATTTGTCCGATTGATGTTCATGTTGCAAGAGTTGCCAATCATTTTAATTTATTGTCAACAAATAAAATTGATTGGCAGGCGGCATTGAAACTTACAGAACACTTGCGGGCAATGGATCCCGGCGATCCGGTAAAATATGATTTTGCTTTATTTGGGTTGGGTGTAATGGAAAAATATTAATCATGTTTTTCTAACTGAAATAATTCTTCAACAGAGATCTTTAATTCCTTTGCCAGTTTTAAAGCGAGTACTGTAGATGGAATATATTTTGCCGATTCCATGGTATTAATAGTTTGACGGCTCACACCAATTTTTTTTGCAAGATCTTCCTGTGTTAAATTATAAATAGCACGCTGTATTTTAATTTTATTTTTCATTGATTGCTTTTGTTGTATTTAAACATCAAATATTTGAACCGAACAATAAAGATGATGAGCACTGTAAACATATTCCAAATCATCACATGAAAAAAAGCTCCGCCATAAACAAAGATGATGGAAAGTGCCAACACAAAATAATTGGCATAAACTGCCCAGTGCAAAGATTCGAGCCGAATGAATTGTATCATTTCATCTTCTGTTTTTTCTTTCGAAAATGCGATCAATAATAAACTGAGAATCATTCCTAATGAAGCAAGTTCATCAGTAAAATTATTATCCGAAAAATCGAATATATTCTTCACATCATGTTTATACTGCAACCATGGAATATTGTAATCGAAAAATAAATATGCAATGCCGATTGCTAGAAACACGGGCAAAACGATATAACCAATTCGTTGCCATGAATGCGGAAATAATGGAAGTTGTTTCATAAAATGATTTTTAATTTCGAAACGAATGTAAAGAATGTTGTTCTTAATGTCAAATTAATTTTACATAATGTCTTGAAACTTTAACATTTTTAAAAAGGTTTCATGAAGAAATAATATGAAGGACAATGGCTTTCACAAATAATAAGTTGAACTTTGTACTGAGAAAATATTAGTCAAATAAAAATGAACAATCCTTTAGATATTAGTTTGATCGAGAAAATGAGTAAAGAAGATCTGGCTAATGCTATTAATTATTTGATAGAGCAAGACTTTCATGCGCTGATACAAATTTTATATCGATTGGATATCAATGAAGACTTTCTAAAACAAACTTTGCATGATAACGCTGAAAAAGATGCAGGTTTATTAATTGCCAATATGATCATCGATAGGCAGATCCAAAAAGAAAAATTCAAGAAACAATTTAAACAGCAGGATGATATTGCGGATGAAGACAAATGGTAAATCATCCCATCACCAACAAATCTTCTTCATTTAATAAAGCCGAATTCGATTTATTATTTTTTAAGGCTCTTGCTTTCTCCATTACATGTTGTACAATGTCGTATGTAGAATGGGAGAGTTGCAATGGTTTTGGATTTGGCGCAGCTAACCATTCAATTATTTTTTCATTAAAATCATTTTCAATAGAATTTATTATCGGCACATCAAATCTTTTTAATGCTGCTGCATTGCAAAGTTGTTCGTACTGACCACGAATAGGCAAGCACATTAATTTCTTTCCGAGATATAAAGCTTCAGCAGGTGTTTCAAATCCGGCACCGGTGATCACGCCATGCGAATGAATCATACTTTCATTGAACGCTTTACCATCAACCGGAATAAAAGTAATATTACCATCAACAGTTTTTCCATTTATTTTTTTGCTGAACACTTCAAACCTTAAACTTTTTAAACCTCTTAAACTTTTACTCACCACTTCATCGCTGTAGTGCGATAAATAAACAGTAACATGTCCTTTATCTGTTGATTCAGCCTTTAATATTTCATCTTTAATGATGGGCGAAAAAATAAAATCATCATATTGCTCAAAGTGAAGTCCCACATAACCTGTAGCCGGTGCATATTTTTTTAATACAACTTCTCCTGCAAAATCTTTTTTATTTGGTCTTGGTGTTTTATCAGAAACAAAACTTGCCTGATGTCCAAAATTTATGCTCGGCACTTTTTTCATTTTGCAAGCCAAAGAAGTAATGGATTCAAAATCATTTATCACTATATCATAATTTTCAACCGGCAATGCTTTTGCCTCTTTATAAATTCTTATCGGATTAAATGCAGTTAGCATTTTCCAATAATCCAATCCACCCCTGTTGCCATAAAATAAACTTACACCCTGACTTCTGAATTTAACAGGAAGATTTGCATTCAAATTAGAATTACTGCCACTTAAAAAAACATCTACTTGTCCGTATTGCTGCAGGTATGGCATCAATTCCATCGCACGGCTTATGTGACCGTTGCCTGTTGCTTGTATGGCGTAAAATATTTTCATAAAAAAATTTTAGTTAAAAGGAAATATTGAAGTAAATGCAACTTTGCTATTTATCATTTCTGCTGGTTGTGCCAAAGAGCTAATAAACATTGCTACGTCATCTGTTATCACATTTAATTTTGGTAAATTCTTTTCCATTTTAATTACCGGTGTTTTAATAAATTTCTTTTCGTCGTGCTCGTACATATGCCAATCGTTATTATAAAATTCCAATGCTGTTAAATGTTCTACCCAATCGCCGCTATTTAAATAAATTACTTTACCCGATTTATTTTCAACAGTTCGCATTTGCGGTTCGTGAATATGACCGCATATCACATAATCATATTTTTTTTCTATAGCAATCTCCGCAGCTGTTTGTTCAAATTTGTTAACACTCACTGCTTTATTTACTCTGTTCATCACATTTTTTGATAGACTCATTTTTTCTTTGCCCATCATTTGTAAGATCCAATTCATAAAACGATTAATGCGTATCAATAAATTATATCCACTGCTTCCCAACTTGGCAAGCATTTTAGCACTTCCTTTAGTAGTTGCATCAAATACATCACCATGAAATATCCAACACATCTTTCCATTAATTTCCATCACTACTTTATCAACCAATTGAAAATTTCCAAACTCAATATCACTATATCTGCGCATTGCTTCATCATGATTGCCGGTAACATAAATAACACGAGTTCCTTTTGCAGCAAGGCTCATCACTTCTTTGATCACCTGAATATGTTCGATAGGAAAATAATGTTTTCGAAATTGCCAAACATCAATCACATCACCATTCAAGATTAAAATTTGCGGAGAAATACTTTTCAAATAATTTACTATCTCTTTGGCCTGGCAACCATAAGTGCCTAAATGTAGATCACTCATCACAACAACATCAACCGATCTTCGTTCCATACAACTTTGGGTTTAGCAAAGCTCAAAAGATTATGTTACGTTAATGTGAAGCATAGATGAAGAAATTGTTATGTAACCGGCAATAGAATATAAATGGAACTTCCGTTGCGTCGCACTCTTGTGCAGTAGGAATTTTATTCAACATGTAATAGCATAAAAAAACAGTTCTGAAAAAATCAGAACTGTTCAAAAAGTTTTACTTCTGTTGTATTAAGAAGCTTTTGGAGCTGTTGTAGCTGCTGGTTTTTTTGGAGCTGCAGCATTTACGTGCGGTCTGCTTTTACCAAACGAACCTTTAAAACGTTTTCCTTTTGCTGTTTTTTTGTCGCCTCTACCCATGATATTATTTTTTTAGTTTTACACTTGTGAACTGCGAAAATAAAAAAGTCCCGCCAAATGGCAGGACTTTAATTTTTTTAGTAAGAATTAGAGTTTACCGCTCAATTCTTTACCTGCTTTAAAACGAGCAACTTTTTTAGCTTTAATTTTAATAGCAGCACCGGTTTGTGGATTACGACCAGTACGTGCAGCGCGTTTAGATACTGAGAAAGTACCAAAACCAACTAAGGTAACTTTACCGCCACCTTTTAAAGTTTTAGTAACTGCTTCTACAAAAGAATCTAAAGCACCATTAGCTTGTGTTTTTGTAACACCAGCATCTTCGGCAATTTTTGCAATCAATTCTGCTTTGTTCATAAATGTTTTTTTATTAGTTATTTAACGAGTAACAAATTTATCTGATTTTATCATTCAACAAAATATTTTTACTTTTTAACAAAGCTGTTTTTTAACGCTGAAAGCCTTATGAATAAAGGCTTTTATGATTTTTAGTTTTTCGAAAAGTAAAATATATAAAAGTAGAATCGTCTGAAATGCTGTCTGGCAAAGGGTTTCAGCTTCTTCTTCTGAAATCCGCATCCTGTAAGGGTTTGAAAAGAATATAGCGAAGATTTGTGATTAACAAAATTAAGTTCTAAATGTTTCCACACTTAATGCACAACCTGCATTAATGAACGAAATCCGGCAAATTTATTTCCCCAGGTATTCAACGCATCTTGTCTTAACGCTGTTGCAAATTGAGCAACATAGTTTTTATAATCTTCTTTTGTTGTTGCATAAAATTGTGTGGCATAAGTAAAACCATCACTCTCATCTGTTTCTAAAACTTGTACAAATTGAAATTTTGTAAAACATCCGGTGTTCATTATTTCTGGAATATGTTTGGTTTTCATCCAATCAACCCATGCTTCATGAATGCTCTGATCGACTTTTGTTGTTATGTTATAAATGATCATAAATGTGTTTAGTCGGTTTTCTTTTCGTTGTCGATAATTAATTTCTTTAAGCGTTGGTACATAAAAGAAACGATCAACAATAATATCCCTAATAAAATAAATGCAGCTATTTTACCGCCAATCGGAATATTGCTAATATCATACACAAAAAGTTTAATGATTGTAATTCCAAATAAAGCCAATGCCAGTACACGCAATAATTTGAGGCTGTATTTCATTCCAACCCAAATGATGGCAAATGAAGATAAACCCCATACAATGCTCAAGCCTGCTTTGCCATATAAATTATCTGCATAGGTTATTGATGTTTGATCAACATAATTTAACCAAACATATAAATGATAAATTTCCAAACTCAGTATAAAAACAAAAGCAGTTGCAGCAATACCTGCACATTGTTGAAATATTTTTTCGAATAAAACTGCATCTTTTCTAACGAACTGAATGGTGTTAATTATCAGCATCACTAAAATAATTACACTTATCCATTGCATTAAAAAGTGAATTTTATTTTGTTGAGTTGAAAGCAAAAATGTTTCTGTTCTAAAAACATTAATTGTGTTTAATAGATAAAAAAGAAAAATAAAAAGTGTTAGTCCTAAACGAAAAGCATTGTTGATTTTGAAATTCCTTTTTGATAAAATGATAAATAAAATAAAAAAGAAGGAAATAAAATATAGCTGAAAATAAATATGTTCCAATCCTGACGCAGGATAACGAGAATAAAACTGATAATTGATCTCCAGCATTCCTGCAATAAATAAAAGAATGACTGAAACAGATAAGTAAACAATTTTCACCAACTGGTTTTGTATACCAAGCAAGTAATTCGTATCGGTTTCTTTCTTCAGTAGAAAATAATTACAGCATAATGCAATTGAAGAAAATACGCAGGTTATAAAACCTTTGTTTATTAAAATTTGAAGTAAATTATTTGATGAATAAACTTCATGCAAATCAATCATTAAACTAATAAGCATTAAAACGCTAACCAACAGTGAAGTTATTTTCAAAAGTAAAATTGAAGTTCTTTGATACAACCAAAACAGCACAACCATTTCGGTACTCCAGAATAAAGTAATAAAATGTCCTTTGAACTGTACCGGCCCGGCAAGAGAAATATAAGAAAGCGTTAACCCAATTAATAAGTAAACAAAGTTCTTGTCGATATTTTCTTTTTGATAAAATATATATGCCAGCAAAAGGTTTACTACGCCTAGCGATGCTGTAAATAATCCTTTATAATTTTCCATTTCTGCATTTTGGAAAATGAGAATACCGGCAGAATAATATGCAAGATTGATCGATAATAAAATAATAAAATCAAAAGCTTTAAATGCACTTCCGCGAGTTACATGATGTATCACATTCATGATAACAAACATCATATAAAATAAAGTCGCAAAAACAAATGCACCTGTTGGATGTATTAATGTTTGAGCTATTTCTTTATTAAGCCATGCACCATAAATAATTACTGTAAAAAAGAACCCGATGAAATTTAAAATGCGCCATCTTTTTGCATAAGCCAAGGCTATTAATCCGGCATTTAAAATACACAAGTAAGAAAATAGCACAACATAATTTCCGGCACCATTGCTTACTAAAAATGGTGTGATAAAACCACCAATGGTTGCTAAAATTCCCAGTTCAATTCTGTCATAAAAAATAGAAAGTAAAACAGCGAACACTGTTATAACGATCATGATAATGAAAGATGCTGTTTGACTTAATAAATGATATTGATGATAAGCAAATGCAATTGTAAAATAAAAAACGGTTAACCCGCCACCAACTAAAACCGAACTGAACGAACGATAACTATTATGCAGCTTATGTGCAATGCCAATAAGGATTGCACCACAGAGTAAGCCGATGAAAACTCTTCCAATTTCATTGATCCAGTTTTGATCAATAGCAAATTTTACAAAGAACGAAATGCCTAAAACCAAAACAGCAATTCCTATTTTATTAATTAAATTTTCGCCAATAAATTTTTCCAGGTCAGGATTGCGTTCAAAAAAAGATGGGCCTGAAGATTCTTCAAAATATTCGTTCTTAAAATCTGGAGTTGCAGTAGTTTGAAGAATTGATTCTGATTTTACTTCCTCAATTTTTTCGACAATGGGAGCTGATTCTAAGATTGGTTCAACAATAATTTTGGGTTGCTCAATAACTTTAAAATTTGATTCAAATTCTTTTTGAAGAACAGTTGTTCTCTTTTCCTCAATAGGAACATTGTTTTCTTTTAAAGATTTTGCAAGAAGTTGTTTTATCTTATTCAGTTCGCTTTGAAGATCGTCGAACTTTGAACTTGCTTCATTCTTCATCGTAATAACGATGATAAGAATGATGACTAATGGAATCAAAAGCAGGACTTCCATTTGGTTAGTTGTTGGTGTAAACTAAAGATAGGAAATCGACGTAAATATTTAAATTTTTATTTCTGCATAGATCGGACAATGATCGCTTTGTTTTACATCGGGATAAATTTTTGCGTCAACCAATTTATCTTTTAAATTCTCTGAAATGCTGATGTAGTCTATTCTCCAGCCTTTGTTCTGTAAACGCACTGTTGGAAAACGCTGACTCCACCAACTGTAAGCATCTTTTGTTTGCGGATTGATAAAACGAAATGTATCAATAAAACCATCTGCTAAAAATGCTGTCATCCATGCGCGTTCTTCGGGTAAAAATCCGGATGAATTTTTATTTCCTTTCGGATCATGAATATCAATTTCGGTGTGAGCAATATTATAATCGCCAGTGATGATGAGTTGTGGTCTTGTCTTTCTCAAGTCTTTCAAATAATCATGAAATTCTTTTAACCATTTGTATTTATAAGTTTGTCTTTCATCGCCGCTGGTGCCCGATGGAAAGTATGCATTAATTAAAGTAAGTTTTCCAAAATCCAATCTAATCACTCTTCCTTCAAAATCGCTCTGTTCTTTTTTATGACCAAACTCAACATTGTCCGGTTTTATTTTAGTGAAAACTGCAACTCCGCTGTATCCTTTTTTTTGTGCGGAGAACCAAAATGTTTCAAAACCTAATGCTTCAATGGCTTTAACATCAACATCATCTTTATTTGCTTTTGTTTCCTGAATGCAAATAATATCGGCAGGATTTGTTTGCAACCATTCGAGCAAACCTTTTTTTATGGCTGCTCTTATGCCGTTGGTGTTGTATGAAATGATTCGCATAGAATTAATTTGAAATTTTTGATTTAATATTTTTTATCGCCACGAATGGCACGAATAAACACGAATAAAAAATTATAAAAAGCATTCGTGAACATTCGTGTTATTCGTGGTAAATTTTATTGCTTTGATAAAAGTTGAATAAAGTTTCAGAGCGTACAAGTGTGCGAAGCAACGAAGCTTCATTCTTGTTCTTCAGCTTGTAACAAAAATTATTTTATTTGGTTTAAAAAGTAAAACCAAGATTTAAAATTATTTCGTAAGTGCCAAACATTTGTCGCATGGTTCCGTTGTTAATTCCTAAACCACTATAGCTGGCCCAATCTAATTTATTGCAGAACTCTAAATAAACAGTTTTGTAGAAAGTGGCTCGCAGTGCGGCTTCTGTGCCAACATTCCAACCACCGATCTGAAAATGCGGATCGTTCTTTACACCAAACAACATGTTTTCTACATGCGGAACCAAGGGACCAATTCCTGCTTTCCCAAAACCATCTAATTTAAAATTGTGGTTTGATGATTGATACAAAGGATAGCGTTTTACCAAATTGAACAATAAAAAATTAGCGCCATTATTTAAGTAATAAAAAAATCCATTGGCTTCGTTGAAAGCAACAGTTGTATCAACCTGATGACCATTTAATTTACCAACGATATGCGCATTTTGATCGCGTAAAATATATTTTGTATGATCGAAATTAATTTCAAAAAATAAATTTTTCTTTTTGTTAATTGACCAACCAATGCGATAATTATATTGTGGTATAGAAAGCGGAACTTTAAAAATACCCATGTCCCAGCCAAGATGATCTTTGGCACTAACATTTTTTAATTTATAATCATTGCCCATCGATGATTGCATCACACGAACACTGCTGTGCGTATACCATTCGGCATTATAACCCCAGGAAAAATAAAATTCGCCATTCTTTTCTTTTTTCTTTTTTGTTTGAGCATCAGTAATTAAACTCAACAATAAAAGCGATATTGTAAATAATACAATTGCCCTTGTTCCTTTCTTCATTTGTATTTAAAATTTATTTCAGTTGCAAAAGTATCGCAGTAAAGCCAATCTATAAAGTTTCAAATAATATTCAGTTGTTCTATACTTAAATTTGTACGAGTTCAAAAAATTATATGGAAAAAGATTTCGAAAGAATAATTCCCGCAAAAGACCCATTTTATCTTGCCGGTCCCACACCACGTGTGTATGAATTGGTTTTTGCATGGCATGTTTTTATAGAATTTATGAAAGCATTCAGAACATTGCATTTTGCCGGACCATGTATTACTGTGTTTGGCAGTGCAAGATTTGATGAATATCACCCATATTATTTTGCTGCTAGAGAATTTGGCAAACGTATTGCTGCATTGGGTTTTACAACAATGACCGGTGGTGGTCCGGGTGTGATGGAAGCCGCTAACCGAGGCGCATTTGAAAGCGGAGGAACATCGGTTGGTTGCAATATTAAATTGCCTTATGAACAAAAGCCAAATCTTTACGTAAATAAAACCATCACATTCGAGCATTTTTTTGCACGCAAAGTGGTTATGGTGAAATACTCTTACGCTTTCATCATTTTGCCCGGCGGATTTGGCACGATGGATGAATTTTTTGAAACACTTACATTGGTTCAATCAAAAAGTATCACCCAGTTTCCTATTGTTTT
>CAIQDX010000087.1 GCA_903870685.1 uncultured Chitinophagaceae bacterium | reverse complement strand
GTAACTTCTTTTTCTTGTGGCTTGGCTTTTAAAACTTCGCTGATGGTCTTATTGTCGGGGTTATCATTAAAATCGCCCATGATGATAATTTTCTGGGCACCATCGGATTTATAGATACTGTCGATGTGATTTCTTAAAACATTTGCTGCCGTTATTCTTGCTGCTTCATTTTGATCTTCAGCATCTGTACGGGCAGGCCAATGGTTTACATAAATGTTAATGGTTTCGCCGTCTAATTTTCCCTTCACCCATAAAATATCTCTGGTATAATAATAGCCACGCATTTTTATAAATAAGGCTTTGCTCGATTCAACAGTAAAATAAGCCGGATTGTAAAGCAGTGCTACATCAATGCCGCGTTCGTCTTTACTATCATAATGTATTATTTGGTAGTTTCTTTTTTTGAGTGAAGGATGATTGATAATATCATTTAAAACAGTTTTGTTTTCTATTTCGGCTAAACCAATAATTGAGGCGCCATCCGGGTTTGCTGCATTTCCATCAGTTCCAATTTTTGAAATAACAGTTGCTATTTTATCTAATTTATCGGCATACATTTTTTGGGTATAATGCTTTTCGCCGGCAAGTGTAAATTCTTCATCTCTCGATAAAGGGTCGTCAATCGTATCGTAAAAATTCTCACAGTTATAAAAGGCAATGATGGCCGTTTTATAGAGCTGCTTTTTTTGAGTAAACAAACAAGTGGACAGGAAAAGAAAAAAAATCAGTAAAACTATTCGATTGTATTTCATTGCTTTATTAATTTCCACAAAAATATTTATAAAAAATAATATTACGAAACAAATAAATAACTATATTAGCATATTCTTTCTATTTACTTATGCAAAAAATTGTTTTCATAAGTTCGTTATTGATTGCGCTTGCAATACATTCTACCGCTCAGAAAAAGGGGAAAGTGTATCAAAAATCAGCTGTTGATTCCCTTACCAAACAAGACTCAATCAATATAAATAGTATTAAAGAGAGCGAAACAATTCAAATCATTTCTTTGGATGAAAGTGAATTGAATAACCGATCTGCTCAAAATATTTCTTCTTCGGTTGCGGCATCAGCTGATCCTTTTTTGTCTTTGGCAGCCTTTAATTTTAACCCGGTACGTTTTCATTTCAGAGGTTATGATGCGGATAACAATGCTGTGTATATGAACGGCATTGCTATTGAAAATATAGAAAATGAATTGGCGCTTACTTCTTTATTTGGCGGATTGAATGATGTGTTGCGAAACAGAGAAACATCAATTGGATTAAGAAATAATAGTTTTTCGTTTGGTGGCATTGGGACATCAACACAAATAGATTCACGTCCGCAAAAACAAAGAAAACAAAATTCAATTGCTTATACTTTTTCGAATGGAATGTATTCGCACAAAATTTCATTCACACATTCTTCCGGCATAAATATAAAAGGATGGTCGTTTGTTTTTTCGGGAAGCAGGCGATGGAGCAATGAAGGTTATGTTGCCGGAACATATTTTGATGCATGGAATGGTTTTATTGGATTGAATAAAAAACTTGGATTTAAAAATGATTTGTCGCTAGTTGCATTTGCAACAATTTCTGAAAATGGTCGGCAAGGTTATGCAGTTGCCGAAATGGATTCGCTGGCAGGTACACATCATTACAATCCTTACTGGGGCTATCAAAACGGCCAAAAGCGAAATGCAAATGTTGTAAAAACAAATCAGCCTTATTTTATTTTTACGCATGAATATAAAATAAGAAATAATACTTCGCTCATCACTGCCATTGATTATTCTCTTGGCGATCATGGTTCTACATTTTTAGATTGGTATAATGCACCCGATCCGCGACCCGATTATTACAGGTATTTGCCAAGTTATCAAACCGATACTTATCAAAAATATTTGGTGCAACAAGCGATGATCGGCAACGAAAATAATCGACAAATTAATTGGCAAAGATTATATGATGTGAATCGTGCAAGCGTTGAAACAATTCAAAATGCAAACGGAATAGCAGGAAATATTTTTTCAGGAAAAAGATCGCATTATGTGATTGGCGAAAATATTTCTAACAGCACAAAGTTTGATGTTAATTCAACTTTTAATTCTACGGTGGGAGAACATGTACAATTAAGTTTTGGTGCATCGTATCAATCACAAAATAATCGTTACTATAAAAAGTTAGATGATCTATTGGGTGGCGATTTTTTTGTTGATCTGAATCAGTTTGCCGAAAGAACTTATCCCTTAAATTCTGTTGCCAATCAAAATGATTTGAATCGCCCTAACCGGATTCTTACAGCAGGAGATCAATACGGTTGGGATTATAATATTATCACTACTAAAACAAAAGCATGGTTGCAAACGGCTTTTGCTTTTAAACGAATAGATTTTTTTATCGCAGCAGAAATTGCAGACACAAAATTTAAAAGAGTTGGAAATGTTGCGAATGGGTTATTTCCAAACAATTCGTTTGGTGCATCACCAACATTTCAATTTCCTGAATGGAGCAGCAAAGCCGGCATCACACTTAAAATAAATGGAAGAAATTATTTGTATGCAAATACAGGATATATAAGCAAAGCCCCCACTTCGCAAAATATCTTTATTTCTTCCAGAACAAGAAATGAGGTTCAGAATAATTTAAACAATGAAAATATTTTAAGTGCTGAAGCCGGTTATATTTTAAATGCACCAAAAATAAAATTGCGGTTAACAGGATATTATACAAACTTCGAAAATAAGTTGGATGTGATGAGTTATTATGATGATGACCTGCAGAATTTTGTAAACTATGCACTCAATAATATTTCAAAATTAAATTACGGAACCGAATTAGGTATTGATGTGAAACTCTTTGCAGGATGGAGTTTTAAAGCAGCAGCTTCTATCGGAAAATATTATTACAACAGTCGGCCCAATGCAGTTGTAACGATTGATAATACATCCTCGATTGTTGCAAAAGATGTATTGTATCTGCAAAACTATTTTATTGGAGGCATGCCGCAGCAGGCTTACAATGCAACATTTCAATATCAAAAGACCAATAAATTTTTTCTGAGTATTTCGGGAAATTATTTTGCTGATATGTGGATGCAAATAAATCCAATTCGACGCACTTATCGTGCAGTTCAAAATGCAATGTATCAGAGCAATCAATGGAATGATATTCTGGTGCAAACGCCTTTGCAAAATCAATACACCGTTAATGTTTCCGGTAGTTATACGATGCGTGTTTCGAAAAAAAGAAACCGGCATAAAACTTTGTTGGTGCTGAATGGAAGTATCAATAATTTATTCAATAATCAGGACATCACATCGGGTGCATCCGAACAATTCAGGTTCGATTTTTCAACTTTAAATACAAGCAAATTTCCCCCTAAAAATTATTACTACTACGGATTGAATTTTATGTTCGGCACGTCAATCCGATTTTAAAATCATAAAACAATTTTTATGAAAAGGGAATTTAATTTTTTATCAAATGTTTGTGTGTTTATTATTTTAATGACAACAGAATTTTTATCCTGTTCCAGAAAATTTGATGAACCACCGGCTTTTATTCAGCCAAATATTGCAGTAACGAGTTCTGTCAAAACCTTGAGGGCGCTGCATTCTATGGGAAACTTCGAAAAAATAAATTCCGATATTATTATTTCGGGAATTGTTGTTGGCGATGATAAAAGCGGAAATCTCTACAAACAAATTTGTGTTCAGGATTCAACAGCAGGCATCACTATTAATTTGGGCGGTAATAATTTATATGTTGATTATCCCGTGGGCCGGCAGGTTTTTATTAAATGCAAAGGATTATGTTTAAGCGATAATAACAGAATGATTGAATTGGGAATGATAGATAGTACTTTGCCCGCAAGTCCTTCGCTGGCTTCCATTCCATCAATATTATTTGATTCGTTTTTAGTGAAAGGAAATTTTGGAAATACAATCACACCAAAATTAATTTCTATCAATCAACTCAATGACAGCGTTCAAAGTATGCTGATACAAATTAAAGACAGCGTACAATTTATTGCAACTGATACGTCTTTAACTTATGCCGATATTTCGGCATCTAAAAGTTCAGTGAATCATACCATCAGCGATTGCAACGGAAATAAAGCGGTGGTTTATACAAGCGGTTATGCAAATTTTGCCGGCGTTAAAACACCAACAGGTAAAGGATTAATTACGGCACTTTATTTTGTGTATAAAACAACGCCCGAATTAATTTTACGCGATACATGTGATGCCAGATTTTTTGCAGCACGCTGTAATGCAAGTGTGGTAAGCATTTCAACCATTCGTTCATTTTATACAGGAACAGATGTTTTGTTGGGATCGATGGCAATTAAAGGAATTGTCATTTCTAACTCAACCAATATCGCAACAGGAAATATGATTGTTCAGGATGGAAACAGTGGTATTGATTTATATTTTGGAAGCACCAGTTCAACATCAAAATTCAATGTGGGCGATTCTATTTTTGTTGATGTTACCGGCGGCACATTAACTAATTATAAAGGCATGTTAGAAATTAATTTGACTGCAACCGCATTACCAAAGTCAGCATTGGCAACAAACAAAAATATTGTTCCAACTGTTGTGACCATTGCACAATTAATAAATAATATTTCAACGCTCGAAAATACTTTAGTTCAAATAAATAACGCAAGTGCAACTTCAGGTTCGGGCACAACTTTTAGCGGCAATAAAACATTGGCTGATGCTTCGGGAAGCACAACTTTATATACTTCATTCACTGCAAATTTTGCAGGAAATCTTTTGCCGATAACTTGCCAAAACTGGATTGGTTATGCAAATTTGTATACCACCATGCAATTTCAAATCAGAAATATAAGCGATGTTGTTTCAAGTACTGGTTGTGTTACAAATAAAAATTTTACGGCTACTTATAATTTTGCAAATGTTACCACAACATCGGGAACAACAGATCCCACAACGGTTTCAACGGCACAGGGTGTTGTGTTTAGTTCTTTTGCAGCAGTTGGCGTTGGTTCAAATTCATCGGCCTCAGGAAGATTTTCATTTTCGGGTTGGCCTTTAGGAGCAACAAATGGATCCAATAATTTTGCGGGAAATTTATCGGCAACGCAGTATTACGAAATAATTATTACGCCGACACAGGGTTATCAATTCGATCTAACTTCTCTTAGTTTTATTTTGCAACGTTCGGCAACCGGCGTAAGGCAATGGGCAATTCGGTCGAGCCTAGATAATTTTGCAAGCAATCTTACGGCTTCCATTAATCCGGCAAATAATTTATTATTCGCAAATACTGATAATACGTTTCAAATTGCCGATCGTGCCACCACAACAGCGCAAACAGGCTGCAGCATTTCGTTTGGTACGAATCATAAAAATTTAAATACAGCTATTAAATTGAGATTTTATGGTTTTAATGCAGAGTCAACTGCTGGAACTTTCAGTTTAAATAATGTAATCATTAACGGAAATACGCATTAATATTAAAATTAAGACTATGGTAGAAAATAAATTTCAATTGCTATTAATAGAACAAAAAATACTCAACAAAATTTATATATTAAGAGGACAAAAAATTATGCTGGACGTGGATTTAACAGAAATATACAAAGCAGAAACAAGACGATTAAATGATCAGGTAAAACGTAATATCAACAGATTTTCAAAAGATTTTATGTTTTCGCTTAGCGAAAAAGAGTATAAAAATTTGATGTCGCAAAATGCGATTTCAAGTTGGGGAGGAAGAAACAAATTAAGCCGTCATCGCCCGCTAAAATAAAAGGATTTAAAGGTGAGTAAATAAAATCCGAATTCCTTGACATCCTGTCAGCCAACAATGTCTTGGTATTGTGTTTGCCATGATATGAAAATTCATGGCACAAGTGTGCAATTCTTCCACTGGAAGAATTGAAGGCAACCACAGTGTCATTTTTAATCAAAAGCTTGTAACAAAAAATTTCTACTATGCAAAAAGGACAGATTCGTGTTCAGACGGAAAACATTTTTCCTATCATTAAAAAATTTCTATACAGCGATCACGAAATTTTTGTTCGTGAATTAGTAAGCAACGCCGTTGATGCTTCGCAAAAAATAAAAACATTGACAGGTATTGGCGAAGCAAAAGGTGATATTGGTGATTTAAGAATTGATGTTGTGTTGGATGCCAAAGAAAAAACCTTGACCATTTCCGACAAAGGAGTTGGGATGACGAAAGAAGAAGTTGACAAATATTTAAATCAAGTTGCGTTTAGTGGTGCGGAAGAATTTTTAGAAAAATATAAAGACGCAAATATTATTGGACATTTTGGTTTGGGATTTTACAGCTCATTCATGGTGAGTGAAAAAGTAGAAGTGTTAACACAAAGCTACAATGCAGATGCAGCAACAGTGTACTGGAGTTGCGATGGCAGCCCGGAATTTGAATTGTATGAAGTTGAAAAGAAAGAAAGAGGCACTAAAATTATTTTGCATATTAATGAAGAGAGCAAAGAATTTTTAGAAGCCGGTCGTATTAAAAGTATTCTGGAAAAGTTCTGTAAGTTTTTACCGATACCCATTTATTTTTCTGATGTTGCAGAAGAGAAGAAAAAAGATGAAGAAGAAAAATCGATCAATAATACCAATCCTATCTGGATTAAAAAACCAAGTGATCTAACCAAAGAAGATTACGAAAAATTTTACAGAGAATTATATCCGTTTGGAGAAACACCTTTGTTCTGGATTCATTTGAATGTTGATTATCCTTTTAATTTAACGGGTATTTTATATTTCCCGAAAATTAAACAGAGCTACGAAATTCAGAAAGATAAAATTCAGTTATACAGCAATCAGGTTTTTGTAACAGATGAAGTGAAAGAAATTGTTCCTGAATTTTTAATGTTGTTGCATGGTGTGATTGACAGTCCGGATATTCCATTGAATGTAAGTAGAAGTTATTTGCAAGGTGATCCGAACGTTAAAAAAATAAATAATCACATCACTAAAAAAGTGGCTGATAAATTAGAGGAGATATTTAAAAACGAAAGAACCGAGTACGAACAAAAATGGGAAAGTCTTGGTTTGTTTGTGAAGTATGGTATGATGACCGACGATAAATTTTTGGAGAAAGGAAATAAGTTTTTAGTAATGGAGGCCTCATCCCAACCCTTCTCCAAAGGAGAAGGACAAGCACCTTCTAAGTTTTATACGTTAGAAGAATATAAAATTGCAACCGAAACTTTACAGAAAAACAAAGAAGGAAAACACACTATTATTTATACAACCAATCCGGTTCAACAAGATGCTTTTATACAAGCCGCTGTTGCCAGAGATTATGTTGTGGTAAAGATGGAAACCTTGGTGGATGCGGCTTTCATTAATAATATGGAAATGAAATGGGAGAATGTTCATTTCGTTAGAGTGGATGCCGATATCATTGATAATTTGATTGACAAGCAAGAAACAGTTGATAGTGTTTTAAGTAAAGATGAAACAGAAAACTTAAAAAAATTATTTGAATTTCCTGTTCCCGAATTGCATTTAACAGTTGAAGTGAAAGGATTAAGTACCGATGCTGCACCTGTTGTTGCAACAAGACCTGAGTTCATGCGCAGAATGAAAGATATGGCAGGTGTTGGTGGTGGCATGACAGCTTTTTATGCAACGATGCCCGATGAAGTAACCTTAACCGTTAATGGTAATCATCCAATCTATCAATCTTTATTAAAAGAAATTGATGCTGATAAACAAGGAAAACAAGTTAGAAATTTAGCCGACTTGGCTTTGTTATCGCAAGGATTATTAAAAGGAGCGGAGTTAACTAATTTTATTAACAGAAGTGTTGATTTGATGAAATAAAATTTAGGAGAAAAACTAAAATATATAAAAAGAAAAACTAAAGGATGGCAGCGAAAGTTGTTATCCTTTTTTATTCGCTCAATCTCAGATCAATCACTTTTAATTGCAAATTCTTTTCGCCATTCCATTCATTCAAATCCAAAGTAAAAACTATGTCGAGTGGTTTTTGCATTTGCAAAAGGGGAAATTTATTGGCCATATTAAAACCAATTCCTGTAAAAGAAATTTTATTTTGACGAACTGAAAAACGAATATGTTGTTCTTTCACAATTTTAGAAAAACCTGTATCCAATACTTTCTTTGCAACAAAAATGGGTCGCATATTTTCGGGACCAAAAGGTTCCATTTGTAAAAGTATATTATAGAAAGTTGGAGTTAGTTCGCTAAAAAAAATTTCTGCATCAATAATAATTTCAGGAATTAATAATTCGGGTGTAATCGTTGCTGCCACTACCTTTTCGAAAGCATTGCTGAATGCTTCAATATTATTAATTGCTAAAGTCATGCCGGCAGCAGCAAAGTGTCCGCCATAACCAATTAAATGTTCTCTGCAAGCATGAATGGCTTCGTACAAATTAAATCCTGTAACACTTCGTGCACTTCCTCCGGCAAAATCACCACTTCTTGTTAAAACAATGGTGGGACGATAATAAGTTTCAATCAATCTGCTTGCAACAATTCCAACAACACCTTTATGCCAATGTTCTTTATAAACGACTGTTGTTTTTTTATGAATCGAATTTTTATCAGCTTCAATAATTGCCAATGCTTCTTCTGTTATGCTACTATCGGCTTCTTTTCTATCTGTATTATCGCTGTGTAACATCTCTGCAAATTCCATTGCTTTTTTTGCATCCTGTTCAATAAATAATTGCACGGCTTTTTTTGCATCATCCATTCTTCCCGCCGCATTTACACGTGGCGCAATCATGAAAACTAGATTTGTAATGAACATTTCTTTCTGCATAGAAGCCAGTATCATCAAGGCTTTGATTCCTGCACAAGGATTTTCATTTACTTTTTTTAATCCATAATAAGCAAGGATTCTATTTTCTCCGGTAATAGGAACGATATCAGCAGCAATAGCGGTTGCCACCAGATCGAGATAATTTAAATAACTGTTTTCATTTAAATTTAATTCTTCACTTAATGCCTGCATTAATTTAAAACCAACACCACAACCACATAATTCCTTGTACGGATAATTACAATCTTTTTGTTTGGGATTTAATATTGCAACAGCAACCGGTACTTCATTATCAGGCATGTGATGATCGCAAACAATAAAATCAATTCCTAATGTTTTTGCGTAAGCAATTAACTCAACACTTTTAATGCCGCAGTCGAGCGAAATAATTAAACTAAAATTATTTTCTTTCGCAAAATCAATTCCTATTTTACTAATGCCATAACCTTCGCGGTAACGATGCGGAATATAATAATCAACTAAAGGATAAATTTTTTGTAAGAACTGAAACATGCTGGCAACACTGGTAGTTCCATCAACATCATAATCACCAAAAACTAAAATTTTTTCTTTTCTACTTTTTGCGAGCAAAATTCTATCAACCGCTTTTTGCATGTCTTTCATCAACCATGGCGAAAGCAGATCGGTTAATTGCGGACGAAAAAAATGTTTCGATTTTTCAAAATCATCCAAGCCTCTTTGCGCTAAAATTTGGCAAATGGTTTTATTTATTTTTAAAGATTCATGCAAAGCAGTTGCTTTCGATTCATCTGCCGGTAATATGTTCCATCTTTTTTGCATGAAAGCGGGTAATATATTTTTTTTGAATCAAACTGCATTATTGCTATTAAGCTGATGTTGCGTCGCACACTTGTACAGATAATTCTTTATTCAACAAGTTGAAGTTAGTAAAGCTTTTATAAAAAAATGAATAATTTAAATTAATAATTTCTATCGGTGGTATATCGCACCAACTCTTCTAATGCCTGCCTGTATTGCGTATCGGGGAATTCGTATAAAATTGAAAGTGCTTCATCTCTTATGGCAAACATTTTTTCGGTAGCGTACGTAATGCCACCGATTTTTTTTACTTCATCAATAACAAACTTTACTTTTTCTTTTTTTGTGTTTTGGTTTTTAATAATGTAAATTATTTTTTTTCGTGTCGAAGAATCGCAATGATTCAAAGTATAAATGAGCGGAAGCGTTAATTTTTTTTCTTTGATGTCGTTGCCGGTAGGTTTGCCGATATCAGCATTTCCATAATCAAACAAATCATCTTTTATTTGAAATGCAATGCCAACTTTTTCGCCAAACAATCGAATTTTTTCAATTGATGCATCATCTTTAAAAGTAGAAGCAGCACCAGATGCACAACCGGAAGCTAAGAGCGATGCAGTTTTTCCTTTGATGATTGAATAATAAACATCTTCTTCTAAGTTTAAGTTTCTGGATTTTTCCATTTGCAATAATTCGCCTTCAACCATTTCTTTTACGGCATCGGCAAGAATTTGCAGAATGACGTATTCCTTTTTTTCGAGCGAAAGTAATAATGCTTTCATCAACATATAATCGCCAACCAGTACTGCGATTTTATTTTTCCAAAGTGCGTTTATGGAAAAGAAACCTCTTCGTTCTTTTGCATCATCAACCACATCATCATGAACTAAAGAAGCTGTATGTAAAAGTTCTACAATGGAGGCGGCGCGGTACGAAGAATCATTTATTTCTCCACCTAATCTGGCACAAAGCAAAACGAACATGGGACGCAATTGTTTGCCTTTTCGTTTAACAATATAATGCATAATTCTGTCGAGTAAAGGAACTCTGCTTTTTACAGCATTACGAAAATGTTGTTCGAAGTGGTTTAACTCAGCGTTTATTACTTGGCGTGCTAACTTCATAAATTATTATGGCGAATATAACAATCCCTTTACAATAATAGAAAAGATGCAACGTTAATCCATAAATCTTTGTCTTTTAACATATAGGATATTCAGATTTTTATAATTTTGATTATTCACATCCTTTATGATAATTTTGCGTTAAGTTTATTCAATTCAAAATATTTTTTAATTTCAAATATTAGTTATGGCAAGCAAAAAGCATGTTTTTTTAATGGTATCCCTGATGTGTTTATTTCAAACAATCGGTTTTACCCAAACTGGAACTGACTGGGGCTGGGACTGGAAAGACAGTTCTAAAATTCCAACACAAAGAATTCCTCAGTACAATGAATTTTTAAATAATCAGTTTCCTTACCCTGCACAACCTCGCGATCAATGGGAATTGGGTGTTGGATTAGGAACTGCTGCGTTATCCAATTCTTGGGGGAATGATTTTGGTTTTGGCGCTACTCTTACTTTACGGAAAGCTCTAAACCACACTTTCTCATTACGTCCTTTTGTAGCTTATTATTCAAATAGTGGCGGTGGCAATGATAATAATAATTTGGGCCGTACTTTAAAATACAAGGACAACTCTTTCCATATTGGTGTAGATGTTTTGACTTCTTTAAACACTATAAGTTATTATAGAGGTAATCCGAAAACCAATATTTATTTGATCACAGGATTTGAATATTATAGTCCGAGTGTAACTCAAAGTGTTAACGGAGGAGCATATACTTCTTTCACCAATCCAGGTAATAATGGTATGCTTAATAATTTTGGTGTAGACCTTGGATTGGGTGCGGCTTTTAAGATTTCAAATAAGATCAATTTGGCACTTGAAGCAAAAAATACACTTACTAATAATGCTTATTTGGCTTCATATTCTCCTAATATTCAAAGCAAATCTTACAATGCATTTTGGTATTTTGGAGCAAAATTGAATATTAATTTGGGTAATCCTGCTAAAAATGTTCAACCATTATGGTGGATTAATCCTAATAATTATGCTTACAGTGAGTTGAATTCTCCAAAGCATATGAAAATGCCAAAGGTTGTTTTACCTGATGCAGATGGTGATGGTGTTACTGACCAATTTGATCTAGAACCAAATACCCCTGCCGGCGCTCCTGTTGATAGCCATGGTGTATCAAAAGATACTGATGGTGATGGTGTTCCTGATTATAGAGATAAAGAGCCATTGACTCCAAGAAATTGTTTCCCAGTTAATAATGATGGTGTTGGTACTTGTCCTGAACCGGCATGTTGCAAAGAATTAAGAGAACAAATTTCTAATATGAAGTTAGCTCCTGCAACTCCGGAATGTACTTTAACTGATTTACCAAGCATCCATTTTAAGAGCGGTGCTAAATTGACAAAGGATACTGAAAAATTATTAGCTGCTGCTGCTGCTAAAATCAAATCAAATCCTAATTGTAAAGTAAAAGTAATTGGTCATCCAGCTGCAAGTAAAGCTGCACAGCAATTAAGTTATGAAAGAGTTAGTGCGGTGATCAAATACTTAGTGGAAAAACAAGGTATTGCTGAAAACAGATTCATTTATAATTATGATGGTGGAAATGGTGATGCAAATACTATCGACCTTCAAGGAACAATTGAGGATGGGCCAAATACAGTTTCTCCTCCTCATCCAAATTTAAAAAGTAAAGGTTAATTAATTCTTTTATTGAATTAATATAAAGAGCCCTGCCTTATTGGCGGGGCTTCTTTTTATATTAATCTTAACTACGACTAATGTATTTGCATTAAATGAGTGTATAAATTGCCCCGAAATAACTACCTTTGCGCACTTCTATGAAGAAAGTTGTACTTTTTATTTTTTGTATAGTAACATTAACCTCATGCTTTCACAGGATTAGCAGAATCTTTAAGCCTAAGCATAACCATAGCCTAGGTAAAATAATGAAGAGCAAGGATAATGAGTATAAATACACAATGGCCGAACAATACTATGCGAATAAGAATTATAGTAACGCACGTCAATTGTTTGAAGATCTGTTTGCTTTTGTAAAAGGAACGCAGCGTTATGAGGATATGTATTATAAAGTAGCTTATTGTTATTTTTATGAGAAGGACTATTTGAATGCTGAAAACTTTTTTAAGACTTTTACAGAAACATTTCCTAGCAGTGGCAAATCTGAAGAGTGTGAATATATGAGGGCCTTTTGCTATTATAAACAGTCGCCAAAAGTTGATTTGGACCAAACAAATACAACCAAAGCGATTTCTTTAATGCAGGCATTTATTAATACACATCCTACTTCGACCAGATTAAAAGATGCAAATGAGATTATTGATAAGGGACGTGAAAAATTAGAATTGAAAGAATATAATAATGCCGAACTTTATTATAACTTGGGTTATTATAAAGCTTCTGCAATTGCTTTTGGAAGTGTATCTGAAAATTTTCCTGATTCTAAAAGAGCAGAAGAATATAAATTACAGGTTATAAAATCATATTTTAAATATGCAGAATTAAGTACTGAAGACAAACAAACTGAACGTTTTGAAAAAGTGATTTCTGAATGTAATGACTTTTCAGAAAGATTTACCGACAGTAAACTTTTGTCAGAAGTAGCTAAATATAAAACGCAATCAACAACTTATCTTAAAAATCTAAAAAATGAGCAAACTAAGAAGGCACCTTAGCGGCAATACATCTAATGTAGTTGAAACAAAGAACTTAATTGATATTAAATCTCAAACAGGTAATTTGTACGAATCAATTGCAATTGTTTCTCGTCGCGCCAATCAAATCAATATTTCTTTGAGAGAAGAATTGCATAATAAGTTGGAAGAATTTGCAAGTCATACCGACAGTCTTGAAGAAATTCATGAAAACAAAGAACAAATAGAAATTTCGAAGGCATACGAAAAAATGCCTAATCCTGCTATTCTTGCAACTCAGGAATTTGTAGAGAATAAGATCTATTATCGCAAAAACAACGAAAACGATTTGTTCAGATAAAATATCTTAACAAATTCAAAATAATGAAACGACAGTATCAGTACTGTCGTTTTTTTTGTTACTTGCAGTATAATAAATCTATGTCTAAAAAATTTTCAATATTTATTTTATTGTTTTTTCTTGTCATTAATTCTCATGCACAAGAATTTCAGGCAAAAGTGACTGTAAACGCTAGCAGAATAAATACAACAGTTGATAAAAAAATCTTTACCACCTTACAAACACAATTGATTAATTTTTTGAATAGCAGAAAATGGACCAATGATCAATATAATGACAACGAAAAAATTCAATGCAATTTCTTATTGAATCTGCAATCTATTGTTGAGCCGAATGTTTATCGTGCTACATTAATTATTCAAGCAGCAAGACCGGTCTTTAATACAAGTTATCAAACTGCATTGGTAAATTTTCAGGATCAGGATTTTACATTTAAATACATCGAATATCAGCCTGTAGAATTCAGCGATAATCGTGTTCAGGGAACTGATGCATTGGTTGGAAATTTAACTGCAGTACTGGCTTATTATGTAAATATTATTTTAGGATTAGACTACGATTCCTTCGCACCAAAAGGTGGAGATGTTTATTATCAAAAGGCTTTAAATATTGTAAATAATGCACCCGAAGGTAGCAATATCAGCGGCTGGCAAGCATTTGATGGATTGAGAAACCGATTTTGGTTGGCTGAAAATTTAACCAATAGTCGTAATAATATTGTACATGATGTTATTTATTCCTATTACCGTTCAGGGCTTGATAAAATGTATGATAGTGAGAAAGAAGCCCGATCAAATATTTTACAATCATTAATGCAATTGCAAGCTTTTAATAAAGAAGTTCCCAATACAATGATCGTTCAATTTTTATTACAGGCAAGAGCTACAGAATTTATTGGAATTTTTAAAAATGGCACATCCGATGAAAAATCAAAAGCAGTAGAGATATTAAGTTTATTGGATGTTGCAAACGCTTCACATTATAAAGATGAGCTTCGATGAAAATTTTTATTCTCTGTTTATTTTCTGTTACTACGATTTTTATTTTTTCATGTAAAACAAAAAATAAAAAAATGGAAGTGTTGCCATTCGATACCATGAAAGTTGTTATTTGGGATTTATTGAATGCAACAGAATGGAATAACACACTCATCATGAAAGATTCAAGCTTGATCAAATCAAAAAACGATCTTAAATTATTTCAACAGGTTTTTTATTTACATCACACAACTAAAGAACAATTCTATTTTAGTTATCAGTTTTACGAACAACATCCTGACAAATTGAAAGTTTTGATGGATACGATTGGCTCTTATGGACCGAAGCAAAGATTTATCCCAACTATTAAACCAAAATAAACTATTACACACTAACTTTATTTAATTATCAAACACGATTGTTTGTTATGAATAAAGTTTTTAAAAACGCCGACGATGCAATATTCGATATTGCAGATAATGCCACTATTATGCTTGGTGGCTTTGGTTTAAATGGTATTCCCGAAAATTCTATCGCTGCATTAGTTAGAAAAAAAATCATGAATCTTACTTGCATTTCGAACAATGCAGGTGTGGATGATTTTGGTTTGGGTTTGTTGTTGCAAACAAAACAAATCAAAAAGATGATGAGTAGTTATGTTGGTGAGAATGGAGAATTCGAACGACAATTATTACGTGGCGAATTAGAAGTTGACTTAATTCCACAAGGAACATTAGCAACAAGAATTGAAATGGCTGGAATGGGTATTCCCGCATTTTTTACGCCTGCCGGTTTTGGTACTGAAATTGCGAACGGAAAAGAAATAAGAGAATTCAACGGAAAGATGTACTTGATGGAACATGCGCTGCATGCGGATTTCAGCATAGTTAAAGCTTGGAAAGGAGATGAGCTAGGAAATTTAGTTTTTAGAAAAACCACTAAAAATTTTTCAACATCGATGGCAAAAGCCGGAAATATTACAATTGCAGAAGTTGAAGAATTAGTAAAGCCAGGCGAAATCGATCCTGAAGATGTTGATGTTGCCGGTGTTTATGTTCACCGCATTTTTAAAGGAGCGAATTATGAAAAGCGAATTGAAAGAAGAACTGTTCAATTAGGTAATTTAAAAAACTGAAAATTTTGAATAAAGTTTAGAACGTTGAAGAGTGCGACGCAACGATGCTAAATAGAATTTCAAAAGCTGGTATCAAAAAAATAAATCGTAATTCTAAAATTATAAATCGAAAATAATTTATGTCTTTAGATAAATATGGAATTGCAAAACGCATTGCACAAGAATTAAAAGATGGAATGTATGTTAATCTCGGTATTGGAATACCAACATTGGTTGCCAATTATATTCCCGATGGCATGACAGTTATTTTACAAAGCGAGAATGGAATTCTTGGCATGGGGCCATATCCGGTTGAAGAAGAAATTGATGCCGATTTAATTAATGCAGGAAAAGAAACGGTTACTTTAATTAAAGGCGCTGCATTATTTGATAGTGCCGAAAGTTTTGGAATGATACGTGCAGGAAAAATTGATCTCACTGTTTTGGGTGCGATGGAAGTGAGTGATAGCGGCGATATTGCTAATTGGAAAATTCCTGGCAAAATGGTAAAAGGAATGGGCGGTGCCATGGATCTAGTTGCAAGTGCAAAAAATATTATTGTCGCTATGATGCACACCAATCCAAAAGGAGAAAGTAAATTGTTGCCGCAATGTACATTGCCATTAACTGGTGTAAAGTGCGTTAAAAAAATTGTTACAGAGTTAGCGGTTTTAGATGTTACCGAAAATGGTTTTGTTTTGTTGGAACGTGCACCGGGTGTGACAGTTGAAGAAATAAAAAATAAAACTGCAGGCAGATTAATTATTGATGGAGAGATTCCTGAAATGAAAATCTAATTTTTTTTGTTACAAACTGCATAACATTTTTCAACTGTTGTTGCGTCGTTCCAAAGGAATCCTTTTAGGACACACTTGTACTTTCTGTAATTCTATTCAGCAAAAAAATATTTTAATTTAATTGAGGATCGATCGGATAATTGATCATCTGCGCATATTCGCCACCCAAATTTTTTAAAGCATCTTTCCAGATCATATCCGCATAACGATGAAAAATTAATTTACATGTACCTTGAGATGTGATCCAGCTTTTAGTTTTTAATTCATCTTCTAATTGCCCTTGCCCCCAACCACTGTAGCCAATATAAAAACGAATATCATTTTGTTTTAAAAGATTTTGTTTTAATAGTTCAATCACTGTTTCAAAATCGCCACCCCAATAAACATTATCGGTAACTAAAATTCCGCCATCAATTAATTCTGGCCTGCGATGTAAAAAATGCAATGTATTTGTTTGAACAGGTCCGCCATAATAAACAGGAAAATCAATGCCATCAAGATCTTCCATCAGTTCGCTGATATTTTGATCGTGTAATTTATTCAGCACAAATCCAAAACTTCCTTCATATTGATTTTCGCACAAAAGCACAACTGTTCTTAAAAAATTGGGGTCTTTTAAGAATGGATCGGAGATGAGTAAAGTGCCTGCTGACAGATCAATCATAATTGAAAATTAAGATATTCAGTCAATTCAAAAAAAATGAATTTTAAAATACTTACGTTAAAAGGTTGATAAACCTGAAAGCCGTTTCTTTGTGCTGTTATCAGAATATTATATTTGTATTGATGAAGAGAACATTACCCTTAATTGTTATACTCACAACGCTCTCGCTGTTAGGTCTGATTTGGTTGCAGGCTTCATGGCTAAAAAATATTTTGGAAGTAGGGGAAGTGCAATTGTTTCATAAGGTTAGCGATGCCGGAAAAGATGTTGCATACGATTTAAGTAAATCAGTTCATACATTACCTTCATTAAAAATTCCTCGAACACCCGGATTCAAATTTGGGTTTGATTTATCGAAAGTAACAAAACCACTTTCGATAGATGACAGGTTTTCGCAACAAGATATTTATAATAAATTAGAGGCCTCTTTTGAAAATCAAGGACTAAAGAAACTAAGTTTTGATTTTGCGATTGTGAATGACCAGAGTGAAATGGAGATGAGTTCAAGAAATTTTGAAACTGAGTTCATCGATACTGTGAATAATCACCGAACAATTATTCCAATCACATCCGGAAATGTTTCTGATATGGAAAATATGAGTTCGGTGGAAAACATGATTATCATTGTTCCGGATTATAAAAAACAAGTTTGGGATTCTTTAAAATGGGTGATAGCCGCCGTGGCCGTTTTTATGCTAATCATTCTTGCAGCATTTTATGTTACACTTAAAACATTATTGAATCAAAAGAAATTAAGTGAGATAAAAAGTGATTTCATCAATAACATGACACATGAATTAAAAACTCCTTTGGCAACAATTTCTTTGGCAATTGATGCGATGAGAAATGAAAAAGTATTGAATGATAAAGAGAAGATGAAATATTTCAGTGGCATCATTAAAGATGAAAATAAAAGAATGAACAGGCACGTAGAAACCATACTACAGGCGGCTTTGATGGAAAAACAGGAATTACAATTAAATTTAAAACAACTGCATGTTCACGAAATAATTAATAATGTTTTAGAAAATTACGAATTACAATTAAAAGATAAAAAAGGGAAAGTTGATTTGATCTTAAATGCAAAGAATGACTTAATCGATGCAGATGAAGTTCATTTTACAAATCTTATTTCTAACTTAGTTGATAATGCAATCAAGTATTCGAAAGATAAACTTCTAATTAAGATCACAACTACTAATACCAATAAAATTTTAATTGTAAGTGTAGAAGATAATGGTATTGGAATGTCGAAAGAAAATACAAAAAGAATATTCGAAAAATTCTATCGTGTGCATACAGGTAATGTTCATAATGTAAAAGGATTTGGTTTGGGAATGAGTTATGTAAAAACTGTCATTGATGCACATAAAGGAAAAATAAAGGTAGACAGTATATTAGGCAAGGGAACAACCTTTACTGTTGAAATGCCTTTAAATATTGATTAGTTATTTTTTCTTCCACAATAAACTTCCGTCACCATAACTTAGGAAACGAAAATTATTATATAAAGCATGCTGATATATTTTCTTCCAGTCATCACCAACTAATGCAGCAACCATTAATAATAATGTTGATTGCGGTTGGTGGAAATTAGTTATCAAACCTTTTATAATTTTAAATTCATAACCCGGCACAATAATTATTTGTGTTTTGGAGATAAGTTTTTTTAAATTATTTTCTTTCATCCATTGCAATAATATCTGTAACGATTCTTTCGCTGAAATGCTTGCTGTTGCTGCATTGTATGGATCCCATTGTTGAACTGAAATATCTTCAATACTAAACCCCTCATTCCCGGCTCGCGACTCCTGACTCATGACTAACTTAATTCCCATCCAATACAAACTTTCAATTGTTCTTGCGGATGTTGTACCAACAGCGACAATTGTTGTATCAATATTTGCAATTAAATTTTCGATAAATGAAATTGAAACTTCAAAAAATTCTGCGTGCATTTCATGTTCAGCAATTGTTTCTGTTTTTACAGGTTTAAAAGTTCCTGCACCTACATGAAGTGTAATAAAATGTTGCTGGATATTTTTTACTGATAATTTTTCAAATAATCTTTCTGTAAAATGTAAACCTGCTGTTGGCGCTGCAACCGAACCATCATGTTTAGCATAAATAGTTTGATAAGTTTCATTATCATTTTCTTCTGCAGCTCTGTTTAAATAAGGTGGTAAAGGAATTAAACCAGCATGATGCAAAACCTCTGCAAATGTGATGCAGTCATCATCCCAAATAAACTCAATCAGAAAATAATCGTTTCTTTTTTCAACGATTACAGCAGATAAATTAATTTCTTTTAAATCATAATTAATCTTTTTAATCAGCGATCCTTCTTTCCATTTTTTTGCACCACCAACTAAACATTTCCAAAACACTTTTCCTTTTTGTAACATGGCAGAAGTAATATCTGCATATTGTTCATCAGGTTCTAAACAAAATATTTCGATCATTCCACCGGAAGGTTTTTGGAATAATAATCTTGCTTCAACAACTTTAGTATTATTAAAAATCAGCAGCGCATTTTCAGGTAATTGCTTGTTGAGGTTATAATAAAAATCTTCAGAAATATTTCCGTTATTATAAATTAATAATTTGCTCTCATCTCTTATTATTAAAGGATACTTTGCAATCTTCTCTTCTGATAGATTGTAAGTAAAGTCTTTAATTAATATTTTTTTTTGTTGCATGACAATTCTACATTCTCAGTTGATTTTAACTATTTTCTCCTTCAGATTCAACAAAAATCTTAAATCTATTTTACTGTAATTCAATCCTGAAAGGCTTCTTGCTTGCTTATCCACAACAATTCACACTAAAATCACAGATAGTTTTCAAATATTCCTTTCAAACCCTTTGTGGTATTCACTTTCAGCCAAATTATTTCTGTGGATAAATACAAATGCTCCAAATTAGGTTTTAAAGTGGGAAAAAGTGTTATTTTGTGTCAACAAGTGGTAATCTTGAACAATATTTATTAACAATGAACGGATTTCACGGAGAATATGAAGCTACAGTTGATGCGAAAGGTCGCTTTCTGCTTCCGGGCGGACTGAAAAAACAGTTGCCTGAAGGAGAAACTCGTTTCATCCTCAGCCGTGGTTTCGAAAAATGTCTCACATTATATCCAATCAAAAGTTGGGAACTCATTATTGCCAAGATTAGTCAGTTGAATGATTTCGACCCGAAAGTACGTCAATTCCGTCGTCAGTTTTTAGGTGGTGCTACAGAAATTGAACTGGATTCAGCTTCAAGAATGTTGTTACCTGCTTCGCTGAAGGAATTTGCAGGATTAGGCAAGGATATAATTCTTGCTGCTGCCCTCGATCGATTCGAAATCTGGGATGCTAGTAAGTACAAACAGCTCTTTGAGGATTTTTCACCGGATGCGTTTAGCGATTTAGCGAAAGAAGTGATGGCAGGAAAAAACAACGAATGAAAAATTTAAAATGATGAATGAAAAAAAAGTGAAATCTGAAATTAATTCAACACTTAACATTCAACATTCAAAATTGAATTATCACGTTCCTGTCCTCTATCACGAAACACTAGATGCACTTAATATTAAACCCGATGGCGTTTATGTTGATTGCACTTTTGGCGGCGGCGGTCACAGCAAAGGAATACTTGAACAATTAAATGCAAATGGAAAATTGTTTGCATTCGATCAGGATGCCGATGCACAAAAAAATGTTCCTGCTGATGAGCGTGTGATTTTTGTTCCGCAAAATTTTCGTCACCTGCAACGTTTTTTACGATTGCATAAAGTGCAACAGGTTGATGGTGTGTTGGCAGATCTTGGAGTAAGCTCACATCAGTTCGATGAAGGTGATCGTGGTTTTTCTACTCGCTTCGATGGGCCGTTGGATATGAGAATGGATCAACGTCAGGAGTTAAGTGCGGCAGATATTATTCGCAGTTTTACCGAGCCACAACTGCATAAATTATTCGAGCAGTACGGCGAAGTAACTAACTCTAAAACATTGGCCAAACATATTGTGCAGCAACGTAAACAATTGCCTGCACAAAATATTATCCAGTTCAAATCGCTGATAAGCCCCGTGGTGAAAGGCAATCCCAATAAGTACTTGGCGCAGGTGTTCCAGGCTTTACGAATTGAAGTGAATGATGAAATGGGGGCGTTAAAAGAAATGTTGCAGCAGTTACCTGCTGTATTAAAACAAGGTGGTCGTGCGGCCATCATCACTTTTCATTCATTAGAAGATAGGTTGGTAAAAAATTTTTTCCGCCAAGGCAGTTTCGACGAAGTGCCTGATAACCCCTTCATGCCTGAAACGAAAGCTGATGTGTTTAAAATAATAACAAAGAAACCCATCACAGCAAATGATGATGAGTTGAAAAAAAATAATAGAAGCAGAAGTGCAAAGTTGAGAGTAGCAGAGAAATTATAAATGATAAATGTTGAGTGATAAAAGAAAGTTGAAGTGTGCGACGCAACCGCTGTTGAATTGAATAACAAAAGTTGGTAACAAAAAAATAAATGTCAGAAGAAACAACAAATACAATTTCAAAAAATCCATTGAAGAAAATATTTCGATATCAATGGATAACGGGTAACATGAATTTCTTTTTGTTTCTGAGTGTGTTGGCTGTGTTATATATCGCAAATGGCCATACGGCCGATAAAACCATTCGCAACATTAATAAAACCCAAAATGAAATTAAAGAATTGCAATTCGAATATAAAACGCTTAAAAGTGAGGTGATGTTCAAGAGTGAAGAATCGCAGGTGCTGAAAGCCTCAGAGCCATTGGGTTTGAAGATAAGTAGAGAATCGCCGAAAAGATTAAAGTTGGAAAAAAATTAAAATAGTTTTTTGAAAGAATGGATGTAAAACGCGACATATTATGGAGAGTGTACTTGAGCTACTTAGCAGTTGTGGCATTAGGCATTTTCATTTTAGTGAAAGCGTTCATCATTCAGCAAGTTGAAGGAAAACATTGGCACAGCATGAGTGATAGTCTGCATCAAAAAATTGAAGAAACAGAAGCAGAACGTGGAACGATTTATAGTGAAGACGGACAAATGTTAAGTACCAGCGTTCCGCAGTTTGATATCTACATCGATTTTGAAGCTGAAGGGTTGAGAGAAAAAAATGGAAAAAGATTTAAGAGCAATATTGATTCATTGAGTTACAATCTTTCAAACCTTTTTCAGGATCAAACAGAAGGTGAATATAAAAAAATATTAGAACAAGGTTATAAAAATAAAGACAGGTATTATTTATTAAGAAAAAATATTTCGTATAGGGAATATCAACAACTAAAAACATTTCCATTGGTACGATTAGGAAAAAATAAAAGTGGATTTATTGCAATGGATAAAAGCAAACGATTGAATCCTTACAATATGCTTGCATTTAGAACCATTGGATTGGCGAGAGATTCTTTTAAAGTTGGTTTGGAATTAACGTACGATAGTTTATTAAAAGGAAAAAGCGGAAGCAGATTGGTGCGCTACATTGCAGGTGGAGTAAGCGTTCCGGTAGAAGAAGGCTTTGAAACCGAAGCAGAAAATGGGAAAGATATAGTAACAACAATCGATGTTTTTGTTCAGGAAATTACTGAAAATGCATTGATGAAAATGTTGATTCAGAATGAAGCAGAACATGGTTGTGCTTTAGTAATGGAAACAAAAACGGGGAAGATAAAAGCTATTGCAAATCTTGGTAAAAGAAACGATGGCACTTATTTCGAAGATTATAATTATGCAATTAATCCTTCTGAACCAGGATCAACTTTCAAATTAGCAACGATGATGTCGTTGTTAGAAGATAAAAAAGTTTCATTAAATAATACTGTTAATCTCGAAGGTGGCACTTGGCAAATAAATGGAAGTACTGTTTTCGACAGTGAGAAACATGGCCGATATGATGTTACAGTAAAACAAGCATTCGAATTAAGTTCTAATGTTGGCATGGCAAAATTGGCATGGAATAATTATGGAAATAATCCTAATCAATTCATTCGCCATTTACATCACATGCGTCTAGATACTTTAACCGGGATTGATTTAAAAGGCGAAAGAAATGCAGTAATTTATAAACCTGGCACAAAATACTGGAGCTCTACAACGCTTCCCTGGATGGCATTTGGTTACAACATTGCAATCACGCCATTGCAAACAATTACACTTTATAATGCTGTTGCCAATAATGGGAAAATGATGCGACCGTACTTAGTGAGTTCGATAAAAGAAGAAGATGAATTGATTAAAGAAATAGCTCCAAAAGTAATAGACGAAAAAATTTGCAGCGATGCAACATTGCAACAATTAAAAGAATGTTTGGAAGGGGTTTGTACTGAAGGAACCGCCAAAGAAATTTTTAAAAACACTTCGTACAAAGTTGCCGGTAAAACAGGAACTGCATTAGTTGCTAATGATAATAAAGGATATGCAGATCAAATTTTTCAATCGTCATTTGCCGGATATTTTCCAGCCGATGATCCGCAATACACCATTCTGGTTGTGATAGTTAATAAACCGCATGTAGTGAACCATTTTGGTGCAACTGTTGCCGGGCCTGTGTTTAAAGAGATCGCTGATAGATTGTATTTGAATTATGTTCATCAAAATAATTATGCCAATCCTTCATCAAATAAAAACGACAGCAGCTATTTTAATTATGTTGGATTGAAAAATGATGCAAAGTATTTGATGAAAACAATGCAACTGCATTACAGCGATTCTACTTCTTTGACAAATGATTGGATTAATATAAACAGCAACAAAGGAGCAATTACTTTAATCAATAGAAAAATAAGTTCCGGCACAATGCCATTGTTAAAAGGAATGGGATTGAAAGATGCCGTGTACATGTGTGAAAATATTGGGTTGAAATTAATTGTAAAAGGAAAAGGTAAAGTAGAAGATCAATCAATTGTTGCAGGAACGCCAATTGCAAAAGGACAAATCATAAATATTTTATTGAACTAATATTTTGAAAAAGTTACAGGACATATTATACAAAGTTCATCTCATGCAAGTGCAGGGCAGCACCAATGTTGATGTGAAAGATGTACAGATTGATTCGCGCAATGTGAGTGAAGGAACTTTATTTGTTGCAATTCGCGGCGAAAAAACTGATGGTCATCAATTCATTGATAAAGCAATAGAATCAGGTGCAAAAGCTATTCTGTGTGAAACGATGCCAAAAGAATTTATTGAAAATGTTACTTATGTTCAGGTAAATAATTCTCATGAAGCTGTTGCATATATCGCTAATAATTTTTATGATGAACCATCAACAAAAATAAAACTGGTTGGGATTACCGGAACAAACGGCAAAACAACTATTGCAACTGTTCTCTTCAAACTCTTTACTCAATTGGGTTACAAGTGCGGATTGATAAGTACGGTGCAAAATCAAATTGCCAATAATATCATTCCGGCAACACACACAACACCGGATGCAATTAATTTGAATGCATTATTAAAGCAAATGTTGGATGAAGGTTGCACACATGTTTTTATGGAATGCAGCAGTCATGCAATTCACCAACAGCGTATAACAGGATTGCAATTTGCAGGAGGTGTTTTCAGTAATATCACTCATGATCATTTGGATTATCATAAAACCTTTGATGAATATATCAAAGTAAAAAAATCATTTTTCGATTCATTATCATCAACTGCATTTGCAATTTCAAATCGTGATGATAAACGCGGTGAAGTGATGTTGCAAAACTGTAATGCAAAAAAATATTTATACAGTTTAAAAACTGTTGCAGATTTCAAAGGAAAGATTTTAGATAATGCACTAACGGGATTGCAAATGTTAGTGAATGACACAGAAGTACATTTTAGATTAATTGGTGAGTTCAATGCCTACAACCTGCTCGCAGTCTATGCTACAGCCATTTGTTTAAATGAAAATAAAGAAAATGTTTTAACTGCATTGAGTTTATTAACCGGTGCTGAAGGAAGATTTGATTATATCATCAGCAAAAAGTTAATTATCGGAATAGTTGATTATGCACACACACCTGATGCACTGGAAAATGTTTTATCAACGATAAAAAAATTACGCAAAGGTCACGAACAAATCATCACTGTTGTTGGATGCGGTGGCGATAGAGATAAAACTAAACGTCCGGTGATGGCACTAACTGCTTGTGATTTGAGTGATAAAGTAATATTCACAAGTGATAATCCGAGAACAGAAAATGCTGAAGATATTTTGAAAGATATGGAAGCTGGTTTAGGAAGTGCAGCCAAAAGAAAATCTATTTCGATTGTTGACAGAAGAGAAGCAATTAAAGAAGCTGTGAGTTTAGCAAAAGGTGAAGACATCATTTTAGTTGCAGGAAAAGGGCATGAAAAATATCAGGATATAAATGGCGTGAAATATCCATTCGACGATAAAAAAGTATTAAGTGAAATGTTTGAAATAATAAAGTAATCCGTATGCTGTACTATTTTTTTACATGGTTGCAAGAACAATATAATTTTCCGGGAGCAGGTTTGTTTCAATACCTGACTTTCAGAATTGCAATGGCAATTGTATTGTCGTTATTGATTGCAACAATTTACGGCCATCGTATGATTATTTTCTTACAGAAAAAACAAATCGGCGAAACTGTACGTGAGCTTGGTTTACAGGGCGAGCAACAAAAAAAGGGAACGCCAACGATGGGCGGAATTATTATTCTGTTGAGCATTTTAATTCCAACTTTATTGTTTGCCAATTTACATAAAGTGTATATCCGTTTAATGATCCTTTGTACCATTTGGTTAGGCATTATCGGATTTCTGGATGATTATTTTAAAATCAGAGCAAGAAAAAATGCACAACAAAAAGGGCATACTTATAAAAAAAGTGACAGTGATGGTTTAGCGGGTATTTCAAAAATAATTGGACAAGTTGGATTAGGAATTATTATTGGCGTTACACTTTATTTTAGCGAAGCTGTAACTGTTGAAAGAGAAATTTTTTCTAGTGATGCTCATGCTTATTTGCAGAAAGGAGAAAAGTTTGCAAAAGATTCTAACATCGTTGCTAGAACAAATAATGGCACTACTCATTTTTTCAGAAAAGTAAAAACACCTATCACTACTATTCCATTTGTAAAAAATCATGAATTTAATTATAGTCGTTTGATAAGTTGGATGGGACTCGGTGCCGAAAAATTTACATGGATCATTTATATTTTGATTGTAACGTTTATCATTACTGCTGTTAGTAACGGCGCGAATTTAACTGATGGAATTGATGGATTAGCAGCAGGTGTTAGTGCCATCATTGGTGCGGGGTTGGGCATATTTGTTTATGTAAGCGGCAACTACATTTTTGCCGATTATTTAAATATAATGTACATACCAAATCTTGGAGAGCTCTCCATTTTTGTTGGTGCATTTGTTGGTGCTTGTATCGGCTTCTTGTGGTACAACACTTACCCGGCGCAGGTTTTCATGGGCGATACCGGAAGTTTGGCAATTGGCGGCATCATTGCATCATTGGCAATTATTGTTAGAAAAGAATTATTGATCCCAATTTTTTGCGGTGTGTTTTTAGTTGAATTATTAAGTGTGATGATTCAGGTAAGTTATTTCAAATACACAAAGAAAAAGTTTGGCGAAGGAAGAAGGATTTTTTTAATGAGTCCGTTGCATCATCATTATCAAAAGAAAGGTTTTCATGAAAATAAAATTGCGTTGAGATTTTGGATCATCACTATTTTATTGGTAGTGGGAAGTATTATGACTTTGAAAATAAGATGATGTGTGATATAAAGTACAAGAGTGCGACGCAACAGTTGTTGACATGAAAAACAAAAGCTGGTAACAAAAAAATGAAACACAGATTAGTAATACTTGGTGGCGGTGAGAGTGGCGTTGGCGCTGCATTACTTGGAAAACAAAAAGGTTACGAAGTGTTTGTGAGTGATGGAAGTGTGATAAAAGAAAACTATAAAAAAGAGCTCTTTGAAAATGAAATTGAATTTGAAGAAGGCAAGCATTCAATAGAAAAAATATTGAATGCAAACGAAGTGATGAAGAGTCCGGGTATTCCTGAAAAAAATGAAATCGTGAAGATGATTCGTGCAAAAGGAATTGAAGTGATCTCTGAAATTGAACTGGCATATAGGTTTAAAGGCAATAGCAAAATAATTGCCATCACCGGAAGCAATGGAAAAAGTACAACAACTGCATTAACGTTTCACATTTTAGAAACTGCGGGATTGAGTTGTGCATTGGTTGGAAACATTGGTTACTCGTTTGCAAAACAAGTGGCAGAAGATCCGAAAGATTGGTATGTAGCCGAGATCAGTTCTTTTCAGTTGGATGATATAAAAAATTTTCGTGCTGATATAGCAATGTTGTTAAACATAACTGAAGATCATCTCGACAGATATGAATACAATTTTCAAAACTATATCAACAGCAAGTTTAAAATTATTAATAACCAAACCATAAACGACTACTTCATTTATAATGATGATGATGAGATAGTCACAAAGAATTTTGATTTACTAACCACCCATACTAACCCATTACCATTCTCTATGAAACATGAAATTAAAAAAGGCGGCTACATCAAAGGCGATCAGATGATGCTCCGTATTCAAGAAGAAAGAGTAAGCATGAGCATTTATGATTTTGCTTTAAAAGGCAAGCACAACAACTACAACACAATGGCAGCATGCATTGCAGCAACCACCGTCGGCATTCGAAAAGAAAAAATTCGCGAAGCTGTGAAAGATTTTCAGAGCCTCGAACATCGAATGGAATTCATTGCATCGGTACGTGGTGTAGAATTTATCAACGACAGTAAAGCAACGAATGTAAACAGCACATGGTTTGCATTGGAGACCATGAACAAACCAACTGTTTTGGTTTTAGGAGGAACAGATAAAGGAAATGATTATTCCTTGATTGCTGAATTGGTAAAAGATAAAGTGAAAGCGATTGTTTGTATGGGCGTTGACAACAAAAAAATTGTTGCCGCTTTTAAAGATATTGTTCCAACAATTGTTGAAACCAATAGTGCTAAACAAGCAGTGAATGCAAGTTTTAAATTGGCAACAAAAGGTGATGTGGTTTTATTAAGTCCGGCTTGTGCAAGTTTCGATTTGTTTAAAAATTATGAAGACAGAGGCAAACAATTTAAAGATGCAGTGAGAGAATTATAATTAAAAAATTGGTTCATCTTTTTCGTAAATAATTAAAAACAAATGTTAGAAACCACAGATAAATTATTTTCTCAAATGCCTTCGGTAGAAGGTATGAGAACTCAATTGATGCAACGCACCAAGGGCGATAAATATATCTGGGGTATAGTGATCTTGCTTGCAATCATTTCTGTATTGGTGGTGTACAGTGCAACAGGTTCTTTGGCATATAAAATGAACAGAGGAAATAATGAAGTGTATCTGTTCAAACAATTAGCATTTATGATGGTGGGTATGATGATCATTTATTTTTTGCATCGAATTAATTATACCATCTTCTCTCGTGTTGCAACAATTTTATTTTTAATTTCTATTCCTTTATTAATTTATACTTTATTTTTTGGTGCGAAAATCAATGAAGGAAGCAGATGGATAAAGCTTCCTATTATTAATATGACCTTTCAAACCAGCGATTTTGCTAAGCTTGCTTTATTCATGTATCTCTCAAGAATATTGAGTAAGAAACAGGAAGTAATTAAAGATTTTAAAAAAGGGTTTGTGCCTGCATTGATTCCGGTGGTGTTGATATGTGCTTTAATAATGCCGGCTAATTTATCGAACGCTTTATTAACTGGTGCAACTTCTTTGTTGTTGATGTTTATTGGAAGAATAAGTATCAAGCATATTTTATTGTTGATATTAATTGCAATGATCCCAATTGCTATGATCGTTTCAATTGCAGTTATTACTTATGATGGAAAGAAAAAGGAATCAACAAAAACTACAGAAGCCGCAGAAAAAACTATTTCATTCGGACGTGTTGGAACATGGGTTAAACGTGTTCAGGATTTTTGGTATGCAAAAGATAATGAAGTTCCTTATCAGGTTCAACAAGCAAAAATTGCAATTGCAAATGGAGGAATATTTGTGGGTTTAGGCCCGGGTAATAGTCGTCAAAGAAATTATTTACCGCAAGCCTATAACGATTTTATTTATTCCATCATTATCGAAGAATATGGTTTATTAGGTGGTGCCATCATCATCTTGATTTATTTAATTTTTTTATTTCGATGCATACGAATTTTTAAAAGGTGTCCTTATGCGTTTGGCGCTTTTCTTGCGCTGGGATTGAGTTTCACGTTGGTCATACAAGCCATTGCAAATATGGCTGTGAACGTAAATATTGTGCCGGTAACGGGAGTAACATTGCCGTTGGTTAGTATGGGTGGAAGTTCGTTTTTATTTACTTGTGGTGCTATTGGAATTATCTTAAGTGTTGCAAGAAACGTAGAACAGATGGAAGGAAAAGATATTCATCCTACAAGTGTAAATAATGCAGGTGTAGAAAATAATAATGTACCAAACGTTAGTGCTGCTATGTAACTTTTGTTGCGTCGCACTCTTCAACGTTTATAACAATATTGAGCAATGAGGAAAAAAATAATTATTGCAGGAGGTGGAACTGGCGGACATATTTTTCCTGCCATTGCTATTGCAAATGCAATAAAAAATTTGCAACCAAATGTTGAAATATTATTTGTTGGTGCAAAAGGAAAAATGGAAATGGAGAAAGTTCCGCAAGCAGGTTATAAAATTGAGGGAATAGATATTGCAGGTTTCAACAGAAGTTCTTTGATAAAAAATATTGGATTGCCATTTAAATTGATCAAAAGTTTTTTTCAGGTTCGAAGAATAATTAATTCTTTCAAACCTGTTGTTGTGATTGGTGTTGGCGGTTATTCGAGTTTTCCTGTTTTAAAATATGCGCAATCAAAAAATATAAAAACTTTTATTCACGAAAGCAATTCATTCGCAGGCAAATCAAATATTATGTTGGCAAAAAATGCAACCATGATTTTTGTTGCGAGTGATGGAATGGAGAAATTTTTTCCACAAGAAAAAATTGTTGTCACAGGAAATCC
Organism: uncultured Chitinophagaceae bacterium; assembly: GCA_903870685.1. Classification (GTDB taxonomy): domain Bacteria; phylum Bacteroidota; class Bacteroidia; order Chitinophagales; family Chitinophagaceae; genus CAIQDX01. The sequence continues at coordinate 64,672 of CAIQDX010000087.1, read as the reverse complement.
GGTTCGAAAATCAATTGCAGAATCAAACATTACAAGAAGCGAAGCAATTCAATTTTTTGGGTTGGATGAAAATAAAAAAACATTGTTTGTTGTTGGCGGAAGTTTGGGTGCAAAAAGCATTAATGATGTTATTGTTGCTCATTTATCTGATGTTGAAAATTTAAACATTCAACTCATCTGGCAAACAGGAAAAAATAATTCAGCAACTTATATCGCAAAAGGCAAAGCGTATAAAAATGTTTGGGTAAACGAATTTATAAAAGAAATGGAAATGGCTTATGCAGCCGCAGATATAGTGGTATCAAGGTCTGGCGCCATGTCGGTAACAGAATTATGTGTGTCGGATAAAGCAGTAGTGTTTGTTCCTTTTCCTTATGCAGCCGAAGATCATCAAACAAGCAATGCAAAAAATTTGGTTGATAAAAATGCAGCGTTGATGGTAAAAGATGAAGAAGCAAAAACAAAATTATTTTCTGTAGCAACTGAAGTAATGTTTGATGAAGAAAAACAATATCAATTAAAACAGAACATAAGATTATTAGCAGTAAGTAATGCCGATGAAATTATTGCATTAGAAATTTTGAAAAATATTTAGTGAGCGAATTAAACAACATACAAAAAATTTATTTCATCGGTATCGGTGGTATTGGCATGAGTGCATTGGCAAGATATTTTGTTTCGAAAGAAATTGATGTGAGTGGTTACGATAAAACACAAACACCATTAACTAAAGATTTGGAAAATATTGGAATCAATATTCATTACGAAGAACGTGTTGATCTGATTCCGAAAGATGTTGATGCTGTTGTTTATACGCCGGCGATACCAAAAGATCATGCAGAGTTGGTGTATTATCAACAGCATAATTACAAAGTGGTAAAACGCAGCGATGTGCTGCATTGGATAACCGAAAGTTCTTTTAATGTTTGTGTTGCAGGCACGCATGGTAAAACAACCGTCACAACAATGATTGCACATATTTTGCGTGATACCGGTTTTGGTTGCAATGCTTTTCTCGGCGGTATTGCTGCCAATTACAACACCAATTTTTGGAGCAGCAAAAAAAATGTTGTTGTTGTTGAAGCAGATGAATACGATAGAAGTTTTTTGAAATTAGTTCCTGATGTTGCTGTGATAACTGCAATGGATGCTGATCATTTAGATATTTATGGAACTGCTGTTGAAGTTGAAAATGCTTTTATTCAGTTCTCGCAAAAAATAAAATTCGAGGGTTGTTTGATTAGTAAATACGGATTGAAAAGAAATGACGAATTAAAAGCTGATCATCATTTTAATTATAGTTATGATGATGTTCGTGCCGATGTTCATGCAGCTAATATGCAGGTACAGCAAGGATCTTATGTGTTTGATGTTGTTGCGAAAGATTGGTCTTTGAAAAATATTTTATTGCACATGGGCGGTTTGCACAATATCGAAAATGCAATTGCCGCCATAACTGTTGCAAAGTATTTAAAGATCGATGATGAAAAAATAAAAGCTGCTATCGAAAATTTTAAAGGCGTAAAAAGAAGGTTTGAATATGTGTTGAAGAATGACGAACATATTTTAATTGATGATTACGCTCATCATCCTGAAGAATTAAAAGCATTGATAACCGGAGTAAAAAGTTTATTTGCAAATGAAAAGATGGTTGTTGTTTTTCAGCCGCATCTGTTCAGCAGAACAAAAGATTTCGCCGATGAGTTTGCAAAATGTTTAGATATGGCTGATGAAGTAATTCTTTTGCCAATTTATCCCGCAAGAGAATTACCAATGGAAGGTGTGACAAGTGAATTGATTGTAAACAAAATGAAATTGGAAAATAAAAAACTGTTGGATAAAGAAGAATTAAAAATTTGGGTTAAAGAAAACAAACCAAAATTATTAGTGATGGCTGGCGCAGGAGATATTGATGCTTTGGTTTTGCCCATAAAAGAAACATTGAGTAATTAAAATGAAAAATATTAATTGGAAAAAAAGAATGGTTCAAGCTTTATGGCTGTTGATTGGAACAGGCACTATCGTTCTTTTTGGTGCTGCGATTCAAAAAAAGAATCACAGAAAATGTACTGATGTGAAAATTGAAATAACCGGTGCAGAGAAAGATGTTTTTATTGATGAGAAAGATGTGCTGGATTTAATTAATAGTAATGGAAATGTTATTGGGAAAGATTTATCGAAAATAGATTTGAAAGCTTTGGAAAATGCGTTGGAGAAAAATATGTGGGTTAATAATGCAGAAATGTTCTTTGATAATAATCAGTTGTTGCATATAAATATTGAAGAACGCCAACCGGTGGCAAGAGTTTTTAGTGCGGAAGGAAGTTCTTTTTATGTTGACAGTTCAGCAATTCGTTTGCCGTTGAGTGATAAGTTGAGTGCAAGAGTTCCGGTGTTTACAAACTTTCCTAGTGATAAAGAAAATTTATCACAACCAGATAGCGAAATGTTGTTCAATGTGGTGAAGCTTGGAAAATTTATTGTTGCCGATAGTTTTTGGATGGCGCAGGTTTCGCAAATCGCAATTTTATCCAATGCTGAATTTGAAATAATTCCAACCATCGGCGATCAAATAATTGAATTGGGAAATGCAGATGATCTGGAAAATAAGTTTGCTCGCTTAAATAGTTTTTATAAACAGTCATGGTTGCAGAATGGTATGAATAAATATGAGAAGATTGATGTAAAGTTTGATGGTCAGGTAGTTGCGGTAAAACGTGGTGTAGGAAAGGCTTTGATAGATTCGGCAAAAGCAAGACAGGCATTAACAATGATAGGAATGGACAGTTTGAATAAAGAACAAAAAGTTGTACTGTTAAAAGCCAACAAAATTGAAAAGCCAATAAATAAAAATGTTGTTGATGGTAAACAAAATAAAGTGAACAATAAATCGTTATCTGTTAGTCAAGGCACTGTTCAACCGAAAAAGGTTGCAGCAAATAATACAAAGCCCAAGGCAGTGATGGCAAAAGATCAGTAGGGAAAAGAAAGTACAAGTGTGCGACGCAACAGGTGATGAATAAAGATTTAAAGATTGAAAAAAAATAATAAAACGTATCCTAGAATAACAACTAAAAGTTTTTTATGAGTTTAAATGAAGCACCTATAATTGTTGGATTAGATATTGGTACAACCAAGATTGCTGCTATTGCCGGAAGAAAAAATGAACATGGCAAATTAGAGATCTTAGGTTTTGGCCGTGCTAACAGCAATGGTGTACAACATGGACAAGTTTTAAATATCGATCAAACAATAAAAGCTATTCAGGCTGCTTTGCAGAATTGTTATGAAAGTAATCCTGATCTGGAAATAAATGAAGTATACGTTGGAATTGCAGGTCATCATATCAAGAGTTTGCAAACTCGCGGTGATATGGTTAGACAAGAACCTGATAATGAAATTCAGGCATGGGAAATTGATCAATTGGTAGAGAATCAGAGAAAAACATTTATTCCTGCAGGCGATCAAATCATTGATGTTATTCCGCAAGATTTTCATGTAGATAATATTCAAAATATCAAAGAGCCAATTGGTTTTAATGGTGTGAAAGTGGGAGCAAATTTTCATATCATCACCGGTGATAGAAATGCAATCAGAAATATAAATCGTGCAGTTGAAAAGAGTGGATTAAAAACAAAAGATTTAGTGTTGCAACCATTGGCAAGTGCAAGTGCAGTGATGAGTGATATTGATATGGAAGCCGGTGTTGCTATTTTAGATATTGGTGGCGGCACAAGTGATTTGGCTGTTTTTTATGAAGGCATTTTAAAACACACTGCTGTAATTCCTTTCGGTGGCGAAAATATTACTAACGATATCAGGATGGGTTTGGGCGTATTAAAGAGTCAGGCCGAAGCAATGAAAGTACAGTTTGGAAGTGCTTTAGCCGATGAAGCAAAAGCAAATGCATACATCACCATTCCGGGATTGAAAGGAATGCCTGCAAAAGAGATAAGCGTTAAAAATTTAGCGCAAATTATTCAAGCACGCATGACAGAAATTTTAGATTTTGTTGATTATCATTTGAAACAAATCGGTTTGGATAATAAAGCATTGAATGGTGGTATAATCCTTACCGGTGGCGGTTCTCAGCTGAAACATTTAATTCAGTTAACAGAATATATTACTCATTTGAATGCAAGAATAGGTTTGCCTAACGAACATCTGGCACCAAATCATATCGAAGAATTAAAGAAACCAATGTATTCAACTTGTTTGGGATTGATATTAAAAGGATACAGCGATTACGAACATAAGTATAAAGATTTTGCTGACAGATATAAGAAAGTGGAAGTGCCAAAAAAATTAACTGTAGAAAAAACAGAAACTAAAGTTGAGGCAGAAGAAAAAGTTGTTGATGTGAAAGAGAGAAAAGGAAAATTCTGGGACAAGTTCAAAAACAATTTGATCGACTTGTTTAAAGAAGAAGAAGACCAGGTAATAAAATAGGTTTAAAAGGTTTAAAGTTTAAGAAGTTTAATGTTGAACTTTTTAAACCTCTTGAACTTCTTAAACTTTTGGAACATAATAATCCGATCCTTTAGAAAACCGGTTCATTTACTTACTAACCGTTAAACCGTTAACTATGATTCACTTCGATTTACCGAAGCAGAAATCATCAATCATCAAAGTTCTTGGTGTTGGTGGTGGTGGCAGCAATGCTGTAAACTTTATGCACGCTCAGAACATTGAAGGTGTTGATTTCATCATTTGTAACACCGATTCAAAAGCAATTGAGCAAAGTAAAGTCCTCAACAAAATTCAGTTAGGTCCGCATTTAACACAAGGACTTGGTGCAGGTGCTAATCCCGAAGTTGGGAAAGCTGCAACTGAAGAATCTTTACAAGAAATAAAAAGTATTCTTGAAGTAAATACCAAGATGGCATTCATCACTGCCGGAATGGGCGGTGGTACCGGAACTGGCGGAGCACCAATAGTGGCGCAGGTTTGCAAAGAATTAGGCATCTTAACTGTTGGTATTGTTACAACTCCTTTTGGATTTGAAGGGCCACGCAGAATGCAACAGGCCGAAGAAGGAATCAGACAATTAAAACCTTATGTTGATACATTACTTGTTATCAGCAACGATAAATTGCGTATGCAATATGGTAACTTAAAAATGAAAGAAGCATTCAGTAAAGCTGATAATGTTTTGGCAACTGCTGCAAAATGTATCACCGATATTATTAATAGTCGTGGTCATATTATTGTTGACTTTGCAGATGTATGCACCGTGATGAAAAATGGTGGCGTTGCAATTTTAGGTAAAGCAGAAGTTGATGGTGAGAACCGCGCCATTCGTGCAATTGAAGAAGCATTGACTTCTCCATTATTAAATGATAATGATATTAAAGGTGCAAAATGGATCTTAATAAATATCAATAGTGCCGAAGGTGATGATGAATGTACAATGGATGAAGTGGAAGTAATTAATAATTATTTGCGCATGCAAGCCGGCGAAAATACGGATGTGATTGTTGGTATGGGTTATGATAATACACTCGATAAAAAAATAGGTATTACTTTAATTGCAACAGGATTCGATTCGAAAGATCCATTTTCAAAACCAGTTGAAATTAAAAAACCAGAACCTAAGCTTGAAAAAATCGTAATGACTTTAGGCGTTGCAGGTGAAGAAGAAAAATTAACTGAAACACCTGTACCTGTTGCTATTCAGGAAAAAGAGAAAGTTGTTGAAGACGATTATTCTTTTGCACCACTTTTAAGAGAAATAGTTGCAGACGATGAGCCAATTAAAATCTTCAGTTCATCTTCAATGGATTTTGATTTTCAGGAAGAAGAAATATTGGATGAAAAGGGAAATGAAATTTTACATTTCGAATTAAGCACCGAAATAACTGAGGAAACAATTGTTCCAGTTCCTGTGCAAGAAACAGAAGTTAATATTCCTAAAGTTGTTGCCGAAGAAAATTTGAATGATTTCAAACTCACTGAAAAATTAGTTACAACCATTACTTCACATAGCTTTTTATCCAAACCTTCAAGAATTTATGAAGAGACTGAAATACAACAAGAGAAGCATGTTCAACATGAACAACCTGTTATTGAAGAGCCGCAATTAGAAATACATTTTGAAGTAAAAGAGGAAGTTGTTGAAGAAATAAAATTCGAGATTACTGAAAAAGAAGAAGTTCCTCAGCCCGTAATTTCTATGCAGGATGTTGAATTGGATGAAGCAGAAGAACAAAGAAAAAGAGCTGCCGAACGTATTCAAAAATTACGCAACCTTTCTTTTAATATGAACACGTCTGATCCAAATAATGAATTCGATAGCGTACCTGCATATATTCGCAGAAACATGGAATTATTTGGTAACACTCTTACTTCTGTAGAAAATTTTTACAGTAAATACACAGTGAATAAAGACGAAAATAATAATACACATATTTCTACCATCAATACTTTTTTAGATGGTAAAAAACCTGATTAAAATTGGTTAATTGTTTTTAGTTGTTGTCCCTTCGATGAAAATCGAAGGGATTTTTTTTGTTTTTCAAATTTTAATAGAATTGCTAATTACTTTTGTTCCCATGTCAAAACCAGTTATTTGTATCGGTGCCGCATTGGTTGATGAATTATACAGTGCATCAAAATCAATGTTATTAGCAACCACCAACGATGCAACCGTACATCGCAGTGCCGGTGGTGTAAGTAGAAATATTGCACATCAATTAGCATTGTTGAATGTGCCTGTTCAATTGATCAGTGTTTTTGGAAATGATGGAGAAGGCGATTGGCTAAAAGCAATTTGTGGTTATACCGGAATAAAATTAGATGCATCTATCACCAATCATTCATTGACCGGAAGATATACAGGCATTTTAAATGCCGATGGTTCTTTATTTACTGCGCTGATAACCAATGCAGCATTGCATTTGATTACACCGGAACATTTAGAAAATAACACCGACCTTTTATTTACTGCATCGCATATTGTTGCCGATGCTAATATAAGTCCGGAAGCAGTTGAATGGTTGGCAAATTTTTCGCATGAAAATAATATTCCATTTATTATTGAGCCTGTTTCTGTTCCCCCTGCACAAAAATTATCTTCATTAAATTTTAAAGGAGTGTTCATGGTTACACCAAACGAAGATGAATTGCCTGCATTGTGCAATGGAAATAATTCTATCATGCAAATTCAGGCGCAGGAATTATTAGATCGTGGTGTTGAAAAAGTTTGGTTACATCAGGGCGCTGAAGGTTCGGTTTTATTTACAAATGGAAAAACGATCACTTTACATGCGCCAACTATTTCTTCTGTAAAAGATTGTACCGGTGCTGGCGATGGTTCGTTGTCGGGATTTATCATGGCAAAATATTTAGGTATGAGTGATGAAGAAAGTTTAAAAGTTGCTCATACTTTATCTGCCGAAATTTTGCAGGTCGATGGTGCTATTGCTACACATTTAAATCAGGAAAAATTATTAGAATCTGTTTCAAAATATTATGAAGTGTAATTTTTTTGTTGACGAACATTTGCATTTCATGGCATCTTCGTTGCGTCGCACACTTGTACAACATAACTTTATTCATCAATGACAACTAATTCTTTTCTTCAAATACATCCCGAAGTTGCAGCTGCATTACAGCAAGGCAAACCTATTGTGGCATTGGAATCTACCATTATTTCTCATGGTATGCCATATCCAAAAAATGTAGAAACCGCATTAGCTGTTGAACAAACTGTAAGAGATAACGGAGCTATTCCAGCAACTATTGCCATCATGGATGGAAAATGTTTTGTTGGTTTATCGAAAGAACAAATTGAATTTTTCGGCAAAGCAACAAATGTGTGGAAAGTAAGTCTACGTGATATGCCTTTTGTGATCTCTAAAAAATTATTCGGTGCCACAACAGTTGCTGCAACTATGCGTATTGCTTCGATGACAGGAATAAAAATTTTTGTTACCGGTGGTATTGGTGGCGTTCATCGCGGTGCAGAAAAAAGTATGGATATCTCTGCCGACTTAACCGAAATGGAAAATACTTCTGTTGCAGTTGTATCTGCAGGTGTAAAATCAATTTTAGATATTGAACTCACTTTAGAATATTTAGAAACAAAAGGAATTCCTGTTGTTACATTCGGGCAAAATGAATTTCCAAGTTTTTATTCAAGAAATAGCGGATTAGATTCTCCGCTTCGTTTAGATACTGCAAAAGAAATTGCTGAGATGCTGCAAACCAAGTGGGCATTGGGTTTACAGGGATCTGTTTTAATTGCTAATCCTGTTCCAAAAGAACAAGAGATCGAAGCTGATGAAATGAAAATACATATTGATGCTGCATTGCAAGCAGCTGCTGATAAAAAAATAAAAGGCAAAGAAGTAACGCCTTTTTTATTACAATGGATTTCAGAACATACCAACGGCGAAAGTTTAGAAGCCAATATTGCATTAATAAAAAACAATGCAAAGCTGGGAGCGGAGATTGCAGTTGCGTTTTGTAAATAATTTTTTTGTTGATTGTTTAACCATAAAACTATTTTAAAAGTTCATCCAGTTTATTTGTCAGCGATTTTCCTCTTAAACTTTTTGCAATGATCTTGCCTTCGGGATTAATTAAAATATTATTTGGTATTCCCTGTCCTACTAGATTGTACTTATTAATTATTTCACCAGCATTATATTTAAAGTCACATAGTTGAATCCACTCCAATTGATCTTGCTTAATTGCTTCAAGCCAATCATTTTTTTCTTGTAATTTATTTAATGAGATACCAATTATTGTAAAGTTCTTATCGCGATATATCGAATATACTTCTCGCAAAAAAGGATTCTCTGCCCTGCAAGGCACACACCAGGAAGCCCAGAATTCTAATAAAACATATTTGCCTCTAAAATTTTTTAATGAAATATTTTTTCCGGTCATATCTATTTCAGAAAAGTCAGGTGCCTCTTTTCCAATTTCAACAGGATCGGCTTTATCAATTCCATATTTTATTTTTTTCAAATAAATTGATGTTTGATTATTTAAGGTAAGTAAGCGATAAAATAATTTTATTGAATCAAGAGATAGCTCTGTTGTTTTGCACCATAAAAGGTAGGCACTAATTGGAGAATAGGGATACTTTTTCATAAAGCTATAATCCATTTTATTCAGCTCTGAATTTGATAGCCTAGTTTCTCCCCATTTTTTATACAAGCTTTCTTTTCGATTTAAATAAATAGCATATTGATCTTGCGTTTTGCTGCCTTTAATTTTACTATGTTTAAAATTATTGAATTTAAAAACTGCTTGCATTAAAGTTGGCTCAATAAAGATTTCTGTAAAATTTGGATTATCTGAGCTTGGTGATTCTTCGTTTAGAAAGAAATATGCGTTTATTGGCTCGCTAATCATTCCAGAAAATTTGAATTCGCCTTTTTTTAAATTACAACTGTCGTAAACATATTTGTTATAACTGTTAATGTAATTTAAATGAATATAGCCAGAATCTTGTCCGATGATTTTTCCGGTTAAAACAAATTGTTTGTTTGTAATTTTTGTTTGAGCAATTGTTGCTATTGACAAAACGAAAATAATTGAAGAGAATAGCAGTCGTTTCATGGTACATTTTTATTAAGATGCATTAAATAAGTAATTCCATAAATTGTTTCTCATCTTTGCATAAATATTTTTCATGTCAACAGTTTTAATAACCGGCGGAACAGGAATGATTGGTAAACATCTTATGAAAATGTTGCTGGATAAAGGTTACGAGATAATTGTAATGAGTCGGAAGTCAGGAGCCGGGAGCCAGGAGTCAGGAATTTCGTTTGCAAATTGGGATATAAAAAACCAAACCATCGATGCCAGTGCCATTGCAAAAGCAGATTATATCATTCATTTGGCAGGTGCAAGTGTTGCAGAAAAAAGATGGACTGCAAAAAGAAAAAAAGAAATTGTTGACAGTCGCACACAAAGCAGCGCTTTAATAGTAAAAGCATTAAAAGAAATTCCTAATCATGTAAAAGCTGTTATTAGTACTTCGGCCATTGGCTGGTATGGTGCCGATACAAAAGATAGTTTGCGAAATGGTTTTAATGAAGATGCAGAAGCCGATACCGAATTCTTAGGAACGACTTGTAAACTTTGGGAAAAAAGTATTGAACCTGTTGAAGCATTAAATAAGCGGTTGGTAAAATTGCGAGTTGGAATTGTTTTAAGTAATACTGGCGGTGCTTTGGTAGAATTTAAAAAACCTTTGAAAACTGGTTTGGCAACGGTTTTTGGCAATGGTAAACAAATTGTGAGCTGGATTCATATTGAAGATCTATGTCGCATGTTTATTCATGCCATCGAACATGAAGAAATGAAAGGTGCTTATAATGCAGTTGCAACATTTCCTTTGAAGAATAAAGAATTGATGATTGCGTTGGCAAAAAAAATACGCGGGCAATTTTTTATTCCAGTTTTTATTCCGGCATTTGTCTTGAGAATAATTTTAGGAGAAATGAGTATTGAAATATTAAAAAGTGCCAGCGTAAATAATCATAAAATAAAATCTACAGGATTTAATTTTTTATACCCCTCTATTGATTCTGCTTTAGATGAGTTTATAAAAAAATAAAACCAAATGATGAATTCGGTTTTATTTAAGATGAAAAATGGTATGCTGTACAAGTGTGCGACGCAAGGAAAGATGCCATGAAATGCTATCGCCGGTTACCTAATCCTTTTTATTTTGGATCAATTTTGATTGAGGTAATTTTTCTTTCTGATCGATCTTTTGTTTAAATAATTCAGGATTAACTTTTGTTGGATCGCCCTGATATACCCAAGTTAAATTGGTAATATATTTATTGAATACTTTGTTAAGATCGGCTGCTGTAACTTTTTTGATATCGTTATTTAATGTTAAGGAACGATGCCAATTGTTATGCAAAACTTCGTTGGCAGCAAGAGAAGATGCTTGCGCACCATTGGTTTCCTGCTTGTAAAAGAATCCTGTTAAAAAAGTAGTTTTCATATTTTTGACTTCATCTTCTTTAAAACCTTCCTTCTTTGTTTTATTTATTAATTTATTTAAAACGGTGATGTATTTATTTGGATCGGTAGTAGAAACAACAATGTTAGCAGATGGCGAAGCACCACCATCGAAATAAGTTTGAGGTGCATACGATAAACCATTGTTAGTTCTTATTTCTAAAAAATGACGATCATAAAAAATGCTCATGGCTAATTTGAATGCATTGAAATCGGCTGTGCCGGGCAATGGTCCGCCGGTAACTGCTTGAATATAATTTGTAGCCAAATCTTTTTTCTCTTGTTTAAAAGTATTTTGTGTTGGCGCGTACAATTCTTTTTTCAGTATGAATGGTTGTCCTGCGGGGATTGTAGCCAACAAGCTTTTAATTTTATTTTCAATGGTTGCCTTATCTAATTCACCAACTATTACAATTAATAATCTTGACCTGGTTAAAATAGATTTGTAATAATTCTTTGTTTCAGCAACAGTTAATCCGTTTACAATTTCTTCTGTTCCTTCAGGAGATTTTGCATAATTTTTTCCTGCAAAAGCAGTTTGCTTCGCTAATTTGCTGATGGCATAATCGGGTTGTGAAGCTTGCGCTTTTAAACTATTGATGGCATCTTGTTTAATACGATCAAATTCTTTTGCATCAAAAACCGGTGTTGTTAATGCATCTATATACAATGGCCAAACAGTTTCGAAATCACTTTTAATGCAATTCATAGTAAATGTTGCATAATTCATTCCTGTAATACCATAAACCTGGGCACTAACTTTATCTAACTTATTTTTAAAACTATTTTTATCATCTTTAGCTGTACCACATTCGGTCAATGCACTCATGGCAAGACTTTCGATGCCTGCTTTATTTGCTGCATAATTTTGCACACCACCTTTAATTAAAGTTTGTATTTCTACAATTTCATTTCCACTTGGCTGTACAATAACTTTCACACCATTAATATTTAATTCGTAGGCAGGTTTAATTTGTGCATATATTAATTCGGTTGTTAAGAAAAATAACAACGAGAGAATTATTTTTTGAAAAAATGATTTTATGTGTTGCATATATCGAAAAGTTTAAAATGTAGAATTATGGTTTAAAAAATTCTGAAACATTTGCAGCCTTATTCATTTCAGGATTGATGACAATGCCTGCCACGTAAGGCTTTCCGGTAATGTATCGGGCAATATATTTTTTAATATCTTCTCTTGTAACTTTTAAACAGTTGTTGGTGTAATCTGTATAAAATTCATATGAAGTGCTACACCATTGATATGTTAGTTGACTTGGTAATGAAGATGGTTTTTCTAAATTTCTAATATTGTTACGACGCAAAATTTGTTTTGCATTTTCTAATTGCTCGTCAGTAAAATAATCATCTTGCTGCCATAAATTAATTTGATGCAAAATCTCTGCATTACATTCTTTGAGTTTTGTTGGGTTAGGAACTACAAAAATATTTATCGGGCCAACATATTTTCTGGTTTCATAATTTATTCCGGCAACGGTTGCCAATCCCTTATCAATTAATGCCTGCTGCCATTTAGAAGAATTCAATCCTAAAATGGTAGAGAAAACATCAGCTGCAATCATGCCTGCGGAATCGTTTCTAAAATCGGGTCCATGCCACCAATACATTGAATAAGGTGTTTGTGCAATAGTAGATTCATTAATAAAATATTCTGTAGATTTTAATGCTGTAAATTCCGGTATAGGATATTTTTCATGCGGATTAAATCCACTGTGTGCCCAATCATCAAAAATAGAATGCGCATAAGCAAATGCTTGTTCATGCTTTACATCACCACAAATAACAAGTACAGAATTATTAGGATGATAATATTTATTTTTTATGATCATCATTTTTTCAGGCGTTGCTGTATTAATAACATCATGATCGCCGATTGCATTTTTGCGAGTAACTAAATCACCCCATAATTTTTTCTGACTTTCATACCATAATAAAAAACCCGGATCACTTTCTGCTCTCTGAAATTCACCATCAACAACAGGTCTTTCTTTTTGCATATCTTCCGTTTTGTAAATAGGAAAACGAATAGCGGCATTAATAAATTTCAAGCCTGCCTTTAAACTGTCTTTATCAAATGTGAAAAAATAATTTACTCTTTCAACATCGGTTGTTCCGTTCCAATACGCACCTAATTCCTGCGTACGTTTTAATAATTTTTCTTGCGTTGGATAATCTTTGTTTGCCTTAAAAAACATGTGTTCGAACAAGTGCGACAAGCCACTATATTCAGGCCCTTCGGTGTATGCGCCATTTTTTACAGCAATCTCAATGGTTGCTAATGGCACTTTATTATTTTCAATTACAACAACCTCTAAACCGTTGCTGAACTTTTGCCAAAAATATCCTTCGGGCAAACGTGGTTGTGCTTTTGATATGAATGGAAAAATTAAAAGCACTAACAAGATTCTGTTGACTTTCATTTTTTATTTTTTTGGTGAGTAAAAATTATTAGAAATATTTTTTTGTTACCGGCAAAAGTTTTTTATGGCATCTTTGGTTGCGTCGCACACTTCTACACCATATCACTTGTCATCACAAAAATCAAACAACTAACATAACAATGTTCACAATATTTATAAATCTCTTTTCTTATTTATCGCATAACATAACCACCAGATAGCCGAAGTTAAAATCAATGTGTAAAGAATATGCCAGTTAATTTCTACCAATGTTTTTTTGTATGCTTCATTTGAAGCTGCATCTATTTTTCCTAAAAAATTAGGCATTGGTAAAAGGCGGTTAGAAATTTCGAAAGGAAAAAATTCACGGGCATTCCATTCCTTAAATTTGAAATAAGTCTTTGCAATATTCTCTATGATCAAAGAATAGAAAACAAATATACCCAAGGCAATGAATGCACGTTTAATTAAATAGGCTAATAAAAAAGCCCAACTTAATTGCGCGAATGTTTGCAGAAAAAATAATGGAATGTATTGCAGTTCCTCGGCCCAGCGAGTTACACGTACAGCATCGGAATAATAAAATCCAAATACCGCAGCAACAATGGTGAAAGAAAGTGTAACAATAAAGCTGATGATAAAAACATCGATCATTTTTGCATGAATAAACTGACTGCGACTCCAACCATCTATGATATTTTGACGATTGGTTTTATAAGTGTATTCATTACTCACCAACATAATGATTAATAATGCAGGAACGATTACAAAGAATGAAGAAAAATATGCAACCGAATGCCATGCATCAGGGAAAGAAAATGGATTACCCAATAAAAATTTTGCAACATTACCTGCCATATCTTTTCTATTAATCACACTTTCATAAACATGATGAAACATGTAATTAATGCCGGGATACGTTAATGCAACAATAACAAGCATCCACCAAAACGCCGGATACTTTTTTATTTTAAGCCATTCTATTTTTATAAGTGATTGCATATAATTATTTGTGTGATTAGTTATTAGTTAATTCAAAGAATTTAGTCTCCAAACTTTTACGTTTCATGGTTAGATGATTTAACGTAATGCCTTGTTGAAAACAAAAACGATTTACTTCTTCAATATCTGCTGTTCCCGCAGGAAAGAAAAGATGTACCGTTTTTCCATCTAATTTTAAGTTGGTAACACCTTTATAATTTTCGAATGCTGTTTTTAATGCCTCCATATTTGACGATGCGATCTCAATAATATCTTCATTTACTAAAACTTCATCAACATTACCTGCAGTTAATAATGTTCCTTTTTTTAAGATAGCAACATGTGTACAAACTTTCTCAACTTCATCCAATAAATGGCTTGCCATGATAATGGTTACACCACGGTCGGCCAATTGTTTTATTAATTTTCTTATCTCTGCAATTCCTTCAGGATCTAATCCATTTGCAGGCTCATCCAAAACCAAAACCTTTGGCGTTCCTAACAATGCAGCAGCAATTGCAAGGCGTTGTTTCATTCCCAAACTATATGTACTGAATTTACTTCTTTTGCGATGAGTAAGATTTACAATCTCAAGTACTTCGTCAATATCTTTTTTTGTTCCTCTTCCGCTGATGGCTTGGGTTATATTTAAATTATCAACAGCAGATAAGTAATGATAAAAATTGGGCGTTTCTAAAAGTGAACCAATTTGTTTTCTGCTTTCAGGCGATCCGCCATATTCGCCAAACCATGAAAAGCCACCGCTATTTGGTTTTAAAATATCGAGAATGATACTGAGCATTGTGGTTTTGCCACTACCATTTGGACCCAATATTCCAAACACAGAACCTTCCGGTACATCGAACGAAACATTGTTCAATGCTTTTATAGGACCATAATTTTTGCTGACATTAATTAAAGAAAGAATTGTATCCATATAAATAAATTAGTGATTGTAGTTATTAAAGTTGCACATTAATTTTTGATTTTCATCAACCACTTATGTAAATACTTTTCAATTTCTTCATCATTTTTTTTGATTGAAAATTTATCATCATAGTCCCACAAAATTGGTTGAATTCCCAAATCATGCATATCAAAAATCACATCTTCTAAATAACGTTTCCTATATTTTTCATCTGCAAGTTTTATAACACCTGTTTCGGTACAAATAAGTGGCATATTATTTTTTAAACAAAATGCAGCAACAGTTTTAAGACGTTCTGCAATGAATTCATTTGTTGCTTCATGAGGATATTTGCTCAAATCTTTTTCAACAGAACTTCCTTTTTCTGGAACTGCAAGCGGCATTTTGCTTTTTTTGTATGGATAAGGAAGATCTCTAACAAAAGTTTTATTTTCAGTCCAATCAGCTCCTTGATGTGTAAAAATAAAGGGTTCATAAAAATGAAAAGTGTAAAAAAGTTTATTGTCGGGCAATTTTCCCATTTCAATTAATTGGTCGAGACTGTTATAATTTGTTGCTCCAATAATATAAATTCGGTCATTGTCTTCATATCTCAAATTCTGAATAATCTCAGTGATCGTATTTTTCCAAAGATTACCGTTCATCACAGGTTCGTTATACAACTCGAAAAAAAGTGATGAATATCCTTGTCCTTTAAATTGCCTTTGTAACTGTTTCCAAATCCATGAAATACGTTCTGTTTCACTGTAAATATTGCTGTCATTGAGTTTGCCATAATGAAAAGTAATGATAAGGTTTAAATTTTTTGACGAACATTCCGCATATATTTCTTTTAGTTTGCTAATGATCTGTGGTTGCAGATTGAAAGAATTAGGCGCTAAAAAAAATTCGAATGCTATTGGAAGGCGAACAGTTTTAAATCCGGCTTTGGAAATGTTGTTTAATTTTTGGGTAATATCTTCTTTCAACAAAAGTTCGGAAGATGTCCAATAATGTTCGAATAAAGAAATATTAATGCCGACTCCTAATTTTTTTTTAATATCGCCTAAATTATCTTCCTGAAGTTTTGCACTTAATGTGGATAGTGATACCCAAAGGAAGAAATTTATCCATATTAAAACTCTTATGACTTTAATGTATATTTTCACAGAATAAAGAATTGATTTTCAGGACTGCATAATACCCGATATGTCTAGCAATTTTAAATTTTCTTATGTAAATATAAATAAACAGGAGCTTGCGAGCGAACTTAATAAGAAAGGCGTCTATTATTCGAATGTGGTTATGTGGACTGTTTTATTTTCTCTACCTCTATTTTGGTTATTAGATTTTTTATTTGTACGATTTGCCTGGGTTGATATGATGTTGGTAAGATTAATAGTTACAATTATCTCTTACATCATCTACATTTTTGGTAATAAAAAGGAGTGGAATTATATATTAACTGTCACGTGGTTTATTGCAGTTAATGTTTTGATGCACGCAATATTTTGCGGTGTGATACCAATAAATTTTGTGTTGCCTTACTTTCTAATTCTTTCTGTAGTTATTTTATTAATCAACACCGCCATATTTTGGCCGCCGGTTTATTCAATCATTACTTGTTTATTTACTTATGCGATTATCATTCTAATTTTTTCATTTCAGGAAAGATTTGACAAATACAATTTACTGATCTCGCATGGTGGTGGTGTTTATTTTGTTGTTTCTGCTTTTTCTTGTTTGATTGCCTTTAATCGTCATTCCATCTTAAAAAGAGAAATTGCAAAAAATATTTTAATTGATGAAGCCAATAACCGAATGCTGGAGCAGAATGAAAAAATAAGCGATCAAAAATATGTTATTGAAGATGCCAATAGAAAATTAAAAGTGTTGAACGATTATCGTCACAACACACTTAATATAATGTTGCATGATTTCAGAAATTTCACAGGCTCTATTCAGATGTCGTTAGACTTGTTGAAAAACAAATCAGATAACCTTTCTGTAGAGCAAAAAGAAATATTAAATTACATTAGTGCCGGTAACGAAAAACTCAATTATCTCTCTGAAAAACTTGCAGCATCGGCCGATAGGGATGAAGCGAAAGTACAATTTACACAAGAAAAATTCGACATCAGCCCATTTGTAGAACAAGCAGTTTTAGATACAGCTGATGCAGCACAAATACGACAAATAAATTTACAATTGCATTTATCGGCATCACCAATAATAGTTTATTTAGATAAATTATTTCTTAGTCAGGTGTTGTTTAAATTATTGACGAATGCAATTAAATATGCCGAAACAGGATCTATATTAACGGTGCATACCAACCGCCAAAATGATAAATGTGTAATTGAAGTAATTAATATTGGCAAATTAGTTGGAATTGCAAAGATGAATGAACTGTTTACTAAATTACAACCATACAGATCATTAAAAGAATCTGTGCAAAACGATTCGGAAATGGGATTCTCGGTTGCAAAAAAATTAACTGAAACCATGGGTGGAACATTTACTTATAACAGTAGTGAAACCACTCATAATTTTTATAGAATTGAATTTACCTGTACCCAATTATAAATTGAAACAACATGAAATCTAAATCTTTTCTTTTTTTGATTGCATTGCTAAGCTGTATTGGCACTGTGTTTTCTCAATCCCAGCGCTCGTTCGAATCAATGGGATATGATGATGAATCTATTGTTGGTATTACCGGTTCGCTTAGCTACTTTTTAAAAATAAAACCTGATGATAATGTTGATCAGACGAAAATTGTAATTAATATTCGTGCTTCACAGGTATTGAATCCAAATAATTCGATGGTGATCGTTTATCTAAAGGATGAACCCGTATTTACTCAAAGAATTATTGCGTCTCCGGTTGATACAATGTTTACGATTGTTGTTCCGATGAACAGGAAATATTTACAACCTGATGCTCGATTCGTAAAATTAAAAGTATCTGCAAAGATGAGTATAGGAGATGAATATTGTAAAGATGTTGATAATCCTGCTTGTTGGATTGCAGTTAAAAATTCATCTTATTTGTCATTAAATAATAATGGTCTATTTTCTTATAAGCGCAGCATTAAAGAATGGATACAGGAATTTAATTCTGTTTATACTCCTTCCAATGCAGACCTTGATGATTTGACTTGCGGAGGAATATTATATACTTTATTAAAACAAAATACTCCTACTCAACAAATATATACAGGAACCTATGGTCAGGATACAGTTCCAAGTGGCATTATAACTGGTGTTGCAGATAAATTACCGATAGCCGTAAAACAAGTAATTCAATCTTTGGGTGCTGGTCAGGGTTTAATACAGATGGCAAGGGTTAATACTGGATTTGTTTCAAAATTGGTATTGGTTGTTACCGGCGCTGATGCAACAGGATATAGAAAAGCGATCAACACTTTAGCAAGTAATAAAAGATTAAGTAGTGCATTTTCCGATAGAATGTTAATTAATGAAGGAGTGCCTAGTAATGTTTCTGTTGATAATCCCTCTCCTTTAATTACTGCTTTAGAAGAGATTGGTGGATCGCCAGTTTTAATGGAAGGTATTGGCGGATTAAGACAAAAATATAATTTCTCATTAAGTGAATTTAATGCAATTCCTAATCGACTTACATTTCATCTAGAAAGTTATTTTTCTGTTTTGAAACCTGATGACAGAGGCTTCTTAAATATTTATCTAAATCAAAATTTAATTTTCAATGCATCATTGATGGACAGAACAAATTTCATTGATGATATTGATCTTAAACCATACCTGTTAAGTAAATTTAATTCTTTAGAAGTTGAATTCAGGTTTCATCCGGGTACCAATATTTGTAAGGATGGATTCAGTAATTTCTTTGCATTCGTAAACGTAAAAAGTTCTACATTAACTTTTAGTGGTGAAAGAGAAAATAAGTTTTACAGCTTCTTTAATTTCCCGGCAGAGTTTAGAAAAAATCCTTCTAAAATAGTTGTATCACCTACTTTATTTGGTTCTAATGTTGTTTCTTCTGTAGGAGAAATATTGTATCAATTAAACGCGCCTATTAAAAACGATTTCAACAAACTAATCATTCCTCAATTGGTTGCCGCTGATAAAACTACTTTAGATGATCTGCGCGGATTTAATTTGATTGCTCTTTTACAAAAGAATGATCCTTTCGTAAAGAATTTTACCAATTTACCTGTTCAATACGATAGAGATTTTCAATTATATAAAGACAGCAAAAATTCATTGGCGTATTCTATAAACGATTTTTCAAACAGTGGCATGGCTCAAATTTTCAGAGAAAAATCAAATACAGTTTTATTGATAACATCATTGGGCGACAGTAGTCATAAAGATGCGTTTGAAAGTGTAATTAAAAATTTAAGTACACAGTTAACAGAAATTGAGAGCAATGTTTTAATTGCAAACAGTAATGGTATTAGTAAATATTTCTTTAAAATGCCGGAAGACTCTAATTCTGTTTCTTACAAGGGTGATAAAAATAAATTAGCCATCTTCTGGGAAAATTATAAATACTTATTGTTAATTATTTTATTGGGATTGGTATTACTTGCTTTCTTTTTGGTTAGAAACAGAGTTCGTAAATCACAGGAAATAGTATAATGATTAAAATTAAAATTTTAATTAATCAGAAAATATCAGTTGCAGTATAAAACGATAAGACTATGACGCGGTGCGGATTACACAAGATGTCAGAATCTGGTTTTTTTTCAAACGAAAAATTAGATGAAGTAGAATCTATTGCAGAAATGTATAGTTACGCACCTATTAAGACTGCTTTGAACTTTGGGTTTCTTACACGAAAAAATTATGTAGCTTTTTTAGAGAAAGAAAATTATCCTTTGATTGATGTGCGCAACGAAGAGATCGACGATGTCTTTATTCATCAATGCGATATTCAACACTTAAATTCTTTCCTATACATTCCCCTTCGAAAAGAGATTGATGGAACATTATTAGTTGCTGTTGCAGATCCATTTGACGAAAAATTGATGAACAGTTTGTTTGTAAAGTTCAGAACAAAGATCAGATTTGTTGCAGCTTCAGATCTGGATATTACTTGGTTGGCACATAAAACTCGCGGAGAATTTTATGTAAAAGAAGCAGTATTCAGTTTAATGCGTAAAGATGAGGCCAGCTCGGGTCTGGTAACTTTTACCAATGCACAGTTAATATTTCTTTTTGGATTTATTGCATTGAATATTGTGATGTTAATCGTGTTTTTTTCTACAACAGTAATTGTTTTAAATCTTTTATCGAGCGTATTTTTTTTATTTTCCATCCTGTTTAAATTATATCTGGCATTAAGAGGTTCAATGTCGGAATTACACGAAGCAGTTTCTAAAGCAGATGTGAAAAGAGTGGATGAAGCGTCATTACCTGTTTATACAATTTTGTTGCCCGTTTATAAAGAAGATAAACTGATTCGTAAATTGATCTGGAATCTTCGAAGTTTAGATTATCCCAAAAGTAAACTTGATGTAAAATTATTGATTGAAGAAGATGATGATAAAACATTGAATGCAGTAAGAGATCTCGATTTTCCTGCAAATTTTGAAACCATTGTTGTTCCTTTTCATGCACCTAAAACAAAACCCAAAGCGTGTAATTACGGATTATATTTTTCGAGAGGAGAATTGCTGACGATTTATGATGCAGAAGATGTTCCTGATTCTGATCAATTGAAAAAAGTAGTTATTTTATTTAGGAAATTACCCGAAGATTTTGTGGTGTTACAAGGCGCTTTAAATTATTTTAATAAGAATGAAAATTTGTTGACAAGAATGTTCACATTGGAATATTCTTATTGGTTCGATTATATGTTACCCGGTTTAGAAACCTTGGATGTACCTATTCCGTTAGGAGGCACAAGTAATCATTTTAAATTAAACAAGTTATTGGAATTAGGTGCTTGGGATCCATTCAATGTTACAGAAGATGCAGATCTTGGTGTACGCGTTTATGATAAACAATATAAAATTGGTGTTGTAAATAGTACAACTTTAGAAGAAGCAAATAACGAACCATTTAATTGGATACGTCAACGTTCGCGTTGGATCAAAGGATACATGCAAACATGGTTAGTACATATGCGGAATCCGGTTGCATTGATAAGAAGAATTGGTTGGCAAGGTTTTTTTGGATTTAACTTCTTTATTGGAGGAACATCATTTACTTTCTTGTTGTATCCAATTTTGCTTTTATTTTTCGTTTTTTACATCATTTTCAATTTTAATTTTGTTCGACAATTATTTCCTGATTGGGTTTTATACGTTGCAACTTTTAATTTCATTGCAGGTAATGTGTTGATGGTGTATGTAAATATGCTGGCAGTGTTTAAACGCCGTTATTACGAACTGATATTGTATGCGATATTGAATCCTGTATATTGGCTAATGCATTCAATCGCTGCTTACAAAGGATTATGGCAATTAATTTATAATCCTTTTTACTGGGAAAAAACAAATCACGGACTTACTAAAGTTTCATCTTCTGCAACTGCTGCTGCATCTGCTGCGGTAGCTGCAACATAAATAAATATGATTTTTTTAAAAAAATACATAGCAATTTTTATATCACTGTTTTTACTGGTGTACTATATTATTGTTGCATGGATGATACATAGAACCGGATATGAACATTCTGAAGCGATGTTTATCTCGGAGAAAATAAAATTACTTTTTGAAGCAGACGAAAATACACTACTTACTATTGGTACAACATTTCCCACTTTAGTATTTTTATCAGGAATAATATTTTCACCATTTGGTTATCCGTTTGCTCCCATATTAGCATCCATCGCTTATACAACTATCCTATTTTTTTTATTGCTGAATGATTTTACAAAATCAAAACTGCCAAGAAGAGTATTTGTGCCAATGTTGATATTGATTTTTGTATTTCACCCCGGCATTGTTTTCTCGGCTGTATCGGGTCGTGGTGTTGCTTCCATACTTTTATTTTTTTACTTATTGTTCAGAAGTTTGTTCAGATACTATCGAAGTCAAACTTCTTATTATCTCTCGATGGCAAGCATATTTCTTTCATGTTTGATATTTTGTGATTATAATTATATCTGGTTATTACTTGCTTTTTTTCCATTCATTTTTCTTATATCATTGGAAGGTTTAAAACTGCAAAAAGACCAACCACCCATTTTACAGTATTTCACTGCATTAAATAATACATCGCAAAGAAGAAAATTGGCCAATAGAACAATAGCTATTTATATTATTGTCTTCTTATTACCCTTTGGTGCGTTGTACTTGTTTAAAACACTGAACTATTATCATGCTGGTAATGCTACTTATTTTTTATCAAGTCAATATGCAAATTGGCATGTTACAGGAAATGTTTCTGTTGGAAATTTGATTGTATCCGGAGCTGTGTTTAATGTTGCAGAACAAACGCAAATTGTATTTCAGGCTTATATTTTATTGTTAACACCTTTGCTGATATTGTTATTTTTCATGTTCAAAGGAACTTTGTATGAATTGTTTACACTCCTTGCGCCTTTTATTCTTATATCAATTATTTTATTAGATAATCAGGTTTATATAACCATTGAATATTATCTTATTTTTTTAATTCTTGCCTTGTTGGGTATTATTGTTTATGCAGGAAGAAAATACAAAACAAAATTTCTATATCCTGTTATCATGGCAACTGCCATATTAAATATTTTTTCCGGAATTTTTTATTTTAAACGTTCTAGTGATCGGGAAGAAAAACAGTTTTTTAACTCGATAAAAAAGATAAGTAAGTGGAAAGATGAGAGACAAACTTCGGAAGAATATCAATTAGCGTCTTACATTTCTGATATCACAGATGAAACGCACAAAATATTGATGGATGATGCTGCAGCTTATAAAATAATGGCTCATTTACGTACATTGAAAACTGTAATATCTCCTAATAGAAACAATTTTATAACTATTGTAGAAAATCCAAAATCAGGAGCAAGATTTATTTGTGTTGCAAAAGATGTAAATCGCCTACGATCCTTTACAGTATTGAATGATTACAATATTCATCAAATGGAATTACGTCAGGAATTTCATCCGGTATTGATGTTTGAAACAAAGAATTGGGCTATCTACAAAATAACTTAGCTATTTATTGTAAAACTACTTTTATCATTCTGTCCTTTCCAGAAAAATCTTTTCTTATTTCGATCGAATAATTTTCATTTACGAAAAGATCAATCACATCTTTACCAAGATTCTCATTTATTTCAGCAAATATTTTTCCATTTTTTGAAAGATGTTTTTTCCCGAATGCAGCTAATTTTTTATAAAAGATCAATGGGTCAGAATCATGAACAAATAACGCAATATGAGGTTCGAAATCAATTACATTTTTACGCATGTCTTTACTTTCAGATTGTTTTATGTAAGGTGGATTGCTGACAATTACATCGAAATCAGAAAGCTCATTCCATCTTTTTTCATCTAAAAAATCGAACTCGAAAAAATTAACCTGTGTATCAAGATCACTTGCATTTTTTCTCGCAACTATCAATGCATCTTTACTAATATCCAGTGAAGAAATTAAAATACTTTCATTTTTTTTCTTTAATGCAATTGGAATACAACCACTGCCACTACCAACATCCAAAACAGTTTTTGCATTAATATTTTGATTGCGTATTTCTTGTGAAATCCACTCGATTAGTTCTTCCGTTTCGGGTCTTGGTATTAATACATTTTCATTCACAAAAAAATTCATTCCTGCAAACCAGGCTTCCTGTAAAACATATTGAATGGGTTTGCTTTGTAATAATTGTTCAGTAAATTTTTGTAGCTGTACTTCTTGTTGAATATTCAGCAACACATTTTTGTGAATGATGCGATTTGTTTTTTGATAACCGGTTATATGCTCTATCACCATATCGGCAATATTTGCAGCTTCTCGGTTATCATACAATTCACCTAACTGGAACAATAATTTTTTATATGCTTCCTGAATAGTCATTTTGCAATGCTACTGCATTTTCATTTAGTTTTGGCTCAATCTTATTTTAAATATTGCATGAGTAAATCAAAAATAGAAGAAGATTTTTATTATACCATCGATCAAAGTTCTATTGCAGAATTCAAAGATCGTGGCAGTAAATTTATTGCTTATGCATATCCGGTCTCATCTGCTGAAGAATCAAAATCTTATTTGCAAGCTTTAAAAAAAGAACATCCAAAAGCAGTGCATCATTGTTTTGCTTACCGCATTGGAAATGACGGAAATAATTTCCGAGTGAGTGATGACGGCGAGCCAAGCGGAACCGCAGGCAAACCAATTTTAAATCAAATCGACAGCAAACAATTAACCAATGTTTCGGTGATTGTTGTACGGTATTTTGGCGGAACTTTATTAGGTGTTCCGGGTTTGATCAATGCTTATAAAACTGCTGCAGCATTGGCTTTGCAACTGGTTCCTGTTATACAAAAGCAAGTTGAAATAAATTATGAACTTCATTTTGATTACACAAAAATGAATGAAGTAATGACGATTGTAAAACAATTTAATTGCAGTATCATTCATCAGGAAATGCAACTATTTTGTTTATTGAAAATAGGAATACCAAAAGCAAGATTGGATGAGGTTTTGTATAAAATAAATGATTTGTATTCGGTTACTTCAAAAAAAATATGATCAGGCTTTACCGATAAGCTGATAAATTTTTAAGCCAACTATTTCATGAATGATTTTATACCAGGTGTTGAATAGTTTTAAATCCGGAAGCAATAATTCAACCAACGAAAGATGCGAATCAACCACATCATAATCACACGGATATTGATCTACATTTATATTTGCCTTTTTAAAAATTTTTATAGAACGGGGCATATGTGAAGCAGATGTTATCAACAAGTACGGCGGTTTTAAATTTAAAGAATCCAATATTTGTTTTGTGAAAATCGCATTTTCAAATGTATTTCGTGAATATGCTTCAATGATTATATCTTTCTCACTTACACCGTTTGCAATTAATTCATTCTTTACAAAGTCAGCTTCTTTGGCTTCATTATATACTAATGCAGCTGAGCCTCCAGTCATTACAATTTTTTGAATAAATCCCTGATGATATAATTTTACTGCCTCGATAAAACGGTCTGCAGCATCATCAAAATATCCATTTTTATTTACATCGAAAACAACAAAACCACCAAGTAAAATTCCTGCTGAATAATGACTACCCTTAGTAAGTGTAACAGGTTTAGGCTGCCATGCAACAACAATTGTTCTATATATAAAATGGTTTGAAAATATTAGAAGAATACAAACGATCGAAATTTGTAATCTCTTTTTTATTTTTTTATTTTTTGTAAAAATCATGAAAATGATAAGTATCACCAACCATGCGGCCGGCGCCATTAAAAAATCGAATATTTTGGATAACAAGAAAAACATGATCGCTATTTTTTAAATCGATTGCTTACAATTAATTCTTTATTGCCTGCAGAATAAATATAAAAACCTTCGCCGGTTTTTGCTCCTAATTTTCCTGCTGTTACCATATTTATTAATAAAGGACATGGCGCATATTTAGGATTTCCAAAACCATCATACAGTACATTTAAAATACTTAAGCAAACATCCAATCCAATGAAATCCGCTAGCTGTAAGGGTCCCATGGGATGAGCCATTCCTAATTTCATTACTGTATCAATTTCTTCAACGCCGGCAACGCCTTCGTATAAACTATAAATGGCTTCGTTGATCATTGGCATTAAAATTCGGTTTGCAATAAATCCGGGATAATCATTTACAACACAAGGAATTTTATTTAATTGTTTGCTCAATGCAACGATAAGTTCTGTTACTTCTTTTGTTGTTGCATAACCATTAATTATTTCTACCAACTTCATTATTGGAACGGGATTCATAAAATGCATGCCAATCACTAAGTCCGGTCTTTTTGTAACTGCTGCAATTTTTGTAATGGAAATGGATGAAGTATTAGTTGCTAAAATTGTTTTTGCCGGAGCAGATTCATCTAACTGTTTAAATATTTTTAATTTCAGATCAATATTTTCCGTTGCAGCTTCAACAATTAGATCGGCATTGCAAACACCTGCCGCTATTTCGGTAAATGTGTTAAGATTAGAAAGTGTTTTCTTTTTATCATTTTCTGTGATGATTGCTTTTGAAATTTGTCGGTCTAAATTTTTTGTGATAGTTGCCAATGCCTTTTCTAATTGTGCAGCATTAACATCGATCAAAGAAACTGTAAAACCATTTTGTGCAAATACATGTGCAATGCCGTTTCCCATGGTTCCGGCACCGATCACTGAAATATTTTGGAACATAATTTCGGGTGTTGATGAAATAAAGATTAAAAATCGGAATTAATTTTTAATTGTTGCATAAAGTTATGCAGTTGAAGAGTGCGACGCCACCGAAGTTGAGTAGAATAATAAAAAGTTCGGACAAAAAAATAAATCAATTAATTTTTATTCTTAAAATCTCCTCGCTTCCATGCCTGAATAAAATCGGCCCAAGCCATTGGATTAAAAATATTTTGCGGAGGTAATTGACCGGCATAATAATATTTATTTGCCTGTTGTTTTAATTGATAATTAACAGCTTCACGTCCATCGGCAGGAAGCGACAACATCAATGCTCTAAGTTTAGTCTGATCAGTATTTTGTCGTGCTATTTCCAACATATCATCCGGAACTCTTGTATTTGCAAAATCTCTTTCAAACTGTTCTCTGGTGGGTCTTGGTTTTAAAATGGTTGCGGGTAAATAATTGGTATCACTAACCAATAATACAATTAAACTGTATTGATTATCGGCAAGGTTTCGCGGCATTTCGTAACTCTTATCTTTAAAACCTATGGAAGAAAAAGTAATATGATCGCCTTTTAAAACAACAATAGAAAATACACCGTCATTATTAGTGATGGTTCCTCTTCCTTTATCTTTTACAATAACACTGGCAGCAGGAACAGCACGTAAACTATCTGATGTCATTACCACACCAAATAATTGTATCACTGAATCTTTAGGAGGATTAATTTGCGCCTTTGCCTGTTGCAAAATAAAAAACCCGCTTAATAAGAAAATGTATCGTAATGATTTCATCATCGGCACAAAAATAAGAATTCAATTACTGTAAAACGATAAACAACTTTATTTTTAATTTGTTTATACTTTGTAATTCGTAACAAAGTAAAGTGCCTGATGGTTAACTTTGCGCCCAATTAATCTTTTTAACAAAAACTTTCAAGATGACAGAAGCGGATATTCTAAAAGCGCTCAGCAATGTTCAGGAGCCTGATCTCGGCAAAGACTTAGTGACATTGAATATGATTACAAATCTTGCCATTGATGGCAACAATGTTAGTTTCACAATTGTTTTAACAACACCTGCTTGTCCGATGAAAGATATGATGCGTTCGGCTTGTGAGAATGCCATTAAAATTTTGGTAAGCAAAGAAGCAATTGTAAAAGTTGATTTTACTTCTAATACTTCTTCCAACCGAAAAGATGCACAACAGGAATTAAAAGGTGTAAAAAATATTATTGCAGTGGTGAGTGGAAAAGGTGGCGTTGGTAAAAGTACAGTGTCGGCAAATTTAGCTTTAGCATTGGCTGAAGGCGGTGCCAGCGTGGGTTTGATGGATGCTGATATTTACGGACCAAGTGTTCCCATCATGTTTGGTATTCGTGGTGCAAGACCATTGATGAAAGAAGTGGATGGCAAAGGATTAATTGTTCCAATTGAAAAATATGGTATTAAATTATTAAGTATTGGGTTATTGGTTGATGAAAAAAATGCAGTTGTTTGGCGTGGTCCCATGGCAAGCAGTGCTATTCGTCAATTTGTAACCGAAGTTGATTGGGGAGAATTAGATTATTTAATTATCGATATGCCACCGGGCACCGGCGATATTCATTTAACATTAATACAAACTGTTCCTGTTACAGGTGCAGTGGTGGTTACAACGCCACAGGCAGTTGCATTGGCCGATGCAAAAAAAGCAATTGCAATGTTTGCTCAGGCACAAATTAATGTTCCTATTATTGGCTTGGTTGAAAACATGTCTTATTTCACTCCGGCTGAATTGCCTGACAATAAATATTATTTGTTTGGAAAAGAAGGTGGAAAAAATTTAGCCGAAGAATATGAACTGCCTTTCCTCGGACAAATTCCTTTAGTACAATCCATTCGTGAAGGTGGCGATAGTGGTGTTCCTGCAATGGTTGGTGATGATGTTATTACACAAACTGCTTTTAGAAATTTTGCATCATTGGCAGTAAGAAATATTGCTATCAGAAATGCAAATATTCCTAAAACAAAAGTGCTGGAAATTGTTAGTTAGCCAGCGATAGAATTTTTATTAAACTTTTGTTGCGTCGCACTCTTGTACTGTTGAAAATATATTGAACAAAAAGATTCGCCTTATAACGGATCTTTTTTTGTTGCCATGAAAACAGAACGTTGAAGTGTGCGAGGCAACAGGCGATGCCATAAATACAAAAGCCCGTAACATAAACATAACCGCCAAGTTTATTTCTTTCTTTATCTTCATTGCATGTATAACCTTTCGTACTTTAAGGAAAATAATGCTGATGTTGTAATTGATTTCATGAAACAACATTCGTTTGCCATGCTGATTGGCGTAGATGAAAATAATAAACCTGTTGCCACACAAGTGCCGCTGTTATTGAAACAGAGAGATGGCGCTATTATTTTGGAGGGACATATGATGAAGCAAACCGATCATTACAAAGCTTTCGAAAAAAATAAAAATGCCCTGGTTGTTTTTAGTGGCGCACATACTTATGTAAGTGCCAGTTTATATGAGAATAAACAACAGGCATCTACCTGGAATTATATGAGCGTTCATGCAAAAGGCGAATTGGTTTTTTTGAATGATGAACAATTATTACAGCTACTGAATGAATTGACTTCGCATTACGAAAACAATGAAGCTTCGCCTGCATCATACAAACATTTGCCCGAAGATTATGTGCAGCGTTTAAGCAAAGCCATTATTGCATTTGAAATAAAAGTTGATTCGTTAGAAAATGTTTTTAAACTAAGCCAGAACAGAGACGAAAAAAGTTTCGACAATATTGTAAGCAATTTACAAGATGGTGATGCAGAACAAAAAATGGTAGCAGCAGAAATGCATAAAAGAAAAGATGAAATATTTAAGAAATGAAAAAAATAATTCTATCAATAAGTTTGCTGCTAATATTTGGCTGTATGACAAATAAAAAAATTAATTACTCCCCTTCAGGGCTCGGGGGTTTTGATTTCGAAGGTCATCGTGGTTGCCGTGGTTTAATGCCCGAGAATTCCATTACTGCTTTTAAAAAAGCAATTGATCTGCATGTTACTACATTAGAAATGGATGCTGTTATTACAAAAGATAAACAAGTTATTATTAGTCACGAACCATTTTTTAATCATGAAATAACAACAAAACCAGATGGCAGTTTTGTAAATGAAAAAGAGGAGAGAACCTTGAATATTTTTAAAATGGATTATGCTGAAACGCAAACGTTTGATGTAGGAGCAAAACCACATCCTCGTTTTCCAAATCAACAAAAAATAGCTGTACACAAACCAAGATTGGCTGATGTAATTGATAGTGCAGAAGCTTATACAGCAAGACTTTCATTGCATCCGATTCAATATAATATCGAAACTAAATCAACAGTTGCAACTGATGGTATTTATCATCCCAATCCCGATGAATTTGTAGAACTAATTATGGCAGTAATTAAAAAAAAGAAAGTAGAAGAACGTGTGATCATTCAATCATTTGATATTCGCACCTTGCAATATTTGCATCAACATTATCCAACAATTAAAACAGCGTATTTATTCGAACCACCATCAAATAAATCTTTTGCCGAAAGATTAAAAGATCTGGGATTTATTCCAACCATTTATTCTCCCGATGAAAGTTTAGTTACAATTTTAGTAGTAAAACAATGTAAAGATTTAGGCATTAAATTAATTCCTTGGACAATAAATGAAGTTAAGAGAATGAAAGAATTAAAGCAAATGGGAGTTGATGGAATGATCAGCGATTTTCCGAATCTGTATGCCGAATTAAAATAAAATCATAAAGATTTTCCTTCAACCAAAATTGGATCGACCAAAACTTCTTTTACATCAGTTTTATCTAATAAACAAGCAAGCATTCTGTCGAATGATTGTAATCCTAATTTATAACCACTTGTTTCAACATAAGTAATTTTAGGATGGTACATATTGGGTATAAAACCATTGCTGATGCTGATAATAGAAACTTCTTCAGGTACTTTAATGTTCAATTCATGAATAGCTTCCATCACGCCAATTAAAATAAGATCTCCCATACAAAAAATAGCATCGGGCTTGTCTTTTCTTTTAAAAGCATCTAATGTTACGATCTTTGCAGGTGCCGAACTTTCGGGGTATGCAATATCCAATTTTGTTTTTGGCGATTTTGTTTGATAGGTTTCTTTAAACGAACTTTCTCTTTTTTGTGTAATGGTTAAACTGGGATGTCCGAATAAAGCCAACACATGTTTTTTATTTTTTTCAATTAATACTTCGGCAGCAATCCGCGAAGCTTCTGTATCGGCAAAACGAATTTTATTACACAATTCATAAACAGGAACACGATCTAAAAAAATAACAGGAATCTCAAGATCATTTAATTTTAAAAAAGGTTCTATGTTTTTAGTATTTATTGTTAGTGAAACAAATAAACCCGAAATTCTATTTTGTTTCAACAATTTAAGATTAGCTGATTCTATTTCAACATTGTCACTCGATTGCATTATTACAACTGAATACCCAAAATCTCTTGCTTTAGTTTCTATGGCCGCAATAACTGAATCGTAAAAAAAATTTGTTACAGATGGCAACAAAATCCCAATCACTTTACTTTTATTCGTTCGCAATTGAATTGCATAAGAATTAGGTTCGTAATCTAAAGCTTCGGCAAGCTCTTTTACTTTTGTTTTTGTTTTTTCAGAAATATCGGGATGATCTTTTAATGCCCTCGACACTGTTGAAATGCTGAGGTTTAAAATTTCGGATAATTTTTTTAAAGTGCTGACCTGTTGCATTATTCTTTTCTTTTAAACGCTGATAAAGTGCCGATAGTTTTTCTTAATAAAATTTCCGAATATCCTTCCAAAATAAAATCTTGTAGTTCTCCAAATTTTTTATAACCCAAGTGTTCGTATAATTTTGCTGCTTCAGCATTAAATGAAGAAACGCACATAAAAACATTCGGAGATATTTTAAAGATTATTTCTTCCGAATATTTTATTAAGGCAGTGCCAACTCCTTTCCCTCTTGCTTCAGGTGCTACACAAATGGATTGGATATAACCTTTGAATGTGCCAGCCATTTGTAAAATGATGAAACCTAACAATTGATCTCCTTCCGTTGCAATATAAATTTCTTTAAAACTTCCTTGTGTAGATAATAAACAACTCGCAAAATCTATTTGCAACGTTATCCATGGATTCGTTGTACACATCAATGCAGCACAGGCTTTCAGCGTTTCTTCGTTAGTTGTTTGTGTAATAGAGAATGGCATTGCAAAAATTAAATTATAAAGTTATTATTCATTCATCAATTTTAAATAAACGGCATTTGTCCAGCCAAAGCCATCCTGATTCGGATATTCACCATCACCAGCTTTATTGTTTGTATCCATCACATTGTATTTCTCCATCATTTTGCCGGTTGCTGTATAGACTTTTTCATTAGCTGCCATCCATCTTTCCTTTATTTTTTGTGCTAATGAAAGTTGATTATAATTTTTTAAACCTTTGTAAGTTATCCATTGCAAAGGTGCCCAACCGTTTGGCGCATCCCATTGTTGTCCGGTTGTTTGAGTTGTTGTAATAACACCGCCACTTTGTAAAAATTTTTCTTCAATTACAGATGCCACTTTATTTGACTGTTCGGGTGTTGCAACAGAAAAAAATAATGGATAAGTTGCAGCAAGATTATAATGAAGCGTTTGTTTATTTTCTGGATGATTATAATCGAAATAAAAACCGGCTTCTTCATTCCAGCAAAATATTTGAATAGCTTTTTTTCTTTGACTGATCTTTTGTTTGAATGAATTGATTTTTATTTCATCATTCTTCAATTTAAATATCGTTAATAAAATTTCTTCGAGATGAAGCATTAAACAATTCAGATCAACAGGAATTAATTCAGTTGTTTGAATGGTATGCATTTTATCGGGTGCTTTAAACCAACGACTGCTGAAGTCCCAGCCTGATTCGGCAGCTGCACGAATATCTCTGTAAACCTTTGCTGCATCAGTGTTTGATTGTTTTGCAATGTGTACGTCTTCTGCAAATGCTTCTGGTCTTGGTGTATCGTTGTCATCCCAATATCTGTTTAACACAGAACCATCATGCAATAAAACAACTCTTCGAAAAGTATTATTAGTTGATGATAGTTTATCTTCGCCATCCATCCAGAACTGATATTCTTTTTCTAAAGCTTCTGCATACTTCAATAAAATATTTTCACCCTTTTCTTCACTCAATAATTTTACCATCAAAGAAAAGAATGGTGGTTGCGATCGACCAAGATAATAAGTTCGGTTACCGTTTGGAATAAATCCGATCTCCTTAATTAAGTAAGTAAAATTATCAACCATGTTTTCAATCAAATCAATTCGCATGGAAATTTGTAAACCCAACATGGTAAAATAACTATCCCAATAATAAACTTCACGAAACCTTCCGCCCGGAACGATATATGAGTTTGGTAAAGGAATTAATGTTCCGGATTGCCCGTCTGGCATACGTTTTAGCTCAGTCCATAATTGTTCGATATGTTGTTGAATAGTTTTGCCTGAAGAGTTATAATGCGAATCAATTTCATTTGGGAATGAAAAATTTTCAGAAACAAAAAATTTCAGATCGAAATTTTCTTTGTGTTTTTCTACTGCATATTTTTCTAAAATTTCAGCAACAGAAAATTTTGGAATACA
Organism: uncultured Chitinophagaceae bacterium; assembly: GCA_903870685.1. Lineage (GTDB taxonomy): Bacteria > Bacteroidota > Bacteroidia > Chitinophagales > Chitinophagaceae > CAIQDX01. The sequence continues at coordinate 31,376 of CAIQDX010000087.1, read as the reverse complement.
ATCCACAAAATATTTTGAATCATGAAAAGTCTCTTTTGATTGAACATCAATATACAGTTCATACAAACTCTCAATAAAAAAATGCTTTGCCATCATAATTGAACGAACTTATTTATTCTGATGATTTAAGTTTTGGTTGTAATCGCTTAAATATGGTTAAACAAACTATAAGTATGGTCATTGGTATCAATGAAAAATAAAAAGCAGTTTGTCCACCAAATGAATCAAAAATATGGCCTGTGATCAAAGATCCGGCACTGCCGCCAATTGCAGAAAAAACAATGATCAACCCCGACATTAATCCATGCTTTGCTTTTGGCAACGAACTTAAGATGGCTGAATTAATGGAAGGATAAATTGGTGCTAAAAACAAACCGATCAACGGAAAAATATATGTTGCAATAGGTGCATTAAACCAATTGGTAGCACTACGACCATCAGCATTTTGGGCTAAAGGCATAGCAATTAAAACCATTCCTGCTGCTAAAAGCAAACAAGAAATCAATACATAAAACCATTGAATTTTTTTGAGAACAATTCCTGCAAGAAAACGTCCTAATGCATAAGATGCTGCTAAAATGCTAGCCATTTGAATACTTAGTTTACTTGGCAATTGTAAAACCTTTTCATTAAATGTGGGCAAGAAATTTTGAATGCTTTGTTCTATTAAAACATAAAAGAAAGCGCAACAAATAAATGATAAGATCAAAGGTTGCACCATAAGTTTGAACATGTCGAAAAAATTGGGTGCTAAATTGGTTGCACTTATTTGTATGCTTGATTCGTCTAATGTTGAAGTAAGTAATAACAAAAACGCAAGAATAGAAATGCCACCAATTAAGTAATAAGATTTTAGCCATGAAGTAGATTCAGGATGTGCATTATCAATATAAAAACTAAAAATAAAATACAATGCAAAATTCCCAACCGTAAAAAACGATTCAATAAAATTCATGAATTGAATATGCTCATTGCTGTCTTTAGTAATTATACCAATTGTACTGTACACGCTCATTTTTATCAACGCAAAGCTGGCACCAACAATTACAAATAATATTTTTATAGCAAGGAATGAAGGCAGACCTGGTATTACAAAACAACTTGCTGATACTATTCCTAATGCAATCAGCATAGCACGTTTGTAACCGATACGTACAATAAAAGAAGCAACTAAGAATGAAAGAATAGCAATGCTAAGATCTTTACAAGGATCTATCCATGCGGCAGCCTGACTATTAGCATGAAAATTATTTTGAACTTGTTTAATGGCAATCCCAGAACTGTTTAATAAAATAGCAAAAACGAAATAGTTCAAAAACAAGGAAAGTTTTATTCTCCAGTTTTGCATGGCAAACAATTTATTAAATAAGGTTTACAAACAAGAATGCTGAAATAAAAAATCAATTATCTAAAACAGCTATTCCAAGCTGAAAAGATAATTGATTTTTTGAGAAAATGAAATTTACGAATCTGTAATAATTATTAATTTGATAAAACCGCTTTTAAATTATCTTCTTTGTTAGCGAATTGAGGTCGTACTACCCAGCTTCTGTTATTCTTTTTACGGAAAACTAACCAATAAAAAAAGAAAACTGTTGTGGCAATGATCAGCGCAAAAATTGACCATGTCGGTAAAACATCTTTAAGATTTATCAATAATCCATCATCTGCAAATTTTCCAAAGCCAAGTAATGCAGGAAGCCTATACCAATAATAACAGGAAACACCTGATGCAGCAAAGATGCTGATCAATTTTCTTTCGTATTTCGCAGGAATTACATTTGATAAGATCAAATAAGCAACAAGTGTTACAGCAAAGCCAATTACCGGTAGTTGATATACATTAAGAAAAGTTGGAAATGAAACGATTTGTGCTTCATCAGGTACATGAAACCAACCCCAAATAAAACCTGGTAATCCTCCAATAATCATTAAACCACTTATTTTATGATAAATTGTTTTTGCAGAAATTTTTGGATTCATATTTGGAGTTGAGTCGGGGCAAGGAATTACGCAGTTCATGCATTGATCACAATTCGCATTTGGTAAAGACATTAAAACATTTCCACCGTATAATTTTTCTACAGGATGAACGGGACATAAACCTGAACACCATGCACTTTTCCATTCATAAAAAAAACCTAGCGTTACACCAATTGCAGCCATGGCAACAATCATCATTCCGGTTGCAACGCCATTATGATTAAACACTGCATGACGCAGTGGAACGATAAGATATAAAGCTATCACAGCAATTAAATTAAATTGCCCTAATTGTGTTGCCGTTAATTTTTTTCTTTTTGATAAGCCCAATTGACGTGGTAATAAATTAGTAGTTGCCAGTGGACAAACATTTCTCCAAACACCAACAGCTACAACAAATAATGCAGGTGCAACAGGAATTAAAATATTCCAAAATAAAATAACACCAATTGTTGGATAAAATAATAAGCAAGTCAAAATGGTAGCACCAAGTAACCAAACGGCAATTTGAATGATACGCCAAATTAAAATTGAACGAGATGATAATTGATCTCCTGATTTAAAATCAAAATTAGCAGTGGCCATAATAAATGGTTTTGAGGTGTTTGTTGAATTTATAAGAGTCGGGAAATTAAAAGAATGCAAAATCAAAAAAGATGATATTGCTCATATATTGATGAGAAGGAAAAATGCAAACGGTTGCAGTTATACAAACTGTAAATAATATTAATGAATAGCAGTAATATTTACTTTTTCAATTCCTTTTAAGTGCAGTTCAATATGTCTGTCGTGGGCTTTGTTGCTGTATTCACTGATGATTTCTAAAATATCATAATCAATAAAACGACTTTCACTTCCATCAATCGTTAACACCGAATATTCCGGAATTTGATCTAAGGCATCTTTTAAATTTACCTTGTTTAAGAAAGTAACCATACTGTTTAGTTTAATATAAAACACTTCAGTATCATGTTGCTTTTTTTTCTGGATTTTATATTCAGCACTAAAATTATTTTGAATGATAAAATATATAGAGATCAATAAACCAATACAAACGCCAACCAATAAATCGGTTGCCAAGATTACAACGATGGTAAAAATAAATGGTAGAAATTGTTTCCATCCTAAGCTCCACATGTTTCTGTATAATTTTGGCTTCGTTAAATTATAACCGGTAACTAATAAAATTGCTGCCAAGGATGCATAAGGTATCATGTTCACAACAAATGGAATCAATAAAACCGCCAACAATAAAAATAATCCATGAGTAAATGCCGAAAGTTTTGTTCGGCCACCGGCATCAACATTTGCCGAACCACGTACAATTACTGCTGTCATTGGAATTGCGCCTAATAGTCCGCATAAAATATTACCAATTCCTTGAGCAAATAATTCTTTGTTTACAGGCGTAATTCTATTTCGAACATCTAATTTATCGATGGCTTCAACGCATAGCAATGTTTCTAAAGTTGCCAATAAACCAATGATCAACCCATCTTTCCAAATTTCAATGGTTGAAAATATTTTTGAAAAATCAGGAAAAGATATTTGTGCAAATAAGTTATTCGGAATATTAACTAACTGTGTTTGTTTCAATAAATAAGTAGAAGCTATTCTTTCGAAAATAATATTAATAATTATTCCAGCTGCAACTGCAATTAATGGTGCAGGTAATAAAGTATGACGTACAGGAAAATATTTCTTTAAAATAAAAAATACCCAAAGCGATGCAATGGTAATAGTTATTGCCCCGGCACTTGTGTGCAAATGAAAATTTTCAATGTTGCCGAAAAAATGTTTGGGAGAAAATAAATTTAAGAATCCGCTGCTCCAAAAATCAGGTCGGTCATAACCCAAAGCATTTGGAATTTGTTTCGAAATTAAAATGATTCCAATGGCTGCCAACATTCCTTTAATAACTGCTGAAGGAAAATAATTTGCAATGACTCCTAACTTTAAAAAGCCAAGAAAAACCTGAAATAAACCGGCAACCATTACTGATAAAAGAAATATTTTATAATCACCTAATGAAACGATTGAAGCCGCTACAACCGTTGTCAGACCTGCAGCAGGACCTGATACACCTAATTGCGAACCGCTGATTATTGAAACAACTAAGCCACCAATGATTCCTGATAAAATTCCTGCGTACAATGGCGCACCCGATGCTAATGCAATACCCAAACAAAGAGGTAATGCAACTAAAAAAACAGATAGTCCGGCTGGTAGATCATGCCTTAATAAAATCAAACGATAATATCTTATCCTTTTGCGCAATGACTGAATAATTTTTGCAAAGATACAATTTGCAAAGAATTTTTTGAAGGCAAATAAAATTTAATATGTATCCGGCAATTGTTTTCATGGCATCGTCTGTTGCCTTCGATTCTTTCAGTGAAAGAATCGCACTCTTGTACACTTTGTTCTTTATTCAGCAAATGCTACAATTAGATCTGCTACTTTTTTTGGTGCTTCTTCCATTGGCACGTGACCAATGTTTTTTAATACTTCGAGTTTACTTCCTTTGATATTTTTTTCAAATAAATAAGCATTATCAACAGGTATTACTCCATCTTTTTCACCCCAAATAATTAAAGTAGGTGTGGTGATGGAATTAATTTTTTCAGGTTCACGTTCAAAACCTTTTTTGAAAATAATTAATGCCGCTTTTCTGTTTCCTTCACTGATGGCAACATCATGAAAACGTTCCACCTGAGCATCAGTTACTCTGTTCTTATCACAATAAATTCCTTCCAAACTCTTTCTCACCAAGGATTTTGGCGTAATATATAAAAGCAGATTATTAATTACCGGCGTTGATGCAATTTTAAATCCAATAGAACCTTTTGCATTTTTACTTGGATAACCTGCTGCATCGATTAAAATTAATTTCGCAACATTTGAATGTGATGCTGTGTATTCCCAAGCAATTGCACCGCCCAAAGAATTTCCGGCGATCATACATTTTGTAACATGCAATTGATTTAAAAACGAATCTAAAAATTTATTGTAATATGCAAAACTATATTCATTCTCAGGATTGGGTCCTGTTAAACCAAATGCAGGCAGATCAATGCTGATCAATCTTTTTTTATCTTTTAAAAATAACACAATGCTATCCCAGGTATTTAATGAAGATGACATTCCATGTAATAAAATCAAAGGAACAGAATCAGTTGTAATTCCTTCATCGCGATAATGAACTTGCATACCCATCAATGGCATGAAATGCGATGAGGCATTGCTGTACTTTGGTTTTAGCGTTTCTCTCGGAATATCTTTTTCAAACAATGCTGCTAAAAAAATAAAAATTATAATTATTACCGACAATAATAAATAGCCGACAAATTTTAATAATCTTTTCATGTTTTTGTTTTATGAAATGAAGTTAAATGGAAAATAATTCTTTTAATGTTAAGAAAATATTCAGCCTGTTTTCTTTGTTGAAAAATGAACAGAAATTACAAGTGAGTGACACAACAGAAGTAAAATAGCGATATACAGCCGGCCAAAGAAAAATCTTTTACTTCTTCTTTTTTATGGTTTGATCAATAATGTCTAACAGACTGTTGGTAAAACTATCATCGGCAATTTGCCAAAACATAATACCATCAAGATGTTTTTTAATTACATATTTTGTTTTAGCAACAATGGAAACGCTATCATCAAAAGTTACAAACCATTTTTTTTGGGTATTATAAAATACCGGCGACATTGCTTTTCTATCGAAATGATAAACATAACCACTGTCACTTAAAAATGTTGTAGAAAAATTTTTGTATGAAACACCTTTTAAAAATTTCCCATTTTGATATAAACCGGCATTTGTATTGGAAACATTTTCCCAGATCCTTGCATAGAAAGCAGCGCCGTTTAATAATTTATTTTTTGGAACACCTTTTTTGATCAACATTTTTACAGCATTATCGCAAGACTCTTTTTGATGTTTGGTAGAATATAAAGCAGTGTGATGCCCTGTAACCGTGTCGTAGCCTGTGATTAGATCATATGTCATTAAATTAATTCTATCAACTAATGGCGAAACTTTTTCCCATTCAATTGATTCGTTAATAAATTTTGTAAACCCACCGGCGGCAAAACTTATTGCTTTTTCTTTTCCTAAAGTATCGCGTAAAGTTTTTATTAATGCAGTAAAATTTTCTTTATCATTTAAATTATATGGATGTCCCGGCGGACCTTTTATTGCGGGATATTCCCAATCTAGATCAATGCCATCAGCTTTGAAATAATCAAGTAATTGTTTTGTAGAAGAGGCAAATACTTTTCTGGAACTATCGGTTGAAAAAACTTCTGAACAAGTATAACAACCTGTCCAACCACCCATTGAAACAATTACTTTCAAATTTGGATTTCTTTTCTTTTCAGCAACACAATTCATCAAAGAAATACTGTCTCTTAAATTTCCAATTGAAATTTTATCACCTTTCAAGTGAGTAAAACTAAAACAGAGATGTGTTAATTTTTCTATCGGGAAACTATCAATCATTGTTGGTCGTCCGGCATAATAACCAAATACAGTAGGGCTTTTGGGAGTTAATTTTTTTTGAGCCTGGATAGATGATGAAAATGTAAACAGGAAGCAAATAAAAATTATTGATATGATTTGCTTCTTTTTCATTTAAAAAAATCGAACTGATTTTATTTCAACAAGTTTTTTATTTCATTCAGCTTCATTAAAGCTTCAACAGGAGTGAGGCGATTGATGTCCATCGCTTCCAACATCTTTCTCATCTCATCAAATGTTTCGCTGTGTGCATCGAAAATAGATAGTTGCATCTGTGGACTAGAAATATTTTTTATAGCAGAAGAAAGTTTTTTCTTTCTGTCATCTGTCATCTGTTCTCTGTCATCTGTTTTTTGTTCACGACTTTCTTCCAATAATTTTAAAATCTCATTTGCTCTGTCAATCAAGCTGGGCGGCATTCCTGCCATCTTTGCTACATGAATACCAAAACTATGTGTGCTACCACCCGGTGCTAATTTGCGCAAAAAAATAATTTTATTACCAACTTCTTTATTGGTAACGTGATAATTTTTTACTCTCGGTAATTTTTCTTCCAGTTCATTTAATTCATGATAATGTGTAGCAAATAAAGTCTTAGGTGCATTAACAGAACCATGCAAAAATTCAACAATACTCCATGCAATGGAAATGCCATCATAAGTTGAAGTGCCTCTTCCAATTTCATCCAACAATATTAAACTGCGTGAAGAAATATTATTAATGATGCTCGCTGTTTCATTCATCTCTACCATAAAAGTACTTTCGCCGCCGCTTAAATTATCGCTGGCACCAACACGCGTAAAAATTTTATCAGTCAATGGAATCTTGGCAAACGCAGCAGGGACAAAGCTTCCCATGTGTGCCATTAAAGTGATGAGTGCAGTTTGACGAAGTATGGCACTCTTACCACTCATGTTTGGTCCGGTAAGAATGATTATTTGTTGCGATGATGGATCTAATAAAATATCATTGGCAATATAAGTGTCACCCACAGGTAAATTTCTTTCGATAACAGGATGGCGACTATCTTTTAAATCCAATTCCAAACCATCATGCAGTTGCGGTTTTTTATAATTAAACTTCAATGCATTTTCTGCAAAACAAATTAAACAATCGATGATGGCAATGATGTTACCATTAATTTGAATCGGCGCAATATAATCTTGTAAAGCATTTATTAACATATCATACAATTCCAATTCAATGGCTAATATTTTATCTTCGGCACCGGTAATTTTTTCTTCGTATTCTTTTAATTCGGGAGTGATGTAACGTTCAGCATTGGCAAGGGTTTGCTTGCGGATCCAATCTGCCGGAACTTTATTTTTATGAAGATTTGTTACTTCTAAATAATATCCAAAAACATTATTGAAACTTATTTTTAAAGAAGAGATTCCTGTCTTCTCTGATTCACGTTGTTGAATATTTATTAAATAATCTTTACCACCACTTGCGATTTTTCTTAACTCATCCAATTCTTTGTGAACACCTTCTTTGATTACACCGCCTTTGTTGGCAGCTACAGGTGGCGTTTCAACAATTTCATTGATTATTTTTTCTAAAATAAAATGACAGGTATTTAATCCATCACCCAATCTTTTTAAATAACTATTCGAAGATGATTCGCAAACATTTTTTATTAATGCAGTTTGTTGTAATCCTATCGCTAATTGCATTATTTCACGCGGATTAATTTTCTTCATCGGGATCTTACTCACCAATCTTTCAATGTCGCCGCAATGTTTTATGTATTGCGATAAATGATGCCTCGCTTCTGTTTCTTTAATTAAAATTTCAACAACATCCAATCGCTCATTAATTTTTTTAATGTCTTTCAAAGGCAATACAGTCCAGCGTTTCAGCAAACGGGCACCCATGGCACTCACGGTATTGTCCAATACTTTTAATAAACAATTTCCATCGCCACTGCCGCTGTTTAATATTTCTAAATTGCGAATGGTAAAGCGATCCATCCACAAAAAATCATCTCTTTCAATTCTTTGAACCGCAGTGATGTGTTGCAAATTGGGATGTTCTGTTTCCTTCAAATAATATAATACGGCGCCTGCTGCAATAATGCCATGATGCAAATTTTCAACACCATAACCTTTCAGCGAAATAGTTTGAAAATGTTTCAACAAAGTTTCTGTTGCAAATGCTTCATCAAAAATCCAGCTCTCTAAAGTGTAGGTATAAAATTTTACGCCGAATGTTTCTTTAAAATGTTTTTGATAACTGCGTTGAAAAATAACTTCGGCAGGTTTTAAACTCTGCAATAATTTATCAATGTATTCTTCATCGCCTTCAGCAACAAAAAATTCTCCTGTCGAAATATCTAAAAATGCAACGCCAATATTTTTTTCATTAAAATGTACAGCTGCTAAAAAATTATTACTGTTATGTTCTAATAATTTATCGTTAGTGGCAATGCCCGGTGTAACTAATTCGGTAACGCCGCGTTTTACAATTCCTTTTGCTTGTTTTGGATCTTCCAACTGATCGCAAATCGCAACACGATAACCGGCTTTCACCAACTTGTGTAAATAAGTATCTAATGCATGATGCGGAAAACCTGCAAGCTCTAAAGATGAAGCTGCGCCGCTGTTTCGCTTGGTTAAGGTAATGCCCAGTACTGCCGATGCTTTAATGGCATCTTCGCCAAATGTTTCATAAAAATCACCCACACGAAACAACAAAATTGCATCGGGATATTTTTGTTTAATAACCCTGTGCTGTTGCATTAAAGGTGTATCGGCAGCAGATTTCGACATGGACAACAAATATAATCTCTTCGTAAAATTGGCTACAATATTTTTTATTTTGTTACCAACTTGTGTATTGCTCTTGAGCTGTGGTGGCGTCGCACTCTTCAACTTATGGAATTAAATTCAACAAGACGTTTCTGTTAAAGATTTGTTGTATGGTAAATTTTTAACAGCTAATATTCTTGATTCTTTGTCAAGTTTCTAAACCTTTAATTATGAAAACCTTTTTAACTGCTTCATTTATTTTTATTGCTTCTTTTTTAATTGCTCAAAAAAAATATGATTGTATTGTTTTAACTAAAGGAAACGACAATATGTTTCAACACAGATTTGTAGGCTACTTGAAATTTGTTGGAGATAGTACCATACATTTCATTTCAAAGGAAGAGGATACTTTGTTTAATTGGAATAGTTTACAAGCGGTTAAATTCAGGCTGCATAATGGTTTTACAAGAATTGCTTTGCCCATAGCAAGTGGGATTGGTGTATTAGGAGCTTCAATTGTAATCACATCAAATACAGGGATAGGAAGGGCTTTTGCTGTGGCATTTTTTCCTGTAGTTGCTATTTTATTTTCGTTTAATTCTTTGTATGTAATTACACCAGCGTATTTTGTTTTCAGAAACAAAGAGTTTAAAATTAATTCTTATGATGATTTTAAAAAGCTAAAACAAGTATCCGCAAAATATATTTTAAAATAAAAAGGCTCACATTTCTGCAAGCCTTTTAAAAATCATTCAATTTAAATTTTAAAAACCACGTTGACCTGCTGGTCTTGGTTTTGGTAATTCTTTTCTTGGTAATTTTTCATCTCTTTGCGATGCATCAAAAACAAATGCAGCAACAATTGTTGCGATTTGTTTCAGATCATCTTCGCTTAAATGATCGTAACCATCCATATTGCTGTGATGTGTTCTTGTATCATATTCAATCGGATCCTGAATAAATTGAAAACCCGGTAACCCAACACCATCAAAGGATTGATGATCTGTGCCGCCGGTATTGCTGATAGTAATTGTTCCATCAGTAATATCTTTTAACGGAGCGAACCATTGCGCAAAAATATCTTTGCACGCTGCATTTCCTTGCAAATAAATACCACGCACTTTTCCTGTGCCGTTATCAATATTAAAATAAGAAGAAAGTTTTCCATGTTCGGGTAATAATTCCATTGTTGCTGGATCTGCAAATGTTTTCTTTACATAACCTCTCGATCCTAATAATCCTTCTTCTTCACCACCCCATAAACCAATTCGAATGGTTCTTTTATTTTGTATGCCCAATGTTTTAATGATGCGAAGTGCTTCCATCATCACTGCACAACCGGAAGCATTATCAGTAGCACCGGTTCCTGTATGCCACGAATCTAAATGTCCGCCGATCATTACTATTTCATCTTTTAATGTTGGATCAGTTCCCGGAATTTCTGCAATCACATTATATCCTTGCAGATCTTTCGGATAAAATTTTGTTTTTACATCAGCATCTAATTTTACTGTGGTTCCTGCTTTTGCTAATCGTAAAATAGTGTTGTAATCTTCGATACCAATTACGATATCTAAAAAATTTTCGGGATCAGTTCCTTTGTAACCGCCACCACCTTGTGTAAATAATGTACCATCATGAAAACGGTTGCTGCTGCTGAGTATGGCCACTGCGCCTTCTTTTACAGCAAGCTCTTTCAATAAAGCTAAAACACGTTGTTGTCCGCCACCACGTTGTGCCATTTGTTCTCTCATTCTTCTTGCAGCAGCAGTATCATTTGGATTGGGTTGTGCTCTTGGTACTTGTGGTAAAGCATTTGCCATCTTAGTTAAATCCGAATCAGCATAACGATGTGCATCTGCTTTAAAACTTTGTTTATAAATATCTAATCTATCGATCACAATTATTTTTCCTTTTAATTTTCCTCTGTATTCATCTAATGATGCAGAATCTTTTAAACTAACTGCAATCACTTCTGCATTTTTCAAACCATTTGTTCCACCACACCATGCTTTTGGATAAGCTTCCAATGATTTATAATAAGGTGCAGTGATAGCGAGATAACTTTTTTCTAAATCCCATCCTTTACCAAACTCACCCCATGGATCAAGTTTTGCATTCTTTAATCCCCAACCCGCTAATTTTTCTTTTGCATAATTAGCAGCACGAAAATATCCGGCTGAATTTGTTAAACGATTCCCGCTTGCATCGGTTAAATGGAAAATAATATCCATAACCTGCGAATGTTTTAAACCTTCTTCTTTTATTTTATCAATGGTTGCATTATCGATTTTTTCTTGTGCGATAATACCTGAAGAGAAGGCAAATAATAAAGTGAGTAAGACAGTAATTTTTCTCATAATTAGGTGTTTTGGGTAAGATAAAAATTAATTCATAACAGAAAGAAAAAATTCGGTTAATCCTTTCAAAGATTCCACGAGTAGTCTATTACCTTTGCGCCATGCGAAAATTATCGATGGATGAATTGGGGCGAAAATCGGTTGAAGAATTCAAGCAAGCCGATAAAAATAAAATTATCGTTGTGCTCGATAATATTCGTAGCATGCACAATGTTGGAAGTGTGTTTCGTACCTCCGACGCATTTTTAATTGAAGCCATTTGTTTATGCGGTTATACAGCACAACCACCTCACCGCGACATTCACAAAACGGCATTGGGTGCCACTGAAACCGTTGACTGGATTCATTTTCAAACAACCGAAGAAGCTGTAATTGAATTAAAAAAAAGAGGATATAAAATTTTTGCGATTGAACAAACTGAAGGAAGTATTTCGTTAGAAAAATTTCCTGAACAACATGAACCGATTGCAGTTATTTTTGGCAATGAAGTGGAAGGTGTTGATGATTCTATTTTAAACTATTGTGATGGTTGCATTGAAATTCCGCAATTAGGCATGAAACATTCATTAAATATTTCTGTTGCAGCAGGAATTGTGTTGTGGAAATTATCTGAACCGAAATTTAAAAAGGATTAATTAATTGATACGATGGTTAAAATAAAAAATTATTTATCGTTAGTAAAATTTTCTCATACCATTTTTGCAATGCCATTTGCATTGATTGGATTTTTTTTAGGAATAAAATCTAAGCCTTTAGCCTTTAGCCTTCAGCCTTTAGCCATAAAATTCTTTTTGGTAATTATTTGCATGATCACAGCACGCAGTGCTGCCATGGCTTTCAACAGATATTTGGATAGAAGTTTTGATGAAAAAAATCCGCGTACTGCCATTCGTGAAATTCCTAAAGGAATTATTTCTGCCAACAGCGCTTTGCGTTTTGTAATTCTTTCATCAGTCATTTTTGTAATTGCAACTTATTTTATTAATTCAATTTGTTTTTATTTATCACCGGTTGCTTTATTTGTTATTTTATTCTACAGTTATACCAAACGATTTACCTTTTTATGTCACCTTGTTTTAGGTATTGGTTTATCATTGGCTCCGATTGGCGCATACTTAGCAGTTACAGGTGTATTCGCAATTTTGCCAATTTTATTTTCATTTGCAGTTGTGTTTTGGGTAAGTGGTTTTGATGTTATTTATGCATTGCAAGATGTTGATTTCGATCAATCACAAAAATTACATTCTATTCCTTCAACCATCGGAAAAGCAAGTGCACTGAAGGTTTCGGAGTTATTGCATCTTGCAAGTGCGGCTTGTGTAATTGCTGCCGGTGTGTATGGAAATTTTCATTGGATATATTGGATCGGCATTTTAATTTTTATTGGAATGCTTATTTATCAGCATTCAATCATTAAACCAAATGATCTTAGTAAAGTAAATATTGCATTCATGACAGCAAACGGAATTGCAAGTGTTGTGTTTGCTGTTTTCGTTATAGCTGATTTATTCATTCATTAAATTATTAAATGGCAAGAATTATTTGTATTGATTACGGAGGAAAGAGAACAGGATTAGCAGTTACTGATCCACTGCAAATTATTGCTACGGCTTTAACTACCGTGGAGACAAAAGAATTAATTCCTTTCTTAAAAAAATATTTTTTACAAGAACAAGTTGAATTGATTTTAATTGGTGAACCATTGAATTTAGATGATACCGCCACTCATGCAACTCCATTGGTAAAACAAGCAATTGTTAGATTAAAAAAAGAATTTCCTACAATACCTATTCAAACAGTTGATGAACGTTATACTTCCAAAATGGCATCAAGAGCGATGGTGGAAATGGGCATGAAAAAGAAAGATCGTCGGGTGAAAGGAAACATCGATCAAATAGCCGCTACCATCATGCTGCAGGAATACCTGCAAAGCCTTGCCTGATTTATGATTTGCTGATTGCCGTAATTGCTGTTATTTTTGCGCCATTCGGTCAAAAAATTTTGTTTTAATGATTTTACCAATTGTTGCTTACGGAGCACAGATTTTAAGAAAAACGGCACATGAAATTTCTCAAGATTATCCTCATCTTCCAAAGTTGATCGAGGATATGTGGGAAACTATGTATGCCAGTAATGGCGTAGGTTTGGCAGCTCCACAGATCAATAAAAATATTCGTTTATTTGTGATTGACAGTTCTCAGATATTTGAAAATATGGAAGACGATGAACATGGAAAATATCCAGATGAACCCGGCTTTAAAAAAGTATTTATCAATGCGCATATTCAGGAATTGAATGGTGATGAATGGTCGTACAATGAAGGTTGTTTAAGTATTCCTAAAATCAGGGAAGATGTGATGCGACCTGAAGAAATCGTGATAGAATATTATGATGAAACATTTGTAAAACACACCGAAATTTTTAACGGTATTTCTGCACGCATCATTCAACACGAATACGATCATATCGAAGGCAAATTATTTATAGATTATTTAAAACCGCTGAAGAAAAAATTATTGCAGAGTAAATTAAATGATATTCATAAAGGCAAAATAAAAGTTGATTATAAAATGGTGTTCCCTAAATGAACAAACTCTCTCTGATATTTTTTTTCTTCTTTCTTGTTCAAATTAACTTTGCGCAGCAAAAAATAAATGCTGACGATAAAAAAAATGACACCACTATTTTTATCGACAATAAAAAAGTGACATTGCCCGATGTTTGGGTAAGAAATAATTTCGATTACAAAAAATTACTTCAACAAATTAAGGATGACACTACTTTTTATAAAGCTTTTCGTAACCTGCACATTCTTAATTTTTCTTCGTTTAACGATATTAAAATGATGGATAAAAGTGGCGCTATAAAAGCATCTTTATTCAGCAAGACAAAACAAAATCGCAGCAACGGTTGTCGCACCATGGATGTGTTGGAACAGCAGGTAACAGGCGATTTTTTTGATTCGAAAGGCAATTATAATTATCTCACTCCGGAATTATATGCCGGATTATTTTTTACGAAAGACAAAGTTTGCGGCGAGAATAATATTGTAAAAGGAAGAAATCTCACTGTTAGTGATAAGAAGGGAATGGATAAATATAAAGAGCAATTAAAAATGTTGTTCTTCAATCCGGGTAAGAAAATTTCGGGCATTCCTTTTATCGGTAACAAGTTGGATCTGTATGATGATCGTGCAAGAAAATTGTACGATTATAAATTAGACATTGTAGAATTTCAGGGAAAAGTTTGTTATCAGTTTTCTATTCTTCCAAAAGAAGATCTCGGGGTATTTAAACGCGATGATATTGTTGTTGATGCCATGGTCACATGGTTTGATATAAAAACTTTGGAAGTATTGGCACGAAATTATTCGCTCAGTTATAAAGCCGGTGTTTACAGTTTTGATGTAAACATGGAAGTTGAAATGATGCGCTTCAATGATCTGATGGTGCCAAAAGTTTTGCGTTATAAAGGCAATTGGGATGTGATCTTTAAAAAACGCGAACGGGCAATTTTTACTGCTACACTTTTTGATTTTAAGAAAGAAACTAATTAATTTTTTTTTGTACGAGCTGTTGAAACACTGATGTGGCTTGGGTTGCGTCGCACACTTCAACGCATTGTTCTTCATTGATCTGATCATAATTATTCTTTAGTACAAGAGTGCGACGCAACAACAGCATCATAGAATTGCTACAGCCGGTTCAATAAAAATTAATTCGCTTTATTAAAAGGCCAATCTTTATTTCGTTTCGATTTTATGAAGAATGCAATAATACCTAATACAATTACGGTTAATCCGCCTAACATCATATTTCTTCCGGTAGAGAAAAAAACAAAAGCCCAAATAATTATTGCAAGTATTGCAGGCAAAGGATAGAGCGGCATTTTCCATGGAAAATGTTTTAATCCTTTTTGTTTGGTGAGTAAAATTAATCCAACTGCTTGTCCGATGAACTGAATTAAAATGCGCATTGCTAATATTGCATCAATCACATCTCTCAACTTAAATAATAAACTAAAAATAAAAGCAACGCCGCCTAAAACCAATAAAGAAATATGCGGAAAATGTTTTGTTGGATGCAACTTTGCAAACACTTTAAAAAATGCACCATCAACTGCCGCCGCATAAGGAATGCGACTGTAACCTAACGTTGCAGAAAACACAGAAGCAAATGCAACCCATAAAATTAAAATGGTTGCAATGTTGGCAAATGTAGATCCGGCAAGAGTTTGAACAAATTCGCTTACAACAAATTTGCTTTGCTGAATTTGATGTAATGGTAAAACTGATGCCACACTAACATTCATCAACAAATACAAAACAGCAATACCGCCGATAGAAATAAACATGCTTCGTGGAATATTTTTTTGCGGATCAATTATTTCGCCGCCGAGATGACAAACATTATAATATCCCAAATAACTATACACCGTTTTCACACTTGCAAAACCAATGGCCGCAGCAAATGCATAATTTAATTCTAATCCGTTGTTAATATTTTTTATGGGCGCTAAAAAATTTCCATGCCATAATCCCCCACCAATGATCCATGCCATTGTTACTAAAACACCCATCCATAAAAACACCGAAATTTTTCCGATGGTTTCAATTTTTCTGTATAACATTAATACGATCAATAACACAACTGCGCCACTTATTGCTTTGGTAGAAAATGTATCGAGATGAATTAAATATCCTGCATATTGAGAAAAGCCAATTGCCGCAGAAGCTATAACCAGCGGGGCTTGTATCATTGTTTGCCAAACAAATAAAAAGCTCATCAGCTTACCGTATTTTTCTCCGTAGCCAGCTTTTAAAAAATTATAACTGCCTCCTGCCAAGGGATATGCCGAACCTAACTGACTCCAAACATTTGCATCAATAACTGATAAAACTGCACCTGCAATCCATGCATATAAAAACCATGGTCCATTCATTGTTTGTGCAACAATACTCAACACAACAAATGGCCCAATGCCAACCATGTCGGTCATATTGATTGCAGTAGCCTGCAACAAACTAATTCTTCTTTCTAATTTTATTTCATTCATCAGTGACAGCAAAATAAGTCTTTTCTTTGTTGAAAAGAGCAAGCAAATATGGCAATTCATTTTTCAACAGTTGATTGGGCAAAAGATGCAAATATTTATGAAGTAAATATTCGTCAATATACTCCCGAAGGAACATTTGCAGCATTCGCTAAACACTTGCCCAGATTGAAAGATATGGGCGTGAAAATTTTATGGTTGATGCCGATTACACCCATCAGTAAAAAAATTATGCAAGGAACATTAGGCAGTTATTATGCTTGCAACAGCTACACTTCAATCAACCCTGAATTTGGAACATTGAATGATTTTAAATCGATGATAAACGAAGCACATCAATTAGGATTTAAAATTATTATTGATTGGGTGGCCAATCATACCGGATGGGATCATCATTGGACAAAAGATCATGCTAAATTTTATTTGCAGGATGAGGATGGAAAATTTACTGAAAGAAATGGCTGGCATGATGTGATCGATCTGAATTATGATGTGAAAGAAATGCGATTGGCAATGATCGACGCAATGAAATATTGGATCAGCGAATGTGATATTGATGGCTTTCGTTGCGACATGGCACATTTAGTTCCATGGAATTTTTGGAATGAAGCAAGAACCGCATGTGAAGAAATCAAAAAATTATTTTGGTTAGCCGAATGTGAAGTGGTGGAATATCATGCTGTGTTTGATGTTAGTTATGCTTGGGCATGGATGCACACAACAGAAAAATTTGTAAAAGGACATGCCACTTTAAATGATGTAAGAAATGTTTTGCACGATTATTCGCAATATCCGCAAGGAGCACATAAAATGTTTTACACTTCTAATCATGATGAAAATAGCTGGAACGGAACAGAATATGAAAAATATGGCGATGCCGCGAAAACCTTTGCTGTATTCACTTGTGTATGGCAGGGAATGCCGCTGATTTACAGCGGACAGGAATTGCCAAATTATAAAAGATTAAAATTTTTTGATAAAGATTTGATAGAATGGCAACCAAATGTTGAGTTGCATCATTTTTATAAAACATTATTAAGTCTTCATAAAAATAAAGCGATCGTTGACGGAGAAACATTTATTCTTCCAACAAACAATAATGGTTTGATGGCTTTCATTCGAAAAAAAGAAAACGATGTGGTATTAGTTTTATTAAATCTATCGACCGAAGAAAAAATAAAAATTGATGTTGAACACGAATGGTTATGCGGCTCTTTCCAAAATATATTTTCAGAATTAATTTTCTCTTTTAAACAAAAAGAATCTTTCGAATTAATGGCGAACGATTATTTGGTGTATAAAAAAATCTAATTTTTTTCAAGCAGCAAATCGCTGTAGGAATAATTTTCAAAATCAGATTTATTCAATTCAAAAAAATTAAAATAAAAATCGCACTGTTGTTTTAATTTATCGATCCCTATGGAACCGTTGCTGTCAATAGCTTCTACCTCAACGAATGTTCCTAATTCTTTTACCAGATCGAAATGAAATTTTACATTGTCGATAAAATAAATTCTTCTTGTTTTATCAACTACCACTTTTATGCCGTGCATTTTAATTAAAATATCTTTTAAAGATTTATCGGGCTGATGTTGGTATAAAATGATATCCGATTGTTTGGCATCGGCAATATTTTGCCGGTCGTACCAGATCAAAGCATTTTCAATATTTCCTTCGCGCAGCTTTAATCTGCCAACCTCGACATTAAAATATGTATCGGTTTGATGATCTTCACCTTTAAAGAAAGGATTCAATGTCAATAATTTTTCTTCTAATTGTTTTATGTTGGCGGCTCTTGCTTTGAATTCGAAATTAACGTGGCTCATTTTCTTTGCAGTTGAATTTCAAAACTATTGAACAATTATTTATTTTATTTTTTTATTTCTATGATGAACACGAAGGAAATGAAGTCAAATTTGATGGCGAGCAATGCCAATAAAAAAAGAAGCCCGTAAAAGAATTTACCGGCTTCAACACCATAATTAACACTGCGTATGAAAAAAAACGATTGCTATAAACTAAAACTTATGTCATCAGAATTACCTTATTTACTTCCCTAATGACATAACAAAGTAAGTCAATAAAAAAATTCTTTTATATAGTAGATAACGTGAATTAAATGTAAGCCATAAGACTACAAGCATTTGTTTTAGGCGAAATGCAAAAACTAATTTTTAGCTTTTTATCTGAATGAACTGCAGCATTTAAACCTTATTTTTGATTCATCATCTTTTTAAAATTAATTTATGCGTAAAATATTTTCTTGTTTGCTTTTGTTTTTTGTGTTGACCGGAAATGCGCAGAACAAAGATTTTTATTTGTTAGTGGGAACCTATACAAGTGATATCAGCGTTTATAAATTTAATTCAGGTACAGGTGCTACAAGTTTTGTAAGCAAAATAAGTGGAACACCAAATCCTGAATATTTAGCCATTACAAAAAACGAGAAGTTTGTATATGTTACAAACGAGAATCATAAAGAACTTCCGGGAGAAGTAAGTGCATATTCTTTCGATAAGAAAAAAGGTACATTGACTTTTTTAAATAAAACCGAAACAGGTGGTGATGATCCATGTTATGTTGATGTTGATTCAACAGGCAAATGGATCGTTGTTGCTAATTACAGTGGTGGAAATTTAAGTGCGCTGAAAACCAATGCTGACGGTAGTTTGCAGCCATTAGCACAAACCATCGATCACCAGGGTTACAGTACCAATTTTATTCGTCAATCAAAACCGCATGTGCATTGCACCACTTTTTCACCCGATGGAAAATATGTTTTTGCAAACGATCTTGGTACCGATAAAATCTATCAATATAAATTTGATGCAAAGAATGATCAGCAACCTTTAAGCGATGATGTTGTTACAACCGATGTTCCCGATGGTTCAGGCCCGCGGCATATCACATTTCATCCCAATAAAAAATTTGCTTATTTAATTAATGAGTTAACCGGAAAAATTATTGCGTATCAATACAACGATGGAAAGTTAACCGAGTTGCAAACCATCGAATCTGATAATACCAGTGGCAAAGAAGATAAAGGCAGTGCTGATATTCATATCACACCAAACGGACAATATTTATATTCTTCCAATCGCGCCAAAGCCAACGACATCACGATTTACAGGGTAGGCTCAACTGGATTGTTGACCGAGTTGGGGCATCAATCTTCTCTCGGCATTCATCCAAGAAATTTTGCTATCGATCCCACAGGGAAATTTTTATTAGTGGCCAATCGCGATACAAATAATATTGTTGTTTTCGCCATCATGAAAAGCACCGGCATGTTAGTGCCAACCGCAACACAAATACAAATTGATAAACCTGTTTGTTTAAAAATGATTTCGGTAAATTAATTTTTTATTTGACGAGCTGAAGTATTTCATGGCATCGGCTGTTGCGTCGCACACTTGTACGGGAGAACTTTGTGGAGCAAAAATTATTTTATTAAACCAACAGATCCGCTTTCGCTGGGTATTAATTCGAAAATAAATTGTGGTTTAATTCCATCTTCGCTGCGGTGCGAAACATATAAAATTGAGGTACAACTTTCTTCTGCAATTTTATTTATTAATGCGGTTACCATTGCGGTGTTGTGATCGTCCAAACCATAAGCGGGTTCGTCCAAGATCAATAACGGCGGGTGTTTCACCATGGCCCTTGCAATTAATGCTTTGCGTTGCAGGCCGAGTGAGAGTTCGCAAAACGCCACATTTTTTAAGTGCTGCATTTCTATTAATTGCAACCACTCGTTGGCTAAACGCAATTCCATTTCGGTTGGAATAATATATAAACCAATGGAATCGTAAAAACCCGAAACGATCATTTCTTCTAACGTGTGGCGGGTATTAAACAAGTCAGTCATTGCCGGTGTTACATAACCAATTTTCTTTTTTATTTCCCAAACAGTTTCACCGCTTCCTTTTCGTTTGCCAAACAATTCAAAATCTTTGCCGTAACCTTTTACATTATCGCCCGTGATCATGGTAAGCAAAGTTGTTTTGCCCGAACCATTCGGGCCAACCAATTGCCAGAACTCGTTTGTGTTGATGATCCAGTTAATATTTTTTAAAATAATTTTTTCAGCGTACTGTACCGTTACATTTTTAAATTGAACCAATGTTTTGTTCTCTAAAAAATATTGTTGAATAGGCGGCGGAACTTTTTGAGAAAAATTTATTGCGTTATCTTTTTTATGTTGCGATAAATAAGTTTCAATATCACGAATCAAAATAATTTTATTGTTTTCTGCTAATTCAACTGCATGGTTAATGAAAGGAAGTAAGTCGGATTTTCGATTAATTAATTGAATGAGCAAAACATCTTTTGCAATTTCGGTAAGCATTAATTTTAACGATTGCTGCGATGCTTTGTCGAGGTTATCGAATGGATTATCTAAAATAATATAATCGGGCTGTTGCGCTAAAACATAAGCCAGTAAAGCCTTTTTCTGTTCCCCGCTAGATAGAGATTTAAGTTGACGATGAATATTTTTTGTTACTTCCGAATAATCTCTTCGAGATTCTTCTTCAATTAATTCGTTCAATAAAATAGGAGAGAAGTGTATGCCTTTTAAATTGTTGAATGCTGCAAATTGTTCAATGGCTTTGCCATTTAAAATTTGTTGCGCAAATAAATTTGTATCAGAATTGTTTGATAAAAAAACTGCCCAATTATTTTCATTCATGCAACAAAATAATTTAAAATTATTTGTTCATCAACCATTCTTTAAAATCATTAAAGTGCGGTGGCATTAAAATACTTTTTTTCTCGGCCGATAATAAATGTTGCACTTGCTCAGGAAACTCAAGCGATCTGCCGATTGCATCTTCAACAGTATCAGGAAATTTTACAGGATGTGCCGTTTCTAAAATAAAACCTTTGCAACCACAAGCACCCGAAGGAGAATTTTGTAAATAATTATCCAAAGCATAATAAGCCACAGCACCATGTGGATCTAAAGTATAATGGTATTGCTGATACACTTCTTTAATAGTTTGCGCAGTGGTAATATCATCAACACTGATGCTGCTCATTTTATTTTTTAGTGCAGAAAATTGCTGATGAAATAATTCGATGATGCGTACAAAATTACTTGGGTTGCCAACATCCATAGCATTCGAAATGGTTGCTACTGCCGGCTTTGGCGTGTATTGTTCAGTTTCTAAGTATCTGGTAACAACATCGTTGGCATTGCATGCAGCAATAAAATGTTTAACAGGCAAACCGCTCACATACGCTAAAACACCGGCACAAATATTTCCAAAATTTCCGCTTGGTACAGAAATAATTGGTGCATCTTTTTCCTGCCATTGTTGGTATGCAAAAAAGTAATACAACTGTTGTGGCAACCATCTTGCAACGTTGATTGAATTGGCAGAAGTTAAATTTATTTTTTGATTGAGATCATTATCCATGAAAGCTAATTTCACGATGGACTGACAATCATCAAATGTTCCATTCACTTCTAATGCGGTAATATTTTGTCCGAGTGTTGTTAATTGCAGCTCCTGAATCTTACTCACTTTTCCTGATGGATATAAAATAATTACATCAACACCATCAACACCTAAAAAACCATTGGCAACAGCACCGCCGGTATCGCCCGATGTTGCAACCAACACAGTTGTTTTATGATAAGCATGGCGATTAAAATATCCCAAACACCTGCTCATAAATCTTGCACCAACATCTTTAAATGCAAGCGTTGGTCCGTGAAATAATTCTAATGCAGAAATATCTTCTGTAATTTTTACTAACGGAAAATCGAAGTTGATGGTTTCATTAACAATGCGCTGTAACTCGCTGTCAGTAATGGTTCCGCCGATGTATGGTTTCATCACAGTAAAACCAATTTCTTCTTTCGAATACGATTTTATGTTTTCAATAAAACCTTTTGGAAGCTTCGGAATCCGTCGTGGAAAATATAAACCTTTATCCGGCGCTTGTCCACGTAACGCTGCTTCTGCAAAACTTACACGCGGTGCATTGTGATTCAAACTATAATATTTCATACCACCATCCGATGATGGTGAATATTGAAAATTATTATTAAAAATATGGTTCATTAGTTTTTATTTTTTGTACTAAACTTTTGTAATTCTATTTAGCTTTTGTTGCGTCGCACTCTTCAACATTTAATTCTTTGCTGAACAAAATTTCGACAGTACAAGTGTGCGACGCAACAGGTGATGAATTAAGATTTGCAGTTGGTAACATAAAAAAATCTTTATTGGTTAGAAATTAATTTCACACCATGCTGATTAATTGTTGTTACATGCGTATGATAATCTAACCCGATATTTTCGTACACTTCTTTCATTACAACTTCTACAGCCCTTGCTGTGTTTGCATTTCGACTTAACATGAAAATAGAAGGGCCGCTGCCGCTGATGCCGCCGCCCAATGCACCGGCTTCTTTGCATTTCTTTTTTACTTCATCAAATCCCGGAATTAAAATGCTGCGCACAGGTTCGATGATCACATCTTCCAAACTTCTGCCGATGAGATCATAATCGTGTTTTAAAAATCCTGCAACAAGTCCGGCAATATTTCCCCATTGTTTGATGGCATCTTTCAACAACACACGTTGTTTTAAAATTTGACGAGCATCGGAAGTGCGCACTTCAATTTGTGGATGAACAACAGTAACGTGTAATTCAGGTGCATCGATGCTAACAATATCCAACGGAAAAATAGAACGTATCAAAGTAACGCCACCATAAATTGCCGGAGCAATATTATCGGCATGTTTAACACCGCTTGCAACTTTTTCGCCAAACATTGCAAAGCGAACGAGATCTTCTTTTGTAAAACGATTTTCTAATAAATAATTTGCTGCAACAACAGCACCCGCAGCGCTTGCAGCACTACTACCGATACCACTACCGGGTTTAATATTTTTTTTACTGATAAGCTGAAACCCTTTAATATCGGGCGTTTCATCGAGTAGCGCTAATAATGCAGCACCCGAAACATTTTTTTCGGCATCGAGAGGTAAATTATATTCGTCATCATTAATAATGGTAATACCTTTTTCATCACTCAATGAAATAGTGAAAGTATCATTGGGTTCATTCAATGCAAAACCTAGAATATCAAAACCGCAAACAACGTTTGCAACTGTTGCCGGACTTAAAACTTTTACTTCTTTCATGATGATAAATTATCTCGCTACTCTTATAATATCAGCAAATACACCACTTGCAGTAACATCTGCACCTGCACCGGCACCTTTAACTACCAATGGTTGTTCCGGATAACGTTGTGTGTAAAATAAAACAATATTATCCTTGCCATATAAATGATAGAAATCAGAATTGGAAGGAATATGTTGCAAACCAACAGATGCTTTACCATTTTCATATTTAGCAACAAATTTTAATTTGCATTTTTCTTTTGCAGCAGCATCATACAATGCTTTGAAATGAGCTTCATGCTTTTCCATTTCTTTATAAAAATCTGCAACGCTGCCGTTAAAACATGATTCAGGTAAGAAAGAATTGTTTGTAATATTTTCCATTTCAATTTTTTCTCCGGCTTCACGCGCAAGAATCATAATTTTTCGCATCACATCTGTTCCGCCTAAATCTAAACGCGGATCGGGTTCGGTATAACCTTCATCTTGTGCTTGTTTAACAACCTCAGCAAATAATTTTGTTTCGTCATAATTATTAAAAACAAAATTTAATGTGCCCGATAAAACTGCTTGTATTTTATGTACTTTATCGCCGCTCTTCATCAGATCATTCAAAGTTCCAATCACCGGCAAACCTGCGCCCACATTGGTTTCGAAAAGAAATGGTGCATTAAATTCTTTTGCTAACGATTTTAATTTTTTATAATTATCAAATGCTGATGATGCAGCAATTTTATTACATGCAACCACTGAAATACTTTTTGCTAATAATTTATCGTACACCGAAGCAACTTCAGCATTAGCAGTAACATCAACGAAAACACTGTTACGCAAATTCTTTTCAAGGATAGTATTCGTAAAGCTTTCGAGATTCATCGATTCGCTTTTCAATAAACTTTCTTTCCAACTATTTAAATCGATTTCGTTTCCATTATCAGTGAACAACATTTTTTTACTGGTTGCAATGCCGGTAACACGAACTTGCAAATTCAAATGCTGTAATAAATAATCTTGTTGTTGTTTAATCTGTGCAATTAATTTTCCACCTACATTTCCTGCGCCAACAATAAAAACATTTAATTGTTTGTATGTTGTTTCGAAGAAAGCTTCGTGTAAAACGTTCACTGCTTTTTTAATATCGTTGTGTGAAACAACTGCCGAAATATTTCTTTCGGAAGAACCTTGTGCAATGGCACGAATATTAATTCCGTTCCTTCCTAACGAATGAAACATTCTTCCGGCAATGCCCGGATGATGGCGCATTCTATCACCAACTAAAGCAATGATGGATAAATTTTCTTCAACTTTTAATGGCTCAACTTTTTCGGTTTTTAATTCATAATCAAATGCATTATCAACTGCAATTTTTGCTTTTGCAGCGTCAGCAGAATTAATACCAACACAAATTGAATGTTCCGAAGAGCTTTGTGTGATAAGGATTACATTAACTTTTTCATTTGCCAATGCTTCAAATAATCTTTTCGAAAAACCAGGAATGCCAACCATACCGCTTCCTTCCAAACTCAATAAAGAAATATGATTGATACTTGAAATGCCGGTAATTATTTCGCCATCTTGTTTTGTAATTTCTTCGATTAATGTTCCATAAGCATCAGGTTCAAAAGTATTTTTTACCCAAATGCGAATTCCTTTTTGCATCGCCGGTTGAATGGTTGGCGGATAAATAACTTTCGCACCAAAGTGAGATAATTCCATTGCTTCGCGATAAGAAGTATGTTGAATGGTTCTTGCATTTGGCACCCAACGAGGATCGGCAGTCATCATGCCTGTAACATCGGTCCATATCTCAAGATCTTCAACATTTAATGAAGCCGCAAAAATTGATGCAGTAAAATCCGAACCACCACGACCTAAAGTTGTTGTATGATTTTCTGCATCGCTTGCAACAAATCCCGGTGCAATAAAAAATGTTTGTGAAGATGATTTTATTTTTTCTTCAATTAATTTATTGCTGATCGAAAAATCAACAGCTGCGAAACCAAAATTGCTGTTGGTTTTAATTACTTCTCTGCTATCAAGCCATTCATTATTTATTTGAATTGATAGCAGATAAGAAGAAATGATTTTTGATGAAAGTATTTCACCAAAACTAATGATGCGATCTTGTGTACGACTTGATAATTCGCCCAAACGAAAAACACCTTCGCAAATATCTTCGAGTTCGTTGAACTGTTGTTTGATGCTGCTTAAACAACTGCTTTGCGATGTTACCGGCAATAAATTTTTAGCAGTATCAATATGTCTTTTTTCTAATGCCGATAATGTTTCTTTATAATTTTCATTTCCCACCGAAGCTTCGGTACCTGTTTTAATTAATAGATCTGTTACGCCACCAAAAGCCGAAACAACGGTTATTGATTTTTTATATTGAGATTGTTGAATGATGGAAATTACTTTCTTGATATTTTCTGCATTTGCTACAGAAGAACCACCGAACTTTAAAACTTTCATGAAATAATTTTGAATAAATGGATGAATAAATCTTTGTAAAGATAAACAGCGTTAAGCCCAAATGATGATATGAAAATATATTACCCTTAACGGGTAGTCGTAGTTGTTGTGAATGTGAAAACAGCAATAAATGCTGATGCACTTATTTTAAAGGATGGTGATATTTTCTGCTGTTTTTCCATTATTGAGTGGGCGAAGATAAAGGAAATCTAATTATTGTTGCAAAATTTTATTAATTTTCGAGCCTGAAGATTGCCTGCCTTCATTCGGTAAAACAAAAAATATGTCGAACAACGCCAACCTGCAAACATTTAAAAATCTTGTAGGAATTAAATTTCAGTTGTATAACAGTCTGTTTACTTCTTTGCCTTTTCATCGAATTGAAAAGACAGGTATTCTTGTTTCATTGTTATTATTGAATTGTGAGGAAGGATATAAAAAAAAGCAAAGCCCTGTTGAAATTGTTGATGAGTTTTTTAAGAAACAAACATCAATAAAAAACGAACAGGAAAAATTAGATATTTTATTTCGCTTTGTGCAATACATCGAAAGACAAGTTGTTTTGTTTGATGCTTTAGAAGATGCAGCATTTAAACAAGTAAACGACATGAGTGGTAAAGGAACTCTTAAGAATTTAGCTGTTGCAGTTGAACAACAACATAAAGAAGAAGCATTAAAAAATAAGCTGAAAGATTTTAATATTCAGTTGGTATTAACTGCACATCCAACACAATTTTATCGTGGCGCTGTTTTAGGGATTATTCATGATCTTTCTTCTGCAGTTAATACAAACAACGAACATCATATTTATACATATTTGCAACAGCTTGGAAGAACACCATTCTTTCAGCAGGAAAAACCAACTCCGTTCGATGAAGCTGTTAGTTTGATCTGGTATTTAGAAAACATTTTTTATCATGCAACAGGCAGAATTATTTCATTCATAAAAAATCGTTTTCCTGATTCAATTGATTATAATAATCCAATAGTACGAATGGGTTTTTGGCCGGGTGGCGACAGAGATGGTAATCCATTTGTAAAAACAGATACAACTTTACAAGTTGCTGATGCTTTGCGTGGAAGTATCATTAAATCGTATTATCTAGATGTTCGGAAACTCAAGCGTAGATTGACTTTTAAAGGAGTTGATATTGCTTTAACGAAATTGGAAAAAAAATTATACGACAATTTATTTATTCCCGATTACGAACTTGATTTAAGTAAAGAAGAGATTATAACTTCATTGAAAAATATTCGTCATCAATTAATTTATGAGCACAATAATTTGTTCGTAAGCCAAATTGAAGAATTGATAAATAAAGTTGAAATATTTGGATTGCATTTTGCTTCATTGGATATTCGTCAGGATAGCAGCGTGCACGGAAAAGTACTAGAAGCCATTGCTGCAAATACGGATACACTTCCTTCAAATTATGCAAGTTTATCTCCTTCTGAGAAAATTGAATTGCTTATAAATATTTCAACAACAATTGGCGATAACATTTTTATAACCGATGATGTAGATCGCGATACATTGGATGTGATGAGTGCCATTAAAAAAATTCAAAAATTAAATGGAGAAGCAGGCTGTAATCGTTATGTGATTAGTCAATGCAATTCAGCTTTAAATGCAATTGAAGTTTTTGGATTGATGTTATTAAGTGGATGGAAAAGAGAAGAAATAACTGTTGATATCATTCCATTATTTGAAACAGTTGATGATCTGCAGCATGCTGCAAGAGTGATGAAAGAATTATACGAGAACAAAATTTATAATGATCATTTGCAAAGAAGAAATCATAAGCAAACGATCATGTTAGGTTTTTCTGATGGTACAAAAGATGGTGGTTATTTGATGGCAAACTGGAGTATTTATAAAGCAAAAGAAGAATTAACGGCCATTTCAAAACAATATAATATTGATGTTGTATTCTTCGACGGACGTGGTGGTCCTCCTGCACGTGGAGGCGGAAAGACGCACCAGTTCTATGCTTCAATGGGGAAGAACATTGCGAATAAAGAAATTCAATTAACGGTTCAGGGACAAACAGTGAGTTCCAATTTTGGAACGATCGATGCAGCGCAATATAATATTGAACAAATGCTTGATGCAGGAATTTATAATGATCTTCTTTCGCAAAACGAACTTACTTTATTACCGGATGAAGAAAAATTATTGCATTCATTGTCCGAAGAAAGTTATAGATCATATATACAATTAAAAGAGCATCCTTATTTTTTAGATTATTTAGGACATGCAAGTCCGCTACGTTTTTATGCTGAAACAAATATTGGAAGTCGTCCGGCAAAGAGAGGTGGCTCATCAAAAATTAATTTAAAAGATCTGCGTGCAATTCCTTTTGTTGGCGCATGGAGTCAGTTAAAACAAAATGTTACCGGTTATTACGGATTAGGTACAGCATTGCAACAATTAGAAAAAGAAGGTAAATGGAACGAGTTACAAAAAATGTATCAGCGTTCCTTATTTTTCAAAACATTAATTGATAATTCTGAAATGGCGATGCAGAAGTGTTTCTTTCCGCTCACATCATTTTTATCAACACATAAAGTTTATGGTGAAATATGGAATAAGATTCATGAAGAATATCAACTAACAAAATGTTATGTGCAAAAGCTTTCAGGGAATAATGAGTTAATGGCTGATTATCCTGTTGATCAATTATCCATTCAAATGCGTGAAAGAATTGTGTTGCCTTTAATTACCATTCAACAATATGCCATCACAAAAGTTCGTGAGTTGGAAGAACAATTAATTGATACGCCGATTAAAAAAACGTACGAAAAGTTAGCGATGCGTTGTTCGTTTGGGATTATTAATGCAGGAAGAAATTCAGCATAAAAAACAGGTCTTTGAAAAAAGACCTGTCTTATTTTAATTGAAAAATTATTCGGCAATTAAAATTCTATCACTTTTTTTAATCTGTTACTTTCGAAAGCTTTTTCAATAACATTTATTACTTCAATACTTTCATCGGGCTTGACTGCTAATGGTTTTCCGTAAACGAGAGATTGATACAATGCTTCATAGTAACCCATGTAATCGCCTTTCTCGGTTGGTACTTTTGCACGAATTATTTTTCCATCTTTTTCTGTATGCAACAAACCTTGTTCGCTTTCGGGTTCTATGCCCCAATTAGCTGCTGTTGGTTTTTTACCTGCTATCAAATCATCTTCCTGAACATCGGCTTTGTTTTTTAAAAATGTTCCATTTCTTCCAAAAACCATATAACCAGGTATTGTTTCACGAATAAAAAATCCGCTTTTTAATCTTACTCTTAAATTTTTATAGAATAATAATATCTCAAAATAATCGTCGATGACAGATCCGGGCCTTTGTTTAGTTAAATCTGCGAATAAAGAAATTGGTCTGCCAAATAATTGCAATGCCTGATCAATTAAATGTGAACCAAGATCATATAAAATGCCAGTACCTAATTCGCCGGTTTCTTTATGTTTTTTTGGACTGAATTGTGGCGTGTATCTATCGTAACGAATTTCCATTTCTAAAATCTCTCCCAACCAATCTTCATCAATGATTTTTTTTACGGTTAAAAAATCACTGTTCCATCTTCTGTTTTGATACGGACAAAGAATTTTATGTTGTTGTTCCGCCAATTTTTTCAATTCAATTCCTTCTGAAACCCTTGCTGTTAAAGGTTTTTCAACAACAACATTTTTGTTTGCAAGTAAAGCCTGTTTTGCATATTCGAAATGTGTAACACTTGGTGTGTTTACAATAACCAAATCAATATCATCAGCTAATAGTTCTTCTAATGATGCATAACTTTTTGCATTTGGATAATCTTGTTGAATATTTTTTTTGCTTCTTTCCCATGCACCAATTAATTCCAAACCCGGATGTGCATCAATGAATGGCGCATGAAAAACTTTACCACTCATGCCATAAGAAAGTAAAGCTGTTTTTATTTTTTGCATGATTGAAATTTTATCGAATTAATCAAGTGAAGAAAGGTAATTAAAAATGTAAAATGCATCAACAGTTGCCAAGATTTTGTTTTTATTTCTTTATTAAATCAATCAACTCCGTAATATTATTTTTTAGATATGGTTGTTTGTTTAGTGTAGAAATTAATTTTGAAATAATCAAACTTGTATCTTCTGAAATAAATGTTAATCCAAGCGAATTAGTTTTTTTATTTGTAGGCTGATTTATTTTAAGTTTAATGTTATAATTGAAATAAACTAAAGGATTTGAATCATAAAGTGAATAACAAGTTGTTGAATCTTCTTTAATGAGGGATACGTTAATCTTATGAACATTAGTAAAGGCAGATAAATTAATTTCAACTGGAATATATTCTTCGAGTTTAGCCATTAACAATAGTTCGCTGTTTAATAATGTTCTCGGAAAAACACCTTTAAAATTGCCGCTAGCATCTCCAATTATTTGATATTTTCGATTATATAAAATGTATGGAAAATGAACAGGATCACCATTTTGAGCTTTTAACTGTCCACTAATAAATACAGAATCGAATGGCTCTTTTGTTTCGGAATAATATTCTGTTTTTGCAGGGCGCAATATTGGAATCAGTTTTTTGTCTCTAAAATTGAACTTTATTGAATTATTTTCAACTGTTATCCAATTACCCATTCCAATAGTTTTCAGATTCCCATTTTCAAATTGTATAAAAATAAAAGTAGAATCAGATCTCAGAATCCAATTGCCGCAAATAGCATTATCTAAACAAACTCCACCCGAATAAATTCCTTTGTGAATTGGATTAATTCTGTTTTGACAAACACTGAAAATGCTTAATAATAAAAAAGAAAACACTAAAATACATTTCATATACAATCGAATTTATTACTTTCTAATAAAACAAAAACCTTTAAACTATCAATAGATTTTATTGTAAAAATATTCATTACAAGTTCTATAATTTAAAAATATTTGATCGCAATTATAAATGCTTGGCAAAGTTTCGGTAGTTGAAGTGTGCGACGCAACAAAAGTTTCATTTATATTCTGCAGCCCGCTACATAAAAATCATTAATTTCAGTGCATAAACTTTTGCTATGCGTATTTTTCCATTAATTATTTCGGGTGC
>CAIQDX010000086.1 GCA_903870685.1 uncultured Chitinophagaceae bacterium | reverse complement strand
TACAAACAAATCATCTAATTCTTTATCACTTAACTTATTGATCTCATCAAAAGTTAATTTGATAGCAGTAAATTCTTTGATGTACTTTTTAAGTGTGTTGCGGGAGATACCTGTTTGGGCAGCTATTTTAAGTTTGCTGTAACCCTTACAGTATAAACGAAGAATTTGTCTAATCTTAATCATGCTGATCGGATTGTTTGCCATTAATGTGGAGTTTTAATCTCAACATTATGGTTCCTAACAACATGAACTTCTTTTTCTTCTTAGGTGGTCAATTTACTCCGGAATGATGTGGTCAATTTAAATCGGATTACATCGACCTTACAAATCATCAAAGGGGTGGTCAATTATATCGGCGCTTGCAGCCCAATGAGGGATTCCATGTAGAAGCCAATGCGATGCCTACTGGTAAATATGTTCCTGAATCGTTTATATTCTCAAGGGTTGCCCATCCTCTTCCATGTTCCAAACGTACTCCGTGAGGACCATCTGAAGTAACCAATTCAGGTATTCCTAATCTTGGCACTCCTGATGATGTAAAAGAAGAGTTATTATGAAGCATATTTACTTTTTCTTTTAAGGTCATGCTCATAAGCAATTTCTCAACTTTTTCTGAAATTGTTGTTTCGGAAAAAGATTTTTGTGCCAGGGCTTTATTACCACTACTAATACATATAAGCAATATAAAAAATAAATTATGTGATTTAAAAATTAATCTTTTCATTTTCTATTTTTGATCATGTTGTAATATGTTTATTTGAGATGCTAATTTTCATTTTAATGCTATAAAAAAGCACATTATAATTATCAAAAAATGTATAAATCTTTTGATGTTATTATGTATTGTAACTCCAATTTTTGAGACATTCCTTGTTTTAATTTTGTCCATTAAAATATCCAAAAAATATTATAATTAAAAGACAATTATATTTATTTCAAAAAAATATTCTAATTATTTTATTACTTCAACTTAGAATATATTTTAAACACATTTTTGTTGGAATTATATTAGCGGTGGCCTTTATTTACAGGAAGAAACTTAATATAATTCATCCTTTTCGGATAGGTTGTATCATTCATTATCTAAGAAATTTGATTACTTTTTTTATATTGATTTAGTAATAAATTTGAATATATAACTTTTCAAAAAGTACAGCTCATATTTTTTATGTAATAATTGATTGATTGATTACTCTTACATTCTACCATTAAAAGGAATGGTTTTTTGATTGCTCATATTTTAATCTTATTTTTTGCAATCCTTCTTTTTCATAATAACTTTTTGGTGCTGGTTTTCTTTTAACTTTAAGAAATTGTATGAAAAGAAATAAAAAAGAATTTGAAAACAACCAAATCGAGTAGTCGATCATGAAATTCTCAAAATCAAAATGCATACTCTGAATAATTCTTTGATCATATTCAATTTTAAAAAAAATATTTGGCCAGCCATAATTATCAAAACCATATGGAGTATCATGTTTAACTGCCGACACAGAAATGCAAATAATAAACATAATCACTGAAAGAAAAAAAATAAGAGATATTCGCTTTGATGCTTTCATACTTCTGATATTAAGTTGATTAATGATCAAAAGTATTTTCTGATTATTGTGTATTTTTTTGTGAAATGATAGACATATGTTTTGGGGTGATATCATATCCATTATTAATGACAAAGGTTAAATTAGATAATGCATTATGGCGGAGTCAATTTAAATTTGTAAATAGAAACTTATTATAAATTTCAGCTTCGATTTTTTTTTAGTTTATTTTGATAAAGTCTAATAGATCAATTGAAATATCATTTTTAGATCGGCTCTTTAAAACCTCAAATTTTCCATCACTGGTTTCAATGAAATATTTATTATCATTAACTACATAAATTGCTTCCTTTAAAACTTCAGGTTCTGCAGTTTTTGACAAGCACCCGTTTACTGTAGAAGAAAGTCGTTTTTTTCTTTTATAATGACGGAAATAATACAATAGATTTTCATAAAAAATCGATAAATTGAAACGATTAACGAGTAACCACGAGAGAAAGAGTAAATTCTCGTGAACGAAAGTAAATTTGCGTAAAACTACGAGAAATTTGATCTGACATTTTATAGTATTAATCATGATAAATTTTATTATTTGTCGATTTTTTCTTCGATTTAATCAGAAAATAAAAAGCTCTCCAAAAAGCGGAGAGCTTTTTATGGCTTTATAAGAAATTCATTATAGAATATTAGACATTTGTTTCCGGGATTTCAGGCTCGATTTTCACATTTTTTTCGGTAGCATTACGTCTCAAGAGAAAATATAAGTGACCATTTTCTGTTGAGAGAGTTTCAATATTTTTTTCTATCTCATTAATCTTTGATTCAAGGTTGTCTTTTTCTATTTGTAAACTTAAGTTTTCTGCTGCCAAATTATTCTTTTTGTTAAACAGAACCAAGGCAACGCTACCGGTAATCAGTAATAAACCTAGGAGTATAAGTATAGTCTGCTTTTGTTTATGGTTTGTGCTAACCTTAGCGAGTAGTTTCATGAGGTCATCGTTATTCATAATGGTAAGATTTTATGGGTTTTTGAATTTGGGTCAGTAAAGATTTTATGACGTAAGAAATAACTTATCAATATTCCGTTTTCCTTTATTTCAAATGATTTTGGCTCTGATAAGTTAATATCATATGCATTCAGATCTGCAGTAGTAACAGTATTGCCTTTTTTTGTGGTCATAGCATCAATTCTTTCCGAAGTTCCTTTCATTGTATTAATCATGCTCCTGTGCTTCGCCTTTTCCTGCTGGTTGTTTTCTGTATGACGTTTGCTTTTGCAGTCGCGAATCTTTCCGTCAAGTATAATTTTTGGGCAGTGTTTCCTGGTAGCATGCTCTTGGTCAGGAATATGAGTTTCACAATGCAGGCAAATTCTGTTTTTTTTAAATGTGGGGTTTTTTATTTCCGGGTATAATCGTTTGATCAATTCTGCTTCTAACATAATTTTTATTGATTGAATTATAAATATTACATTTGGTATTGTAAAATATAACTAAAAGTAATTAAAATGTTTAACATCTCAAATTTTGAAAGCTCAAATCTTCAGAAATTATTAAATCTTAGTCCAGAGATGGCAGAGCATGTTATGAGGTGTAATATTGAAATGAATAAACCGTGCCTACATCTTAGAGAAGTTGGAATTAGCAGCAAATTAATAAGTGATTGGGCTAAAGCAGGTTTAATTAATGATGATTTTAATAAAGGAAAATGGAGAGAATTTAGTTTAGTTGAAGCAATATGGGTAAAATTTATTGAACAATTAAGATATTTCGGGATGACGATAAACGACATAAAAGTTCTTAAAAAAGGTCTTTTCCCTAATAACATAGCAGAAATAAAAGAACATTTTCGAAAGGGATTAGATATCTCGGTACTATCAGAAAGTGAAGCTGGAAAAGTGGTCAATGAGATTTTAAAATTAGATGAGGAAGCATTTTCAAAAGCTTTAGAAACTGCAAATTATAGTCATTTCGATGCAATAATTCTAATGACCTTATTGCTCAGATTAAACTCAGCATTTTTATTAACTGATGAAGGCGGGGTTTTTGTAACGATAGATAATCCGCTTAATGATTTTCATGAAACTAAAATGTCAGAAGTCTTTAGAAACCTAAGCTCTAAATCTTTTGCGTTGATTAATATAAGGAGCTTATTTGTGAAATTTTTTGAAAATGAAAAATTGAAAAGTACAAGTGATTATTATTTTGGATTAATGAGCGCCAAAGAACGTGAGGTGATAAAAAAAATCAGGACCGGAGATTATATGCAGGTTACAATTAAAATCGATAATGGTTCGATCATACAAATGCGACTTACCAAGAAAAGTGATGATGCGATGATAAGGAAGATATCGAGGTTATTAAAGCGAGGTGATTATAAAGAGATTGAACTAATCAGTAAAGATGGCTCAGTAGTTAAATGTATAGAAACAGATATAGTAAAGATGGATATAAAACAATAAGGCACTGAACGAATCAGACCTATTACTAGAATAAAGACTGTGCGGTGGGCGACCGACAGAATTTGCATTGAGGAACTCAAATGCAAAAGAAAAAAGAAACAGATGTAATAGACATAAATGAGTTGTCTATTACAGAGCAATTAGAAATTTTTGCAGACATACTGGTAGATATTTATTTGGAAACAGAAAATAAAACAGAAAGCCATGAAGACAGTTAATCTTGAAATGGAGCAACTACAAATGATGGTGCGTCAATATGATGCTAAACCAAAACGTATTGGCAAAAAAGGAATAATATATACGAGAGTGAGTTCTTCTGAACAAGCTGAGAATAATGGAAGCTTGGAAGTGCAGATGAATTATTGCAATGAGTTTGCCAAGCGGAATCAGATTCCTGTTATGGAATATTTTGGAGGTACGTATGAAAGTGCAAAGAGTGATGGTCGTAAAGAGTTCCAGAGGATGTTGAGTTATGTAAGAAAGAATAAAGAAATCACTTATATAATCGTATTTAATTATGATCGGTTTTCAAGAACAGGTGCTGCTGCAGCTCAGTTAAGCGAAGATTTAAGAAAGGATTATGGCATCATAGTAAAATCGGTAACGCAAGATATAGATACTTCTAACGCATCTGGTAGGCTACAAGAAAATATGTTTCACTTAATGAACAATTATGATAACCAGTCAAAGAGTGATAGAACAACCATCAATACCAGAGAAGTAATGCTCAAAGGTTACTGGCCATATGCAACTCCATTTGGTTATGAAAATTTAAATTATAAACAAAGAGCTTGCTTTCATGAATATGTAATAACAGAAGAAGGTAAACAGTTGAAAAAAGCATTTGCATTGAAAGCAGAAGGCAAATTAAATAACAAAGAGATAGTAGCGTATCTAAAAGCAAGAGGTGCAACCATAACGGAGAAAAATTTTCGATTAATTTTTTCAAATCCTTTTTATGCAGGATTTGTTACGGGGAAATTATTAGAAGGTAAACTTATTAAAGGTCATCATCCACCATTGATCGATTTAAAAACATTTTTGAAAGCGAATAATGTTTTGCAGCAATATCCAAATGTTGGTAAACCAAAAATTTTTAAACATGATGAAGTTCCTTTGAAAACATTTGTGAAAGATGAAATTAGTAATCAGCCATTAACAGGATACATAACAAAGAATAATTGGTATTACAAAACAAAGAAGACAGCGATACCTATTAATGTTAAAGCAGAAAAGTTGAATTCACTTTTCAGAAATTATCTATCAAGTTTTGAATATAAGAAAGAGTACCAACTAAAGTTGAAAAAATTATTAAATGAAAAATTGAAGGAAAGATTATTTCAGACAATTGAAGAATCAAAAAACCTAAAGAAAAAAATTACTGAAAAGGAATCGCAACTGGAGAAGGTGGAAGAGAAGTTTATGAATGATTCAATAAGCAAAGATTTATACGAAAAGTATACAATGAAATACAAAGAAGAACTAAGTAATTTAAAAGCAGATTTAGGAAAATACAATATGAATGGTTCGAACCTTGAAATCGCAGTTGAGAAATGTTTATCAATAGCTCAGAATGTAAGCAGCACATGGGTTACAGCATCATACGATAATAAACAAAGACTGCAACAGCTAATATTCCCTGAAGGTGTTATGTATGATAAGAAAAATGAGGCGGTTCGAACTTTAAGAACGAATAGCTTGTTCGCTTCAATCACGCCACTAGTAAGGGTTTTAGAGAAAAATAAAAAAGGCGATTCAATTAAGAACCGCCAAAAATCTAGCTCTGTGCCCAGAACAGGAATCGAACCTGCACTACCTTGCGATAACCAGATTTTGAGTCTAGCGCGTCTACCAATTCCGCCATCTGGGCATTTTGAATTGGGGTGCAATATTACTGTACTAATTTAAACCTGCCAAAATCCTTTTCAGGTATTTTTTTTTGTAATAATATTCTTTTACTTGCAGCAACTCTTTTTCGGAAAAATTATCGTCCTGATAATGTTCCATAATTTGTTTAACAGGTTCATAAATTTTTGATTGAAGATCTGAAATTTGTGATTTGATATTTGTTACAGCAATTAAATCGTCATCTATTTTTGCTTCCATCAATTGCTCATTCAATTCCATTACTTCCATTAAAAAATCGGATGGTAACTTATATTTTTCTTCTTCCTCTAATAAACCTTTTAATTGTAAAATATATTTTGTTGTTTCATCAACATCAGCAAATATTTTAAATGCTTTGTTGACCAGTGATGATTTTTCCAATACTTCGCTTTGTTCATCTTCACTTGCATTACTGAAAAAATCGGGATGATATTTTCGGCTGAGTTCATAAAATTTTTTTTTGATGAAGGCTGCATCAGGAAAAAAAGAGACGGGAATATTATATAATTCGAAATAGTTCATTTTGTTGGATAATGATTTGAAAGTACAAGAGTGCGACGCAACGAAAGCTACATTCTTATTCTTCAGTTGGTAACACAATTAATTTTAACTTGCAATTCAAAATTAGCGCAATGTTAGTGATAGGACTTATTAAAGAAGGAAAAGTTCCTGCCGACAATCGAGTTGCATTAACTCCGGGACAATGCAAATGGATCAATAAAGACGGGCATTTGAAAGTAGTAGTGCAATCTTCGGCCAACAGATGTTTTACAGATCAGGAATATAAAAGAGCAGGCATTGAAGTTGTAGAAGATCTATGCGATTGTGATGTTTTGCTTGGTATTAAAGAAGTACCAGTTGATATGTTGATAGAAAATAAAATGTATTTATTTTTTTCGCACACAAAAAAGGCACAGGCATATAATCAGAAATTATTTCATGCAATGATGGATAAAAATATTTCATTGCTTGATTATGAATGTTTGGAACATGATGACGGACAAAGAATAATTGGGTTTGGTTTTTTTGCCGGAGTTGTTGGTGCACACAATGGAATGATGGTCTATGGAAAAAGATGCGGCTTATATAATTTAGGAAGAGTGTTTGAAGTAAAAGATTACAGAGAATTAATTCATACTTATTTTGGATTAAAAGTTCCGAATATTAAAATCGCTGTAACCGGCAGTGGCAGGGTGGCTCATGGAATTGTTGAAGTGATGAATTTGATGGGTATTACCGAAGTAGAACCTGATGAATACTTAGAAAAGAAATTTTCTTATCCTGTTTATGTGCAACTAAAAGGTCAGGATTTATATACTCACAAAGAATTGAAAACTTACAAACGCGAACATTTTCACGAGCATCCTGAAGAATATAGAAGTCGCTTTTTACCTTACACGCATTGCACCGATATTTTAATGAACGGAATTTATTGGGAAAAAACAATGCCTCGTTTATTTGAAAAAGAAGATATTGGAGACAACTTTAAAATACAAGTGATATCTGATATTACTGATGATGCAATGGGTTCGGTGCCTGTAAATCTTGGTGATCAAAGTATTGTCGATCCGGTATATGGTGTTGATAAAAAAAGCTTTGAAAAGAGAAAGCCATTTTTGACTGAACACATTGATGTGATTGCTGTTGGTAATTTGCCAAACGAATTACCAAGAGATGCGAGCCGTTATTTTGGCGAACAATTATTAAAATTTGTTTTACCTGAATTAGCAAAAGGTGGCAATGAAATTACTAATGGTGCCATCATGTTGAAAGATGGAAAATTAACAGATCGTTTTTCTTATTTGAATGATTATGCAAAGCATTGATTTTACAGATACAAATAATAATCTTTCAATAATTCTGTAAACTCTTTTGAGTAGTCATTGAATTCATCCTTAATAATAATTTCTTTTTGTTTTGATATTGTTGATTGTTTCAAAAATAAAATCATTGTTCTGAAATATGGATGATGTGGGGTTTGTTTAACAGATATTTTTTCTTCGATATAAAAATTTTCTTTTGTTACTAATTCCTCAAAATAATCAGTGCGATGATAGGGAAGTAGTATTGCAAATTTTCCATTCTCAGTGATATTTTTTTGGATCAAGAAAAATAATTCTTCCAGACTTAATGCTTCACTGTGCAATGCCAAATTGCGTTTTGTGTTATCACTTTTTAAATCGTTATTAAAGAATGGTGGATTGCAAATAATAAAATCGTATAATTTATTTTGCGAATTGAATTTCTGAATGGAACTATAATGAACATTCAATTTATCTTTCCAGGTTGATGCCTGAAAGTTTGATGCAGCCTGCGTTGCAGCTTGTTCATCTATTTCAACTGCATCGATTTTTATATTGTTATTTTTTTGAGCAATCATTAAAGAAAGTAATCCGGTGCCGGTGCCAATGTCGAGAAGACGGTTAATGGTTGACAGTTGAAGTTGGACTATAGAAGCACACCATGC
Organism: uncultured Chitinophagaceae bacterium; assembly: GCA_903870685.1. GTDB lineage: Bacteria > Bacteroidota > Bacteroidia > Chitinophagales > Chitinophagaceae > CAIQDX01. The sequence goes on along the minus strand of CAIQDX010000086.1, from coordinate 13,086 downwards.
ACCAAATAAACATGCATCGGTTGTTACTTTCATGGCGCAATGTTCTTGCTGAATAGTGAATTGTTTAAATTGAAAAAAACTATTTGCCATTTCTTTTTTTGATGATTGAAGATATGCAGTTGAAGAGTGCGACGCAACGAAGATGCCATAAAAAACTAAAGCCGGTAACAAAATAAAAAAACTGCTTCTTTCGGGAAGCAGTTTGAAATTAATTTTTATTGATGATTATTTTTCAGCAACTATACTTGCAGATAAATATTCGAGATTTAATCTTGCAATGTTTGAGATTGAAATTTCTTTTGGACAAGTTGCTTCGCATGCACCTGTATTTGTACAAGCACCAAAACCTTCTTTATCCATTTGCGCCACCATGTTCATTACACGAGAATGACGTTCCGGTGCACCCTGTGGTAACAAAGCCAAATGCGCAACCTTAGCAGATAAGAATAACATTGCAGAACTATTTTTACAAGCAGCAACACAAGCACCGCAACCAATACACATGGCTGCTGCAAAAGATGCATCGGCATCATCTTTATTTATTGGTAATGAATTTCCATCAACTGCATTACCTGTATTTACAGAAATATAACCACCTGCCTGAATGATTCTGTCGAGCGGACTTCTATCAACTATCAAATCTTTAATTACCGGGAAAGCTTTTGCACGCCAGGGTTCTATGGTAACTGTCTCGCCATCTTTAAAAGCACGCATGTGTAATTGACAAGTTGTATTTCCTTTCCATTCTCCATGAGGTTTTCCATTGATGTATAAAGAACACATTCCGCAAATACCTTCACGACAATCGTGATCAAATGCAATTGGATCCTGGTTGTCATTGATTAATTGTTCATTCAATACGTCCAACATTTCAAGAAAAGACATTTCGGAAGAAATATTTTTTACCTGAAAGGATTGAAATCCACCTTTATCATTTTTATTTTTTTGACGCCAAATTTTTAGAGTCAAATTCATATTATAATGTTCCATGCTCTTTATTTATAATTTCTTTGAGTAGGTTTTATTACATCGTACTTCAATTCTTCTTTATGTAATTCCCAATTACTTTCACTTTTTAATTTCCATGCAGAAACATACATGTAATTTCCATCATCACGTAATGCTTCACCTTCTGGTGTTTGATATTCTTCGCGAAAATGTCCGCCACAACTTTCATTTCTTTCTAATGCATCAATACACATTAATTCACCTAATTCCATAAAATCAGCAACACGATTGGCTTTATCTAATTCAGGATTAAATTCATTAATCGTTCCTGGAATTTTTACATCGTTCCAAAACTCTTTTCTTAATTCTTTTATTTCTTCAATGGCTTGTTTTAAACCTTCAGCATTGCGGGCCATGCCGCACTTGTCCCACATAATTTTTCCCAAACGTTTATGCAAACTTTCTACAGATTGAGAACCTTTCACATTCATCAAAGTATTGATTCTTTTTGCTACTTCATTCTCTGCTTCAATAAATGCTGGATGATCGATTGAAACAGGTTTATTATAAATTTCGTCAGCTAAATAATTTCCTAAAGTATAAGGAATAACAAAATATCCATCTGCCAATCCCTGCATCAAAGCACTTGCTCCTAAACGGTTTGCACCATGATCGCTGAAGTTAGCTTCGCCCAAACAGTACAATCCTTTCACTGTTGTTTGCAATTCGTAATCAACCCACAAACCACCCATGGTATAATGCACAGCAGGATAAATACGCATTGGTAATTCATAAGGATTTTCGCCGGTTATCTTTTCGTACATATCAAAAAGGTTACCGTATTTTTCTTTTATCACTTCTTTACCTAATACAATTATTTCTTCTTCAGAAACATTTTCTCTTCCTTCTTTTCCTACTTCAATTTTACCATAACGTAAAATAGCATCAGCAAAATCGAGATACACTGCCTGTTTACTAGTGCCAACGCCGAAACCTGCATCACATCTCTCTTTCGCGGCTCTCGATGCAACATCACGAGGTACTAAATTTCCGAATGCGGGATATCTTCTTTCTAAATAATAATCTCTTTCTATTTCAGGAATATCAATTGCTTTTCTTGTTTCGCCAACATTTTTAGGAACCCAAATTCTTCCATCATTTCTTAAACTTTCGCTCATCAATGTTAATTTACTTTGATGATCGCCACTTACCGGAATACATGTTGGATGAATTTGTGTGAAGCATGGATTGCCAAATGCTGCACCTTTTTTATGTGCTTTCCAAATGGCAGTTACATTGCTGCCCATTGCATTGGTTGATAAATAAAATACATTTCCATAACCACCTGTACATAATAAAACTGCATTTCCAAAATGCCTTTCTAAATTACCGCTCACTAAATCTCTTGCAATGATGCCCTGAGTTTTTCCATCAATCACAACCACATCAAGCATTTCGTGTCGATTGTACATTTTTACATTTCCTAAAGCAACTTGACGTTCTAATGCTTGATAAGCACCTATTAATAATTGCTGACCAGTTTGTCCGGCAGCATAAAATGTTCTTTGAACTTGTGTTCCACCAAAACTTCTGTTACTTAATAAGCCACCATATTCTCTAGCAAAAGGAACACCTTGTGCAACACATTGGTCGATGATATTTGCACTTACTTCGGATAAACGATGAACATTAGATTCTCTTGCTCTGTAATCGCCACCTTTAATTGTATCGTAGAATAAACGAAAAACTGAATCACCATCATTCTGATAATTCTTTGCAGCATTAATTCCACCTTGTGCAGCAATTGAGTGTGCACGACGAGGAGAATCCTGAAAACAAAATGCTTTTACTTTATAACCCATCTCGCCCAAACTCGCAGCAGCACTTGCTCCGGCTAATCCTGTTCCAATAACAATTACTTCTAATTTTCTTTTATTGGCAGGATTAACTAATTTACAATGGCCTTTATAATCTGTCCATTTATCATCTAATTGTCCGGCAGGAATTTTAGCATCTAACATTTTATTCAATTAAGAATTAAGAATTAAAATTTAATAGGTTTAAAATGTTTAAAGTTTAAAAGGTTATTAATTGACTTTTTAAACCTCTTGAACTTTTTAAACTTTTTGAACCTTAACTGATCCATCCAAAATAAAAACTTAATGGCATTAATGCAAACATCAAAGGCACTATTATCGCAAATACAAAGCCTAATGTGCTGATGATCGAATGCCATCTTTTATTATAAACACCAAAAGTTTTAAAAGCACTTTGAAAACCATGTGCTAAATGATATGCCAAAGAAATACAACCAAGTACATAAACGATCACTACCCATAAAACACTGAATACTTCCTCCATTTTTTGGTACAAATTAATTTCTTCTCCCAAAAGGAAACCTTGATTTGAACGATTTGGAAACCAAAAATTAGAAAGATGCAATACAAGAAACAGTAAAATAATTGTTCCCAATAATCCCATACTTCTGCTATACCATTTACTTCCTTTGTTTCCATAATCAACAGCATATTGAATTCCGCGTTTGCTGCGATTATAAAACACCAACATTAATCCTTGAATAATGTGTAAAATAAGTCCGAGGAATAAACCAACTTCTAATATTCTCGGTACCCAATTAGCACCCATGAAATGAGCGCCGGCATTAAACATTTTGCCACCATCATCGGCCCAAATACAGGCATTTAAACCAACATGCACAATTAAAAATAAAATGAGAAATATACCGGTAAATCCCATCACTAATTTTTTCCCAACCGATGAAGTGAAGACTTGTTTCCAGGTCATAAATAAAAATTGAATGTTGAAGAATCAATACAAAAGTAATGTTCGAACTTTAAAAAAACATCATTTTATAAAATGATTTTCGTCATGTATAATTATTTGTTTTAATTCTTATTTGTCAAAACAATAAAATGCGTTATAAAACCATTGGCACTTATAAATTGCCTTTTGTATAAAAAGGGTTAATTGCAGATTTGGCCTGACTTACATTTGATACATGATTAAACTGCTCAGCATTCTTTGGAACAGTTTCCGAATGGCACTTCAGGAATTGAAGGTGAATAAACTACGCACTTTTCTTTCTTTGTTTGGTATAACTATCGGCATCTTTTGCATTATTGGTGTATTGGCAACAGTTGACAGTTTGAAAAGAAAAGTGCAAAGTGATATACAGTCTTTTGGCAATAACACAATTTATATTGATAAATGGGAATATTCAGGTGGTGAAAATTATCCGTGGTGGAAATATTATAAACGTCCGGTGCCCACTTATAATGAAATGAAATTCCTAAAAGAAAGGAGTCAACTTGCTTCTAATATTTGTTTTTTTCTTTCTACCAATGCTAATTTAACTTATGATGAAAATATTTTGACCAACATAAATATCTACGGAATTACCGAAGAGTTTAACAGTATTCAAAATATTGAAATGGAATATGGCCGTTATCTTAATGAATCAGAATTTTTGCACGGCACTCCAACTGTTGTTATTGGATATAAAAATGCAGAAAATTTATTTGGTTCTCCTGAAAGAGCTATTGATAAAGAAGTTTCGTTTAGTGGAAAAAGAGTGACGATTGTTGGTGTTATTAAAAAGCAAGGACAAAGCATGGTTGGCGGATTTGATTATGATCAATCAGTTATTACTTCCTATCGATTTTATGCAAGTATTTATAATACAAAAAGAGGAGATCCATTTATAATGGTTCAAGCAAAGCCAACTGTAAGCTCGGTTGCTTTGGTAGATGAGTTAAGAGGAGTGATGCGACAAATAAGAAGAATTGGTCCTAACCAAGAAGAAAATTTTTCTTTGAATGATGTGAATTTATTAGGTGAACAGATTAATGGTTTTTTTGCATCAGTTAATTTAGGCGGTTGGGCTATTGCCGGATTAAGTTTAATTGTTGGTGCATTTGGCGTTGCTAATATTATGTTTGTTACAGTAAGAGAAAGAACAAGCCAAATTGGTTTGAAAAAAGCACTAGGCGCTAAGAGTAAAACTATTCTAACCGAATTTTTAATAGAGAGCGCATTCTTATGTGTAATTGGCGGATTGATGGGATTATTATTAGTTTGGATTTTGACAAAAGCGTTGGGCACTGTTCTGCCATTCCCAATATTTATTGCACCAAATATTATTTTTCTTGCAATGAGTATTTGTATCATTCTTGGAATATTATCGGGTATCATTCCTGCTGCTATTGCTGCAAAAATGGATCCTGTTGTTGCTATCAGAACAAAATAAATTTTTTATTTTATTTTAATAATAGTCATCTGTAATAATTTTCACTTTTGAAAGTTTATTGCTCCTATATTTGAATATGTTTAAACTGTTAAGCATTTTATGGAATAGTTTTCGTTTGGCATTGCAAGAATTGAGAGTAAATAAACTTCGAACTTTTCTTTCTTTGTTTGGCGTAACCATTGGTATCTTTTGTATCATCGGGGTATTAGCAACTATTGATAGTTTAAAAAGATATACGAAAACCAGAATGCAATCGATCGGAGCAAAAGTTGTATGGATCGATAAATGGAATTATTCTGATGGAGCTGATGGCCCTAATTTTCCATGGTGGAAATATTATAAACGTCCCGCTAATAAATATTCTGAATTACTTTTTTTAAAAGCGAATTCTCATCAAGCTGAACATATTTCATTTTTGCTGCAAAGCTTTAATCTTTCTGCTGATTATGAATCGAGCACATTATCAAACATTTCATTTTATGCTGTAACAAATGATTTTGAAAAAATACAGGATTTGAAAATTCAGGTAGGAAGATATTTAAGCGAAGCCGAATTTAATGATGGTGCACAAGTTTGTGTTATTGGCTATAAAAATGCAGAAACACTTTTTGGTAATCCTGTTTTGGCCGTTGGAAAACGTATTTCGGTAAATGGTAAAAAAATGACGATTGTTGGATTGATTGAAAGCCAGGGTGGAGGTGGATTTGGGTTTGATTTTGATCATGGGATAGTAATCTCCTATAAATTTTTTGCCACAATGTTCAATACAGAATATGCAGGCAGAAATTTAATTATTGCGCAGGCAAAAGAAGGAGTAGAAATTGATGGATTGATTGATGAGTTAAGAGGTAACATGCGACAATTAAGAAGATTAAGCCCGCAACAAGTAGATAATTTTACAGTAAATGATATATCAAAATTTTTTGGAACTATCATCGATGGGTTTATGGAAAAATTAAATTTAGGAGGATGGGCCATTGCAGGACTAAGTTTAGTAGTTGGTGCATTTGGCGTTGCAAATATTATGTTTGTTACAGTACGAGAGCGAACAAGCCAGATTGGTTTGAAAAAAGCTTTGGGTGCTAAAAGCAGAACTATCTTAACAGAGTTTTTATTGGAGAGCGCTTTCTTATGTGTTATTGGTGGATTAGTTGGTTTATTTTTTGTTTGGGTATTAACGCTGATATTGAGTTCGGGCGGTATGAATTTTCCAATAACCATTGCACCAAATATTATTTTTCTTGCTATGAGTATTTGTATTGCACTTGGAATATTATCAGGAATTATTCCTGCAGCCATTGCAGCTAAAATGGATCCCGTAGTTGCCATCAGGACAAAATAAAAATGTTGAATGTTAGTTGTTGAATGATGAATTAGATTTGCAATTCATTTAGCATCTAACATTTAAAATTTAACATTGAGTATCACCATTCTTGCAATCGAATCTTCCTGCGACGAAACATCTGCATCAGTTTGTGTAGATGGAAAAATTATTTCAAATTTTATTGCCAATCAAACTGTGCACGAAAAATATGGTGGCGTTGTTCCAGAGTTAGCAAGTCGTGCCCACATTCAAAATATTGTTCCTGTTGTTGATACTGCGTTGTCATCTGCTAACTGTCATCTTTCAGCAATTGATGCCATTGCATTTACACAAGCTCCCGGTTTGATTGGTAGTTTATTGGTTGGTGCACAATTTGCAAAATCATTATCATTGGCATTAGACAAACCATTGATAGCAGTGCATCATATGCAGGCACATATATTGGCTAATTTGATTGCAGATGATAAGCCAAGTTTTCCTTTTTTATGTTTAACTGTAAGTGGTGGACATACACAAATTGTTTTAGCAAAAGCACCGCTCGATTTAAAAGTAATTGGTGAAACCATTGATGATGCAGCAGGAGAAGCATTTGATAAAACGGCTAAACTATTGGGATTGCCATATCCCGGTGGACCATTGATTGATAAATATGCTCAACTTGGTGATCCATTTAAATTCAAATTTGCAGAACCACAAATACCTGAATTAAATTTTTCTTTCAGTGGATTAAAGACTTCTGTTTTATATTTTTTACAAAAACAAGAACACGGGTTTATAGAAAATAATTTGAATGACCTATGTGCTTCTGTTCAATTTACGATTATTAATATTTTAATGAAAAAATTAAAAAAAGCGGTTGATCAAACTGGTGTTAAACAAGTTTGTATTGCCGGTGGTGTAAGTGCCAACAGTGGCTTGCGCAAGGCATTACAACAAATGGGAGAGAAGTATGGTTGGCAAACATTTATTCCATCTTTTGAATATTGTACTGATAACGCTGCAATGATTGCAATTACTGCATATTATAAATTTCTGGCGGAAGAATTTTCTTCATTAGATGTAAGCCCGACTGCAAGAGCAGAATGGTAATATAATTTTCAATACTTGATTTTAAATTGTAGTTTTATTAACGAAAGATGATCAATCAAAATTTATTATTGGTTGAAAAATTTTCTAATTTACCATTATGGAAAACACATTTTTTGCACCTGCTGAAAGAGATTCTGATAAAAATATTAAATCAGTCTTTGAAAGTTTAGATCAAAGCGATTATATAAAAACTTTCATCAACGCTTTGCCAGAAGTTGTTGCTATTTTAAATAAAGAACGTCAGATTGTTTTTGGTAATGATGCACTTTTAAAATTTTTAGGAATTGTTGATAAGGATACTTTGTTAGGATTACGCCCGGGCGAAGCTGTAAAGTGTATCAATTCAGAATTAACAGAGGGTGGTTGTGGTACTTCTAAGAATTGTAAATATTGTGGCGCAGTAAATGCCATTCTGGAAAGTCAGCGCAGTATGGAAAAAGTAACAAAAGAATGTCGCATCACTTCAAATAAAGATGGCAAGAATGAATATTTAGATTTGCGCGTTACTTCTTCACCGTTTATGTTTAAAAATACTTATTATTCAATACTCTCCATAGATGATATCAGCGATGCAAAACGTCGTAGAATGTTAGAAAAAATTTTCTTTCATGATGTGATTAATATTGCCGGTGGATTAAAAGGCATCACAGATATCTTAGTTGCAACTCCAAATGATTATGGTAAGGAAGAATATATTAAACTGGTAAATAAAATGGGTGGCGAATTGTTGGAAGAAATTATGAGCCAACGTGCATTAACTTTTGCAGAGAAAGGAAATCTGCAACCGGAGCTTACTAGTATTTCTACTATTAAAATGTTGAAAGAAACTGTTTATTATCTATCTCATCATACTAATTCGCAATCAAAAAATATTTTTATTGAGGACGATGCAGCATCAATAATTATTGTAGCTGCCGAGGTGTTGTTGAAACGTGTTTTAATTAATATGCTGAAGAATGCTTTAGACGCAAGTAAAAAAGGAGAGGATGTAAAATTAAATTGTAAAGAAGATGGCGATTTTGTGATCTTCTCTGTTCATAATAATCTTTATATGCCGGTTAATGTGCAGGCACAAATATTTCAGCGATCCTTTTCTACAAAAGGCGATGGTCATGGATTAGGAACCTATTCCATGAAACTATTAACTGAGCAATATTTGAAAGGCAAAGTTAGTTTTACAAGTTCTCCTGAAAACGGTACAGAATTTTTTGTAAGAATCCCCAAAAAATAAATTCTACTTTTTCGATTCAAACAAAGTCCACGGATACGATTTCATATCCTTTAAATATTTTTCCTGCCATTTATATTCGGGATGCAGTTTATAAAATTTCTCGCCAATAAAATCTTGTCCGCATGGATGTCCCATTCTTGCCCAGAACTTCATATCCTTTGCCAGTACGGCTGTTGTAACTTTTCCTTGCACCGAACCCATCGGATAAAACGGGCCATTATCCCATTCTTTACAACCAAGTGAATCTTCATCAATATGTCCGCAAATAACACAACGGTTGTTTGCATTTTTCTTTTGTAACACATCAAAATGATCGCCTTCTAATTTCATTCCTGTTTCATCATCCAACATTCCTTTCAATTCAACTATTAATTTTTCCATTCTTGCTTTTCTTGCATTTGGCGATGTTGTTTTATCATTCACATCAAAAGTTGTTTCTTCTTTAATTAATTTTTCATCACTCGGAAAATTAGAACCAACCATTGCTGTGTCTTTACTTCTCCAAACTTTATAATCTTTTAAACCCAATTCTAATTTTGCAACTTCATTTGTTTTGGTATCGCCAATTAACCAATCATTCGCGTAACCACCATTATTATCGGTGATGAATATTTTTATCACATCATCTATGCTGTTGCTGTATTGCGCAGCTTTCCTTGCACGATCAAATTCAGGAATCGCCGCTGTATCAAAACCTTTGAATTGTGTGATAGTTGTTTCGGTAATTAAAATTCCATTGGCAGTAATTAAAAAATCATCGCCACTATGAATGAATCCCGGCATACAATCCATTAAAATATGATTTCCTTTTTCAGGAACAATATCTGCAATTACATTCCAGTGTTGACCAAAAATATATTCGGTCCATGCATTATGACCCATTGCAATTTTTCCATCTTTTGTAAAACTTCCTGTTGCAATAAATGCACTGCAATTGCCCGGTGCTTTGTTATCGCCGCTGCCAGGTTTTATTTTATCCATCAATTGCGGAACATAATAAAATGCCAATTCTTCCATGGCATTGTACGCAGTGATGTCGAGACTATCATACTTCAAACCCTTTGCCTGTAAGCCTTCCGTGATACCATTGATTTCATCTTTATATTCGCGATCTAATTTTGGCCACAAAAAATTCTTAGCGCAACTGCGATAAAAATTCCAATCTTTTTTTGTTTCATGATCTAAATAATAACTAACCGATTGAATGGCTGTATCAATTTCTGTTGACAATAAATAACCATGCTGATAACCGATATTACTTGGCGAACCTTCTAAATGAACATACACCCAACCATTTTTATTTTCTTTAAATGATTTAGCCAAACGACCGGTGTTTTCTTGTTTTGTTTTGCACGAAACAAAAACAATTACAATAAAAAGAAAAGATAGAACTCGCATAAGTTTTGATTTGAAGAAGAAAGATAGAAATTATTATGGAATGATTTTTTGAATAATGATGAAGTTTATTTTTTACTTCTTACGAAAGTGCAAAGAAAAAGTAATCGTTTTGGTTTTGTTTCAAATGCTTCCGGATAACCATCGCCCTTTAAGTTGTAGCAAATAGTTAGCTCTTCATTTTCGTATTTATAAATTGCCATAAAATGTTTTCCAATATTTACGCCTTCTTCGCCATAAATATCCATTTTACCATTTGCATATTTTGCTATGCCTTTGTCAACACTCTCGGCGGTAAAAATATAATTGCTGTCTTTAAGAATTAATTGTTGACTTTTAAAAGCAGCAGTTGGCAAAAGGGTTCCACCCATTTCTTCTTTAACAGGAATCCAAGTACCATTTAATTTATTTGATTTTGTAACTGCATGTTTTGTGCTGTTGCAACTGAGGCAAAATATTGCCAGCAGAATAAAAAATATTTTTCGCATAAGTTAGGTTTGAAGAAGAAAGATAGAAAAATTGATTTGATATTTTTTAAATAACGTCAATAATATTCCAACAGTACAAGTGTGCGACGCAACAGCAGTTTAGTTATGTTTTGCAGCTCACTAAAAAAATAAAATAAAAATAAATTTGGTATAACTAAATAATTTAGTAATTTGCAGTCTAAATTTATTAGCCATGAGTTACGCCGGAAAAAATCTTCGTTATCTCCGCAAGTTGCGTGGATGGACACAGGAAGAATGTGCCAACAAATTAAAAGTTAAACGTTCTTTGATTGGTGCATACGAAGAAGAACGTGCCGAACCTAAATTGGATGTACAAAAAATTTTGTGCGACATCTTTAAAATAAGTTTCGAAGACTTATTATTAAAAGACTTGACTGTTGGAAAAGGCGCCAGCTATTTAGATCAGCGCCGTAAATTAAAAATGAGCGAAGCTACTGTTGCTGAAATTCAGTTTGTGCCGGTAAAAGCAGCAGCAGGTTATATGGCAGGCTATGCCGATCCTGATTTCTTGGATGAGTTAAACACTTTTACTTTACCAATGTTGGCTCCGGGACAATATCGTGCCTTTGAAATTTTGGGCGATAGTATGTTGCCTACACCAAGCGGTAGTGTTATTGTTGGCGAAAAAATAGAAGACCTTGAAGATGTGAAGAACAGCAATACTTATGTTGTTTTGTCGAAGAGCGAAGGTGTGGTGTATAAACGCATCATGAAAAATAACAGAACAAAAAATAAACTCACTTTGATAAGTGATAATCCGCAGTACGAGCCATACTTTGTAAATTCTGAAGATGTACTGGAAGTTTGGAAAGCAGTGTATATTTTACAAAAAGCAAACACTATTCAGCGTTGGGATGTAAATCAATTAGCCGGTATGGTGAATAATTTGCAGGAACAGGTAACAAGTTTAAAAAAGAAAATGAATTAACCTTTTTAAGTTTTATGTGTTAGTAAGTATCGTCCCGATTTTTATCGGGACTTTTTTTGAATTGTTGTAATAAACTATATCATTACTGCGACAAACAAAATAATAAAACTAAAATAACTTGCCGCTATTGCATTTTATTATTAGTTTTCGTTACTTTATACAACTTTAATTTTCATTTAAACCAAAAACTAATCTTATGGCATTTACAGATGAACCAAACAGCGAACCTCAATTCGGTAGTTTGAAAACCTTGACAGTATTGACTTTTATTGGAAGTGCACTTGGACTTATCGGGGGCATTTACCAATTTTTTAATGCAGAATCAGGCGTAACAAAAATGGAACAAGCAATGGCTAATCCAGATTTACCCGATTTTGCAAAAAAGATGATGACACCGGAAGCATTAGAGCAAGCAAGAATTGCAGCTGCAAATAAATTACCAATTTTAATTTTAGGATTGATAGGTGTTGTATTGTGTACTGTGGGTGCGATGCAAATGAGAAAATTAAAAATGCAAGGATATTATTTATGGTTGATTGGTGAAATATTTCCTGTAATTGCCGGCTTTTTATTTTTAGGAAAATATGCATTTCTTCCTAATATGAGTACTTATATAGTGTACGGTTTATTGTTATTATTTGTTGTACTGTACACATTGCAACGAAAATATTTGATCAATAAATAAATTCTGATAGTATTGTAAAGAGGAGATAGAAATTTATTTTTTATCTCCTTTTTTAATTTTATCTTAATCTCATGATAGAAAAAATATTTCAATTAAAGCAACATCATACAACCATCAAAACAGAAGTAGTTGCAGGATTAACAACTTTTTCAACAATGGCTTATATTTTAGTTGTCAATCCTTTGATCTTATCTAAAACAGGAATGGATTTTAATGCAGTTGTTGTTTCTACTGCATTGGCTGCTGCCATTGGTTGTTTGATGATGGCATTGTATGCTAATCTTCCTATTGCACAAGCACCTGGAATGGGATTGAATGCATTTTTTGCTTACACAATTGTTTTGGGTATGGGATACAGTTGGCAATTTGCTTTAACTGCTGTTTTCTTGGAAGGCATCTTATTTATTTTGCTTTCGTTACTGAATGTTCGTGAAGCAATCATTAATAGTATTCCATTGAATTTGAAATACGCAATTTCTGTTGGCATTGGATTATTTATTGCATTAATCGGTTTAGTGAATGCAGGTGTTATTGAAACGGGAATGGTGCATATTGGTAATAATAAATTAGATGGTGTGATTGTAAAGTTGGGTGATATGAAATCGCATGCAGCAATTCTTGTAATTGTTGGTTTGTTGATGAGTGCTGTATTATTATATAAAAAAATAAATGCTGCATTGTTAATAGGAATTTTAGTTGCAACCATTGTT
>CAIQDX010000085.1 GCA_903870685.1 uncultured Chitinophagaceae bacterium | reverse complement strand
TTGGGCAAACTGAATGAATCAGAACAAATCGAACTTGACAATAATTTGAAAATCATCTTCCAACTCTAAAGTGCCTGGCATATGCGGCTAACAAAGCATTACATCGATTGGGGCTGACGGAACGCGTCTTTCATCGACAACTGTCTCGTCCTGAAATAGGTTGAGTAAAAATCAACCAAAATGGAATTAAAAGATCAGATTATTCAGGAGTATTTAAACACCGGATGCGGCTACCGTAAACTACAAGCCAAGTATGGCATTAGCCGAACCACTATTTGTAAATGGGTACAGGTTTATCAGGGAGTGCATAACTTAGCACCTACACATTTGCAACAAACACATTACATTAATCCAATGGCGCAAAAAGCAAAAAAAGAGCAAGCAGGTACTTCTGAAAATGAAGCTGCGTTATTGCAAAAAATTGCTGCATTAGAAAAGCAATTGGCGCATCAGGAGCTTAGAGCCGAAGTGTTGGATACACTTATCAATGTTGCCGAAAAGCAACTCAACATCTCTATCAGAAAAAAGCCTGGCACCCAACAGTCCTTGAAGTAAAAAAGACAAAACCATTTGTTAGCGTTCAACATATTTGTCGATTGTTGGGTTACTCGCCACAGGCTTATCACAAAAAACAAAAAAGAAATGTAGTACAGTTATCAAACGAATTTTTGATACTGCAGCAAATTGATGCTATACGTAAATACCAGCCACGTTGCGGTGGAAGAAAATTGTTTATTATGCTGCAACCATTTTTTCATCAACATCAAATAACCATCGGAAGAGATCATTTTTTCGATTTATTAAAGCGTAATAAACTTTTAGTACGTACAGTAAAAAGAAGTGTGCACACTACCAACAGCAAACATCATTTTCGTCGATATCCCAATCTCATAAAGGATTTTACGCCCCTTAAAGCACATGAATTATGGGTGAGCGACATTACTTACATACCTCTTAAAAACAGGTTCGCTTATCTGTTTTTAATAACAGATGCTTACAGCAGAAAAATTGTTGGCTTTCATGTAAGCGATGATATGAAAGTGAGCAGTGCAACACTTGCTCTCAAAAAAGCATTGGCGCAAAAACCTCCTGAAACAATAGTCATACATCACAGCGACAGGGGCATACAATATTGCAGTACTGCTTATGTACAACTTTTGCAACAACATCATGCGCACATCAGCATGACTCAAAACGGTGACCCTTATGAAAATGCCATTGCCGAAAGAGTAAATGGTATTTTAAAAACAGAACTCATCAGCAAGTATTATGACACCATTGATCATGCAGCAACACACATTGCCAGATGCATTACTATTTACAATTACAGAAGAAGGCATAGCAGCCTTAATTGGCAAATACCTGATGAGGTACATCAACAACAGGGTCCTCAAATAAGAAGATGGAAAAACTATTATCAAATCAACTCAAAAAATAAAACAACTATGCAACCAACCTAACAGGCTCACACAAAAAATAGTTGCTTAAGCTGTGAATGGCTTCGCAACTATTTTTTGCCAACACACTGCAAAAACTTTTTTAATCAACCTTATGCAGGATGTTTTATCTTGGTCAACCAATAGCAGGATTAGTATTATTTAACGGTCAACTTTTTTTAGGACGGGTCATATTCAGCTTCGGTTACAGGCCGGGCGGACTTGCTTTAAACCCGGCTTTCGCCAATACCCGGCCGTTGGAAGGGAAACAGATTTAAAAAGTCTCATAAAACCACCCATTGTTTTAGAA
>CAIQDX010000084.1 GCA_903870685.1 uncultured Chitinophagaceae bacterium | reverse complement strand
TTCTAAACGCTTACATTAAAATCTCTCAGCGCATCATTTAAACTTGTCTTCAAATCCGTGCTGGGCTTGCGTTGTCCAATAATTAATGCACAGCTAACATTATATTCTCCTGCAGGAAATTTCTTTGGATAAGTTCCCGGTATCACCACACTTCTTGCCGGTACACGACCGCGATATTCAACAGGCGATAATCCGCTTACATCAATAATTTTTGTTGATTGTGTTAATACCACATTGGCACCCAACACAGCTTCTTTTTCTACTTTCACTCCTTCAACAACAATACTTCTGCTGCCGAGAAAACATCCGTCTTCAATAATCACCGGACTTGCCTGCAATGGTTCCAACACACCACCAATACCAACGCCGCCACTTAAATGAACATGTTTACCAATCTGCGCACAACTTCCAACAGTTGCCCATGTATCAACCATCGTTCCTTCATCAACATAAGCACCAATGTTTACATAGCTTGGCATCAACACCACATTCTTTGCAAGAAACGAACCGTAACGAGCCACTGCATGCGGCACTGCACGCACACCCAATGATGCATAATCTTTTTTCAATAACATTTTATCGTAAAATTCAAACGGTGGTAACGAAAATGTTTGCATTTGCTGAATGCCGAAATACAGCAGTATCGCCTGTTTCACCCATTCGTTAACATGCCAGCCTGTTTCTGATGGTGCTGCGGTTCTTAATCTTCCTTTATCAACTTCTTCAATAACGGCACGCACGGCATCGCTGTATTTTTTGTCTTTCAATAATTCACGGTTGCCCCATGCTTCTAAAACCAATTGTTGTAATTCCATCAGTTCAAAATTTTTGCAAACATAATGTTTGAATTGCAAATGGTGGAATGTGCAAATTTGAAGATGTGCAGATGTGCGTGTGGATGTGCAAATGTGAGGATGTGCAGATGTGCAAATTTTTTTTATGTAGCGAGCTTTAGTTTTTCATGGCATCGCCTGTTGCGTCGCACTCTTGTACGGTTGGAAGTTTGTTGAACACTTATGGTTGGGAGACCAGCACTGCATAAGATTTTACAAGCTATTATTCAAAATAGTAACCTGATAGTTGCTTTTGTTTATATCTTTAGGTAAATAAAATAACATGAAAAAATTTTTATGTTTTTTTGCGATTCTTCTTTTTGCACAATCATTGTATGCTCAAGTAAAAGTTAGTGGCTATTATAAAAAGAATGGCACTTATGTAGAACCCCATTATAGAAGTTCTCCAGATAAAAACCCTTATAATAATTATTCATTTCCTGGAAATGAAAACCCATATACAGGAAAAATTGCAACTGGAAATCCTGATACTTATTTAGAAAATTATTATAAAATAAAAGGCTCTTCAAGTTACGCAAATCTCAATGGTGCTCCTTTACCAAACTTTCATGAATCAGAATATAATGGCGATTTTTTTGTATTCCCATATTCCTATTCAAATGTAAATTTCAGTACTTCAATTCTTGTCAACAAAACAATTTATAAAATTCTAAATGTGGGGGATGATAAATTTTATTTGACAGATAAAAATTCTATTCCTCTTGGCTACATAATAATAAGAAAAGGTAAAATAAGGAGGGTTCTGGACATGTACGACAGAGAAGTTCAAAGTTTTTCATATTTGAAATAAAATATCCAAATTCAAAATATTCATGAAAAAATTAGTTGGTTGTGTACTTATTCTGTTTATTCAAAACTCTATTTTATACTCTCAATACTATGATACAAGTATCTACAATACTGTTAGTAAATCAATGAACTTTAATAAGTGGGAAGAAATTAATTCAATAAGTGTTGTATTTGATTATAAACAAAAAAAATCAAATGATAACACGTCATTCTCAGATTTAGAAAGTAACTCAAAAGAATCTCTGTTGATAGACAAATCCTCGGGAATTAAACATGAGTCTACTGGTGATAATTTTACTATGATAGAAAAAATCAATAAAAAATATCTCTCCTTTTCGTCTATTTTTAATGGCATTGTAACTAAAGGAGAACCTGAAATATCTTATTTTGATGATGAAAATGATTATAAAAAACTAGGCTTTAATTTTATCAAGAATAATTCTTTTTTAGAAATTGTTGTTGCAATTAATTTATTTACTCGTTATAAAGACAGTTTAGTTTTTATAAATACGACAACACTTAATAATAATATTTGTAAGGTTTATGGAACAAAATCGTTTGAAAACCCCGAACTAACCTTTTTAATCAATGAAGATTATAAAATTGTATGTTGGAAGTTAAAAGAACTTTCATCTTACTATTTTATGAATTATTCAAATTATGATGGATTAATTTTTCCTGAAACAATTTACTCAGTTTTAGAACCCTATAAAACTTTTAAAAAACTACTCAACCTTAAACAAAATATCAAATTCCCTGAGAATATATTTTATTAGGAGTATAAAATAGAAAGAACTGATTAGTTAAATCTATAAACATTAAACATAACAATAAATGGAAACATCGACAATTCCTGCTTTTGAAGCTAAGTTCGAAGACATTAGGATATATGCAAGTAATCTGCAAATACAAAAGGTAACTGATGTTTTATTAAGTGTTTTTTCTGAAATATCTCCTTATACTAGTATCTGGCATAATATGACGATAAATCTTACCACACAAATTAAGACGCTTAATGGGAACGTCTTTATCATATTCAGAAATCAGTCTGAAGACAATCGGATGGCTATATTTTTAGAAGGTAGATTTTTTGCAGAAGGAAATGTTCAATTAAGATCAGCAAACATCTTTGCGAAACTAATACAATATCTATTTGTATGGACATTGAATTATGTAAAAGAAAATGAGGTATTAGATAAAGATGCAAAATTATTTACAATGCCCTCTTATCTTTATTCACAAGATCAATTTGAAACTGTATTTTCTGAATAATGTTTTTTTATTTTCACTTGCTATAGTTATTTTTATTTTTTACCCAAACAACCCTAACTGCTTCGCCTTTTTAAAAACAATTTTTTCTTCTTTTATTTCATTCGAAGTAATTGTAAAAACTTCAGTTGCTTCATGTCTCGATGCCACAATAATTTTTGTTCCGTTGGCATGTGGCGTAAAAATAGATTCGGCAATTTGCGGAGAATTATTTTCCTGCGATAAATGCGACAGCAACAAATGCGTCATAAACGGCGGACGATGTTTTACAAATAATTCCAATGCTTGTTTGTTAGAAATATGCCCTTCACCACCACGAATTCTATTTTTTAAATGCAAAGGATACGATCCGTTTTCCAACATCACTTCATCATAATTAGTTTCTAAAAATGCAGCATGGCATTGTTTAAAATGATGGATCACATTATTGCAAGCAATACCAATATCTGTTATAACGCCCACGGTTATTGAGTTGTAGCTTACAATAAAACTATGCGGATCGGCGGCATCGTGTTTTTTGGTAAATGCAGTAACTACTAATTCACCAACTGCAATCGGTTCATCAGCTTTAAATTTTCTGGACAAATGTTTAATTAAAATCGGTCCGCGTTTAGCAGTTGATTCGGTAATATAAACTGGTAAACTATATTTATTCGCCAACACCGAAACACCTTTTATATGATCGCCATGTTCGTGCGAAACAAAAATGGCTTTTACTTTTTTTATAGAAAGATCAAGTTTCTTCATTCTTCTTTCTGTCTCGCGACAAGAAATGCCAACATCAATCAACACAGCATCGTTGTTATTGCCAACATAATAACAATTGCCGTTGCTGCCCGAGTTTAATGATGTGATGAATAATGACATGGCTGCAAAGAAAACTAATTTTCGCCACGAAGAAACAAAGTCACAAAGATTCGCATGGGCTTTTAATTTTTTACCACAGTGTTACACAGAGTTTTTTCACAGAGAAAGAAGAGTTTTATTTTTTCTCTGCGAAACTCCGTGAATTACTCTTTGCCTCTGTGGTTAAACCGTTTTTTATTTCAACAGATCAAAACACTGGTGTGCAATTTCTAATTCTTCGTTAGTAGGAACGATCAATATTTTTACTTTACTAGTATCAGTATTTATTTCGCGAATGCCATTTATTTTAGAACTATTTTTTTCTTCATCCAATGAAATGCCCAGCCACTCAAGGTTTGAAGAAGAAAGTTTACGGGTAAGTTCATCATTTTCGCCAACGCCTGCAGTAAAAACTATTGCATCCAAACCATTCATTGCGGCGGCATAAGCACCAATATATTTTCGAATGCGATACGCATACATTTCGTAAGCCAATGCTGCATCTTTATTTCCTTTTTTAATTTCGGCGCGTATGTCACGCATATCGCTGAAGCCGGTTAACCCAAACATGCCGCTTTTTTTATTTAAAATATTATTCACTTGTTCAACATCATAACCCAATTGATTTACCAAATGAAAAATAACTGATTGATCGATATCACCCGAACGTGTTCCCATTATCAAACCATTGATGGGACCAATGCCCATGGTTGTATCGATACATTTTCCTGCATCAACAGCAGCCATGCTGCAACCATTGCCTAAATGAATGGTAATAATTTTTGCATTTTTATTTTGCAAATATTCGGCAGCTTTTTCCGAAACATATTTATGACTGGTACCATGAAAACCATAAGCTCTTATGCCATATTCAGAATAAAACTCTTTTGGAATAGCGTAACGAAAAGCAAGCTCAGGCATGGTTTGATGAAATGCCGTATCGAAAACAGCCACTTGTTTTGCATTAAAAAATATTTTTTCTGCAACTTCAATTCCTAAATAATTTGGTGGATTATGCAAAGGTGCTAAGGGAAATAATTTTTTTATTTGTTCTTTAACAGCAGGAGTGATGATGGTTGTTGCAGAAAAACTTTCGCCGCCATGTACCACACGATGACCAACAACTTTTATTTCATCAGGATTTTTTATTACACCAAATTCTTCATTGGTTAATAATCTTGCAACTTCTTCCAATCCTGCACCATGATCATCAATTTCTAAAATTTCTTTATAAACAGTTTCAATATTATTCTTGAAAGTTTTATGTGTGATGGAAGAATTAGTTAATCCAATTCTATCAATCAATCCGCTGCAAATTAATTCTGCTTCGGGCATTTTAATTAACTGATATTTTATAGAGCTGCTTCCTGAATTAATTACAAAAATATTCATTCAAAATAAATTATTGTTGTGCTTGAATTGCTGTTATCATCACTGTGTTATAAATATCATCAACAGTACAACCACGGCTTAAATCATTAACCGGTTTATTTAATCCCTGCAACATTGGACCAATAGCCAATGTACCTGTTTCGCGTTGCACAGCTTTGTAAGTATTGTTTCCGGTATTTAAATCGGGGAAGATCAAAACGCTTGCCTGGCCTGCAACCTGTGAGTTTGGTAATTTCTGTTTACCAACTGTTGGATCTACTGCCGCATCATATTGAATCGGTCCTTCAACTTTTAAATCAGGTCGGCGTTTTCTGATAATTTCTGTTGCACGACGAACTTTTTCAACATCTTCACCTTCACCAGAAGTTCCGGATGAATAAGAAAGCATTGCAATTTTTGGATCGATTCCAAACATTAAACTGCTTTCGGCCGAAGAGATAGCAATGTCGGCTAATTGTTCGGATGTTGGATTTGGATTTACTGCGCAATCACCAAAAACAGAAACGCGATCGGGTAAACACATAAAGAAAACTGATGAAACTGTTTCTACTCCCGGCTTAGTTCGTACAAATTGTAATGCTGGACGAATTGTATGTTGTGTGGTATGAACAGCTCCTGAAACCATGCCATCTGCTTCTCCTTTATAAACCATCATGGTACCAAAATAAGAAACATCGGTCATCATATCATAAGCCATTTC
>CAIQDX010000083.1 GCA_903870685.1 uncultured Chitinophagaceae bacterium | reverse complement strand
CCTTTGTATGTTACCTGTTGCCCGATTGTATAAGCACCTGCCGACCATGCTGCCGGTGGTGTCGCATTTGGTATTAATCCAGTTACCGAATAAGGTGTACCAACTCCCCACGCTTTTACTCCGTTAATTGGGTCGTTCGGGAAAATATTATTTGCCGGAACATTACTATAAGTATAGTCCTGCAACTTATCTATGTGGCTTGATTCTGTTGAAGGTATTAAACACTGATATATTTTACCTTGCCAAAATACTCTATTGCCGATTGAATAATGTCCTGTTAAACTGAATACAGGATAAGGATATGCAATAAAATATAAATCATATTGCGCCCCTACCTTAGTCCAATAGGTTGTATTTGTTGGTGGCTCGTGTGCTGATGTTGTCGGAAGTATGCAAATATAACAGTTGCCATCCGTAAAGTTTACAAGTGAATTAACCGAATAAGAGGGATTTGTATTTAACCAATTCGCAAAGTTTAATTCTATTAAATCGTTTGCCTGATATGCTGTTAATGGATTTAGTACTGTAGTATTTTGAAACTCCGCAACTGTATCAAATTTCTGTACAATGTATGAAATTACTTGTGCCTGACTTGCAGCTTCTTTTAAAACTCTTTTTGCATCTACATTTTGAACTAATTGTTTTAATGCAACGTCCTGAATATTGGATGTGTAGTCATAAAGTCTTAAATATCCCATTGTGAAAAAAGTAATTTCACAAAGTACTATAAAAATATTTTATATAATTGATTTGTTATACATTAATATTTTGTAACTTTGCCAATAATTAAAAACTACAGTTATGGCAAAGAAATTAAAGTGGGTTGACATAAAAGTTACAATTGGAGATAATCTAATAACAGGAATTACCGAAATTAATTACAGGAAAAGAAATGTTCCAACTATTATTACTATGGAATTATCAAAGGAGGAACATCAGAAATTATTAGATTTACTCCCAATAACAACTACTTTTCCTATCCCATTGCATAGGAATATAAAACTTATAAAAGCAACCAAAGAAAGCAAGCCTGAAAACATTATTATAATTACCGATAATATTCACCCCGAAAGAAACGGAAAATACGAAATTGTAAAATGACAACAAGAGAATTAATAACAGCCCTATCCTCAATGCCTCAAGATGCGACTGTTTCTGTCTTATTTGATGGTGAATTAAGGCTAGATGTAAATGTCGTATATGAATCTAAGGGTGGCGAAGTTGTAATATCTGATTATGATATGGTGTGTTATTCAACAGATAGCAGACCAAAGGATGCGCCAACGGAAGATGAGGATAGATATTGGAGTACTGAATCCGACAAAACAAATTTAATGGATTTATGAAATGAAAAAGGTCAGATTGCCCCGTAAATTAAAAATTAAAATTAACTCTAATTGGCACGGTTTATATACTCTCGCCAACATTGCAGATAGTAAGAAAGATTGCGCTTGTTTAAAATGGCTTTTCAGCAAACTAAAATGAAACTCGATATTAATAAAATAATTTCAGATATTAACAATATTCCTAAAAAGTTTCTAAAGGTAAAAATGCCTCGTAAAAAGAAAAAGGAATTTAAAAAGATGTTGCGAACGCTGTAACTACCAGCTATTCCTGCTAACTCTTTTGTGTGATACTACATTCTCAAACGCTTTGCCGCCTCGTTGGTAAACTTCATATTCTCGGTTAAATAGTTTTACACAAGCATAACGTAAAATATCTACATAATGCCCGAACGGTTGATAACTTACTTTTGTCAATGGGTCCGTAACTGGTCTTTTATCTATGCCTCCGTTTTTATCCTCCATTGTACTTTCAAAATCTTTTATTGCAATCTTACAACTGCTATCAACTCCAATACTTAAATCTTTTACATTGCCCTCTAAAATTGAGTTTACAAAGTCCGCAGACATTCTTACTGAAGGATTTGATTTTGATGTTCGCCTTATCGGTTTAAATTCTTTTAATCCGTTTGAAATTAACCGGAACATATCGTCCCCGTCTTCTAACTTAACATCGTCTTTCTGACTTGTTGCATCACCATCAATGTATAAATGTTCCTGATGTTTCCACTCTGTTAATTTTCGGGATATTTCCCTGCACATCCAACTTACTTTATTGTTAGGATTTTTAGCTGCAATTATATGAACTAACCTTAAATCCTTTTCATCTTTGCTTATCTGAAAAAAGCCCACTGGAAAATAAGGGTTGACATTCTCATCAAAAAACAAATAAATAGCAAGGTCGGGATTGTACGGATGTGTTCCGGTGTGTGTTGCCGAGTTCCAGCACTTCAAAAATTCACCTCCGAAAGTAACTTTGCCCCATTCGCCCAATACATTCACCCTATAACTATTATAATTCTTTGTTTTTAGGGAAATGTATTCAGCTATTAAGTTTTCATCTCTGTAACCATAATCGCTTATAATTTCGCCCTTCTCATTTACAACATATTCGGGGCTGCCGGTAATCCAATAGTTATCTTCGTATGTAGTTTTAATCAATACTACTTTGCCGCACGTTGATTTTTTTACAAATGAAGTATCGCATGGTAATTTATATTCAGTATCTACAAACTCATATTTATCTACCAATTCAGTTTTTACCCAGCTATTTTCATCTACAGGGTTCCAACTTGCAAATATCTTTTGACCTTCAATACCTCTCAAAGATAAATTAAACTGTTCGTATTCCGCCTGTTCAAATTGATTTAATTCATCAATGTAAAGGTACTTGTAACTTTCAACTCCTTTTGCTTTTTCGGAATCGTCCAGCCCCTTTAAAATTATTTCAGCACCATTATTGCATAAGTATCGGCGGTCCTGTCTTTCAAATGCAGGATAAAGAAATGTTAAATCCATTGCCAGGTTAAATGACTTTTTTAATGTAGTCGGAATTATTGTACTTTCCTTTCTAAATGCTATACTTGAGGATTGTTTTACTACTGCTTCCTTTGTTAATAATTGAGTTATGGAAACAGTTTTAGCAGAAGACTTGCCGCCATAAACTAAAACGGTTCGGATTGTATTGTCTTTTATTAAATCATTGAGGATAAAATAAAGGGGATTAAAGTATTTTTTGCGTAAAGTAATTGCCATTTATGCAAAATTATAGACGAAAATTATAAAATGCTGGCGTTTTGTGGCACTTTTTGAATGATTTTATATATGAAACTATTAATCTTCATATAATTCATCCTCTAAATCCTTGCCTAATTTATTGATTTTTATCTCCTGCTTTGTAGGCGCATAGCTTCCATCCATTTTGTTTAGTTCGGCAAGTGCTGCCAGCTTATCACGAAATGTAACTAATGAAATTACTTTTTTTATTTTCCCTTCACCATCCCTTTCAATTATTCCTTCGACAAAACTATTGCCTACTTTTGATACTTCGGTTTGTGCTGTTATGGTATTTACTAAAAAATCAATACGCTCGGCAATAGGCATTATTTTGAGTTTACGAGCCTCGACCTCCTTTGTGATACTTTCCTCTGTTCGCTTCTCAATCTGCTTAATTTCGCCCTCCATTTGCTTCCTTGCCACCTTTAATCGGTTGTCGAATGTCTTAACTGACTTACCTTTGTAAGTTTTTGCAAAATCTTGTAAAATAGTTTTCCTTTCCGCTCCTTTTCGTAACAGGCTTTTTATAAACTCAATTTCTTTTAGTTCGTTTGACTTCATTCTTTCATGTGTTTTAAAAGAAAATCTGCGGTAATATATCTGTCATTTTTCAAACAATCCAGTTTTAGTAAAAAATCTTCTTTCTCTTTTATCGTAGGAAATGTTACTACAAAATAGTTTTCACCTTTAGAAATTGATTTATCTTTACTTTCTTTTTTTGCGGCTTTTATTTTCTCGATGTTTTCTTTAGTGTCTTTTGATTCTTTCGTTTCATTATCTTCGTTTATGAAATCTATTATTCCAAATACATTTAGGTCTTCATCTGTAAATCCAGTATTACCCCAATCTATTTCGCCATCAAATTGTTTTAATGCCTCGAAATCGTATGTTCCCTGAATACCAATATTGTTGAGAACTATATTAATTTCTTTTTCCTGCTTTAAATCAACATCAATTTGAGAAACTGTTATTAGATAGTCCTGTGATTTTTCGAGTAAATCTAATTGAGTTAGTCTTTGATGCCCTCCTACTAGGTTGCCTGTCCGCTTATTCCATACGATAGTATCAACAAGTCCATGCTTCTTTAGTTGTTTCCTCAATCCTTTTGCAGCGTGGTCGCTTATCTTTCTGGGATTGTACGGAGCGTTCAATATCTGCTTTCGCTCAATTGTAACGGCAACAAAAGATTGATATTTACTTAATTTGTTCGTTTGGGTTTCCATTTAGCAGGATTGTTTCAGCAAAGGGAAATACCTTAAAAATAGCTTGTAAGTCATTTGGATAATGTTTTTTTAAATAGTTAAGACAATCA
This sequence comes from uncultured Chitinophagaceae bacterium, assembly GCA_903870685.1. Lineage (GTDB taxonomy): Bacteria > Bacteroidota > Bacteroidia > Chitinophagales > Chitinophagaceae > CAIQDX01. The sequence continues at coordinate 23,842 of CAIQDX010000083.1, read as the reverse complement.
TATTCTAAGTTCACACCGGAACTTTTTGTTTTACTTCCATAATCTATTGGAATCGGCAAATTGTGATGTTGGATATATGACAAACACATTGCTTTGTTCCAATCGGTTAATGGGTATGCTTTTTTCTGTTCTAAATTTATCGCGTTCATAAAGTAAGTTTTCAGCATTAATCGCCTGTTGAGTGAATCGCTTTGCTTCATTCCTGATACTATCCATTCGCAACCGAAATCTTTTTTTGCCAATGTTTCAATATCTCCGAGCTTTATTGTCGGTACTTCCTTTTTACCTTCACTATTTGTGTGAAGGCAATAATAATGATTATTTAAGTAGCCTGATACCATCCAATGTTGATATTTATTGCTTTTAATGTTGTACTTTTTTTCGGCAAACCTCACATATTTTTCAACGTGTTCTAATCCATCAACAAAATACATAAATGCTAAATTTACTTTAAAATGCTTTGTGAGAATATCGCACAAAATTAAAGAATCTTTACCGCCTGAATAGAATAAAACAACCTCATCAGTTTGGGTCTTTAAAAACTCAATTACCGACAAAGTTGTTTTCATTTGCTAATAGCGACCTCCGCCACTGTTTGCTCCGTACGGTCCAGTTGTTCCATTGCTGGAATAAGTAGATGTCGGTGTTTTTAAATTTTTCATTTCTTTAAAATTTAAGTTATTGCAATATTGCGAGGCAAAGGTAATAAAATTAATTCAATCTGGGTTCGCCCAATTTAATTTGATAATTTTTGTAGTCGCAATGAATGCCAAGGCAATCACAGGTAAATTTTATCGCATTTACTGAATATCCTATCTGAAATTCAATAGTGTGAATATTATTGTCGCCAATTCTTCGCATATAGAATGGCTTGTATTCTCTAAATTCTACTCTTTTGTTATTGAATAAAATTTCGTGTGCCCATTTTTTAGATATAATTAGTTTTAAAATCATATTGCAAATTTAGTAAATATTTCATTCAAAAAACAAAACTTCGTTATTTAGAATCATTCTAAATTTCACTTAAAAGTTTTTTATATCGAATTTTTTATTAATTTTACATTACAAAAGAGAAATGATAATCTCAATAGTTCTTTCGGCTCGCAACTTATCAATGCGAAATGGCAAATCACAATTAATAAATTTAAAATCTTTGACAAATGGAAAATTTAAAATTATCAAAAATTGCTGCAAAATATGGGCAATTAGAACACAATGACAATAATTACAGTATCGGTGGCGGGTTGGCTGGTGATGCGTTTGCCTCCAACAGACATCAGGACGCAAAGTACGATGAAGGTAAATTAACGGAAGGTAAGGCCACGCAGTTATTTATGAAAGCAACCGGCTTATCTATTGAAGTTGTAAAAGAAGTAATTAATTACGCTGTTCCCAATATGGAATGGCATCACGCTGGCAAGCTGCCGAAGTCTTATGGTGGTGGAATGAAAAAAACTTATTTCATTAATTCTCACGAAATAGTTAATATTGCTACCAATTGGGATTCTTTGGTTGAAAAATTGGAAATTTCAAAAAATGAAAAAAGAATTGCAGCAGAAAAAAAACAAAGTTCAGAAAAAATAAAACAAGAATTTTTAACCGCAAACGCAAAAAAAATTACAAGGGTTGAGAAAATTGAAAACTGGGCTTTATTTTATGAAACAGATAAAGAAATGAATGGCAAATACGGCTGGTTCAGTAGTTACGGTAAGTCCTACAATATGACTGAATATTACTCCGGCTGGCAATTTGAAAGTGAAGAAAAGTTTAATGAGTTTAGAAACCTGTAAATGCAAATCCCAGATACAATTAAGTATCTGGGATTTTTTTTGCTCAATCTCTTGTGCAAATCACAAATTCCAATCTTTGACTTTGGAATATCTTTACAAAAATAAATCTTTGTTTCTTTCTTCGTGGTTCAACTTTTCGGATTTATCGAGGTCTTTAGCAACCCAAATTACTATTACAACAAATATAATAATTACTTCTGCTATAATTCCTGCAACTATTAAAATAAGTTTTAACCAATCCATTTTACAAAAGTAGTTATTTTTTATGAAATAAGGTTTAAATTTCTTGGTACATTACTTTTAATCCTATTTGTTGGGCGACTTGCCTCTCTATTGTTGCACCTTTTGAGTTTTGCCAATTACCAAGCATGAAAATTATATCGCAATCGCAAAGGGCTTTTATATCTTCCTTCATGTAACTATGCCACGTCTTATCGTGTAAATGTGGTAATGCCATTGGATTAATAGTATCAAATCCTTTTTCTTTTAGCAACTGTTCGGCTTTTCCGAATAGTTCGGGGGCGTGTTCCTCAATGCCGGTAATCTGACCGCTTATATATACTTTTAACTTCATGGTTAATCCAAAAATTTTACTTCCCTGTCTTTTTTCTCCAGCATCTTGTAATCCATTTCCAACTTTACAGAATTTATTATGGTCTGCCCTACCATTGCTATTGATTTTGCTTCTTTCGGATAATATCCCATTTTTGCACCGGCAGGAGCAGTAATAAACTTCATATCCATTCCGTACTTTTTCATACGTCCTGTTATTGTTGTTTTGGATATTCCTGTCCGTTCGCTTATTATTTCTGCTATCTCAAACCGTTGCAATTCCTTGCCTTCAAATTCGTATGTAGGATACCCGACCCACGTTTTACAGTATTCAATCGCCTGTTTTAAAGTTTCGTTATCTTTATAAATTCTTTTTTTCAGTAAGTCGTAACTTATACTTTCCATTGTGGCAATATCCATGTAACTCCGCCACTTGCCTTTGTATTTTATATGTAACCGTTCGGCAGTATCAAATAACGGCACACCACTATTCAACCGTTTTGCTATGGTTTCCATTGTAAGAAAAATACCACGTTTTTTAAGGATGTTTTTTATATCCCTTGTGCCTAACATTCTATCCTCAAACATATATTTGTGAGTATGGGCAGCGTATTTCATTTGGTCGCTTGGTGAAGTGAAAACGGTGTTTTCTATTGTATAACCCAACTCTTTTACTTTACGTTTTAATTTGACATTGTTATTCTTTAAACTACCTGTTAATCCTGTTCTTGGTGCTACTCTTTTATAACCTCTCCATTTGACTTTTGCTCTCAAGTATCTAAACTTGTTGGCTGCAACAAAGCCCTCAAAAGTTCGCCAACTCTCATCATAAGGCACTCCTTCGTATGTTATATGCTTATCCCAAAAGCAAACCTTACAAATGTATTCCCACATATTGAATAGTTCCTGTTGTGTTTTATTGAGATTTTTACGCGACATCTTTTAACTTCATTTTTTATTAATGTCTTTTCTTCCACGTCCTTTAATCTTGTGGACTGTAACTTTCGATATTTCTATTGTGGTGAAAATCTTGTTTTCATCCTGACTTGTGAAAGTGTGTTTTCCGCGACTTGCTGAAGAATAACATAAATCAAACCATTTGCAGATTTGAAGTAGTGAAGTACTTGCACGTTGCTGAATGATGCCGTTAATTGATACAATGTAGGGCTTAGTTGCCTTCATTTCGTTATAATTTTCGGCAAATATACTAACTATTACTCTATATATTCGCATTTTTGGTTATTTATTTATTGACAATCGGGTATTTTAAAAGATAGTTACTATCACAAAGTATAGTGAGTAAACCCAATAGAATTAGGCTTTTGTCTGTTTTAAAACCGATTTTTTTAATGTTTCTGAAAAAATAAACGAAAAAAAGTATTGCCATGTGAAATATTAGCTGTAGATTTGTGTCGTCAAAAGAAATCAATTAATAACTTAAATAAAAACAAAATGAAAACTAAAGAAACTTTTTTAACAGAAATCAAAAACTCTAAAGAGTTGATAATTGAAAACACAAACTTGTCTAATGAATTAGCCGATGATGTTTATGAAAAAATGATTGAAATGGTTGAAGATGCAGACGATGATGATGTATTTTTTGATGCATTAAATTTTATGTTTGATGCAAAAAAAGAATTAGGCTATGATTCTTTGGGAAAAGAAGAAAAAGGGCTTCGTGGTATAATGGGAAAAATATCTGAAATACACGAAAACAATAACGAAAAATTTAATCCAATAACTAAAGATTGGGAAAAACAATAAATAAAAAAAGAAATAATGGAAGCAATAATCAAAATAACAGATAAAAAAGGCGATGGATTTAGAGATAAATTTAACGTAGATGTTTTACCTCAAGATAATGGGAAAAACAATTTATTAGAATCTCTTATGGTTTATATAAAAGAGGAGAAAATTGATTTAGAAAATGTAAAAAAAATCATAATAACTAATGCCCCTTTTATGCCTTCTAAAAAAGCTAAAACGCTAATGACAATAATATTTTAATCCAAAACAAAATGAAAACTTTTAAAAATAAAAACTTTATAAAACGAAATTACGACTGCACTAATATTATATTTTGTCAATCAGAAATAGCACCAAACGACAACTGGATAGAATGTAATGAATCTGATATTAATTGCGAACAATTATATGTTGAAAACGGTGTTAAATATTTTGGCTTTTTATAAACATGAAAAAAATCAACATACAGAAGGGTCGAAAAGCCAACAAAAAGCACCCTGCAAAAAAAAGATTGAAAGGCATAAAAATTCAGTGCGATGCCAAAACGATAATCACAGTAAATGATATTTCTTAACTTGCTATTTGGAAGGTGAGGTTTCCAGAAGCTAAAATTGTAAAATAAAATGATAACATTCATATTTTTATTAGCGGTTCTGTTCGGCTCCATTGTCGGAGTTGTAATGTCGGGATTAAGCTACAAAACAGGCAATTTGCAGAAAGATAAACAAGCGATGTACAATTATATTGTCTTTACAGTTATTTTCGCAATAGCAACGATTATTCAACTTTTAGAAATTATCAAATGAAAAAGAAAACTAAATTTTTTGAAACTGCGAGTTTCCATATTGTTAAACCATGCAACATGAAATGTAAATTTTGTTATGCGACATTTGACGACATGAGAGTAGTTGGTCAAATGCCGTTAGCGGAAGCAAAGATAATACTTGATAAATTAAAAGATGCAGGGTTGCAAAAAATAACCTTTGCAGGTGGCGAACCATTACTCTATAAACACATAAAAGAGGTAATTGGTTATGCAAAATATATAGGGCTAACAACGTCTATTATAACTAATGGCTCTCTCCTTACAAATGAAATGCTTATTGGGTTTATAGGTACATTAGATTGGATAGGTATATCTATTGACAGCACTAATTTTTCTACTCATAATCAAATTGGGCGTAAAAGTAAAAAAGAGGTTGATTACAGGTATTTATTGGCTCGTATTAATCAATTGGGATTTAAGTTGAAAATAAATACAGTTGTTTGTTCTTATAATAAAAATGAAGATATGAATACTCTTATATCTGAATTTAATCCTTCACGATGGAAGGCGTTTCAAGCGTTAAGGGTAGAAGGTCAAAATGATAAACTTTTTGATGAAATAAAGGTTTCAGATTGTGAATTTAAAGCGTTTGTAGAGCGACATAAAACACAAAAATCATTAGTACCAGAAAAAAACGAAGATATGATTGGCGGTTATCTGCTAATAGACCCACAAGGTCGACTATTTGAAGATACAAAAGGTATTCATACCTATTCCGATAAACTACAAGACAACTCTATTTCACATTGCCTTCGTCAAATTAATTTAAAAAGAAATGTATTTATTCGTAGGGGCGGTATTTACAAATGGTAATCAAATGAAAACAGCCCTAACCTATATTATCGGAATAGCAATGTTTTGTATTGGGGTGCAATGTATCTTCATTTGTGGTGAAGGTTACGAACACAGTAAAAATGCTAAATATCTATCCTCTTATTTCAGAGCAGTTCACAGATACAACGATGCTATTAGTGCTTATGCAAGTGCTTCATGGGGGCTTACTATTGATGAATATAGCATGGAGAGATTTCAGAAACAACAACCAATACATTAACTAATATAAACAATTAATAATAAACAAATGAAAATTATATCCTTTGAATTAACGCCGTTAGCGTGCTAACATTATGAACTTAGACCAATTCAAACAAGAAACGCCACCCGAAGGCAAAGAGCAACTATTTTTCTGCTCGGAGGCTGTAAAACTGAAACGTAAATCAGCACTTTTGAGTAGATTGCTTTATATTGAATCAGTAATTACAACTGCTACCGGAATCAGATTAACACACTTGCAAAACTCAATTAAAATAATTAATAACAGACTAAATAAAATAAAATAAAAAAAATTAATTCATACTAACATGAGCCAACTCACCTTAATAGAAGTACCAATAGACAACGATAGTTACAGAAATGCTTTGATTGAGTTCAATAAGTACAAGCCATTGAAAGAATATCATCCTATTGCAATTATTCAGTGCCTAAAAACAAATACTTTTCAGACTTGGTGGTATGTAGGAAAAGATAAGTTGCACAGGATGGAAGTAAAGTATAAGAAATCGTTTAAAATAGTAATGAGTACCGATAAATTAAATTAAGATGACACCGAAAGAAAAAGCAAAGGAATTGATTGACGAATATGTTGATATTATGCCACCAATAGAAAATCAAACAGGTAAATCAATAATTAAACACGCCAAACAGTGTGCTATAATAGCGGTTGATGCTATATTATCAATTTTAAATGAAAACTGTATCAATGATGGTTATTGGGATGAAGTAAAAGAAGAGTTAAATAAATCAAATTAATAACAAAATGGAAACAAAAAACAATGATGAAAGAGGAGTGATGGAGGAGTTGTGCAACATTGCCAACAACCAACCTGTGTTTGCAGGGAATACCATTAGCCACCAAACAGCCCACGAATGCGTGAAGCGAAAATGGGCAATGACTTATGAGGGCGAATATGTGCTTACCGAACTTGGTAAAAATATTATTGCAGCGAATGAAATAAAAAGCGATGGAATATTTTACAAGCCCGAAGGATGCAAACAAACTAAAGGCACATACAAGAATGGTTGTGGGCATTGTGGAACTGGAAACGATAAGAAATGCAGACTATCTTAACTGTGCGTTGGCAGGTTTTTAAATTTGCGTATAACGGGGGCAATAAGAAACGAAAGGGATTTGAAACCGCTTCTTTATCCACCGTTACAAACCTTTCAAACAGCTACCACGCTTGAATTACATATAACACCCTTTTGTTTTTTATTGCGTGTTATAAGCTGGGCGATTTTACTGATAAATTTGAATTGAAACACTAAAAATAAAAGCCCTGGGCGGGCGTTGTAAAACCCAAAACGAAATGAAAGTTAAATTTTTTAAACACGGCGTAGGCAATAGTTGGGAGCTAAACTTTATTGGCTCAACTTATAACCTAAGAATTGCAAGGCATCAAATTGCATTCTGGAAAAATGACAATCCAATAATTAATTGGAGTTGCTAAAGATGCGGGCGGGGCTTTTATTTTTTCATCTAATAACCGATGAACTTAAATCGAAGCACTTCCCCGCCTTGCTTATAACGACCGACAACTTACGCTGATGCGAAGCGTAGGTTTGTGCGAGAGGGCATTTGCGTTAAGTTGTATGTTAGCTTTAGTATTTTAAACTTTTAGGGAGGGAATAATTAAACAATTTTAAAATCATAAAATGAAAAACAGCCAACTCACCTTAATAGAAGTACCAATAGACAACGATAGTTACAGAAATGCTTTGATTGAGTATAACAAGTACGCAACAAGTCAGAAGCAACCAGTGTTTTTAGTTTACTGCAACACTACAAAAAATTTCAGTTGTTTCCCTTTCTCAACAAGGGCAGGAATCGAGAGTTATCACAAAAGATTTAGAATTATATTAGCAACCGATAAATTAAATTAAGATGGCACACGAAGAATTACACCAACAAGAACTAACATATTTTAGAATGAATATGTTACAAGCTGAAATTGAAATGCAAGGAATGATTGCCGAAAACAAACAACGTGAGCAGAAAGGAGAATCTTTGGCTTATGATGAAAAAGCATTTAATTCACTAATTGAAAAACATGGAATTTTTCACAATAAATTTCCTTTCGCACAACATTAATAAAATGGATATACCTGGAAAACATCAATTAAAATGCGAGGGGTGCGGTAAAATCCTCGATATGCGTGATGCTTCTATTTTATGTCATGGATGGATAGAAGATGGCAAAATAGTTTGCTACGATGAAGATATACCATATACATCAAGTAAAATGGAGGGAGATAATGTAGAATGGACTAAAGATAAAAAACCTATACACTTAAATTAAAAACAAACAAAATGGAAAATCAAATCACAATCAAAACGGAAGTAACTGTTAAATCAGAGATTGACGTTACTATTACACTACCTTATTACTGCAAGTCAAATGATGGCATTAAATTCGCTAAGATACATGGCACAGGAGCATACGACTGTATCAGAGTAACTAAACGACCAAAGACAAAGGATATTGAGGAAACAATGCCTTCATTTGTACTGAGTAATGATTACACACCTTGCACCGAACAAGACTTCCTCACAGCTTTCAACGAGGCTTCTAATCATCTTTCTAAACTTGCTAACTCTTAGGACATGGAAAAAAAATTTAACAAAGCAGCATTGTATATGGTAATATCAATGTTAATATGTTTCGCAGTAGCCGGACTTCGTGAATATTTATTAAAAATTGGCGCACTATCTGAAACGCAAAATCAAATATTAATTTGGTTTGGAGTTGCATTTTTAATATTATTGTTTTTCAAAATCATGAGTATTTTCGGACTATTTGATTAACACTATTTAGAATCATTCTATCATGCTTAAAAAAGTAAAAGGTAAAGTAATTTAATTTAATTTCGCAACGAACAATAAAAAATAACTAATAACAAATCATGGAAACAACAACAGGTAATTTAGCGAAAGCCTTATTAAAGGCTCAACAGGAAATGGGAACAGCAATTAAAGATGCTAATAATCCATTCTTTAAATCCAAATATGCTGATTTGAACAGCATAAGAGAAGCGTGTATGCCAGCACTTAATAAACATGGCATAGTAGTATTGCAGCCAACAGTAGTTGAAGGCGGTAAAAACTATGTGAAAACATTGCTACTTCACGAAAGTGGAGAAAGTATGGAATGCCTTACTGAAATCATTTTTAACAAACAAAATGATGCACAGGCTCAAGGCAGTGGAATAACTTATGCAAGACGTTACGGCTTGCAGTCGTTTGTTAATGTTGGGGCGGACGATGACGATGGAAACAAAGCAACCCAAGTGCAAAAGCCAAAAGAAGAGGCTAAAAAAATAGACAAGCCTTATTTATTGGATGGAACCGACCAGTACAAAAAAGCATTAAAATACATGAGCGAAGGTGGTAATATTGATGATATTGAAAAGAAATATGTACTAACAGAAAAAGTAAAAACACAACTCTTAAATTCCAAATAACATGAGCAACATATCAATTTATCAAATCGAACATGAATATCTTACATTAGTTGAAGATATTATCAACAGCGGTGGCGAAATAACACCGGAACAGGAAATGCAATTAGCACTTACAAAAGACCAGTTAGAAAACAAAGGACGTTCCTATGGTTATGTGGTGAAACAATTAGAGTCAGATTGCGACCAAATAGATGCTGAAATTTCGCGCTTACAGGCATTAAAAAAGTCTCGTAATAAAACTATCGACAAGTTAAAAGAAACGCTAACCAATGCAATGAATTTATTTGAGGTAACGGAAATTAAAACTCCTACTTTAAAAATAAATTTCAGAAAATCGGAAACGGTTGAAGTTGAAAGTTTGATTATTGATGAGAAATGGTGTACTTCCAAAACAACAATAATGCCTGATAAAACCCGAATTAAAGAAGCATTGAAAAATGGGGAGGTTATTTTAGGGGCTGAATTGGTGCAACATCAAAATATCCAAATCAAATAATGGCTGAAAAGGAAATATTATATTATCCTACAATTACCCCCGAAGGTAAAATACCCGAAAGAACAGGCAAAGAAATAGCCAAAAAGGTTCGTGAGATGTTTTCGGGTGAACAAGTGGTACTTTCTATTAAAAAGAAAAGAAAGACACGCTCAACGCAACAGAATAGATATTATTGGGGCGTTATAGTCAAATCATTTCAGCAAGGGGCAGAAGAGCAGTGGGGCGAATATTTAGATAGTGAGGAATGCCATGAAAACCTTAAAAAAGAATGTAATTGGAAGGAAGTTGTTAATACTATATCAGGCGACATTCAAAAAATAACCGAAAGTACTGCCGGATTAAAGACGATTGAGTTTGAAGAATACGAGGAACGGTGCAGGAGATTAATATTTACATATTTTGGAATAACAGTAATGCTCCCAAATGAACAGGGAGAAATTGAATTATAATTTACAACTATGCGAACATTTGAAGCTATTAACAAAAAGAAGTTTCCAGAACCAAGACCTAAACTTTGCAAACATTGCGGAACCCAATTCTTCCCAAGGACAACTTTTCAATCGTGGTGCCAACCCGACTGCGCGATTGAAATTGCTAAAAAAAAGAAGCAAAAAGCGTTTCAGAAACAATGTGCAACGGAAAAGAAAGTATGGCAAATGACAAGTGAAAAGGTAAGCTATTTTGAAAAGGCTTTGGAACGTGAAATTAACGCTATTGCACGATGTATTGATTACGGATTAAATTGTATTTCCTGCGACCCGAATACACCGATTAAAAAAATGTTTGCCGGACACTATCACAGCGTTGGAAGTAATTGTACTTTGAGGTTTAATCTGCATAATATTCACCGCCAGTGTTATTCCTGCAATGGCAATAAAGGAGGCAATCAAAATGCTTATTTATATGGTCTGAAATGGCAATATGGAAGTATGTATGCCGGATATGTTCAATACGAAATTGTAAGGGACTATAAATTGATTAAGTGGTCCAGGGAGCAATTAGTTGAATGGACTAAGACGGCAAAAAAGATAAGAAAGTCCTTAGAAAGCAATCCGATTACACGAACATTAGAACAGCGAATTGAATTAAGAAGTGAAATTAATAAGGAGTTAGGGATATACACAAACAATTTTAAATAAAAAACCAATGGCAAAAAATATAAATGAAATATTTGCAACTAATAAGCAGTTGTTAGATACTCCTGAAGTAAAAGAGTTAGTTGCTCAATTCAAAGAGCAGTTTAATTTAATGAAGATTACAAAAGCGCAATATTGGCAGGCGGTTACAGATATTACAATGAACTCTGAATTATTTGTAATAAATGGCACACCTTGCAAAGATGCTATTGAAGAAATTAATAAGATTTCTTTTGGTAAATTTATAATTTAATAATCATAACAATTTTAAATAAAATGCCCAAAAGAATAAATATAAACAACGGACAATTAACTCCAAATGTTACAGTAGAATATACATACATAGTTATTCCTAAAGCAATAGACGATTCAAAGTTTAACGAATATCTTGTCAATTCAGAAGTAGCAGACTATATTGAGAAATTAGAAAATGAAATAATTAGTAATGAAAAAACAATAGAAAATTTAATAAAAAACAAATAAAATGACAACAATCGAAAAAACAGAAGTGTCGCCAAAGTTATTAACACACTGCGGAAAGTTAATAATGAATTACAACAACCTACCTTCCAAAACTACAAAATCTCTTTATGCTTTTGTTGGTGCTTCGGATTATGCAAAGAGTAAACCTACCATTACGGAGGTCATACATGAGTACTGTAATCACATTGGAATATCCTTTGAGCAACTATCCGCAAAGTGCAGGAAACGCGAAGAAACGATTAAACACCGGCAAATAATTCAGCACTTTATCGCATCCAGGATAAATCAATACGGACTGAATTTGAACGGATTTAAAACGTCATTACAAAAGGTTGGGGAAGCAACTGGAGGCAAGAATCATGCTACCGTTTTACATTCAAAAAAAACAGTGCAGGGACTAATCGAAACTGACAAGGCTTTTGCTAACTATTACAGAGGGATTGAATCCTATTTAACTAATAAGTTCGGAATTGAGTAAAATAAATTTGCAGGGTAACTTATTTTTGTTTTACTTTGCGCTCTTTAAAATCCAATCGCCACAAATGATAATTAATATTAATTTACTTAAAATAAAATAGCATCGAGCCTGATACTGTTCTGCCTGGCGGTTGGTCGGTTAGGGTGAGGTGCTATTCCTTTATTTATATGGAATATTCAGACTTTTTAAAAACAAAACAAAAGGCGCACATTGAAAGCGGATTTGATGTAATTGAGAATGAGTTAAACATTAACCTTTTCCCTTTTCAAAGATTTATTGTTAAACGTGCTTTAAAAGCTGGGAAGTATGCTATTTTTGCTGATTGTGGACTTGGAAAGACCCTAATGCAACTTGATTGGGCTTATCAAGTAAGTAAACAAACAAATAAAAAAGTATTAATTCTTGCTCCTTTGGTAGTTGTGGAACAGACAAAAAGAGAAGCAATTAAATTTAATATCCCTATTGATTTTATTGATGCTGATAATTACGAGCAATTAAGCAATATTGATAGTAGTATTTATGCTGGTGTTGTTCTTGATGAGAGCAGTATTTTAAAGAATTTTGAAGGCGAAACAAAAAAACTTATACTCGAAAAGTTTTATAAAACTCCTTATAAATTGGCTTGTACTGCTACCCCTTCACCTAATGACCCAATGGAGATGGGTAATCATAGCGAATTTTTGGACGTTATGAGCAGGAATCAAATGTTGGCAATGTACTTTGTGCATGATGGGGGCGAAACTGCTAAATGGAGATTAAAAGGTCATGCAGTTAAAAAGTTTTATGAGTTTATAGGAACGTGGGCTATAATGCTTAATAAGCCACAGGATATAGGATTTGTTATGGAAGGGTACGCACTACCTAAACTTAATTTAATTGAGAAACAAATAATAACTCCCGATAGAGATAATGGTCAATTATTCAATGATGCAATTATTTCAGCAACAAATTTTAATGCAGAATTAAGGGCAACAATGGATTTAAGATTACAAGAAGTTGTAAATATTATCAATTCACGTCCTGATGAAAATTTTATAATTTGGATAAAACACAATATTGAAGGCGAAAGATTAAAAAAACTATTGCCGGAATCAATCGAGGTAAAAGGTAGCGATACAAATGAATGGAAAAAGGAAAAATTATTAGGGTTCGCAAATAACGAATTTCGCATACTGATAACTAAAACAAAAATCGCTTCATTTGGGATGAACTTTCAGAATTGCAGAAATCAAATATTTGCTTCGTTAGATTTTAGTTTCGAGGGTTTATATCAAGCTATGCGGAGAAGTTATCGCTTCGGGCAAAAAAATGAGGTAAACTGCTATCTTATCACTACCGATACAATGGCAAATGTAAAACAATCAATTAATAACAAACAAAAACAATTTGAAATCATGCAAAACGAAATGAGCAAAGCAATTAATGAAAATCTAAAAGGTAATAAAATGTCTGAAAACGACTTTGATATTACTACTGAAAGTAATGAATGGTACACTATAAAACGTGGGGATAGTTGCCAATTAATTAATGATATTCCAGATAAGAGTATTGGATTTAGTGTGTTCAGCCCTCCTTTTGCAGAACTTTATACATACAGTTCGCACGTTGAAGATATGGGCAACTCAAAAGATTATAAAGAGTTTTTAATTCAATTTGATTTTATAATAAAAGGGTTGCACCGTATATTAATGGATGGGCGAAATGTAGCAGTTCATTGCATGGATTTGCCTATCCAAAAGGGTAAAGAAGGGTACATAGGATTAAGGGATTTTAGCGGAATGATATTAACTGCTTTTCAAAATGCAGGTTTTATATACCATTCAAGAGTTACTATTTGGAAAGACCCTGTAATTGAAATGCAACGGACAAAAGCAAAAGGATTATTGCATAAGCAAGTAAAAAAAGATAGCACACAAGTAAGAGTTGGAATACCTGACTATGTAATGATTTTCCGAAAAGAAGGAGAGGGAAAAGACCCTGTTACGAATACTGATTTGCCTGTGGACTTGTGGCAAAAATACGCATCGCCTGTTTGGATGGATATTGATTATGGAAATACTTTGCAGGGTTTCAGAAATGGCAGAGAGGACAATGATGAAAAACATATTTGCCCTTTGCAACTTGGTACCATTGAACGACTGATACACCTTTACAGCAACAAAGGAGATACTATTTTTACTCCTTTTATGGGTATTGGTAGTGAAGTATATCAGTCAGTTAAAATGGGTCGTAGAGGGTACGGAATCGAATTAAAAGAAAGTTATTTTGATTTATCTAAAAAGAATTGTGCCAGTGCTATTGAATTAAAAAACCAACTTTCATTACTATAAATTAGTTTATCTCAGATATTATCATTTACTTTGCACCGATATATTTTACACGCCAATGATTAACTTAGATTTTACTAACAAATAAACGTACCCCGAAAAGTTACGCATCTTTGCATTGGCGTGTAACTGCTAACTTTGGAGGGTACGCCTTATTATTATATATGGAGTATAGATTAGATATTTTTAAACAAATAAGAGGATACTACTCTATTGTTTTTTCCGGTGAACACGAAATAAAGCCAATGCACACAAGTTTATATATGTTTCTATTAAATCAAAATAATAGGTGTAATTGGGCTGAATGGTTTAAATGTCCTTTTGATTTAGCAATGATGGGAAGTGGAATAAATGCAAAAGGAACATATTATAAAACATTGAATGATTTACAAAAGTTCGGATTTATTAAGGTAATAAAAGGGGTAAATAATTTCAAAGCACCCAAAATAAAGATAATAAATTTAGAAAGTAGTGTATCAAATTTAATACCACTAAGTGAACCACTACTTGATACTCAACCTATACCACTGGGTATACCTCTACTTGTACCACTACCTATACCACTACCTATACACATAATAAAACAAATAACAGATAACAATAAACAAGTAACAGATAACATTAATATTATTCTTGATGTTTTAAAAAAAACATCGAAAGATAAATATAAATTTAATCCTGAATATAAACTTTGCTTAGAATTTTGGCTAAAGGAATTTCATATCGGTTGGACTTTTACCGGAGCAGGTGGAAAAGCATTAAAATCTATAATAGTAAAAATAGATAAAGTTTTGAAAGATGCAGGAACCGAAATAAAAGAAACTACGATTGTAGATACCTTCAAAATTATTTGTTTGAAATTACCTGTATGGTATAAGGATAAAGATTTATTAATTTTAGATAGTAAATTCAACGAAATAGTAACAGAAATTAAAAATTCAAACAATGGAACACCTGCAAAAGACAATCTCGGACGACCAGTTAGTAAGTACCACAACTAAGGAAAGCTACATTAAGCAGCTTTACCATGTTAATTACTTGGTATCTTATCCTATTTCAGATTTAATGCTTGAGGGATGGAGCAATAGCATTATTGAGCTTGTTCCGGAAATAACACCGGACGATTTAAAGGAAATTATTAACCGGATGAAATTAGGTACTATCGATTTTGATTATCGCAAAGGGATACAAAATATTTTCAAAGGATATACGATTTTATTGAAAGAGTTGTTGCAATTTAATCACGACCAATTTAGAATGATGCCGAATGAAGCGCAAATGACAATTAATGAAAAATACAAATCTGAAAATAGACGCATTTTGGATTTACTTAAAAGGCTTGGAGTAAAATTTAACGATTCAGTAGGTGGTATTTTATGAGTTATTTCCGGTTAGAAAATAAACTACAAGAGGTTAAACATTTTGCAGAAAATGGATTAACTGATTTAAAAAGCACTGGCATTGCTTCGTTGGATTCATTGATTAAACTAAAAAAAGGTTATCCCTTATTTGTCGGGGGTGCGCCTTATTCCGGTAAAACTGAAGTAGTATTTGAATTTGCGGTAAATTGTGCAAAACTTCATAACTGGAAAACCTTTATTTATTGCGGTGAAGGCGGAAATGTGGAACATATTTTTTACGAGTTGATTTTTAAGTTTTTACAGAAACCGTATAAATATGCCACAGAACCCGAAAAGATACACGCGGAGTACTTTATATCAACTCACTTTATAATATGCGACCACGATAACGATTTCACGATAGAATCGTATTATAATTTAGTTCAACAAGCGGAGGATGAGTTAGGAATTAAATTTGACACGACAGTATTTGACCCTTTTAATGATTTGGATGAGGAGGATGAAAAATACAAAGGGCAGATTGCTAAATTTATTGCCGGTGCGCTGAAAAAATGCAGGGTAGTATCAAAAAAAAATAACAGGATAGATATACTTGTTACTCACATAGCGGATATTAAACCGGAAAAGGATAAGGACAGCGGTAAAATGTTTGAACGGATGGCTTTTGCAAATGAATGGGCAGGTGGTCGCGCTTGGTGGCGAAGGGGCTTTTTAATGATTTTAGTATATAGACCGGAAATATTTTTAAAGGATGATACCGGACGACCTTATGAATCAAATGAAACTATTTTATGGGTGCAAAAGTCAAAGCCTAAAGGGATTGGTAAAACAGGTAAAATAAGCATGTTTTTTGACTGGAAGAAAAACATTTTTTATTCTTTTGATGAATATAATCAACAGCTTTATTCCTGCGAAACAAACAATTTTAAACCTTTGCAGCCAAACGAAGATTTTACGATAAGCCAACGAGAGAAAATGGAAGATATTAACGAAAATACAATTTTTTAAAACATGGAAATAGATTATACAATTAGCCGAGCTCACATTTACGGACTTGAATTTGTCCGGTCAGAAATGGAATTAAAAGTTACTTTAGCATTAAGAAAAAACCCTAATTTTGATGCTTTGGATGCGAATAAGAAGATAAAGGCTATTGCGGATGCACAAAAGTACCTTCATGTTTTATTTGAAGAACTGGAGCGAATAAAAAAAGATAATTTGGAGTTAAAAATTGTCAATAGTAAATTGTTGGCAGAAAATTTAATGAGTAAAAAGTAACCCCTCCACAGATAGTAAAGTAGAATATGATTTTTAATTGATAGGTAATGAATGAATAGTATTAGACAAAAATTGATAGATAAAATAAAATCAGATTGTGATTTAGGTGTCTGTATTTTTTTAAACTTTTAAAATTGGCGTAGGAATGAGAATATTAGTAGGATGTGAAGAAAGCCAAGTCGTAACAAAAGAGTTACGTAAATTAGGACATGAAGCCTTTAGTTGTGATTTGTTGCCTTGTAGTGGTGGGCATCCCGAATGGCATTATCAACGAGATATTTTTGAAGTAATAAATATGGGTTGGGATATGGGTATATTTTTTCCACCATGCACACATTTAACGGTAAGCGGTGCAATGCACTTTAAAGAAAAAATTGCAGACGGAAGGCAACAACAAGGGCGTGATTTTTTTATGGCAATGATTAACGCACCGATTGAAAAAATAGCGGTTGAAAATCCAATAGGGATAATGAGCGCACATTACAGAAAGCCGGACCAGGTAATTCAACCGTATTTTTTTGGGGATGGATTTACTAAAACCACTTGCTTATGGTTGAAAAATTTACCCCTATTACAGCATTATAAAGCGGTGGATTTATTTAATGATAAAATAACTCACGTTGATACTTCAAACGAATATAAGGAGTGGATATGTAAAAAAACGGGTAAATTAAAAAGGCAACAAATGTGGTATTACAAGGCTTTTACGGATGACAAAACTAAAGAGGAACGAAGCACAATAAGAAGCAAGACATTTCCAGGAATAGCAAAGGCAATGGCTGAACAGTGGGCTGGAATTTTAAAAGTTTAAAAAAATATTGCACCTAACTGGGAGATGGATGGACAATTGATATAATTGCTCACATATTTAGTTATTTAAAATGTACATAATCAACAGAGATAAGCTATACGAATTGAAGGGGAGTAAAAGTGTAGCAAATATGTCAAAGGACACTGGGGTAGACTTAAAAACGCTCCAAATGATATTTAACGGTAAAAACAAAATGTTTGCTTCTCAAAATTTGCTTAAGGTTTGCGATTACTACGGAATACAGAATGTACGAGATATTTTAATCCTTATTTAGACAGATTCTATCTTAATAAAGTATTAGGAAATATCAAATATAAGTTTGTAGATTTGCAGTCTGAAAAGAATAGTTCTTTAAAATATTGGTTTGTTTTCTGCTGTGGGGTACAGATAAGATGTTCATTATACAAAAACATAGCATACACGCCAATTAAGGCAGCAAGTTAAAGAAATATTCAATAAGGTTGCAAATCCTTTTTAACTCCTGCTTTTTATATTAACAATTAATAAATAAAATGAAGACAAACGAAGAAATTAAAATCAACATAAAAGAGCTTGTTGAGGCAACATTTAACGCTCAACGGCTTTGCTTAGTTTATTAACCGATTTAAAAGGGAAAACATGAAACAAGAATTAAAGAAAGTGTTTACTGATATCATGGAGTATCAGATGAATTATGTGCAATTAGCACGAACAACAGAACCATATAAACTTGCGGAGAGAGGACTTAAATTATTAGAAGAATGCGAGGTTAATAAATTGAGCAAAGCCGATGTTATAAAATCGGTTTGCAAGCACGAATGGATTGAAAGCGATAAGCGGTTTTCGGAGGCGGATATGATTTTTTTTGTTGAATTTTACAAAGAACATTCCAAACCAATTGTGAAGACATTTAAAGAACTTTTAATTGAATTTTTACAACAACTTAAAACCCAACAACCATGAGCGCACTAGAGGAATTGAGAAAGATATTTGATGCTAGAATTACCGAAATGATTAAGAGTAATTCTGATTTATCGGGTATTAATATGTTAGAATGGGCTGATACACAAGCCACCGAACTACTATCCAAAGAGAAGCAGGATAGCATTGAGTTTGCGATAAAAGAGAAGAAAGATTTTGGTATTTGGTTGGTTAGAAATTACGCTCCTACTGTAAAATGTAAATGGAGGGAAATTGGAACAAATAGAGAATCCACTACAAAAGAATTGGTAGAACTTTTTAATAACAGAAATAAAGAAAAATGAAAAACAACATAGAACTTTACGGAATAATAGGATTTACATTGCTATTATTAGGATTTGCCACCTGCGAAGGAGTTAAGTGCAATCAAAAAAATAAAGATGCTCACGATGCAAAAGAAGTTGTGTTGGTTGATTCAGTCAAATTAACTCAAAATATTTTAACTGCTCAACTCAAAAATAAAGCGGAGGTTGATAAAATAGTATCCGATACGATAAAAGTATTGAATGAAAGAATAAAGTTGCAGGAAACGAACAAAACGATGCTTATTAACCATATTCTTGACCTCAGGAAAATGGTAGGGCAATTAACAAAGACTCAACAATCTGCAAAAATAGATTCTATTGAGGAAAAAGATACTACCGGAACATTGGTAATTTTAGTTGATGCTAAGTCAAAGGATAGTATATTGCATAGGGATAGTATTATTATCGCAAATCAACGCACAGAAATCGCGCAGGATTCACTTTTAAACAGAGAATGTAATATTACCCTAAACGATTGCCAAAATGCAAATAAAGCAAAGGAATCACTTATTGAGTTTGAAAAACCGAAGCATCCTGCATGGCATAAGTTTTGGGGTAATGTGAAAAAGCCTTTTGAAGTTGCAGAAGCGGCGTTGGCAATATTCGGTGGGTACGAAATATATAAAACTGTAAAATAAATCATTAAAAATTAATCTTATATCATATTAAATAAAAAAACAATTAAAACTGTTTCTTCATAGTTTGTTGCTCAAACACCATCTCTGAAATAAATATGCACTAAGTTCGGTTCGAGCCCGATTGTAAGATTATATTTTAACTAATAAACGAAAAATGACAATACAAGAATTATTTACGAAGTATTCAATAGACGAATCTCACAACGTATGGGACGATAATATTGATAATTGGATGAATTATTTGATATTTATAAACAATTAAAACCGTAATGAAATGACTGAAGAACAAATAAGACTATATGCTATTTTACGAACAGAAAAAGATTTAGCAAAATTAAATAAAAAAGTAAAAAACATTAAAGACGCTTATTATGAAGGGTTAGTAAAAGGTTTACTTACTGCTCAAGGTTGGATAAGGAAGGACGACTGCGAGGTAATAGAAACAAGCAAGGAGGATGAGATACCTATAGGTTATAAACCAAAAGAAGAATATATAAAAGCAATTATAAGGAAACGTACTAAGGAGTAGGAGGTATTGCCGGTGGTGAAGTATTATCAGTTGGCTTTGTAGGGTTAATCTTTTCGCTGTATGCTTTAGGTATATGTCCAGTTGCAGCAAATACTAATAAAGCAATCCAGGCAGCCATATTAAGTCCGTTTTTCACCTCGTCCATATTAAAGGCTGTTAATACAGAATAAAAAGCAAAAGCCATCATTACCCTTGTTTCTGACCATTTATAACTACCGTCTGGTTGCTTTACTTTCAATATATCTCTTATTATATTTCGTGTCGTTTTCAAGTGAAGTACCGCATAAAAGAAAATAGCAGCCAACATCGCTAATACACCCCATTGAATGAAGTTGTGTAGTACTAAATGGTGGTAACTGATATATTCGTTTATTTTATTCAAAACTTTCTGCTTTTAATAATACTCCGCTTACTTTATTTCCCCAAATAGCACATGATTTATCCGAAAATTCGATAACTTTTAACCAATCGTTATATTGCGCCCCCATGCATCCCTCGGACCAGTTGTTTACATTTCCTGATTGCGCTGCCGGTGGAGGATTACTCATAACGTGCCATTGCGTACCGAATACTCCGGTCTGTAAATTTTCTTCTATAATTTCTAATTGTGATCCGTTTTTAATTTCTTCAGTAAGATTATCACGCCAATATTTAATTGGTAATATCTGTTGAAAGAATGGAAAGTTAAACGGATAACCTTTATTTAATGAAGAAAGTAATGTACCGGATAAGAATTGCCATGTATTTATACATTGTTGCGGAAATACTATTACAGCCGTTCCTGTTATTCCTGCAACTGTAGGAGGAGCATCAAAAGCCCCTTTTATTCCTGCTTTCGTTGTTACTGGAACATTGATAACCTGCTTTTGCCCTTCTTCATCAAGATACGCAATGTGTAAAGTATCATTAAATTTATTGGTAATTTCATTACTTTCTCGGATCCAAATATAGTTGCCGAACATTTTATTGGTAGCAAATAAAAGATTGTGTTTTAAAACAACCTCCTGTAATTCATCGTATGTTCTTTGTACCATATCTTTTTTGTTTAACTTTATTTTTAATTCTATTTTTTCTAACTGAAATCAATCTTTTGGGATTAGGCTTTTTAATCAGCTTCTGGAATATTTCTATTATTGCCGAGATTGACCACATTTAATGACGTGCAATAAGTGTTTTAATGTCTGCCTTCATTTCAGTAATATCATCCTGCATGCCTTTTTTATATTGAAAATCTATTGCACTGTCAATGGCTAACTTCCTGTCAATCCTATAAACTTTTTTATCAATAACCCTTACAGCTTCCTTTGTTTCCTCAACAATAATTGGCAATCCATTTATAACTATAAATCTGTCTTTCCACGAAATGAAAAAATAACAACTACCTAAAAAAGCACTCACAAGAATAGTACTTACAGCCCTTTTAAAAATCTCACTTTTGCGAAATTCATTGACATATTTTTTTACAAGTCCTATCTTTTCGGCTTCCTGTTTTTCGCGTGTTGTCATAATTTTATAACTTTTTACTTTAATTTTGCAAGTCGTTTTTGAGGCAAATTTTTTTATTTCTTCTTTGTATTTAATTTTTAACTCCAGTTCCCTACACTCTGAACACTATCCGAACCTGCCGCCCATATTTTAAAGAATGAATCTGTATTCACTACCACGTTAGCTGCTATACTAACCGCAAATTGTGGTATAATAGTCCCTGTCGTACCTACAACTATTTTACCTGATATTTTGCACGCTCCATTTGTGCTTGTTGCTGCTTGAAATAAACTTGTTGCACTTGCTATACTTGACCACGCAAAATTCACGCTTGTAGCGGGGGTTGAGTTTGACCTTGTTGCAACACTCATATATTTAATTCTTGTAATAGCTGCTGTCCCACCAATTCCAAAAGAGAAAGTACCCGATGTTGAACTAAGGGCTGTTAATAAAAACTCACATTCAAAGAAATAAGTTGTATTTGCCGCTAATGTTAATGTTCCGTTTGTAGGCGAATTAAATAACTTTTGAAGTCCTGTCCCTGTACCGCTTGATGTAGTGTAATCGCTTGTTAAAGTTATAAATTGAGTAGAAGGTACTGCACCCCTTTCAGAAACTGCGTGAGCAAGATAATGGGCTTTGCCATCATACTCCATATCTCCCGCCGCAACAGACGTTTTTAATGTCCCAGATAAAAAACTCAAAGGAGCTAGTGTTGTCGTTCCTGCTGCCGTTATTACCCCGCCGGCAAATGTTATATTTTGACTGTTATCAATCGTCATTGCCAATGTCAAAGCTCCGCCATCCTTCTTTGTGTAAAATTCCAAATCAGCACCGCGATTTGTTGAAGTTGTCCCCCTTACATAACTCCGCATACTTGCATATTCAGCCCAAGCCGAACCGTTATAAGGATAGAACCCAAACAACCCTATATAATCTCCATCAACATTTTGGGTTAATGAACCGACAGAGCCTCTGGCATTGCTTACCGAATATCCATTATCAGAAGTATTTAAACAAAATGAATCAATCTGTTTATAAATATTTATAGAATCAGTACCTGTAGTATCTCCATTGCAATTAACACTTAATATATGGTTCGTTTTACTCCAAAATAAATTATTATTATCCTGTGCCTGCAATCCCGCCGTGTCAGCAAATAAAATACTTCCTGCCGTTGCAAAACTAAAAGTAGGAGCATTTGTAACGGTTAGATTTGTAAGTGTCCCAATTGATGTAAGCGAAGATAAAGTTGCTACATTGGTGTAAGCTACTGTACCTCCTGTTCCAAATGCAACACTAGAGCCGTCAGTTCCTGTAAATGTTAATGTATTACTTATAATAGCAGACTTTGCATTACCTACCGCGAATGTGCCACTATTTGAAGTAATGGTCATTCCATTATAGGTTTTATTGGTCAACGCTTGCGAACCTGTTAATGTGGCAACAACCGAAGTATCTATTGCAAACGTATTTGAACTTAATGTTAGTCCTGTACCCGCTGAATATACACCCTGCCCTTGTGTTTGGGTGAATATAATATTTGATGTTCCAATTGTAGGAGCAGATACTCCATTGTAAACATAAGTACTTGCAGCTTTTGTGTTTCCTAAACTGATAAAAAAAGCATTACCTCCGTTTATTTCTGATGGTGTATTAAAATCTGTTGCACGTGTAAGTACAAATAATGATGCCCCTGTACCTACTACTGTTACTGTATAAGCACCATTATAAGGAGCGTTTCCACCTACTTCATCAACTACTAATACTCTATCTCCAACGCTAGGAGTAACTCCATCAAAAGTAATTGCACCGAATGAAACGCCTGTAATTGTTGCACCTACTCCACTACTTCCATTATTATAAACATAAGTAGGAAGTGTTGCTATTGTTACATACTTACACGCTACTTTGTAATCCTGCCCTAGTATTGCGTTATTTAATTGTTGAAGTGTTACCGCCTGTAAATTACTTGCGGCATCCTGTGCCAATGTTACTGTACCTGTAAATGTAGGGTTATTAATTGGTGCGTATGTACTCGCGGCTGTTGCTGTTGAAAGTTTATTATTAAACGTGTTCCAATCGGTAGATGTTATTTGACCGCTTTGTGAAGTTGTTGCATT
>CAIQDX010000082.1 GCA_903870685.1 uncultured Chitinophagaceae bacterium | reverse complement strand
TTCAATTCTTTCGGACTTGCCGACTTTCGGTCTTTCGGACTTTTCCTATTTTATTTTAAATCTCAATCCACCATAGATCATTCTTCCAAAAGCCGGCCCCCAAACCATCGATGCATCAAAATAATTTCCAAATGGATGTGCACCATCAACGATCAAATTATTTTGCCGGTAATCGCCAATGTTTTCTCCACCTACATAAATATCAAAATCTTTTATTGTTTTACTCACTTGGGCACTCATCAAAATAAATGATGGAGAATAATTTGGCAATTGAAAAGCTGTTGGATTATCGCCTGTAAATGGCAAACGTTTTTGTCCTGTCCATTGAATTGTGTAATCAAATTTCCATTTGTTTTTTGTTTCGTATGCCAAATTAATAAATGATCTGTCTTTCGCTACCATCGGGCGTTCCAGCATTTGGCCATGATAATTTGTTTGCACATCAAACAAACGATAAGCCATTCGAACATCTAATTTTTTGATCAACTCATAATCCAACTCAACTTGAAAACTATTCGAAAAAGATTGTCCTTGTAAATTATAGAAATTAACTTTTCTTGCCGATTGATCAATATCATTCACCACCTGATTTGTAAAATCTGTTCTAAAATAATCAACACTTAAAGTTGCATCTCTTGTAAACAATTTTAATTTCTGATCAATGCTTATTCCTTCATTCCACGCCACTTCAGGATTAAATCTATAATTATTATTGATGTGATTTATTGGCAATTCAATTGTTCTGTTACTCACCAACACACTTGTATTTTCGGCAAACACATTTGCAGTACGCTGACCTCTTCCACCACTGAAACGCATTGTTGTTGTTCGCGTAATTTGATACCGAACATTTAAACGAGGAGTAATAAATGCGCCAAATAAATTATTATTGTCTGCCCGCAAACCCGCTACCAGCGTGAATTTGTCATTCGGCATAAATGTGTATTCAAAAAATGCGCCGGGAACAATTTCTTTTCTGTTGTAATTATTTACATTCAAATCTTCGTTGTAAGAATCATACAAAAAACTTAACCCAGTTCTGAATTTATGTGCACTCGTTCCAATGATGGATTGATAAATTAAATTGCTATAAAAATTTTGTTGTTGTGCATTGTATTGCGTTAATCCAAAATAATCATTTTGATTATGCGAAAAACCTGCTAATTGCAAACCAACACTTTTATATTTTTTTCCCGGAAACACATAACCAATTTTTGCGAATGCTTCGTAACGTTCTGTTTGCAATCCTAATCCGTACGATTGTGTTGTAAACTTTTCTGTTGCCGGATTAAAATTTACTTCGCCACCTGTTTTGCTATCAGTTAATACTTTTATTCCAAATTGTATCATCACGCCTTTGCTGTTATCAAACTTCCATCTATTCAACAGTGTAAATAAATTTCCGTAAGGAATATCGCGATAGCCATCATTATTTTCATCTAATGTTTTATTATTTAAAAAATCATAATGCGCCAACAACGAAGTGCTCCATTTATCATTTATTTTTTGGGTGAGGTTCAAATTCAAATCTGTTTTACCAAATTCATTCACATAAATATTAGCTAATAATTTTTCACTTTTTTCAGGTTTCTTTTCTTCAATATTTATTTGCCCCGCAATGCTTTCATAACCATTTGCCACAGAACCAGTTCCTTTGGTGAGTTGAATAGATTCGATCCATGTTCCGGGAATAAAACTCAATCCTGTAGCGGTTGCTATGCCACGCGGGCCTGGCATATTCTCAACAGTTAACTGCGTGTAAATTCCTGATAATCCCAATAACTGAATTTGTTTCGAACCTGTAATAGCATCGCTGAAAGAAACATCGACCGAAGGATTTGTTTCAAAACTTTCACTCAAATTACAACAGGCGGCTTTTAATAATTCTTTCTCGCCAAACACAATTGTTTTGATTGGAGATATTGTTGAAGCAAACATAGAACGTTGTCTTGCCGTAACCGTAACATCTTTTAATTGTTTGTTCGATGCTAAAATAATTCTTACCAACGATTGATCGGTTACAGTTAATGTATCGTTTTGATAACCGATATAACTGATAATTAATTTTTGTGATTGATCGTTCCTTGAAATATTAAAAATTCCATTTTCATTTGTAATAATTCCTTTGTTTGTTTTTTCCCAAACAACTGAAGCGCCAACCAATGGTTTGAAATTTCCTTTTTTATCTTCTTTCAAAACAATTCCTTTAATAAAATTATTATTGGTGACAGGTTGATTAAGAACAGAATCAATTTTTAATTGTGTCTTCTCATTCTCACGATACAAACAACATTCAGGCAAAGCATTGTATGTTTTGTCTTTTGCTTTTTTTAATTCTGTATCATGACCAACATCTGCCATCTTTTGATGAATCTTATCGATAGAAATAACTACTGGATTGTATCGCAGTAATAATAATTTTGTTTCAATATTCCACACCGCATTGCTTACCCCTTTTATTTTTAATGCTTTTTCAATTCTTGCTTTGCATTGTTCGCAATTACCAAATACTTTAATGGTTATAGAAGAGTCTTTACCAGATTGTGCTTGAATTGTTGTATGAATGCTGAATAAAATCAGACATACTAAAATATATTTCATCTTTCACGTTTTAATTGTTGAATAAAAACCATTCAACACAATTCCCATTGCATTGAAACAGTGAACGCGAAAATCAAATTCTGAAATTACAGTTTAACAAATAAACTTGCAGATGATTTTTTTCGGGAGGATCATTTGTATGATCAGAAATATAATGAAGAGAAGAAGTAAAAATGTTTTGGATTAATTCCTGATAATGAAATACAGCAACAACCGGAATATTATTTACAACAATCGCTGTTGCTGCATTTGTGTGACTATCATTCAATTTATAAAAAGCATCTTCTGTTCTGCAACAACCTGCCATTGCTTTTGCTTTGCAATGTTTTTTTTCTGATTGATGAATAAAAAAAGTAGTAGAACGAAGTTTACCGCAACAATAATCTTTATGAATGCCGATACCAAGAACCGACAGCATATAAAAAAATGAAATTAATATGAGTGTAAACTTTTTCATTATTATTGAGTAAAGGTAGAATTATTTAAAGGTTCAATAATGATTTCTATCATGTTAAAATAATAAAGACCGACTTTAACTTTTTAGTCATTAGATATCTCTGCAATTGTTTTAGCTGCGATCCATCCACCGGTCCACGCATTTTGAAAATTAAACCCGCCGGTTATTCCATCAACATCAATAATTTCTCCGGCAAAAAATAAATGCGGCACAATTTTACTTTCCATAGTGTTTGCATCAATCTCGTTTAATTTTATTCCGCCGCATGTAACAAATTCTTCTTTAAATGTTGTTTTACCCTTCACATGAAAAGTTTGTGCAGTAAGTATTTGAATTAATTTATTTTGCTGCTTAGAAGTTAGTTCAGCCCAACGTAAACTTTCATCAATAAAACTTTCTTTCAATAAATACAACCATAAACGATTTGGTAAAGTGAATGGATTTTTATTACCGATCTTTTGCGATGCAAATTGATCTCTAAAAAATAACCATTCGTTTCTTAATTCATTCTCATTTCTGTTACCCACCCAATTCACCGAAATTTCGAAATGATAATTTTTGTCTGCTAATAACCTAGCTCCCCATGCCGATAATTTTAATACAGCAGGACCACTCATTCCCCAATGTGTAATCAATAATGGCGCTTGCTCCTGCAATTTTGTTCCAACAATTTTTACAGTTGCATTTTCTACACTCACTCCCATTAATTCAGTTATTTTATTATTGGGAATATTGAATGTAAACAGCGATGGCACAGGTGTTTCAAACGAATGACCAATTTTATTTAACCATTCCATCTGCGATGATTTTGGGTAACCGCCGCATGCAATGCAGAGATAGTTGGAAGTCAGAAGTCGTGAATCGTGAGTTAGAAGTTTGAACAAATTATTTTCATTTACAATTTCTTTTACTTCACAATTCAATATCAATTCAACATTATATTTATTTGCTTCTTTTAATAAACAATCAATGATTGTTTGCGATGAATTTGTTTCAGGAAACATTCTTCCATCACTTTCTGTTTTCAATTTTACATTTCGTTCTTCAAACCATTCAACAGTATCTTTTGTATTAAACCAATGAAACGATCTCTTTAGAAAATTTTGTCCGCGTGGATATTTTTTTATCAGCCCACTAATTTCAAAACAGGCATTCGTAACGTTACAACGTCCGCCACCGCTCACTTTCACCTTACTTAAAACTTTATTATTTTTTTCAATGATGATTACTTTTAATGAAGGATTCATTCTTGCAGTATTCACTGCGCAAAAAAAACCGGCGGCACCGCCTCCTATAACAATTAAATTTTTATCATTCATCATACACAATAAAAAAGCCTGAGAAAATTTCTCAGGCTTCAAATATAGTTCAGTTATGTAGCCATTAAAATTGTTTGCAGCTAATAATATTTCGAATTCAAATTTGCATTTGCTTTTTCTGCAGCTTCAATAATACTGTAATCAGAAAGTATCAATGCTTTATTTTTTTTTACACAAACATCGTGTTCAAAATGCACAGAAGTCTTATGGTCTCTGGTTCTTACGGTCCATCCATCCTTTTCAGTAACAACATCTTTAGTTCCTAAATTGATCATTGGTTCAATTGCCAATACTAAATTTTCTTTCAGCATCGGACCATTGCCACGCTTACCATAATTAGGCACCTGCGGATCTTCGTGCAACGATCTTCCCAAACCATGCCCCACTAATTCTCTCACCACACCATAACCATATTTTTTTTCGGTGTGTTCCTGAATCGCAAAACAAATATCGCCTAATCTGTTACCAACAATCGCTTTCTCAATTCCTTTGTATAAACTTTCTTTAGTAACCCTAACCAGTTGTAATATTTCATCACTTACTTCTCCTAAAATAAAAGTATAAGCATGATCGCCATGCCAACCATTTAAAATCACACCCATATCTATTGAAACAATATCACCATCTTTTAATGCAACATTATTCGGGAAACCATGCACTACCACTTCATTCACACTTGCACAAACAGTAAAAGGATAACCATTATAATTTAGAAATGATGGAATGGCCTTATGATCTTTTACAAAATCTGAACATAATTTATCTATCAGCAAAGTAGTGACGCCGGGCTTTAATATTTTAGCAACTTCAGTTAATGTTTTACTCACTAACAAAGCAGCTTCCTTCATTAAAGCAACTTCAGCATCTGTTTTATAAATCATCATATTCTCTCTTCGTGACATTATAAAATAAAAAGAAACCTGTCAGAAAAAATTCCTAACAGGTTTACAAAGTTTAATCTTTTATTTTTAAATAGTACTTGACGAAACTGTTTGTCTTCCCTGCACACGACCACTACTCATCAAACCATCGTACTGACGCATTAATAAATAAGTTTCTATTTGTTGAAGTGTATCTAAAATTACACCAACCATAATTAATAATGATGTTCCGCCAAAGAAAGTACTGAACGCGGATGTAACACCTAACTTTTGCGCAAAGCCCGGCATGATACCAACAATAGCTAAGAAAACAGCACCGGGCAATGTAATTCTATCCATGATAGAACCAATATAATCGGCAGTTGGTTGACCAGGTTTAACACCAGGAATAAAACCATTGTTGCGTTTCAGATCTTCAGAAATTTGTTTTGGATTAAATATTAATGCAGTATATAAAAATGTAAATCCAATTACCATTATTGAATAGATCAACATATACCAAGGATTACTATGGTCGTTAAAAATCCGAACAATACCTTTTGCAGAATCTATATTAGTAAATGATACCAATGTTGGCAAGAACATAATTGCTTGTGCAAAGATGATCGGCATTACACCGGCACTGTTCACTTTTACAGGTAGAAATTGACGGGCACCACCAAATTGTTTGTTTCCTATAATTTGTTTGGCATAATTAACCGGTATCTTTCTAACACCCTGCACTAAAATTATTAATCCTAAAATTACAGCAACTAAAATGGCAATTTCAATTAAGAATATTAATAATCCACCGCCTGCTTTCTGACTCTTTGCAGTAAACTCTTGTAAAATATTTTGAGGTAAGCGACTCAGGATACCGATCATAATGATGATAGATGTACCGTTACCAATTCCTTTGTCCTGAATTCTTTCACCCAACCACATTACAAACATGGTACCTGCAGATAAAACTACAATAGTAACAAATGTGAAAACAGTTCTGTCTAATAAAATTGCTTGTGCATATCCACCTTGTGGATTGGTTAGATATTGAATATATGCACCGGCCTGAAATGCAGTAACGATAATAGTTAGGTAACGAGTCCATTGATTTATTTTCTTACGACCACTATCACCTTCTTTCTGAATTTTTTGTAATTGAGGAACCAATATCGTCATCAACTGCATAAAGATGGAAGCAGAGATATAAGGCATGATACCTAAAGCAAAAATAGAAGCCTGGCTAAAGCCACCTCCTGCAAATGCGTCGAACAAACCTAATAAACCTTTACTTGAAGCACTCAATTTTGCCTGATCCAATAAATTAGGATTGATGCCGGGTAATACAATGTGATTACCTAAACGATAAACAAATATTAAAGCCAAAGTGATCGTAATCTTATTACGTAATTCTTCGATGGCCCAGATATTTTTTAATGTTTGAATTAATTTTTTCACTGATTCTGAAATTAAAAAGTTAATGCTCTAAAATCAAAAAGACACATACTTGATGTGTCTGGCAAGTTAATGTAATTATCTTACTATTTCAACGCTTCCACCAGTTGCTTCAATTGCCACTTTTGCTTTTTCGCTGATAGCATTTACTTTAAAAGAAAGCTTAGATTTCAATTCACCTGTTGCCAATATTTTTACTTTATCGGTACGGTTAATTAATCCATTGATATATAAATTTTCTGCAGAGAATTCAGCAAATGCATATTTCTCTTGCAATTGATCTATCTGTCCTAAATTGAAAACTTTAAAAGTAATTTTATTATTATTCTTAAAACCACGTTTAGGAATACGACGCTGAATAGGCATCTGGCCACCTTCAAAAGCATTTTTGCGGGCATAACCTGCACGGCTTTGTCCACCCTTATTACCTTGTGTTGATGTACCACCTTTACCGCTGGCTTCACCGCGGCCAATTCTTTTTTGTTTGTGAGTTGAACCTTCTGCAGGTTTTAATGTGTGTAGTTTCATGTTTAATTGATTTTGAACTTACGGGGAATCACCCCTCGCAATTTATTATTACTAATTGTAAATGATAAATGTTGAATGTGGCATAAGCCATTTATCATTCAACATTTAAAATTCAAAAATATCTTAAGCTACTTCTTCAACCTTCACCAAATGGCTAACTTTATTTACCATTCCTAGAATTTGAGGAGTTGCTTCAACTTCTTTAGTGGCATTTACTTTTTTCAAACCCAAAGCAATCAAAGTTTGTTTTTGACGCTCTGATCTGTCGATACCACTTTTAACTTGAGTTATTTTGATCTTTGCCATTGTAATTCAATTTGAAATTTGAAATTTGAAATTTCAAATAAATTTATCCGTTAAATACTTTACTTAATTTAATTCTACGAGTTTTAGAAACCTGAATAGGTTCTCTTAATAAAGTCAAAGCATTGATAGTTGCTTTAACCACATTATGAGGATTTGCAGATCCTAAACTTTTAGCTAAAACGTCGGTAATACCTGCACTTTCCAATACAGCACGCATACTACCACCTGCAATTACACCGGCACCATGAGCAGCCGGTTTAATTAAAACCTTTGCAGCACCTGCTTTTGCTAATTGTTCGTGTGGAATAGTTCCGTGCATGATCGGCACTTTCACTAAATTCTTTTTAGCATCATCAATACCTTTAGCAATTGCTTCTTGTACTTCTTTTGCTTTACCTAAACCTTGTCCCACAACACCATTACCATCACCTACAACTACCAATGCAGAGAAACTAAATGTACGTCCGCCTTTTGTAGTTTTTACAACACGGTTAATGGCAACAACTTTATCTTTAAGTTCCACATCGCCACCGGCTTTTACTTTATTTTCGTTTACTTTAGACATTTATCTAACGATTATTAATGTTCGTGAATTAAAATTTAAGTCCGCCTTCTCTTGCACCATCAGCAACAGATTTCACACGACCGTGATATAAATTACCACCTCTGTCAAACACACAAGTTTCAAGACCCAATTCTTTTGCTTTCAATGCTACTTTAGCTCCAACTAATTTTGATTTCTCAGTCTTAGTTACTTTTTGAGCAAGAATATCTTTATCTAAAGAAGATGCTGCAGCCAATGTAACGCTGTTATCATCATCAATTAATTGAGCGTATACTTCAGCATTGCTTCTGAATACAGACAGACGAGGCTTTACAGAAGTACCTGCAACTTTTTTACGGATGCGATATCTGATCTTCTGTCTTTGAACTAATTTACTATTCATTGTTTTTCTATTTGCATCTTCCGATTCTGCCGGAAGAAAAATTATTCAAATTCTATTATTTACCTGCTGCTTTACCTGCTTTTCTTCTCAAAATTTCACCGCTATACTTAACACCCTTTCCTTTGTACGGTTCCGGTTTACGTAAGCCTCTTAATTTTGCAGCAACCTGACCTAATAATTGTTTATCTATTCCTTCTAAAAAAATAGTTGGATTCTTTCCTTTTTCAGTGGCAGTAGAAACTTTTAATTCTTTAGGAACTTCGAAAATGATGTTATGAGAAAATCCTAAAGCAAGATCTAAAATATTGCCCTGATTAACTGCTTTAAAACCCACACCCACTAATTCCAAATCTTTTTTATATCCTTCAGTAACACCCTTAACTAAATTGCCAACCAATGCACGATACAAACCATGCATAGCACGATGACGGATTTGATCGGTAGGACGAGTAAACACAACTTCTTCAGCCTTCACTTCTACAGTAATATCGCGATCAATTGCTTGTTTCAATTCGCCTTTTGGTCCTTTAACTGTAATTACATTATCTGCACCAACAGTTACTGTAACACCTTTAGGAATGGCAACCGGTTTTTTACCTATACGAGACATAATAATTTCTATTTATGATTTTTAATTTTTGTTTTTTCTGACCGATCAGCCTGTATAGGAAACAGCTTAATGTATCAGAAAATATTTTTTTGTTTTGATGATGAATCAAAACATATTTTTTAATAGATATAACAAAGTACTTCACCACCAATGTTCTGAGCTTTTGCTTGTTTATCAGTCAATACTCCTTTTGAAGTACTAACGATAGCAACACCCAAACCATTGATTACTCTTTTAATTTCTGCAGGCTTTGCATATTGACGCAAACCCGGACGGCTAACTCTTTCTAAAGAACGAATAGCAGGTTGTTTTGTAGCTGCATCATATTTCAATGCAATCTTAATCAACCCCTGTTTGTTATCATCTTCAAATTTGTATTTCAGGATATAACCTTGCTCATACAATATTTCAGTAATTCTCTTCTTCAAATTAGAAGCAGGGATTTCGACTAATCTGTGACCAGCCATCTGAGCGTTACGAATCCTAGTTAGAAAATCTGCAATTGGATCAGTTACCATGTTTATTAAAATTAATTCAGTACAAAATGTTGTTTCTATGCATCCCGATCATCGGGAAGTTATAGTTAAATATTACCAGCTTGCTTTCTTTACACCCGGAATTTTTCCGTTCAAAGCCATATCACGAAACATTATCCTTGACAGACCAAAGTATCTCATGTATCCTTTAGGACGGCCGGTTAATTGGCAACGGTTTTTTAAACGAACAGGCGATGCATTTTTTGGAAGCAAGTCTAATGCTGCATAATCGCCTGCTGCTTTTAAAGCAGTACGTTTATCTGCAAACTTCGCAACCAATTTTTCACGCTTAGCTTGTCTGGCTATGATTGATTTTTTTGCCATGTGATATTATTATTAGTTATTGTCTTTTTTAATGTTTTTGAATGGCATACCTAATTCTTTTAATAATTCGTATGCTTCTTCATTGCTTTGTGCTGTTGTTACCAAGGTGATATCCATACCGGTAATTTTATTTACTTTATCGATATCAATCTCAGGGAAAATGATTTGTTCAGTAACACCTAAAGTATAATTACCTCTGCCATCAAATGCTTTATCGCTAACGCCTTTGAAATCGCGAACACGTGGTAATGCAATAGAAACTAATCTGTCTAAGAACTCATACATTTTTTCGCCACGTAAAGTAACTCTTGCACCAATCGGCATTCCTTTACGTAATTTAAAATTCGAAATATCTTTCTTAGAAAAAGTTGCAACAGCTTTCTGACCGGTGATCTGTTCTAATTCGCCTACAGCAACATCCACTAATTTCTTATCAGTTACAGCACCATTTACACCACGGTTGATGCAAATTTTTTCTAATTTAGGTGCTTGCATAATACTTTTATATGCAAACTTTTTTACTAAAGCAGGTACAACTTCTTTTTTGTACTTATCTGCTAACCTCGGAGAATATTTTACGGTACTCATTATTTAATTACCTCCCCTGATTTTTTTGATACACGAACTAATTTACCTTCTACTCTGGTACGTTTTATTTTAGCAGCAGATTTTGCTTTAGCATCCCATAACTGAACATTACTGATGTTAATAGGTGCTTCTATTTTAACGATACCACCTTTAGTGTTTTGAGCACTTGGCTTAGTATGTTTAGTGATGATGTTCACACCTTCTATCACAACACGACCTTTATCAACGATCACTTCTAATACTTTACGTGGTTTTTTCAAATCTTTATCATCACCGGTGATCACAACAACTGTGTCGCCTTTCTTGATGTTAAATTTTGGTTTGAATCTGTTACTCATTTTATTATACTTAAAGCTTAACGCTAAACGCTAACGCTTAGCTTAATTTTTATTTTTTAATTTACTAAAGAACTTCGGGTGCTAATGATATAATTTTCATATATCCTTTATCACGCAATTCTCTTGCTACCGGCCCAAAAATACGTGTACCACGAGGTTCATCTGCATTGTTCAATAATACAACTGCATTATCATCAAAACGGATATATGAACCGTCTTTACGGCGTAATTTATTTTTGGTACGAACAATTACTGCTTTTGATACAGTACCTTTTTTAATACCACCTGCAGGAATTGCATCCTTCACAGTAACTACAATCTTATCGCCAATTTTAGCATAGTCCTGACCGCTGTTACCAAGCACTTTTATACAAAGTACTTCCTTGGCACCGCTGTTGTCAGCTACGTTTAATCTGCTTTCTTGCTGAATCATTTTTTTAAGCTTTTAGCTTTTAGCGGTTAGCTTCGAGCTAACCAAAAAATTATTTCCTGCCCTGCTTATAGCTCATAGCTAATAGCTCACAGCTTTTGTTATTTCGCTTTTTCTACTACTTCTACTAATCTCCAGCGCTTTGTTTTACTAAGCGGACGGGTTTCCATGATCTTTACAACATCACCTACAGTGCACTCATCTTTTTCATCATGAGCATGGAATTTGGTAGTTTTCTTTACAAACTTACCATAGATAGGGTGTTTTACTTTTCTTTCAACAGCAACAGTGATGGTCTTAGCCATTTTATTACTGGTTACTACCCCTGTTCTTGTTTTACGCAAATTTCTTTCAACCATTGTTTGCATTTTATTTGGTTATTAAGCCAAAGCTCTTTTTTGTAATTCCGTTTTAATACGGGCAATATCTTGTCTCAAACCACGAATACTCATTGGGTTTTCCAATGGAGAAATAGCATGAGCAAATTCAAGTTTCTTCAAACGAAGTGAATCTTCCTGAATGCGTGCTTTTAAATCACTTTCAGTTAAATCCTTCAAACCTTTATTAAAATCTTTTTTATTGTTAGCCATTGCAATTCTGTTTTTAAAATTATGCTTGCAAATCTCTTCTGATGATGAATTTTGTTTTGATAGGTAATTTCTGCGCAGCTAATTCCATTGCTTCTTTTGCTGTTGCTTCGGTTACACCATCACATTCAAATAAGATACGTCCCGGTTCTACTACTGCAGCCCAAAACTCAGGGTTACCTTTACCTTTACCCATTCTCACTTCTAAAGGTTTACGCGTAATGATCTTATCCGGAAATACACGAATCCACACATTACCTTCACGTTTCATAGCACGTGTCATACTTTGACGGGCAGCTTCAATCTGACGATTTGTTAACCAAATGGGTTCTAATGCTTTTAATGCATAAGTACCAAATGAAATTGAAGTGCCACGCTTTGCTACAGAGCGAATACGACCCTTTTGCTGTTTTCTATGTTTGCTTCTTTTAGGCTGTAACATTATAGTAATTTGAAAATTTGAAAATCTGAAAATTTGAAAATTAAATATCTTCTCTCCTTTTCATATTTGCTCATTTGCATATTTGCAAATTAATTTCTTCCTCTTCCTCCGCCACCACCGCGGTTATTATCTCTTCTTTCACCACCACCTCTTCTGTCATCTCTTCCACCACCACGATTATCTCTTCTTTCATCACCACCTCTGTTTTCTCTTCTGTCACTTAAATCATTTTTACCACCAACAAAGTTTGGATTCAATTCACGTTTTCCTAAAACCTCACCCTTACAGATCCATACTTTAATACCGATCTTTCCATATACTGTTTGAGCAAAAACGTTTGCATAATCAATATCCATACGGAATGTATGTAATGGCGTACGGCCTTGTTTGAATTCTTCGGTACGGGCAATTTCAGCACCGGCTAAACGACCACTCAGTCTAACTTTAATTCCTTCAGCACCCATACGAAGTGTAGAAGCAATCGCCATTTTAGTAGCACGTTTAAAGTTGATACGATTTTCGATCTGACGTGCAATAGTATCTCCAACAATTGTAGCATCTAATTCAGGACGACGAATTTCAAGAATGTTGATCTGCACATCATCTTTGCTTGTCAATTTCTTCAACTCTTCTTTTATACGATCAACTTCTCCACCACCTTTACCGATGATGATACCTGGTTTACTTGTATGAATTGTTACAATTAACTTACCTAATGTACGTTCAATAACAATTTTAGCGATACCGCCTTTACTGATACGAGCGTTTAAATAAGTACGGATTTTATCGTCTTCAATTAATTTGCCTGCATAATCTTTTTTGCTGGCGTACCAATTGCTTTCCCATCCGCGGATGATACCTAATCTATTACCAATAGGATTTGCTTTCTGACCCATATTTTATGGTTTCATTAATTTAGAATCAACAATAATTGTTACATGGTTGCTGCGTTTTCTTACTCTGTACCCACGGCCTTGTGGTGCCGGACGCATACGCTTTAATACGCGACCACCATCTACGAAAACCGTTTTTACAACAAGGCTGCTATCAGCTGCACTTGCACCATTATTTTTTTGCTCCCAGTTATTGATAGCGCTCTTCAACAATTTTGCTAACGGTGTAGCATTGTGTTGAGGATGATGCTCCAATATAGCCAACGCTTTCTCCACTTCCATTCCTCTGATCACGTCAGCAAGCAAACGCATTTTGCGTGGACCTGTGGGATAATTGTTCAGTTTAGCTACTGCTTCCATTTCTTTTTGTTATTAGTTTTTTGTTTCAGTATTAATTAAAAAATTAAATATTGAAACTTTACTTACTTATTGTTTAGAACCTGAATGACCTCTGAAATTTCTGGTAGGTGCAAACTCACCTAATTTATGTCCTACCATGAACTCAGTTACATACACCGGAATAAATTTATTTCCATTATGTACCGCAAAAGTGTGTCCTACAAAATCAGGAGTAATCGTGCTGCGACGACTCCATGTTTTAATTACACCTTTCTTAGCCTTTCCTTCATTGATGGCAACTATTTTACCATCCAAATTGGCATCAACGTAAGGACCTTTTTTAATTGAACGACCCATGGTTATTTTTTTAAAGTTTATTCTCCCGTTATACGGGATATTTTAACTGTTATAATTACTTAGTTAATTTCTTTCCGTCTCTTCTTTGAATGATCAGTTTGTCACTGCCTTTTCCTCTTGTTCTGGTTTTCAAACCTCTTGAGTATTGACCATTTCTAGAACGAGGCTGGCCACCTGAAGCTTTACCTTCACCACCACCCATCGGATGATCCACAGGATTCATAGCAACACCACGGGTACGTGGACGAATTCCTTTCCAGCGATTAACACCTGCTTTACCTGCAGTTTCCAAATTAT
The DNA here is from genome assembly GCA_903870685.1 of uncultured Chitinophagaceae bacterium. GTDB lineage: Bacteria > Bacteroidota > Bacteroidia > Chitinophagales > Chitinophagaceae > CAIQDX01. The sequence goes on along the minus strand of CAIQDX010000082.1, from coordinate 469 downwards.
GATCGCTGTTAGAAACCACACCAACTGTAGCATAACAATTGATCAATAATTTTCTCAACTCACCACTAGGCATTTTTAATATAGCATATTTATCTTCCTTATTGGCCAATTGAGCCGAAGTGCCTGCACTTCTAACTAATTTACCACCTTGTCCGGGTTGTAATTCAATATTATGAATCACAGTACCTAAAGGAATATGTTTCATCTGTAATGCATTACCAATTTCTGGTGCTACATCATCGCCGGCAATAATTTTTGTACCAACCTGCAAACCTTGCGGTGCAAGTATGTATCTTTTTTCGCCATCAGCATAATGCAATAAAGCAATAAATGCTGTACGGTTTGGATCATATTCAATAGAAGCAACAGTTGCTTCAACTTCGTGTTTGTTACGCTTGAAATCTATAATACGATAATGTTTCTTATGACCGCCACCAATGGATCTCATTGAACGGCGACCCTGAAAATT
>CAIQDX010000081.1 GCA_903870685.1 uncultured Chitinophagaceae bacterium | reverse complement strand
CCTTCAAACGGAAATATATTCACATTGTACAGCAAGAACAATTACACACAATTGCAATATCAGGTAGTTGATAATAGTGGCAGATTAATGCAAACAGGTTTATTAAGTAATGTTGCGAAAGGCAGCACACATCAGATCAATGCAGGTACTGCAACAACTGGAAATTACTTCATTAAATTAAATGGAGATGGAAACAATTTGCCTGTATTAAAAGCTATCAAGAATTAATAATTGAGAATTAAAAATTAAAAAAATAAAATTATAAAAGTCATAAACTTATAAACATGAAAACAAAAATTATCAATATTGCACTTTTGACCATCTGCTTTTTAATTCCTGTATTACCATTATTGGCACAACCAACACCACCTGTTAATGCTCCAATTGATGGAGGATTAAGTTTATTGGTTGCAGGGGGCGTAGGTTATGGTGTGAAAAAAATTAGAGAAAAAAGAAAAAAGCAACAGGAAGAAAACCAAACAAAATTTTAAGTATCTCCCTTGATTGTAAATAGCAATAATTAGACCCGACCCTTGTGGGTTGGGTCTTTTTTTGACTTTATACTTTTATGAAAAAACATATTCTAATTTTTATTCTAAGCATTTTTATTTTTCATAATGCTTTTTCGCAGCAACTTGCTTTTCCCGGTGCTGATGGTTTTGGAAGATTCACTACCGGTGGCAGAGGCGGCATTGTTTATTATGTTACCAATTTAAATGATGATAACAATCCGGGAAGTTTAAGGTATGGACTCACAAAATTATCCGGTACAAGAACAATTTTATTTAAAGTATCGGGATTAATAGCATTAACAAGCGAAATAAAAATCACAAATGGCAATCTAACAATTGCAGGACAAAGTGCACCGGGAGATGGAATCTGTATCAGCAATTATACTTTACGTGTTTTGGCAAGTAATGTTATTGTAAGATATATCCGCTGCAGATTAGGTGATCTTACATCTTACATTGATGATGCTATGGATGGTAATGGATCTGTTCCTGTTTCTTACAGTAATATAATTATTGATCATTGCTCAATGAGTTGGTCGATAGATGAAGTTGGAAGTTTTTATGATAATAAAAATTTCACCATGCAATGGTGTATATTAAGTGAAAGTTTATTTCATTCAGTTGATCCAAAAGGTAATCATGGTTATGCGGGAATTTGGGGCGGACAAAATGTTACTTTCCATCATAATTTATTAGCACATAACAGTAGTCGTAATCCAAGATTTTGCGGAAGCAGATATACCGGCGATTCGATCAATGAAATTGTTGACATGCGCAATAATGTAATTTATAATTGGGGAAATATTAATTCGGGATATGGTGGCGAAGGTGGTAATCATAACATGGTAAATAATTATTACAAAGCAGGGCCTGCAACTCCCGGAAGTTTAACTACCAGTTCAACATCAAATAAAAGAAATCGTATTTTTAATTATACCAGTTTCTATTTCGCAACCGATGCAAAAATTTATCCCGATACGGTATGGGGTGGAAAATTTTATATCAATGGAAATTATGTTGATGGCTTTCCGGATGTAACTGCAGATAATTGGACGAAAGCTGTGCAGCCAGATAGTTATGCAAATGTTGCTGCATTAATGGCAAGAGCTAAACAATCAAATCCATTTCCTTTTTCAATGATCAGAACACAAACAGCAACCGATGCATATGCTTCTATATTAGATAGTGCAGGTTGTATGTTGCCAAGAAAAGATACAATCGATAAAAGAATCATTAAAGAAACAAGAACAGGTACTGCAAGCTTTGAAGGTGTTGGATACAGCACTGTTACAGGAACCGGTATTACACATCCGTCAGGTATTATTGATAGTCAGAAAGATGTTGGTTCGTGGCCAGCATATAATAGTTCAAATGCACCAACAGATACTGATGGTGATGGCATGCCCGATTGGTGGGAAAATATGAACGGATTAAATCCTAACAATGCAAGTGATGGAAATACGGTAGGGACTGATGGTTATACTTTTTTAGAAAAATATTTGAATGCCATTCCTTCGGCAGATGATCAAATTCAGTTTACAAGTATTGCTGCAAATAAAAATAGCAGTACATCTTCTTCCATAAATTTTAATATTAATTGGGCAAAAGATGGATTTACTTTTGGATTATTCAGGTCTGCTGATAGTATCAACTTTACAAAGATCGCAGAAACTATAAGCAGTGTAAACGCTTATAAATACTCAATAACAGATGCTGCAATGCCATCAGCAATTAATTATTATAGGGTTGCTTCTTATGCAACAGGAAGAACTGATACAGCATTTAGTTCAATTATTAAACTTGATAATTCTGTTGTTACAGCTGTAAATAATATTTCGCTGAGTGATGATAAAATTTATATTTATCCCAATCCTGCAAGTTCAACAATTAATTTGCGTTATCCATTATTAATGAACGATGGACTATTAAAAATAATTTCAGCAAACGGACAAATCGAAAAACAAATAATATTATCAGCTGGTTCATCTCAGTATTCAATTTCACTCATGTATTTGAGAGAAGGAACTTATATAATTGAAATGATGGCTGATAAAAAAATCAGCAATACTTTTTTCGTAAAATATTGATAATGTGTTTATGATATTTTAACTGCTTGTCTTGCCAGCATCTTCCACTTATTATTTTCTTTGATCCATGCCATTAAAATGTTAAGATGCAAGTGTGTTAGTTTATTATTTTTATTTGTTTCATCTCCTTTTAAAACATATCTGGTAACTGCAGTTTTTCCATTTAAAATAACGGAGATACTATCAATTGAAATATCAGTGTATGTTGATTGATTATGACTGATTTCTTCAATTGCTTGTTTTCTGTTTTCAAGCTTTCCGCCTGAATGTCCATAAGTAATTTCTTTTGCAAAAATTTTTTCTAATGCCAGGCTATCTTTATTTACAAAAATGGCTTTATGAATTTCATTGACCTTTTTAGTTACATTTTGTTCATCATTTCCTTGGCCTTTAACAATTTGTGCTGAAACTAGTAATAAGAAATATAAAAATGCTTTTTTCATTTTATGTTTTTTATGTTTTAAAATTGAAACAAAAATAGGCTGCTTATTTTCATTTTCATGATAAAAATCATGTTACTATTTCGGGAACGATTGCGTAAAAAAATACTATGTTAATGCCATAGGGTTCGCGAATAACTGTTTAAAATTGCGCTGTGAAATTATAGTCAGTTATCAAAATGTACTATCTATTTTCACAATTGTCCCAAAATTAATTGCTATATGAAAAAAAATCTGTTCTTCATTTTGTTGTTGTGCATATCTGCAACGACAGTGTTTTCTCAAAACAATAAACAATTAAAAGGAAAAGTTACCGACGAAAATGGAGCAGCATTACCATTTGCATCTGTAGTGATTAGTGAAACTAAAAAAGGAACACAAACAGATAGTTCCGGACGTTTTACTTTGAATGTTCCTAATGACGGTAAGAAATATAATTTGCTTATCAGTTACGTAGGTTATGTTGCAAAAACAATTCCTATTGTTGGTAATGATGTACTAACAATTAAAATGCAACGTCAGGCAAGCGAAGCAGAAGATGTTGTTGTTATCGGTTATCAAACTGTAAGAAGAAAAGATGTATTAGCATCAGTATCTTCAGTTGGTGCAAAGGATCTAAAAGATATTCCTGTTAACTCCGCTGCAGAAGCGTTGGCTGGTAGATTGGCAGGTGTTCAGGTAACAAGTGCAGAGGGTTCTCCGGATGCTGATATCAGAATAAGAGTAAGAGGTGGTGGTTCTATCACACAAGATAATTCTCCTTTATATATTATTGATGGGGTACAGGTTGAAAATGGATTGTCTACATTATCGCCTCAGGATATTCAAACAATCGATGTGTTGAAAGATGCCGCAGCAACTTCCATTTACGGAGCAAGGGGTGCAAATGGTGTTGTAATAATCACAACTAAATCAGGTAAAGCGAACAACAAAATAACAATGGCGTACAATGGTTATTTTGGCACAAAACATCTTACTAAAACATTAGATGTATTAAGTCCTTATGAAATGGTATTGTTTGAATATGAAAGAACAAGACCAAGTTCTGCTGATAGTACAACATTTGCCGGAAGATATGGTACTACCTTCGATACACTTTCTGTGTATAAAAAATCTCCATTCATTAATTGGCAACAACAAGTTTTAGGGAATGTAGGCATTACACAAACACATAATGTTTCTGTTGCTGGTGGAAATGCTAAAACCACTTTTAATTTAAGTTATACTCATAATGACGATAAAGCTATTGTTCAGAATTCGGCTTATAGAAGGGACAATGTTTTATTTAAATTAGATCACAGATATTCAGATAAATTAAAAATAGGGTTTACAGTTAGAGCAACTGATCAGGATGTTTATGGTGCAGGTGTTTCAACTGATCAGGGTTCAGCTTATAACAGATTGCGTAATGCTGTTAAGTACAGACCTTTTTTAGGCTTTGGCGTAAACTCAGTAGATCAAATTGATCCAAGCTTGGTTGATAATACTGTTGGTAACGGATTAAGTTTAATTAATCCTATTCAATTAAATAATTCAGAGTATCAAAAGAAATCTACTATTTCTTATAATATTACAGCATATGCTACTTATCAGATCGCTAAAAATTTCTCTTTTAAAACAACTGCGGGTATCGATAACAATGTTTTAATTAATAGAGCTTTTGAAGATTCTATCACACCATTTGCAATTATTCAGGATGCAGCAAAACCAACTGTTGAGTTAGATACCACAACAAAAATAATTTTAAATAACTCGAATGTATTCTCCTATTCTTTAAAAGGATTTAAAAAGAATAATGATATAGATATTATTGTTGGGGAAGAAACATATAGGCTTACAACAAAGACCTCTACAAATTTGTGGGGCGGTTATCCAACATTTACCAGACCTGATGCTGCATTCGCATCTACAAATATTTTAGGAAAATATTTTGCTGCTTATCCAAAATATACAGTTACAGATTATACATCGCTTTCTTTCTTTGGAAGTGCTCGTTATTCTTACAAACAGAAATATTTATTATCAGCGAATTTGAGAGCCGACGGATCTTCAAAGTTTGCACCCGATGTTCGTTGGGGTTACTTTCCATCAGGTTCGGTTGCATGGAGAGTTAGTCGTGAAAACTTTATGCAGAATATAAAATTCATTAATGATCTGAAAGTTCGTTTAGGTTACGGTACTGTTGGTAATAACAGAATTGCAGATTATTTATACATCAACACATTTAATCCTAATACTTATTATTATGGAATGAATGGACAACAAGTTTTTGCATATACTCCTGCTGCTTTAGTTAATCCTAATTTGAAATGGGAAACAACTATCAATCGCAACGCAGGACTTGATATCTCTTTTTTAAGAAACAGATTTAATTTATCTGTTGATTATTATAGCAATTCAACTTCAGACTTATTGATCAATACACCAATTGCATCAACTTATGGTTATGCGAGCCAATTGCAAAATATTGGTTCAACAACTAATAAAGGTTGGGAGTTTCAATTGAGTACCACCATCGTTCAGAAAAAAGCTTTTCAATGGAGTGCGAATTTTAATATTTCATTCAACCAAAACAGAATTGAAAGTTTAGCTCAAGGACAAACATCATTTTTAACAACTTCAGGTTGGGGTGTATCCGGACAACCTGCAGATTATATAGTTAAAGTTGGACAACCAGTTGGAACAATGTATGGATTAGTTACAGATGGTATTTATCAGGTGAGTGATTTCGATTACAATCAAGCTACTAAAGCATATACTTTAAAAGCGGGTGTTGTTTCAGATGCTGCAATACTTGGACCACTTCAACCTGGTATGCTAAAATTGAAAGATTTAAATGGAGATGGTGTTGTTGATGTAACCAATGATCGAACAATAATTGGTAACGCTAATCCTAAATTTCAAGGAGGATTAAATCAGCAATTTGTTTACAAGAATTTTGATGCAAGTATTTTTATAAATTTTGTTTATGGAAATGATATTTATAATGCAAATAAAATTGAATTCACAAACGGATATACACCAAATTCAAACTTATTAGCAACTATGCAAGATCGTTGGAGAACAATTGATAATACCGGTGCAGTTGTTACAGATCCAACAGCGTTAACAGCTTTAAATGCAAATGCGAAAATATGGAGACCAATAACTAGTGCCGGCGCATTTTATCTTCATTCATGGGCAATTGAAGATGGTTCTTTTTTACGTATCAATAATGTGAGCTTAGGTTATACTGTTAAATCAGGTAAATTAAAAGGAATGGGAATTAGCAGATTGCGTTTCTATACAACGGTTAATAATCTGGCAATATTTACAAAATATTCTGGTTACGATCCTGAAGTAAATGTTAGATATACTAATCCACTTACTCCCGGACTTGATTATTCAGCATATCCAAAAAGCAGATCATTCATTTTTGGTGTAAACGTATCATTTCAATAGTAAAATAAAAGAACTTGTATATGAAAAATATTCGTACAAATAAATTGATTTTAATGGTAATTGTAATGAGCATCATTACAATCAGCTCTTGCAAAAAATATCTTGATCAACAGCCAACAACATCTTTCGGAACAGATTTTGTTTTCAATTCTATTCCTAATGCTTATAAAGCATTGGCCGGTGTTTATAGTAGATTATCAGGTGATCAGGGTTATGGCATCCGTTTAAGTTTGTATTACACTGTTGATAATGATGAAGTACAAGGACCAACCGGAGCATCTGACAATGACCGTAGAGATATTGCTCGTTATGCGGCAACTGCCGGTAATGCTCAAATAAATAGTCCTTTCTTACAATTATTTCAGGGTATTGAATTTGCAAATATTTGTATTGCAAATATTCCTGCAATGTCTCAATACAGTGGATCTAAGCAATTGCAAAGAATGTATGGCGAAGCGTTAACTTTAAGAGCGCAATTTTATTTTGAAGCCATTCGCAATTGGGGCGATCTTCCTGCAAACTTTCAACCTGCAGCAGTTGTAGCACTTTCAAATCCTTTACCAACAAGAGTTGACAGAGATACTTTATATAATCATATTTTAAATGATTTGTTGATCGCAGAATCTGTTGTTCCATGGAGAAGTGAATTGGCTGCAATTGGTGATCCATTAGATGAAAGAATTACTAAAGGAACTGTAAAAGCTTTGCGTGCAAGGATTGCATTGTTCCGTGGTGGATATTCATTGCGTAATGCAACAGCAACAATGTCTAGGACATCTGATTACTTAACTTATTATCAAATCGCAAGCAGTGAATGTCTTGATATTATTAATTCCGGTCAACATGCTTTAAATCCAAGTTATAAATCCCTTTGGAAAGATAATGTTTGTGCGCATACTCAAGCAGATAGTTATGGAGAATTAATGTTTCAAGTTGGTGCAACCGGTAACACCGGTGTTGAAGATACTAAGTTGGGATATTACAACGGACCAACTGTTAATGCTTTAGGAAATAAAAGCATTAATATTTTACCAACATATTTTTATTTATTCGATTCAACCGATTTAAGAAGAGATGTTACTTGTGCTCCTTACATAGTTACTGCAGATGCTGTAACAAAAACTCCTCAGGTTATTACTGCAATTAATGATGGTAAGTATAGAAGAGATTGGATAACTAATCCGGTAATTTCTCCAACTAGTGCAGTTCAATATCTTAGTTTGAAATGGCAGATCCTTCGTTACTCTGATGTTTTATTAATGTATGCAGAAGCAGATAATGAAATCAATAATGCGCCAAGTGTTGCAGGATACAATGCAATCAATATGGTTAGAAGAAGAGGCTACGGACAAAGTATATCTGCAACAAACCCTACTGTTGATTTACCTTCTGGTTTATCTCATGACGCATTTTTTGCTGCAATTATGAAAGAACGTTCATTAGAATTAGGTGCTGAAGGAATTAGAAAATATGATTTGATAAGATGGAATTTATTAGGAACAACATTAGCAAATACAAAAACGGCATTGACCAATATGTCTAATCTTGTTGCGCCTTATAATAAATTACCTGTTTCAATGTTTTATATAACAGGTACAAAAGCTGATGATGGTACAATTTGGAAAAATTCATTGTATAATACAGCACCATCAAGCACTCCAACAGGAACAACAAAAATAACTTGGATGGGTGTGGCTGGTACTGCTAATGCAATTTATGCAACTGCATTATCAAGATTTGCAACCGGATACACAGCAAATAAAAGTGAACTGTTGCCAATTCCACAACCAGCAAGAGATGCTAATATGAATCTGACACAGAACCCTGGTTACTAAATATTTTTTATCGTTTAATAAAAGATGCATCAAACAAATTTATTTAATTGATGCATCTTTTTATTTAAAATAAAATAAATGAAGAAGAAATTTTTTTCGATTTTAATTTTAAGCCTGATGGCTTTTATGCCCTATCAAAACCATATCACTATTTGGATGATAGGCGATAGCACGATGTCGATAAAAGAAACCAAAGCATACCCCGAAACAGGATGGGGAATGCCTTTTGTTTATTTCTTTGATTCTTCTGTAACTATTGAAAACAGGGCAAAGAACGGCAGAAGTACCAAAACATTTATATCAGAAAAATTATGGCAACCGGTTGCTGAAAATATGAAAGAAGGTGATTATCTTTTTATTCAGTTCGGACATAATGATGAAGTAAAAGAAAAAGTTGACAGATATACCACACCGGAAGAATTCGAAAATAATTTGCTGATGTATGTTCAATCTGCAAAAAATAAAAGAGTAATTCCTGTTTTAATTACTCCGGTATCTAGAAGGAATTTCGACAGTGTAGGAAATATCAAACAAACACATTTAATTTATTCGGCGATTGTTAGAAAATTGGCAAAAGAACAAAATGTTATTTTGATTGATCTGGATGAGAAGAGCAGGACATTATTTCAAAAATTTGGAGACCAACAATCGAAATTATTGTTTATGCATTTAGATTCTCTGGAACATCCTAATTATCCTGCCGGAAGAAAAGACAATACACATTTCAATGAATTAGGTGCTCGTAAAATTGCAGAACTTGTTTTGGAAGAAACTAAAAAACAAATTCCGGATCTCACAAAAAGAATAGTTATAAGTTCTGTCAAATAAAACAGTATGAAAAATATTTTATTTCTTCTTATAATTTTTTATTCAATTCAGTCAAGCGCTCAACAAAAAATAATTGTTGCACAAGATGGAACAGGAAAATATAAATCTGTTCAGGATGCAATAGATGCAATTCCTTCAGGCAATTCCAAACCAGTAACTATTTTTATTAAAAAAGGAATTTATAAAGAGAAAATAATTGTTGATGCAAGAAAGAATTTCATCAATCTTGTTGGAGAAGATAAAGAAAATACTATTCTCACTTTTAATAATCATGCAGGAACAAAATTAGAAAATGGCGACACGATTAATACATGGACATCAGCTTCTTTTTTTGTTTATGCTGATGATTTCCGTGCAGAAAATATAACATTCGAAAACCATGCAGGGTTTACAGCCGGACAAGCAGTAGCATTGCGTGTTGAAGGAAACAGAGCTTCATTTTTTAATTGTAAGATGGTTGGCTTTCAGGATGTCTTATTTTTAAGTGGAAGTGGTGTAAAACAATTTTTTAAAGATTGTTATATTGAAGGAACAACAGATTTTATTTTTGGTGCAGCAACGGCTGTGTTTCAAAATTGTCATATTCACAGCAAAAAAAATTCGCACGTTACTGCTGCATCAACAAACAGTATCATTCCATTTGGTTTTGTTTTTTTTGATTGCAGATTAACTGCCGATACTGCAATCAATAAAGTTTCATTGGGTCGTCCATGGAGCCCAACTGCATGTGTGACCTATATTAATTGTTGGTTGGGAAATCATATTGTTCCCGAAGGTTGGAATAATTGGAAGAATCCTGCAAACGAAGTCACAGCAAGGTTTGCAGAGTATCATAGTTCTGGTCCCGGTGCAAATATTTCTGCAAGATTTAAATGGACCAAACAATTAAATGAAGATGAAGTAAAGTTGTATACTTTGGAAAATATTTTGGGAAAATGGAAACCATGATTTTTGTAACCAACAATATTATTTCTATTAAGCTCCTGTGGCGTCGCACTCTTGTACAATTTGTTTTCTACTCAGCATTGATTACGTTTTTTATTTTCTTTTCTGAAAAAATTAATGCACAGAATAATGATCTTTCAAAAGTTTGGGTGGCTGATAATGGAGGTGGTACTTATAAAAATCCAATCATTCATGCAGATTATTCCGATCCCGATGTAATAAGAGTCGGAAACGATTTTTATATGGTTGCATCAAGTTTCGATGCAGTTCCCGGATTGCCAATATTGCATTCAAAAGATTTAGTTAACTGGACGATCATTGGTCATGCTTTAAAAAAGCAAATTCCATTTGATCATTTTTCCAAAACACAACATGGCAATGGTGTTTGGGCGCCATCTATTCGTTATCACAATAATCAGTTTTATATTTTTTATCCCGATCCTGATTTTGGTATTTATGTAATCACATCTCAAAAAATAAATGGCGATTGGTCTGAACCAAAATTAGTTGAAGCAGGTAAAGGATTGATTGACCCTTGTCCACTTTGGGATGATGATGGAAAAGTTTATCTCATTCACGCATTTGCAGGAAGCAGAGCCGGAATAAAAAATATTTTAGTGATCAAACAAATGAATGCAGATGCAACAAAAACAATTGATGCCGGTAAATTAGTTTATGATGCACATGGCATAGAAACAACTGTTGAAGGACCAAAATTGTATAAACGAAATAATTATTATTACATCTTTGCGCCGGCAGGTGGCGTTTCTACAGGATATCAAATTGTATTGCGTTCTAAAAATATTTATGGTCCTTACGAACGCAAAGTTGTTTTGCATCAGGGTTCAACAAATATTAATGGACCACATCAGGGAGCATGGGTTACCACACAAAAAAATGAAGATTGGTTTTTGCATTTTCAAGATAAAGCTGCTTATGGAAGAATCATTCATTTGCAACCGATAATCTGGAAAAATGATTGGCCAATTATTGGTGCAAACATCGATAAAGATGGTGTTGGTGAACCTGTTTCACAATTTAAAAAACCTAATGTTGGTAATGTTTTTGAAAAAATAACAGCTCAGGATTCAGATGAATTTAATAATGCTGAATTGGGTTTACAATGGCAGTGGCAGGCTAATCCTCAACAAAGCTGGGCATACAATTACAATGATGCATTAAGAATGTTCTCTCAAAAAAAATCAGACAGCGCAAAAAATTATTGGGATGTGCCAAATGTTTTGTTGCAAAAATTTCCTGCAGAAGAATTTAAAGTAACTACTAATATAAATTTTCATCCAAATCTTGAGAATGAGAAAATTGGGTTTATGGTAATGGGAACTGATTATGCATATCTGTCCTTAAATAAAAAGCAAGATGGAATTTATATTATCTATTCAGTCTGTAAAAATGCGGACAAAGGAAATGCAGAACAGGAAAGAATTATCTCAAAGATAGAAAGCAACGAAATTTATTTTTCAGTTGAAGTAAAGAAGAATGCAGTTTGCAATTTTAGTTATAGTGCAGATAATAAAATTTTTATTTCTGTCGACGAATCATTTATTGCAAGACCCGGTAAATGGATAGGAGCAAAGTTTGGATTTTTTTGCAGTCGTGATGTAACAACAAATGATTCGGGTTATGCAGATATCGATTGGTGCAGAATTTCACAAATAAAATAAGGTTGCTAATTAATATCAATAAGAAAGATTATTTTTTCTTTGCTGATGAATCTCTAACAATTAATTCAGTATGCAAAATTATATTTTCAAAATCAGTAACAGGTCTTTTACTTTCAATCATATTTAATAGAAGTTCTGTTGCAACTCTTCCCATTTCAAAAGCCGGTTGTCTAACAACAGATAATGCCGGGGTTAATAATTCCATAAAGTCAACATTGCTGTAACCAATTACACCAATGGTTTCAGGAATATTTATTTTTTTCAGTTTGCAATATTTTACAAGGCTGGTTGTTAATTTGTCTGATGCCGAAAAAACGGCATCCAGTCTAGGTTTCATGGTCATCAATTCATTCATTGCTTGCTCCACTTCTTCATAAGTCATTCCAGCATGACTGCAAACTCTAAGAAATTTATCGTTAACTTTTATATTATAATCTTCCAATGCTTTTTGATATCCTGCTAATCTTTCTTTCGTAATGGAAAGCGATGCTCCCGAAACAAGAATGGCAATATTTTTATAACCATTTTTAATTAAATGCTCTGTAGCATCATATGCACCTTTAAAATTGTCAACTTTTACTTTGTGCGTTTCAATTGGCTCAATGATTCGATCAAAACTAACAATGTTGAAACCTCTTTTGTGCAGATCCAAAATGTGATCGTAATTCTCAGTCTCCACAGAAACAGAAACTAAACAACCATCGATTGATCGAGAAGAAAGAAATTGCATATTGGAGACTTCCCTTTCATAACTTTCCAAACTTTGCGTAATCATTACATTATAGCCTTTGCTATGCGCAATAGATTCAATTCCATTAATCGTTTGAGAAAAAAAACTATTGGCAATTTCTGAAACAACTACTCCGATTGTTCTGCTTCTTTTTTCTTTTAGACTTAAAGCAATGGGATTGGGTCGATAATTAATTTCTTTAGCATAATTCAAAACTAATTGTTTTGTTTCCTCGCTAATTTCATAGCTATCTCTTAATGCACGGCTTACTGTTGAAGTTGAAAGTCCTAATGCTTTGGCAATGTCTTTTATGGTAACAGCTTCGAATTTCATGGACCAAAAATTAATTCCAATGAATTACAAGTTATAAAGTAACATTTTTTTTTTGTAAACAACTAATCTCTAATTGTTATAAGGCATTTAACGATAACGATTGCGTAAATAAATCAAGGGAAATCTATTAAAATAAATGAATATCTGCGTACACTTGTTATCGATTTAAACCGAATAATAAATTACCACCATGAAACGATTTTGCCAGAGTTTTCTTACTCTTTTTGCTAGTTTTTTAATAGTACAATTTTCGAAAGCGCAAACTTTACCGACTGTTCTTTCAACTCAATTTAAAAAGGACACTTTTAATATTCAAAAGTTTGGAGCGGTTGCTGATGGAATTACTTTAAATACCAAATCAATCAACGATGCAATTACTGCATGTAATAAAAATGGTGGTGGTGTTGTTTTAATTACTGGGGGTTATTGGTTAACGGGACCAATTGTTTTGCAAAGCAATGTTAACCTGCACATCAATCGTGATGCGGTTTTGCAATTTAGTTCCGATTTTAATCAATACCCTTTAGTTGATGGAAATTGGGAAGGATTACCTGCAGTTAGAAATCAATCACCGATATCAGCAAACAATGCAGAAAATATTGCAATAACCGGTTCTGGAATTGTTGATGGAAATGGTGACGCATGGCGAGCTGTTAAAAAAGAGAAGTTAAATGAAACACAATGGAAAAATAAAATTGCAAGTGGCGGTTTATTAAGTGATGATAAAAAAACATGGTATCCCTCAGCAAAATCTTTTAAAGGGTTTCAAACAAAAGAACCGGGTGTATTGAAAGATGGAAAAACTAAAAAAGATTTTGAAGACATCAAAGATTTTCTACGTCCTAATTTAGTTGTATTGACAAATTGTAAAAGAGTTTTGCTTGATGGAATTACATTTCAAAATTCTCCGGCTTGGTGTTTACATCCTTTAATGTGCGAAGATTTAATTGTAAGAAATGTTTATGCAAAAAATCCATGGTATGCACAAAATGGTGATGGTATTGATATCGAGAGCTGTAAAAATTTTATCTTGGAAAATTCAACTTTTGATGTTGGAGATGATGGCATTTGTATAAAAAGTGGTCGTGATGCCGAAGGAAGAAAGAGAGGCAAGCCAACCGAGAATGGAATTATTAGAAAAAATATTGTTTATCATGCTCATGGCGGATTTGTAATTGGAAGTGAGATGAGTGGAGGTGCAAAAAATTTATACGTTTCTAATTGCACATTTATTGGAACTGATGTTGGTCTGCGCTTTAAAACGGCTCGTGGTCGTGGTGGAATTGTTGAAAATATTTTCGTGAAGAATATCAACATGAAAGATATTGTTGGTGAAGCCATTTTGTTCGATATGTATTATATGGCAAAAGATCCTGTTCCTCTGGCTGGCGAAATAAGAGAAACCCCTAAAGTTGAATTATTTCCTGTAACTGAAGCTACGCCTCAATTCAAAAATTTCTTTGTAAAAAATATTGTTTGTGATGGGGCAGAGAAAGCAATATTGATTAGAGGATTACCGGAGATGAGCATTAAGAATATTTCGTTAGAACATTTAGTAATAAAAGCAAAAAAAGGAATTGATTGTCAGGATGCAGAAAATATTACTATCAAAGATTTAAGATTGGTTTTGAGCGAAACAAATCCTGTGATCAATATTCGGAACAGTAATAAAATTTTGTTCGATAAATTGATGTTCAATGAGGGAGCAGAATTGCTGGTGAATGTGATAGGTGAAAAAACTGATCATATTAAATTGAAAAATGTGGATTTATCCAAGGCGAAAAATAAAGTAAAAGCTGACCTGGGTGCAAAAGAAAGTTCAGTAGTAATAGAATAGACTGATGACCAAGATGCAACAGGACAGTATAATCATTATTTATTAATACAATTGTATTCTTTATAGATGAAGTAAAACGATTGTAAATGCGACCCAATATGAAATTTGTAATTGCCCTTTTTTTAACTTGTTTGCTTACTGATTTAAATGCACAACAAAACTCCTACAGCGAACGAATGGCTGCCACTGTTTTTTCTAAATGGAAAGATTCTTTTGCAGTGGATAATAAACCTGCCAAATGGACTTATGATATGGCCGTTTTTTTAAAAGGGATGGAAGGTGTATGGTATAAAACTGCAGATGCAAAATATTTTAATTATATACAAACTCAGATTGATTTTTTTATTTCAAACGATGGGTCAATAAAAAATTATAGGATAGATGAATTCAATCTTGATAATATAAACAACGGGAAACTCTTGCTGTTCCTGTATCGTGTAACAGGTAATGAAAAATATTGGAAGGCTGCAACATTACTTCGTGAACAATTGAAACATCAGCCAAGAACAAAAGAAGGTGGGTTCTGGCATAAAAAAATTTACCCTTATCAAATGTGGTTGGATGGATTGTACATGGCTGAACCATTTTATGCAGAATATGCTTTGTTGAATAATGATGATAGTGCTTATACTGATATTGCTAATCAGTTTATATGGATTGAAAAGCATGTTCGGGATACTAAAACCGGATTATTATATCATGCATGGGATGAAAGTAAAGAACAAAAATGGGCTGATAAAGCAACAGGTCTTTCGCCACATTTTTGGTCGAGAGCAATGGGCTGGTATGCAGATGCTATAGTTGATGTGTTGGATTATATTCCTGAAAATAATCCTCAAAGAAAAAGTTTAATTGATATTTTAAATCGTTTGGTTAATGCACTTGAAAAAGTGCAGGATAAACAAACAGGTTTATGGTTAGATATTTTAGATGAACCATTAAGGAAAGAAAATTATTTTGAAGCATCAGCTGCTTGTCAGTTTGTTTATGCAGTGGCAAAAGCTGTTCGAAAAAATTATATTCCTGCAACAAAAATTGAGATTGCAAAAAAAGCGTATGATGGAATTATAAAGAAATTCATCAAAGAAGAAAATGGTCTGACTAATTTATATGGTACAGTTAAAGGAAGTGGTTTGGGCGGCAATCCATATCGTGATGGAAGTTTTGAATATTATATGAGCGAACCTGTAATTAAAAATGATCCTAAAGGTATGGGTGCATTTTTATTGGCAAGTAATGAAATGGAATTATTGCCAACAGTAAATAAAGCAAAAGGGAAAACTGTTTTATTGGATGGCTATTTTAATTCAGAAAAGAAAAAAGATATTAATGGTGTTGAAAAAGATTGGCATTACAAATGGGATGAAAATGATAATGGCGGTTTTTCTTTTTTTGGAAATATTTTTAGTAATAATGGAATAAAAATTGAAACATTATACACAGCACCAACAATTGAAAATTTAAAAGCTGCAGATGTTTATATAATAGTTGATGCAGATAATTTGGCTGATAATCCACATCCAAATTATGTTCAAGTAAAAGATGCAGAAGCAATTTATAATTGGGTGAAAGCCGGTGGTGTATTGGTTTTACTGCATAACGACAAAGGCAATGCAGAATTCGAACATTTCAATCAATTACCTGAAAAGTTTGGAATTCATTTTAATGAGGATAGTCGTAATCATGTGGATGGTAAAAAATTTGAAATGGGTGCTTTGCTTATCAACGATAAAAATGAAATCTTTAAAACTGCAAGAAAAGTTTATTTAAAAGAGATTAGTACTTTAAAATTATCTGCTCCTGCAAAAGCAAATTATGTTGATAATAATGATGTGATCATGGCTGTTAGTAAAGTTGGTAAAGGAACTGTTTTTGCGGTTGGTGATCCCTGGTTATATAATGAATATGTTGATGGAAGAAAATTACCTGCCGACTTTGATAATTTTAAAGCAGCGAATGATTTAGTGAATTGGATAATAACTCAAATTCCATCTAAGAAGTGAAGAACAAAACGATCGTTATAATATTTTGTTTACTTGCAATTTCATCAATCAAGTTATTGGCGCAAGACCTTGTTGCAGATAATATGTTGTTGTTTCAAAGAGATTATGGTGGATGGCCCAAGCATTATCATGAAGACAAAATAAATTATAATAAAGTTTATGCCGCTGTTGAAAAAGCAACCATAACAGATGAATCGAGTTTGAATGATGGAACTATTGATAACGATGCAACAACGAAAGAAATTAGATATTTATTAAAAACATATAAAAGCATCGGCAATAAAAAATATTTAGATGCCGCCGAAAAAGGAATTAAATATTTATTGAAAGCTCAATACAAAAATGGAGGATGGCCTCAATTTTATCCTGACCTAAGTTCTTATCGTCACGAAATTACTTTCAACGATAATGCCATGATCAATGTGATGAATGTTTTGTATGATTTGAGTTTACAAATAAATGATTTAGATGTTGTTGATAAATCATTAATAGAACCTTCAGCCATTGCTGTAAAAAAAGGAATACAATGTATTTTAAAAACGCAGATTAAAGTAAAAGGGAAATTAACTGCTTGGTGTGCTCAATATGATGAAGTAACCTATCGACCTGCAAAAGCAAGATCATACGAGCTGCCTTCATTAAGTGGAGAAGAAAGTATTGGTATTGTTGAGTTTTTAATGAGAATACCCAATCCCTCAAATGAAATAAAATCATCGATCGAAGGTGCTGTTAATTGGTTTATAGCATCAAAAATTAGTGGTATCAATTGGGTGAATATAAAAGATTCGAATTCTTTAAAAGGTTACGACAGAATAGTCGTGAAGGATGCCTCAAGTTCAATATGGGCAAGGTTTTACGAGATTGAGACTAATGAACCTTTCTTTTGTGGCAGAGATGGAATAAAGAAAAAAACTGTTGCAGAAATAGAATATGAGAGAAGAACCGGTTATGCATGGTATGGCACTTGGCCAAAACATTTATTAGAAATTGAATATCCGGAATGGGCTTCAAAAAATAAAAAATGAAAACTATTTTAAAATATTATTTAATTATTTTTTTGAGTATGATTGTCTCAGTAATTCATGCTCAAAAAATTATTGTTGATATAAATGGTAAAGGTGATTTCACATCCATTCAATCAGCCATAAATAGTTTAGCAAAAGATTCTGTTGGTGTAAGAATTATTTTTATAAAGAATGGGGTTTATAAAGAAAAAATATTTATTGAAAAAAACAATATCGTTTTTGAAGGAGAAAATAAAAATAAAGTCATCATTACTCAATCAATTGCCAGAGATATATTTAGATGCGAGCATGAAGATGATTGGGGTGTAGCTACAATGAATTTGCGTGGAAGTGATATCACATTGTTGAATCTCACTTTACAAAATAATTATGGTTTCGAGAATGTAGAAACAACTGTTGCCTGTGCAAGTGATACATCTTTGTTGCGTCAGAAAAAAATAAGAAAAGATGGACATCAAATGGCATTGCGTTCTTTTCAAACTACAAAACTAAAAGTTATTAATTGTGTGCTCCGTGCTTTTGGTGGTGACACAGTTAGTCCGTGGAACGTAGATGACGGTATGTTTTATTTTAAAGATTGTGTGATGGAAGGTGGTGTTGATTTTTATTGTCCGCGTGGTTGGGCTTGGGCAGAGAATTGCACATTCATTGCAAACACAGGACCGGCAAGCATTTGGCATGATGGAAGTAAATTTGAAGATTCGAAAACTATTTTAAAAAATTGTTCATTTGAAGGTTACGATGGTTTTATGTTAGGTCGTTATCATCGTGATGCACAGTTTTATTTGATTGATTGTTCGTTCGCTAAAAACATGGCAGATAAACCAATTTACCGTGTACCAACTACAAACATCATTCAATGGGGCGAAAGAATTTATTATTATAACTGCCACAAAAAAGGCGGCGATTATAAATGGTTTACAAATAATTTACAAACTGCAAAAGGGTCACCAAAAGTTTCGGATATAACTGTTGCTTGGTTATTTGGAAACAGATGGAATCCTGAAAAATAAAATTAATAAGATCATTAAAGGATAAAGCGTTGAAGTGTGCGACGCAACGATGCACAATTGAAAAACTAAAGCTGGTAACATGAAAAACTTTTTAGATGAAAACTTTTTGTTGAACAATAAAACTGCTCAGCATTTGTATCATGAGTATGCGAAGAACATGCCTATCATTGATTATCATTGTCATTTGCCTCAACAACAAATTGCAGAAGATAAAAACTTTGAAAACCTTACCCAGATTTGGTTGTATGGAGATCATTATAAATGGCGTGCTATGCGTGCCAATGGAATAAATGAAAAATTTATTACAGGCAATTCTTCAGATTTTGAAAAATTTCAACAATGGGCTGCTACTGTTCCTTATACTTTGCGCAATCCTTTATATCATTGGACACATTTAGAATTGCAACGTTATTTTGATGTGCATGAAATTTTAAATGCTGATTCGGCAAAGAAAATTTATGACGAATGTTCAGAGAAATTACAATCGAATGAATATTCAGTAAAAAATTTATTGCGAAAGATGAATGTGAAAACGGTTTGTACAACAGATGACCCTGTTGACTCATTAGAGTTTCATTCGCAATTGGTAAATGATGGTTTTGAAATTCCTGTGTTACCTGCATTTCGCCCTGATAATGCAATGAATGTAAGTGATACTGAAAAGTTTAATGATTATGTAAAAAAATTAGCAACGGTTACTGATATTTCTATTTCTTCTTTCGACGATTTTTTATTTGCATTACAAAACCGTCATGATTTTTTTGCATCGATGGGATGTTGTGTGAGTGATCATGGATTAGAAGAAATTTATGCTGAAGAGTTTACCGGACATGAAATTGATACCATCTTTTCTAAAATTCATTCAGGAAAACATTTGAATGAATTGGAGCAACATAAATTTAAATCAGCTATGTTGGTGCATTTTGCCGAATGGGATTGGGAAAAAGGCTGGGTACAACAATTTCATTTGGGGGCATTACGAAATAATAATACTCGAAGATTACAACAATTAGGAGCCGATACTGGTTGGGATTCAATTGGTGATTTTTCGCAAGGAAGAGCTTTATCAAAATTCTTAAATAAGTTAGATAGCGATAATAAATTGGCGAAAACAATTTTATATAATTTGAATCCAGCAGATAATGAATTGATGGCAACGATGGTTGGTAATTTTAATGATGGAAGTGTAGAAGGAAAAATTCAATATGGAAGTGCATGGTGGTTTTTAGATCAGAAAGATGGGATGACAAAACAGATCAATGCATTATCCAACATGGGTTTGCTTAGTAAGTTCATTGGTATGTTGACTGATTCGAGAAGTTTTCTTTCTTATCCTCGTCACGAATATTTCAGAAGGTTATTGTGTAATTTGTTTGGTGAAGAAGTTGAGAATGGAGAATTGCCCAATGATATTGCTTGGATAGGAAAAGTGATTCAAGACATTTGTTACAATAACGCGAAACAATATTTCAATTGGCCTTCTGTAAAAAAATAATATTATAAAATGAGTTCATTTTTGTTTGATTTAACTGGGAAAGTTGCTTTAGTTACAGGATGTAATAAAGGCATAGGAAAGGCTATGGCATTGGGTTTGGCTGAAGCTGGTGCAGACATAATTGGTGTATCCGCATCTTTAGAATTGAATAGAAGTGATATTCAAAAAGAGATTGAATCTGTTGGAAGAAAATTCAAAGCATACCAAGCAGATTTCTCTGATCGAAATAGTTTATATGCATTCATCAAAAAAGTAAAAGAAGAAAATTCAGTCATTGATATTTTAGTGAATAATGCCGGAACAATTAAAAGAAGTCCGGCAGCAGAACATTCAGATGAAGATTGGGATAAAGTGACCTCGATCAACTTAGATGCTCCATTTATTTTGGCAAGAGAATTCGGAAGACAAATGATTGTACAAGGTCATGGTAAAATAATTTTTACTTGTTCTTTATTAAGTTTTCAGGGTGGAATTTTTGTTCCAAGTTATGCGGCCAGTAAAGCTGCATTGAGTAGTTTAATAAAAGCTTTAGCCAATGAATGGGCAAGTAAAAATGTAAATGTAAATGGTATCGCTCCAGGATATATTGCAACAGATAATACAGAAGCTTTAAGAAATGATCCTGTAAGAAGTAAAACAATCTTAGATAGAATTCCGGCACAACGTTGGGGCAATGCAGATGATTTAAAAGGTGCAACTATTTTTCTTGCGTCAAAAGCTGCAGATTATGTGAATGGAACAATCATCACAGTTGATGGTGGTTGGATGGGAAGATAATTAAGAATTAAAAATTATAAATTAATAATTGTTGTATGCAAATACGTTTTCAAAATAGCCCGAAAGAAGTAAAAGGGATGACAACAGAAGAGTTGCGTGAAATTTTTTTGTGTGAAGAATTGATGCAGGATGAGGTTGTTAATTTAATTTACTCACATCATGATCGCATGATTACTGGTGGTGCAAAACCGGTACAGCAAAGCATTTCATTAAAAACTGATCCTGAATTAAAATCAGAATATTTTTTAGAAAGAAGAGAATTAGGAATCATAAATGTTGGTGGTGCAGGTGTTGTTGAAGCAGATGGAATTAATTATGATCTCGAAAAATTAAGTTGTTTATATCTTGGAAAGGGAACAAAAGAAGTGTTATTTAAAAGTGTAAATAAAAATGATCCTGCCATATTTTTTTTATTATCAGCACCTGCACATCATTCGTATCCAAATAAAAAAATGAAAAAAGAAGAAGCATCACCTGTTGCTTTGGGTGCTGTTGAAACTTCTAATCAAAGAACTATTTATAAATACATTCATTTAGACGGAATTCAAAGTTGTCAGTTGGTTATGGGATTAACCGTTTTGAATACTGGTAGTGTTTGGAATTCTGTTCCGCCACATACTCATACAAGAAGAACAGAGGTATATTTTTATTTCGACTTGAATGAACAACAAAGAGTTTTTCATTTCATGGGAGAACCGCAGCAAACAAGACATTTGGTGATGAAAAATCATGAAGCTGTAATATCTCCATCATGGAGCATTCATTGTGGATGTGGTACATCAAACTATGCATTTATTTGGGGAATGGCAGGAGAGAATCAAGTATTTTCTGATATGGATCCGGCACCAATTACAGAATTAAAATAACATGAGTAAAGTTTTATGTTTTGGTGAATTATTGTTGCGATTACCACCTGCAAATGCAGGTGAGTGGTTGCGCACCAATCATATGCCGGTATTTGTTGGCGGCGCAGAACTCAATGTGGCTACGGCTTTGGCTAATTGGGATATTCCCGTAAAATATTGTACATCATTACCCGATAATATTATTTCGAAAGACATTAAAGCATATCTCGAACAAAAACATATTGATACATCACCAATAATTTATAGTGGTGAAAGAATTGGATTATATTATTTGAAAGAAGGTGCAGATATGAAAAGTGAAGAAAATGTTTTCGACAGAAAATATTCTTCTTTCTCAACTTTAAAAACAGGTGTTGTTGATTGGGATAAAATTTTACAAGATGTTTCATGGTTTCATTTTAGTGCCATTGCACCTGCAGTAAGTGAATCAGCTGCTGCACTTTGTAAAGAAGCACTAGAAGCAGCATCGAAAAAAAATATTACTATTTCAGTTGATTTAAATTATCGTTCATTGTTATGGAAATATGGCAAAGCACCGAAAGATGTAATGCCTTATTTAGTGAAGTATTGTAATGTAGTGATGGGAAATATTTGGGCGGCAAATACTTTGTTAGATATTCCTGTTTCATCTTCTGTACATGAAAATGCGAGCAAGAATAATTATGTGAGTCATGCAACAGATTCTGCTAATCAAATATTTCAACAGTTTCCTTCCTGCAAATGGGTGGCCAATACTTTTCGCATGGATAGTAATGCAGAGAAAGTAGAATACTATGCAACATTAAATACAAGAAATACAAATGTTGTTTCAGATCGGAAGAGCGTCGTGTAGGGAAAGAGTGTACGTCCTGGTGTAGATCTCGG
>CAIQDX010000080.1 GCA_903870685.1 uncultured Chitinophagaceae bacterium | reverse complement strand
TGCAAAATATACGCCTATTGCAAAATTGAAATGTTTTGTGAGTTATCAATATATTCGCAAAGGTGGCCCCGGCACGCTTGATCAACAATATAATCAGGGATTAACAACGCCTTCTTATGTAACACCATTTTTATTCAACTATCAATATTCTCAACAAGAAATATTTATAAATTTTTCTTATCAATGGATTCACAATCTTTATTTGAATGCTTATTTCAGATCTGCTAAAGAAAATAATAAAATCAGTATATCAACAACTACAACACTTAGTTCCGGCATCGGATTCAGTTACGGTCTGTAATTTTCGTTTAATAAGGTTATATTTACACACGTTTTATATATGTATAATTAAAACGTTACTAAAATATTTTCGATATTTGTTTAATCATCCGTTGGTAATGAAATTCTATTTATTTAAAAAGCATACGCAACTTTTTGTTTGTACAATTTTTCTGTTACTGTCCCAGTTTGTGATGGCACAGCAAATAAATACATCAGGCTTTTCTTCCATGAAAGTGGATCAAATGTCCGATCAGCAAATCATGCAGATATGGCAACAGTTTCAAACATCAGGCGTATCGGAAACTCAAGCCATGAACATGTTGGTACAAAAGGGTTTGAACCCAACGCAAGTAAATAGTTTTAAAAAGAGATTGATTCAATTACAAACCGGTTCGAAAAGCAAATTCACTACACAAAATTTAATTAAGGATACTGCTGGATTTTTAAGAGATAGCACTTGGGTGATTGAAGTTCCAAGTTTAAAAAGACAAACAAACCAATATGGTTTTGATTTTTTCAGTAACCCTGGAAATGAGTTCGAACCTAATATTCGAATTGCTACTCCAAAAAATTATGTGTTAGGATCAGATGATGAAATAAGTATTTCTTTAACCGGATTAAATGAAACAACACTTTCAACAAAAATTTCTCCTGAAGGAAATATTCAAATTCCTTATGCAGGAATAGTAAATCTAAATGGATTAACAATTGAACAAGCAACACAGCGCATAAAATATAAAATGAAGAGTGTTTATCCTGCACTCAGTTCAGGTAAAACAAATTTGTTCATTAATTTAAGTAATGTAAAATCTATTCGCGTTTCTGTTATTGGTGAAGCTGCTCGTCCGGGTAATTTTGTTATTTCTTCATTGGCAAGTTTTTTTAATGTATTGTATCTCTGCGGCGGACCTGCGCAAAACGGATCATTAAGAAAAATTGAATTGATTAGAAATAATAAAGTTGTAGAATCAATTGATTTTTATTCTTTCCTTCAAAAAGGAATTCTCGATAAAGAAATTCGATTGGAAGACCAAGATGTGATTCGTTTCCCTGTGTATGAAAAAAGAGTTTATTTAAGCGGCCAGATAAAACGTCCTGCCATTTATGAATTGCAGGAGAAAGAAACATTAACCGATCTGATCCGCTATGGTGGCGGGTTTGGTGATAGTGCCACTAAGGATATTGCTAAGATTGTTCAAATAAGTGATAAAGAAAAAAAGATCAGAGACATTTCTTCAAACGATTTTAGTTTTTATATTCCTCATAATGCAGATTCTGTTTTCTTTGAAAAAATATTGCCTCGTTATTCGAACAGAATTATTTTATCGGGTGCGGTATATCGTCCGGGGAATTATGAACTTACAGATCATTTGTCATTATCTCAATTAATTAAAAAAGCAGATGGATTAAGAGAAGATGCTTTTGTAAACAGAGGCTATATCAAACGCAAAAAAATTGATTCAGAAAGAGAATTAATTTCATTTAATACAAAAGAAATATTATCAGGCAACGAGTCAGATATTTTTTTACTGAAAGAAGATTCTGTTTTTATTTTAGCAAAAGATAGTTTGCAGGATGTTCCTATAATTACTGTCGCAGGTTCGGTACGAACTCCTGGATCTTTTCAATATCGAAAAGGAATAGCATTAGAGGATATTATTTTAATGGCAGGTGGATTTACAAATGATGCTGCCAATCATAAAATTGAAATTTCAAGATTAGAAAAAAATACAGCAGATACTTTAACCAACAAATTAATTGATGTAATTACAGTTGATGTAAACACAGATTTAGATCAACAAAAAAATAAAACTTTATTGCAGCCATTGGATTATGTTTTTGTGCCGCGGTTATTAAACTATCATCCTTTAGGGAATATACAGATCAGAGGTGAAGTTTTATATGCAGGTGATTATACTTTAGAACGAAGAAATGAAACGGTACAGGAAGTGATTAAAAGAGCCGGTGGCATTACACCTTATGCTTCGATGGGAGATGTGCAGGTATTCAGGAAAGGCCTACGTGTTGGTACCAATCTTTTGTCGGAAGCATCGAAACAAAATGAAAAGTTTTTATTGCAACCCGATGACAGTATTTACATTCCGAGAAATGAACCTTTTGTAGAAGTAAAGGGCGCTGTATTTAATCCGCAAATTTTAAGTTACGAACCGGGTAATTTACGTTCTTACATTTATCATGTAGGTGGTGTTACTGATAAAGGAAATTTGCAAAAAGCATATATCCAATACAGCAATGGCATCAGCAAAAAAATACGTCATTTCTTATTTTTCAGAAACTATCCAACAGTATTGCCGGGCAGTAAAATTACTGTTCCGGAAAAGAGCAGTACCGAAAGAAAAGGACTTTCAATTGTTGAGATCTCAGCCATTACAACAATATTGACAGCTTTAGTAAGTCTAGCCAGTATTTTACATTTATAAAAATAATTCATCGTTATTCATGCAGGAAAATACAATCAATCAAAACACAAATTCAAAATATCCGGAAGAAGAAGATTTTTCTTTTAAAAAACTTTTTCAAAAATGGATAAATGATTTTGTTTATGCTTTACAATTCTGGCGCATTTTATTATTTGCAGGATTGATAGGTGGATTGATTTCTTTATCCTTTGTATTGATGCGTCCAAACACTTATACAGCAAGACTTACATTCGTTGTAGAAGAATCTAAAGCTGGTGGAGGTTCATTGGCATCAGCACTTTCAGGACAATTTGGATTTGATATTGGTGGCTTAGCAGGAAGTAATGGGGTATTAGCGGGAGATAATGTTTTAGAATTATTAAAAAGTTATTCTCTCATTAAAAAAACTTTATTGAGTGCTTATAATGATTCAGGTTCTTCTTCATTAGCCGATCAATATGCAACCATTTATGGATGGAAAGAAAAGTGGAAGAACAGTTCTAAAGTTGCCAAAGAAATTAATTTCAATGCCAATCAAAAACAATTTTCAAGATTAGAAGATAGTTTGTTGCAAATTATTACCAAGCAAATTGCCGAAGAAGAATTATCGATTTCTAAACCCGATAAAAAATTAGGTTTCTTCGAAATACTAATCACAACAAGAGATGAAAGATTCAGTCAGCTTTTCAGTGAAAGAATTTTAAAATTCGCTACCGATTTTTATGTAGAAACAAAAACAAGAAGACTGCGTGGTAATGTTGACAGATTGGAAAGAAGAGCAGATAGTTTAGGAATATTGTTGAACAGAAAAACTTATTCGGCAGCAGATGCCAACTTAATGTTATTGGATGGTAATCCTGCTTATTCTTCATCATCAGTTTCTGCAGAAATATCTTCGAGAGATAAAACAATGCAGGGAATTATTTATTCGGAGATCGTAAAAAATTTAGAGATAAGCAAAACAGCATTAATTCAGGAAACACCAACTGTACAAATTGTTGATTCGCCCGAAATGCCTTTGAAGAAAAATAAATTATCGAAACTGCTTTCTACCGGTTTAGGATTTATTCTTGCTTCTTTAATAACCGGATTATTTATTATAAGTAAAAAGAAAGAAGATTAATTTTAAAAAAAAACTTATCTAAGTCTATCCACACTTTTTACTAATTTTTCATCTTTCCAAATATGTCTTGCTGCTAAAATTAATAGAACAGGAATTGCAGCAGGTATAATGGCAGTAAGAGTTATACTGGTTTCTTCTGGAATAAAGCTTTGCTTCTGCCAAAAATATAATGCAATTGTTCCGATTGATAATACTACGGCAATGATTGTCATCCTTAATTGCAATTTTCTATTCTTGAACATAAAAATGGCAATCAGTGCAATCAATGCAACAGCAATGGTTGCAACGTTTAAAAAAAGATTGTATCGAGCGTTAACAAAAACCATTTCTTTGGCAGCATCACTAATTCTGTGACCACTAAAGAATGAAGTTTGTAAAGAAACAAATCCCAATGCACTTGCAATTAATAACCAAATAGTTTGAATTCTTTGTATCATAAAAAAGGTTTAAGAAGTTTAAAAGGTTTAATAGGTTTAATAGGTTAGCGGCGACAACTTTGAACTTCTTAAACCTTTTAAACTCATTAAACTTGGTACTATCCAAATTCAGGATATAAAATAAACTGACTCATAAACTCATTCACTTCTGTTTTTACTTTTGATAAAGTATTGGCATCATCAGCATTCATCAAAACAGTATCAACAGCATTCACCACAAATTCCATATGTGCTTCATTCATTCCTCTTGTTGTAATTGCCGGTACACCGAAACGAATACCTGAAGTTACAAATGCACTTTTATCATCGTAAGGTACCATATTTTTATTGGCAGTAATATCAGCATGACCTAAAACCTGTTCTGCTTTTTTACCACTGATATTTTTATTTCTGAGATCGATCAACATTAAATGATTATCAGTTCCATCACTAATTATTTTATAACCTCTGCTAACAAATGCTTTGGCCATGGCTTGTGCATTGCTTTGAACTTGCTTTGCATAAACTGTATATTCATCAGTTAAAATTTCGCCGAAGGCAATAGCTTTTGCAGCAATCACATGTTCCAATGGACCGCCCTGTGTGCCTGGAAACACAGCCATATCAATCAAATTACTCATCATGCGAATATTTCCTTTCACATCTTTTAATCCAAATGGATTTTCAAAATCTTTCCCCATCATTATTACGCCACCACGTGGACCTCGTAAAGTTTTATGTGTGGTTGATGTTACAAACTGACAATGTTCGAATGGAGAACTCAATAATCCTTTTGCAATTAATCCGGCAGGATGTGCAATATCTGCCATTACAAAAGCACCTACTTCATCAGCAACAGTTCTTATTCTTTTATAATCAATATCACGACTGTAAGCACTTGCTCCGCATATAATTAATTTTGGTTTTACTTCTCTAGCTTTCGATTCTAACATTTCATAATCAATCAATCCTTCTTCTCTTGTTACAGTATAAAAATGTGGTTTATATAATTTACCGCTGAAGTTAACAGCGCTACCATGTGTTAAATGTCCACCCATGCTCAAATCCAATCCCAGTATGGCATCGCCAGGTTGCAGAATTGATAACATCAATGCAGCATTTGCTTGTGCACCACTATGCGGTTGCACATTTGCATATTCGATATTGAATATTTGTTTTAAACGATCGATGGCTAATTGTTCGGTTTGATCAACTATTTCGCAACCACCGTAATATCTTCTTCCCGGATAACCTTCTGCATATTTATTTGTCATTACATTTCCCATTGCCTGCATCACTTGCAGTGATGTGAAATTTTCTGAAGCAATTAATTCAATACCTCTTCTTTGTCTTTCTAATTCTTGTTTGATCAAGTCAAAAACCAATGTATCTCTTTGCATGTGCAACTATTTATAAAATGAATGATATTATCGATTAATAATTTGCCGCAAAAATAGTTGTTCAAAAGCAGCAATCCGCTTTTTGCAAAAAGATGTTTTACACTTAAATGAATAGTAATACCTGAATAAAAAACTTTTTATTACTTTCACGTTTTCTAACAATGTGTAAAAACGACACATTGTTAGAAAAAGCAGATGAAGTGTTTTTGAATTCATCAAAATAAACCCCTTAATGAAAGCAATTATTCCTGTAGCCGGAGCTGGTACCAAACTCAGGCCACATACATATACGCAACCCAAAGCTTTGATTCCTATAGCCGGTAAAACTATTTTAAGTTTTATTGTAGATCAGTTACACGAAGCGGGCATCAACGAATTTATTTTTATTGTTGGTTATTTGGGAGAAAAAATTCAGGAATACGTTACTCAAACGTATCCCAATTTAATTACTCATTTTGTTTATCAAAACGAACGTCAAGGTACAGGCCATGCGATTGAATTAGCAAAGAATATTGTTGGTGATGACGAAGTGTTTGTTACGCTTGGCGATACTATTTGCGAATACGATGTGAAGGAAGTGATGGATAGTCCTTACAGTATGTTAGGAATTAAAAAAGTAGATGATCCTCGCAATTTTGGTGTAGCTAATATTGGTGATGATGGTTTTATAGAACACGTAGTTGAAAAGCCTGCCATTCCAAAAAGCAATATGGCGTTAGTTGGTTTGTATAAAATAAAAGAAACAAATTTTTTATTCGAATGCCTGCAGCATTTATTTGCACAAAATATTACAACGCAAGGTGAATATAATTTAACTGATGCATTGGATTGTATGATTGCACGTGGTGCAAAATTCAAATCATTCAAAGTAAAACATTGGTTCGATTGCGGTAAGAAAGAAACTTTATTAGAAAGTAATGCAACGCTTTTAAAAAAATTTGGTGGCAATATTTCTGAAGAACATAATTTTAAAGACACCATCATCGTTCCGCCGGTAAGTATTGCGGCAGGTTGTGATATTTCTAATTCTATTATTGGTCCGCATGTTGCCATTGGTGCCAATACTTCTATTAAACATTCTATTGTTCGCGACAGCATCATTGGTTCGTACACAACTTTATACGAAGTGGTTTTAGATAATTCTTTAATTGGAAGCGATGCTTCTGTCAAAGGATTAAGCCGTAGTTTAAATATTGGCGATAATACAGAGATTGATTTTGGATAAATGAAAATGTGCAAATGAGTGAATATGCAGATATGCAAATGAAAAGCATTTCTTAATTTGCATATTTCCACATTTACAAATCTGCACATCATGACAAATCGCATCACACAACTCTTCAACATTAATTATCCCATCATTCAAGCAGGAATGATTTGGGCAAGTGGATGGAAATTAGCAAGTGCTGTTAGTAATGCCGGTGGATTGGGATTGATTGGTGCCGGTAGTATGTATCCCGATGTGTTGAAAGAACATATCATCAAGTGCAAAGTCGCAACAGATAAGCCTTTTGGCGTTAATCTTCCTTTATTATATCCCGATATTGATAAACATGTTCAAACAATTATTGATTATAAAGTTCCAATAGTTTTTACAAGTGCAGGTAATCCAAAAACATGGACAACCATTTTAAAACAAAACGGAATTAAAGTTGTGCATGTTGTTAGTAGCAGTTTGTTTGCACAAAAAGCAGAAGCTGCAGGTGTTGATGCAATTGTTGCCGAAGGATTTGAAGCAGGCGGACATAATGGTAGAGAAGAAACAACAACATTGGTTTTAATGCCTGCGGTGAGAGATGCTGTAAAAATTCCAGTGATTGCTGCAGGCGGTATTGCAACAGGCCGACAAATGTTGGCAGTAATGATTCTTGGTGCTGATGGTGTTCAGATTGGAAGCAGATTTGTTTGTACGCCGGAAGCCTCGTCGCACTTGAGTTTTAAGGAAGCAGTGGTCAATGCAAAAGAAGGCGATACATTATTGAGTTTGAAAAAAATAGTACCTGTTCGGTTATTAAAAAATCATTTTTTTGATGAAGTGAAGCAAGCAGAATTGCGTGGCGATGATGAAGAACAATTAAAAATATTATTAGGAAGAGGCCGTGCAAAAAAAGGAATGTTTGAAGGCGATGTAGAAAACGGTGAATTAGAAATCGGGCAGGTAAGTGCATTAATTAAAGAAATAAAACCTGCTTCCGAAGTGGTGAAAGACATTTGGAATGATTTTGTGAATTGCAAATGTGCAAATCTGTAAATGTGCAAATACTCGAATTATTTCATTTGCACATCTGCATATTTGCACATTTTTGATTTAACTTTTCCTCACCGCCCATTTCCACATTTCTTTCCATGTTATTTTTTTACCATACATTAAAATGGCTGTTCTGTAAATTTTCCCAGCAACCCAAGTGGTGCCCATAAATCCACCAATCAATAAAGCCATACTCAATAATAATTCCCATAAGGTTACACCCTCAGGAATACCATGCGCAATCCTTGCCATCATTACAATTGGTGATGTTAATGGAAATAAACTTCCAAATACTGCCAAGCCGCTGTTTGGTTCGTTAACTGCTTTGGTCATGATAACAATTGCAAAAATAATTGGCATGGTAATAGGCAATAATAAACTCTGTGCATCTTGCGGATCTTCGTTTACTGCACTTCCAACTGCAGCAAATAATGATGAGTATAATAAATACCCACCCAGGAAATAAAATATAAAACATCCAATGATGAGAGTAAAATTAATTTGGTGCAGACTGTTCATCAATTCATTCATCCCGCCATTTGCCTTTAATTGCTGCGCGGCTTGTGCAGCCTGTATTCCAGCGGGTTGAATTGGTTGTCCCTGCATTTGATGTAAGAGATCAGGAAATAATAATGGTAATAATAATTGCAATCCAAAAACTAAAACGATCCAAATAATAAATTGCACTAAACCAACTGCACCAATGCCCGTAATTTTTCCCATCATTAACTGAAATGGTTTAACACTACTAACAATTACTTCTGCAATTCGATTCATTTTTTCTTCCATCACGCCACGCATTACCATGGTGCCGTAAATAAATAGAATGATATAAATTAAAAAGCCGGAGATATAACCAACTGCATAACTGATTCCTGCTTTGGTATTATCATCCGATTTACCGCTGATAGTTGCGAATTGTATTCGGTTATTACTGTGTTGAATACTGTCTAATTGCGCTTTTGAAATATTGAGCGACAATAATCTTTTTTCTTCCAGCACATCATCAAAACTTTTTTGAATTTTTTCTCTGGTAATGATACCAATGGCTTTGTTTGATTTTAATTGCAAAGAATCTTTGCCCATTAAATTATATGTGGATGGAATAAAAATATAGCCATCATATTTTTTTTGTTCCAATGACTTGTTTAATGATTCAAGGGATTCATTTTTTATAATATCAAAAGATATATCATCTCTCGAATTTATTTTTCCATTTAAAATATTGGCCTCATCTGCAACTGCAATGTGTAAATTATCGTTTGTCTTTACAGAGAAATAAATGATCAAAGCATAAAAAACAAATATGATCAAAGGCAATAAAATGGTTGTTAGCAAAAATGTTTTTTTCTGCACACGACTTAGAAATTCTCTTCTTGCAACCAGAAATATTTTATTCATACAAACGGTTTGTAATGATTTTTTAAATTAGGATTGAATTGGTTGAAAAGCTCTCGACACCGATTTTGTTCCTTCAACCAACTGAATAAAAATATCATTTAAAGAAGGAAGGATTTCGTTGAAACCTTCAACCGTAACATTTTGTTGCAGAAAAAATTGCAGCACATCATTACTTCTGAAACCCTCTTTTATTTTTACAGTAAAAGCATTTGCTTTCTGATCAACAATTTCAAAAGATTCATTAGTTGTAAGTGCAGGTATTTCGTGCAGTTTAATACTGAATTTATTTTCTTTGAATTGTTGTTTAACATCTGCAACAGTTCCATCTAAAATTTTCTTTCCTAAATTCATCAACACAATATGATCACAAATTTCTTCCACCTGCTCCATGCGATGTGTGCTGAAAATAACGGTGCTGCCTCTTTGTGCCAAACCATAAATTTCATCTTTGATTAAATTGGCGTTAACGGGATCTAATCCGCTGAAGGGTTCGTCCAAAATAATTAATTTAGGTTCGTGTAAAACGGTGATCACAAATTGTAATTTCTGACTCATTCCTTTACTCAGATCTTCAACTTTTTTATTCCACCAACTTTCCATTTCCAATCGTGAAAACCAAAATTTTATTTTCTCCATGGCCTCACTTCGGCTCAACCCTTTTAATTGCGCTAAGTATAAAGCTTGTTCACCAATTTTCATTTTTTTATACAAACCGCGTTCTTCTGGCATGTAACCGATTTTCACGATATCGTTTATCGGATCAAACTTTTTTCCGTCCAAAATAATTTCGCCGCTATCAGGATAAAAAATACCGGTGATCATTCGCAACAAAGTTGTTTTACCGGCACCGTTTGGTCCTAATAAACCAAAAATGCTGCCTTTCGTTATGTTGAAACTAATATCATCTACAGCTTTTTGTGTAGCATAATATTTTCGCAGTTGTTGTAATTCCAGAATTTTACTCATCTTATTTTGCAATTAATAATTCTTATCAAAATTCATATTCGTTCAAATGAATCTATAAGAATTAAATGGTTAGTAATGTCAAATAAACAAATATTACAAGGAGGTGGCTGCAATATATTGCAGTTTACGTAAAAAAACATTTCAAACACAAAATGAGATGACCTTTTTTCATAAATGGTATTATAATTAAGCAGATTATAAGGTTTTGATTTTTTGAGTAATGATATTTGCCACCCTTTCTCCATCCATAGCTGCGCTAACAATTCCGCCGGCATAACCGGCACCTTCACCACATGGATATAAATTTTTTATTTGCGGATGCTCTAAAGTGATAGCATTTCTTGGAATACGAACCGGTGATGAAGTTCGACTTTCGGTTGCAACAACAAGGGCATCGTTACTGAAATAGCCATTCATTTTTTTACCAAATATTTTAAAACCTTCTTGTAAACTTTTGTGAATGAATGATGGCAATACATTTTTTAGATCGCTCGAAATAATTCCTGGCAAATAACTGCATTCAGGTAAGGAAGAAGAAAATTTATTATTGCTGAAATCAACCATTCGCTGTGTAGGTGCAACAAATTTTCCACCACCGGCATTGAAAGATTTTTGTTCAATTATTTTTTGAAAATTCATTAATGTTAATGGTGAATCGATTTCTGTATTTTTAGTTTTTAGTTTTTCTTTTTTAAAATATTCAACTGCATCTTTTAATTCAACAGTAACAACCATTCCACTATTTGCAAAAGGGTTATTTCTTTTTGAAGGACTCCAACCATTCACAACTAATTCATTTGGTTGTGTTGCTGCAGGAGCAATTATTCCGCCGGGGCACATACAAAAACTAAACACACCTCTTTCATTAACCTGTTCAACTAAACTGTAAGATGATGGCGGTAAATTTTCGTCACGAAATGCGCAATGATATTGAATAGAATCAATTAATGTCTGCGGATGTTCTACTCTAACGCCCAGTGCAAAAGGCTTTGCTTCGATCAAAATATTTTTTTGGTGCAGCAACTCAAAAATGTCTCTGGCCGAATGCCCGGTTGCTAAAATAACTGCATCAGCAAAAAATGAATTGCCATCAAAAGTTTTTACACCTTTCAATTCATCATTCTCAATAATAAAATCAGTTACTTTTTTTTCGAATAAAAATTTGCCACCGCAATCAATAATTATTTCCCGCATTGCCGTAATAATATGTGGTAATTTATTGGTGCCGATATGCGGATGGGCTTCGTATAAAATTTTTTCTTCGGCACCAAACTGAACAAATAAATTTAAGATGCGATTAATATCGCCTCGTTTAGAACTTCGTGTATACAATTTTCCATCGCTGTAAGTTCCTGCACCACCTTCGCCAAAACAATAATTACTTTCGGGATTAATGATGCCATCTTTATTCAATGTTGCCAGATCTCTTCGGCGAGAACGTACATCTTTTCCTCTTTCTAAAATAATAGGTTGAATACCATGTTCTAAAAAACTAAGTGCAGCAAATAATCCGGCCGGACCAGCACCAACAATAATTATTTTTTTATTGGAATGAGTAACATTTTTAAAAGAAATTCTTTCAATTTCTCTTTGATGAAATGGTTCGTTGATAAAAGTTTTTAAAGTAAGATTAATCCAAACCTGTTGCCTGCTTCTTGCATCAATAGATTGTTTGAGTTTATAAAATCCTGTGATAGAATTTTTGCTTGAGCCTAATGATTTAGCTAAATAACCGCGAATGGCAGAATTATCAAAAGCCTCGGCAGGCTTGAGTTTTAGAATAATTTCTTTTTGCATGAAGAAGGTTTAAGAAGTTTGAAAGGTTTAAGAGGTTTAAGGTTGTGTTCTAACTTTTTAAACTCTTTAAACTTCTTAAACCTTTTAAACTTTTTTAGAATGGCAAATCGTCAACTGCATCAGCAG
>CAIQDX010000079.1 GCA_903870685.1 uncultured Chitinophagaceae bacterium | reverse complement strand
CTGCAATTTTATTTTGCATGATGATTGTTTCATGCGAAAATGATATCAAACAAGTGCAGGCATTAGGCAAAAAAAAGACGGCATTGAGGAAGGAAAAAATATTGAAAGTTTATTAAGCACCGGTGGAATATTAAAAGCGGATCTAAAAGCGCCATTTATGTTGCGCTATTTATTTGATACACCAAGAGTAGAATTCCCAAATACTTTGCATGTTGATTTTTATGATAGTGTTGCTAATGTTGAAAGCCAATTATTTGCCAAACACGGCTGGTATAAAGAATATGAGCGTAAGGTTTTTTTAAGCGACAGTGTTATTGTTTTCAATATAAAAAAAGATACACTTTGGTGTAATGAATTGTGGTGGGATCAAAATGCCGAAACTTTTTCTACTGATAAACCGGTGAAATTAAGTCAGCACGACCCACGTCAAATCCTTTATGGACAAGGGTTACGATCGGATCAAAATTTTAAAAATATAACTATCATTAAAACAGGGAAGTTGTATAATGATGGCCATGAAAATTTTATTAATGTGCCTGATAGCAGTTATTAAATAAAAGATCGACAAGCTTTCAATTAAAACTTGTCGATCTTTTTTGTATTGGGTATTCTATAATTTTCTAAGCTTAATATTTTTGAACGTCACTTCGCTACCGTGATCTTGCAAAGCGATATATCCTTTTTTTGCTAAACCATAACCGGGTGCATCTTTCCATTTTCCTTTTGCTTTTAATGCATACCATTCGGGTGTCCATGCTTCAAACTCAACAACTTTAACACCATTCAACCAATGTTCAACGTGACTTCCTTTTACTTTTATAACTGTATGATTAAATTCTCCAACAGGTTTTGTTGGACGTGATGAAGTTGTATGCATCGCATAATCAGCAGCGGTTTTTTGCCAATCTTCCAGATGTTCAGGGAAACCTTCATCATCTATTAATTGATATTCGGGACCTGATTTATAAGCAGCATCAAATTCTTCAGTCACATGATACATGATACCACTGTTTCCTTCCTTAGAAATTTTCCAGTCAATGCTCAATTCAAAATTATCATATTGATCTGTTGTTATGATATCGGAACGTTTATCTGTTTTATCGGTCACACTTCCTCTTGCATGTAATTCGCCGTTGGCAACTTCCCAACTTGTTGCAGTTTTATTTTGATAAATGCGCCAGCCATTCATTGTTTTGCCGTCAAATAATAATTTCCATCCTTCCTTTTTTTCTGTAGCAGTTAATGTGTTGTCTTTTGGTTTTGATTGAAATGATAACAATGCAAAAGTTAAAGAAGTACATGCAACAATTAATAGAAATTTCTTTTTCATAATTTATTTTTTAAGAAATGATTTTAAGATTTATTGGATCCCATTTAATAGCTCTTTCTTTAAAGTAGCTATCGTTACAAAGCAATGCCGGTGCGGCTGCACGATAACCAAACAATGCATCTTCATTAGATGTAGTGCCTGTTTTAATGCAATTAAAGAAATGAGAAAAGTGATCATAATGTGCACCTTTATAACCTTCTTCAGCTTTAAAAACAGTTGTATCAGGCGGCAACATTTTTTTTCTTTCGTAATTAGAAACTTGATTTGATTTTGTTTTCAACAAAGGATCATCAACAGCAGCATAAGATTTATTTTTTGTGAGTGTTACTTTATCCCACTCAACATTCATCGAACCTTCGTTACCAACTAATCTTAAATAAGTACTATCGGCGGTGCCATCAACAAAATTTACACGCAATGATAAATTAAATGCAGGATGCACAACCGTTTCAGGGTAATCAAACATACCCAATAAAATATCAGGTACTTCTCTTCCATCTTTCCAATAACGCAATCCTCCTGTTGCCATTACTTTATTTGGTCCAACAGAATTAGTAATGAAATGCAAACTCGAAAATAAATGCACAAATAAATCACCCGAAACACCGGTACCATAATCTTTATAACAACGCCATCTGAAAAAACGTTTTGCATCAAAAGGCATATCAGATAAATTATGTTGGAATGTTTTCCAATCAACATTTTTATCAGACGCATCGGCAGGACTATCATATTGCCATGCACCAAAAGGAGAATTACGTGCCCAAAAACCTTCGGCATAATTTAATTTACCAATGGCACCTGCAGCTAATAATTCTTTTGCATTTTCATTACCCAAAGAACTCATGCCCTGACTGCCAACTTGAAAAACAACTTTGTTTCTTTTTTGTGCT
>CAIQDX010000078.1 GCA_903870685.1 uncultured Chitinophagaceae bacterium | reverse complement strand
GGTAAAGTAAACATCAGTGATACCAGTGCTATGCTTTCTAATTATCGAAACAATATTTCTTCTCTTATTGCTGATTCAAGTTATCAGGCAGGATTAATAAGTGCCAGTGTTAAGTATAGTGATACCGCTTCTATGTTATCGCATTATGCCAATGTCAATTCTATTCCTTCTATCACCGGAAAAGTAAATATCAGCGATACCAGTGCTATGCTTTCTAATTATCGAAACAATATTTCTTCTCTTATTGCTGATTCAAGTTATCAGGCAGGATTAATAAGTGCCAGTGTTAAGTATAGCGATACCGCTTCTATGTTATCGCATTATGCGAATGTTAATTCTATTCCTTCTATCACCGGTAAAGTAAATATCAGCGATACCAGTGCAATGCTTTCTAATTATCGAAATAATATTTCTTCTCTTATTAATGATAGTGTTTATCAAGCAGCACAATTAGCATTAAAAGTAAAATATAGTGATACCGCTTCAATGCTTTCTCATTATGCGAATGTTAATTCTATTCCTTCTATCACCGGTAAAGTAAACATCAGTGATACCAGTGCTATGCTTAGCAATTATTATCGTGCATACGCATCTCCATTATTTAACTTACCAAGCGGAACAAATATTGATAGTGTTGTTACACGTAATCCAAGTACCGGAGCATTAACACGTACAACTCCATTGAGCTTAGTAAAATATGCAAATGGTATCGTAGCAAGCGATACTGCTTCGATGCTTTCACCATATGTACGAAACAATTCTTTGCAAACAGGTGGTTATTTAAAATTTAGTGATTCATCATTTACCTTATCAACAATAGCCAACAGAAATAAACTAAGAGATAGTTTATTGGCAAGTGCCAATACTTGGTCATTGGCCCCAACATTCTCTACTCTTAAAAAAGGTGGTTTATTATTTGCCGGAACAAATGGATTATTGAGTCAGGATAGTACTAATTTGTATTGGGATAATACAAACAAGCGATTAGGTATAGGTGCTTCCACTTTTGATGCTACCAATCCTGAAACATTTAAGATCTTAACAGGTTCCTCTACTTCTAAAAATGCTGTTGGTGTTTATGGAACTGTAAATGATTTATTCCAATATCGTATTCAAAATCTAAGTACAGGCGTACAAGCTCAAAGCGGTTATACTGCTACAGCCGATAATGGAACCATAACATCCGGATTCGTATGGATGGGTATCAATAATTCTAATTTCAATTATCCAACTACTTATAATATTGGTGTAGGTAATGATGTAAGTTTTTTAGGTAGTGGATCAGATATGTATATTGCAAATGCCAATCAATCAAAATCAATTATTTTTTCTACCGGTAAATCTGCAAGCCCTTATTTTAACGAAAGGATGAGAATTACAAATGCCGGCAGAATTGGTATTGGAACCAATGCACCCGACACATCGGCCATACTTGATTTGACTAGCAGCTCAAAGGGTCTTCTTATTCCTAGAGTAAGTCTCGCATCATTGAGTGATGCAAGTACCATTGTTTTACCTGCAACCAGTTTAATGGTGTATAATACCAATTCGGGTTTAACAGGTGGAATCGGTTATTACTATAATTCAGGAACAAATAGTTCACCAAGCTGGACCAAATTCTCTACAACAGGCGCAGCCAATGGAAGTACCTGGGGATTAACAGGTAATTCGGGTACTGCTGCAGGTACAAACTTTATAGGAACGAATGATAATATTGATCTTGTGTTTAAACGTAACAATGTAAGTTCAGGATTCCTGGGAGCAAACAATACAGCTTTTGGAAACGCTTCGCTTCCTTATAATACCACAGCAACTAACAGTTCTGCATTTGGTTATAATTCACTGAATGTAAATACTGCTGCCAACAATGCAGCTTTTGGATATAATTCTCTTGCTGTTAATACTTCTGGTGCATTTAATGCCGCTTTTGGTGCAGGTGCACTTGATGCAAATACAAGCGGTGCATATAATGCAGCTTTTGGTTATAATGCCCTTGGAGCAAATACTACTGTTGCAGGCAATTCAGCATTTGGGTATAATGCACTATCTACAAATCTTACGGGTGCATACAATGCTGCCTTTGGCTATAGTGCACTCCTTGCAAATACAACAGGAGCAAGCAATACAGCTTTTGGCTATAATTCTCTTTTAAATAATACAACTGGTACAAACAATACTGCTATCGGTTATAATACAGCTTTAGGCATCACTACCGGTTCTAACAACACCATTTTGGGTAGTAATGTAACCGGACTTACCAGCAGATTAAATAATACAATCATTTTGGCTGATGGTGCAGGTAACCAAAAATTGTATATTGATTC
Source organism: uncultured Chitinophagaceae bacterium (assembly GCA_903870685.1). GTDB lineage: Bacteria > Bacteroidota > Bacteroidia > Chitinophagales > Chitinophagaceae > CAIQDX01. The sequence continues at coordinate 5,100 of CAIQDX010000078.1, read as the reverse complement.
TACAGGAAATGCTGGCATTAATAATACAAACCCTCAAGCGCAATTGGATGTTCAATCAGCAAGTACAACAAATCAGACTGTTGTAAATGCCACAGGAAATATTAATGACTTTTTACAATACAATATTCAAAATACCAGTACAGGAACAAATGCACAAAGTGGTTATTCTGCCACAGCTGATAACGGAAATAATACTACCGGATTTGTATGGATTGGTATTAATAATTCTCAATTCAATTATCCAACACTTTATAATATTGGTGGAGCTAATGATGTAAGCTTTTTGGGTAGCGGACAGGATATGTATGTGGCCAATGCCAATCAATCCAAATCCATTATTTTTTCAACAGGAACATCTGCTACTCCTTACTTTAATGAAAGAATGAGAATTACCAATGCCGGTTATATTGGTATTGGTACATCCACTCCTTCAAGTTTATTAGACGTTACAGGATCAATTTATGCTCATGTGAGTGGATCTAATAATCTAGCATTGGGTTCTTCAGGTTCTACTATCGGATTCATTTCTAATCCTGCACAGGATAAATGGTCATTAGGGCACGGAACAAGTATTGGTACACTTGCAACATCTGTTCTGTCTTGGAATGCTTTTGGCAGAGTTGGCATAGGAACAACTTCTCCTGATACTTCTGCTTTACTCGATCTATCAAGCAGTTCAAAGGGTCTTCTGATACCAAGAGTTAGTCTTTCATCTTTGAGCGACGCAAGTACAATTGTTTTACCGGCTACAAGTTTGATGGTGTACAATACAAATGCTTCTTTAACCGGTGGAACAGGCTATTACTATAATGCCGGTACAACAGGCTCTCCATCATGGACAAGACTTTCATCAGGTTTATCCGGCTGGGGTTTAACCGGAAATGCGAGTACAACTGCGGGTACTAATTTTATTGGTACAACCGATAATATTGATCTTGTATTTAAACGTAATAGTGTTAGTTCAGGATTTGTAGGTACAACCAATACCGCTTTAGGAAATGCTTCACTTCCTTATAATAGTTCAGCAACAAACAACTCTGCTTTTGGTAATGATGCATTATTTAATTCATCCGGTGCAAACAATTCAGCATTCGGAAATAATGCACTTGTTGCAAATACTACAGGAGCAAATAATACAGTAATGGGCGATACTGCAATGTCTAATATCACTACAGGTACAAATAATACAGCAATTGGTTATAATACCGGATTAGGCATTACAACCGGAAGTAATAACACGATATTAGGTAGTAATGTTACAGGTTTAACAGCAGCATTAAGTAATACCATTATTTTAGCTGATGGTGCAGGTAATCAAAGAGTATATGTAAATAATTCCGGTCAGGTAGGTATTGGTACAACAGCACCTACGGCAATACTTGATTTGAATGATGGACATATCAGAAGCCGTCAAACAACAGCACCAACTATTGGGGTCACTACACAAAATGGAATAACTGCTGCTGCAATTGCTGCTAATTCTACCGATATGAAAGGAAGAATAACTACTACCGGAACGCAAAACAATACTAATACAGTTTTGACCATCACATTTAATAAAACATTTACTATTGCGCCTACTGTGATCATTACTGCCGCCAATTCAACCGGACAGGCATGTACTTATTTTGTAACTTCCACAACAACAACATTTGTTTTAAACTTTAAAGGAAATAATCAGGCAACACCCTATTTCAATTATATGGTTATGGAATAAAACAAACAGGTAGTATGTATAGATGCGTATCGGGTTAATACAATAATTTGATACGCATCTTCTTTTATGCAAACACATTTACACAAAAAGTATCATTGTTGGTGAATTACAAAGTAGATTTTATTGCAAGTAGAAATAATGATCATTACCACTTTGAAAAATATTTTTGATTGTGAAAAGCTCAATGAAAATAACAACTATGTAATAATTACTTAGTATTAAAAAAATAAAAACATTTTACCCTGCATTCTTTATCATTTGCTTCCTTAAATGATGGACTCAATAAAAACAAATTTTTTTGCTCAATCTCTGCGCCATTGATGAAATAAAACTTCGCTAAAAAATATTCTATACTAAAAACTTTTATTTTCTATACTTCAAATAATATGTTGTTACCAATTAGAGTATTTTTAGTGTTTGAAAATAAGTTTCGCTAAAATTCTACAGAAAAGATCAGGATACTTTCTTATAATTTACCTGCAGCCATAATAGCTGCCGGCAACCATTTTGTATCAGTAATAAGTATGGATGCTCCGCCTCTTCTACCTTTAAATGTGATGGCAATAATTACAAAAAGCATATATCCTGTTTTAGCATTGGTTGCTATGATTATTTCGTTCTCACTCAGCATATTTTTATCATAAGAAAAAATGTATAACTCAGATTTCACAGAACAGATTTTTACGGCATTCGAAAAAGGATTGGATACAGCTATAAGCTTTAGTTGCACTTCAGTAGTTCCATTAGGCGCTTTGATTTGGTTGACCGGGATAAAGGATGGAAACTGGATACTGATATTTCCAGTTTCATCGGAGGTAATTGATGGTAATACCAATAATATATCTCTGATTTCCGATTCTCTGTTAATATTATATAATAATGTTCCCGCAACAGATAATGGCCATGTAGACTCGCTTTGATGTTGCCTGATAGAAAAATTCAACCAACTTCTAAATGCATTATACGTTATTCGTTTAAATGTAAATGCGAGATGTGGTTTGAGCCAATTGATTACGGAAGTCCCATAAATGCTTGCATCACTGAATGATTGTACCTGTGGACTTCTGGGCTGGGTCTTTTTTCGTTTACCTGTTGCGGGCTTGGCTTTTACATAATTTTTACCGTCCATCGTATAAAAAACAATATTACCAATAGCGCCGCTGATATTGCCATTTTCAAATCTTGCCATCTTGGATTGATTAAATATGGTTAGTAATAAGACTGATAGTTATTTGTAAGTAGTCAGCTTCTGGTCTTCTTACTTTCAAATGTAAAGAAATTATATATTAAATATATAGAATTCCACAAATTTGTGCCAGTTTGTGGAATTGTTGTGGACTTAATGTGGATTTACCCATAAACGAGTAATAACTAAGCATAGGACAAAGAAGCAACATCATTACTTGAGTATTAGCAATCATTATTACAAGCTCCTGAGCATAATGTATACCAAAAATGTAATGCCAAATTTGTAATTAATAAGTGTTAATTATTAAAAAAAGAATGTTTATAAAAAAAACCTCAGATTATAAATATCTGAGGTTTTTTTTATAATCAATTTGCTTATTCTTTAATGATTGATTTGGTCATTATATTAATCTTGCCATTATCCACTTTAAGGAAATAGACTCCGTTACTAAGAAGCTTCACTGGCAATTTTACAAGGCTCTGACTTGATGTAACAGATTGTGATACTCTGCCATAAGCATCTGTCAAACTTATATTGTAAGTATCATTTCCCGGAGGTAATTCTACATAAACAAAATCAGTAGAAGGGTTAGGGTAAATATTGATTTTAAATGCAGGAGGTATAACCGGAATCAGTGTTTTAGGATTTATAATTAATTCGAATCTATTATCGCCTTGTGTTAAAGTATCGGCTGTAACTGCGAAATTGTAATTATTTCCTGCGGTAACATCTGTTTGTTTATTTAAAAGTTTGTCATTTAGTATTACACGTACCCCAAGATCATTAGTAAAGTTGAAATTGAAATTCTTTTGCATAGTGCTTCTAACACCCAATGGAATGATTTGTCCGCTATCGCTTACATTACGATTATCATATGACAACATTTGATAATCGCTGCCAATACTGTACAAATCAAAGTTTGTATTTTGCATTTTAAGGAAATCATATTTATCTCCGGCAGCAGATGATGCGTTTGCATCAAAACGAATAGTTAACTTGTCATAATAAACACTGTCGCTGCCAATGATAACAAAAGATATATTACTGCCATTTGTAATCCCCAATACATTCGGCGTAGGTATTTCTGATGTATTGATCGCACTTGCTCTCACTTTAAAACTGGTTCCGGTTATTGAGTTAATTACAAAAGATCCCATTGGAGGAATAAAAATATCATTTGCAGAAGGCAGTTCATTTTCATAACCACCTGCATTCTTTCTTACATCAGATGCACCTTTAACTGCCGAATAATATCCTATAACATTAGAAAATCCTACTGCATTATCAGCAAGAACAGCATTTAAACTTATAGGTGCTGCAAATGGATTAGATATAATATTATTCCTGCTTGGTATTACTGCAAAAGTTGCATCACTAACATTTAATGTTCCTCTTCCGCTTAATGTTACAAATGATGGATAATTAGTTCCTCCTATATAATCTGATCCTGATACCCATCCCGGACCAGTTCCCGGAATACCTTCTCCTTTTGTACCACGTATAAATAAAGCAATCGCACTATTTTGCGCCCATGCACCTCCTAAATTTATAGGTGACCAACTTTCTGTTGCAGGAACATACGTATTGGCAGAAGCAGTTGAAGCACCACCATATGCATTTGTTGTTCCATCATAAGTGATGTCTATATTACTGGCATTTGATAAAAAATCTAATGATACATCAGTTTTAAAAGGACTTCCAATTAAACGCCACCCTCTTTGATTAGAGCTTAAATAATGTTGAATATTCAAACCTGTAATTGTAGCATTGCCCGAAGTTCCGTAAGCAGTAGCGTTATTATCGCTTTGCAAAGTCACATAACCTCCTGCAACAAAAGTTCCGGCAGTTGGTGTAAGCATATTAGTGATCGTTTGCATGCCGCCAATTCCGGTTACAATTCCAGCTTTTTTATTTACCGTAAGCGTATTGATCGTACCTGTACCGCTAACAGTTTGAAGATTGTTTCCACCAATGGTAAGATCAGTGATGTTGCCATTATTGATCAAATCTTCAGCAACAAACAAATCGCCCTTCACAGTTACTTTAATAGTTTCTTTATTTGCAACATAGAACTGAGACTTTGCGATAGTTGATGCTAAAATTGAAAGCACAGCTAAAATGATCTTGCTTTTCATAAAATAAGTTTTTCATAGGTAAAAACTCCATCACGCACACCAAATACGGGTTTTGTGTC
>CAIQDX010000077.1 GCA_903870685.1 uncultured Chitinophagaceae bacterium | reverse complement strand
TAGATTTATCTGAAGCTGCTAATAAACTATAATGTTTATTTATTGATCCTTTAATTGAATCAAGATGAAAGTTGATGTCTTTAATTGTTTCTGTTTTACCTATTGCTTTTTGTGCTTTACTATCCCAAAGATTAGGGTCAACTGATTTTGAAGTATTAATTTCAACACGCTCATTGTTGTAAGTAATACGGCAATAGATTGGCGCAATATCATTTTTTTTGCGACTTGTGAGAACCCAGAAAAGGATCGATAAAGAATTGTTGTTCATAATAAGATTTTTAGGGCTCATTACATATAATTGAAATTATACTTGCAAATGCTGAAAGCTAACAGGAACAATAGTTTTTAATTAATTCGGTTAACAAAAATATTAAGAATGTTGTTAACCGAATTGTTCACCGAATGGATTGACAGAGTTTCATATATTTTGATATGATACTAACTAAAAAACCCTCTAAAACTTGCATTTTAAAGGGTTTTAATAGTGCTTGAGAGCTTAAAAGTGACCCCTCAGGGACTCGAACCCTGGACCTACTGATTAAGAGTCAGTAGCTCTAACCAGCTGAGCTAAGGAGTCGAAAAATTCGGACGGCAAAAATACAGCAATGTTTGTTTCGATGCAATTATTCATTTTAAAATCATTTCACCACTAAAAAAGGCAATAATATTATTGTACTTTGAGAATGTGAATCCCCCAGAAAAATATAAAATATCTGCACTTGGCGATCATGCTTTAACGGTTATATTGAGCGATATAATTGATGAAACCATCAATCAAAAAATCATTGCGCTTTTTTATCATTTGCAAAAACAAAATTTATTTTTTGTAAAAGATATTATTCCGGCTTACAGTTCGATCACGATTGTTTATGATGTGGTCGCTGTGCGAAAAAATAATTCTTCTGCATTTTCATTCATCAAAAATGAAATAGAAAAAGCAATGATGAATTGTGATTGGAATATAAATCCAACCACAAAAAAAATAGAAATTCCTGTTTGTTATGATGTGTCGTTGGGAATTGATCTCGAAGAAATGGCACAACAAAAAAATATTTCTGTTGATGAAATTATTCAATTGCACTGCAAGAAAATTTACCGGGTATATATGATAGGCTTCTTGCCAGGCTTTGCTTACATGGGATCAGTTGATGAAAAAATTATCACACCAAGAAAAAAACAACCAAGAATAAAAGTGCATGCTGGAAGTGTTGGTATTGCAGGAGAACAAACAGGTATTTATCCTTTTGATTCGCCGGGTGGCTGGAATATTGTTGGACAAACGCCTTTCAAATTATTCGATGCAAACAGAGTAAATCCTGTTTTTGCAGAAGCCGGTGATGAAATAAAATTTGTACCGATCGAATTAGATGAATTTAAAAAACTAAAAGAATTTTTGTGAGTATCCGCATCGTTAAACATGGTATGGCAGATAGCTTTCAAGACCTTGGAAGGTATGGTTCTCAACACCTCGGAATTAATCCCACTGGTGTCATGGATACTGTTGCGGCACAAACGGCAAATCTTTTGGTAGGAAATAATTTAAATGATGCAGTGATTGAATTTCATTTTCCAGCTTCTGTTATTTTATTTAAACAACAATCGCTTATTGCCATTTGTGGTGCCGATTTTAATGCGATGATCAATGATATTGCGATTCCCATAAACACTCCTATCATCATCGAAAAAAACTGTGTGCTTCAATTCAAAAAACCAATCATTGGTTCAAGAATTTATCTCGCGGTTCATGGTGGATTTAATTTGCCGCTTTGGTTAAACAGTTACAGCACAAATAGTAAAGCTGTTGCCGGTGGTTTTAAAGGACGATGTTTAAAAAAACATGATGAAATTAATTTTCGTTCCACCAAAAACTATACCGCAGCTTTAAAACAGAAAGATTGTGAAATCCTTTCCTGGCAAGCATCTGCTAAAGATTTTTATACCGATAAAAATATTATCAGGGTTATTGAAGGATCAGAATATGATTGGTTGAATGATGATGCAAAAAAATTATTGCGTTCATCTTCATTTATTATTTCCAATCAAAGTGACAGGATGGGTTACAGAATGAAGAGCGAAATTTTATCATTACAAAACAATCAACAATTAATTTCAACAGCTGCAACAAAAGGAACAATTCAATTATTGCCCGATGGACAAATAATTATTCTCATGGCCGATCATCAAACTACGGGCGGTTATCCAAAAATCGCACATGTTATTTCTGCCGATATTTCTAAATTGGCACAATTAAATCCAAACGAAAAAATTCAGTTCAAAATAATTCAACAACAAGAGGCAGAAGATATTTTGTTCGATCAATACCAAAAATTAATTCAGTTACAAAATGCCTGCAACTTTCATTTAAAAATATTTTTTGAAAAATATGATCTGCATTGATTTGAATTGTGATATGGGCGAAGGTTTGCAAACCGATGCGGCGCTGATGCCTTTCATCAGCAGCGCAAACATTGCTTGTAGTTTTCATGCAGGAAATACTGAAACAATGAAACGCACGGTGGAAGCGGCTTTGCAGCATAATGTTGCCATTGGTGCGCATCCCGGTTTTGATGACAAACTAAATTTCGGCAGAACAGAAATGCATTTATCACAAAAAGATTTGTACAAATTAATTTCTACTCAAATTATTTTGTTGTATAAAATTTGTATTGAAAATAAAACAACATTGC
>CAIQDX010000076.1 GCA_903870685.1 uncultured Chitinophagaceae bacterium | reverse complement strand
TTGTTGCACTTCTTAGTAATTGTTTTGACAAAACATATTCTTTCTGCTCACTTAGTATTTTATACAAAGAAATAATTTTCAATGAAAAACTAAATGACAATTCAAGAATAATATTCTCCTTCATTTAAAATTCAACATTTAAAATTTAACATTTATCATTCAACATCTAACATTCTATTCCTGTATGCTTGTAAAGTATTTTTTAATAACCCTGCAATGGTCATTAATCCAACACCACCGGGAACAGGTGTAATGGCTGAAGCCTTTGCTGCTACTTCGTTGTAGGCAACATCGCCTTTAATACGAAAACCTTTTTTTGCAGTTGCATCTTCCACTCTTGTAATACCAACATCAATAACAACCGCACCATCTTTTACCATATCGGCTTTTACAAATTCGGGCTTGCCTAATGCTGCAACAATGATATCGCCCTGCAAACAAATTTCTTTTAAGTTGGGTGTTTGCGAATGACAAATTGTAACAGTACAATTTCCATATTTACTGTTACTGCTTAATAAAATACTCATAGGTCTTCCAACAATATTACTTCTGCCAATCACTACTGCATGTTTTCCTTTTGTTGAAATATTAAAATGCTCGAGCATTAACATGATGCCATAAGGTGTTGCAGGAATAAATGTTGGTAAACCCTGTACTAATTTTCCTGCACTGATGGGATGAAATCCATCCACATCTTTTGCCGGATCGATGGATTCAATTATTTTTTGTTCATTAATTTGTTTTGGAAGGGGTAGCTGAACTAAAATGCCATCAATACCATCATCATTATTTAATGCGTCAATTTTTTGTAATAAAATATTTTCATCAATTGTATTTTCCAATCTAACTAAAGTTGAGGTAAAACCAATCTCTGCACAATTTTTTACTTTGCTTGCAACATAGGTTTCGCTAGCCCCATTATTACCAACTATAATAACAGCCAAATGCGGTGCCCGCTTGCCTTTTGCATGTATTTCAGCGACCTGAATCTTCAAAGAATCCTTCACTGACTGAGAAGCTATTTTTCCATCTAAAACTATCATAGCTGCAAATGTAATCTCATCTTGCGAATAGTCTAAATTTCACTACTAAGTATATTTTCACTTTAAATTTTTAAAGTATGTCAAACCTATTTGGCATTATTTTATTTTATTTTATGTCTATTACTGTTAATGAACTCATAAAAAAAAGTATGACTTTTGTCATATTTCGCTAAATTGCAAGTTCTTAATTTTCACTTTTTAAACCAAAACACACGCAAATGAGAAAAATTACACTTTCGCTCTTTGTACAATTACTGATGGTTTCATTAGTTTTTGCGCAGGTACGAACTGTAACTGGTAAGGTTACAGCACTTGATGGTCGTCCACTAGATGGAGCTACTGTTAAAATTGAAGGGAGTAAAGCTGCGGCCACAGCTACTAACACGAATGGTGAATTTAAAATTTCGGCTAAATCTGGAGATGTGCTCATCGTTTCTTCTGTTAACTCAAAACCAGAAAGAATTAAAGTAACCTCACAATCTGTTTACAATGTTACATTAACACCATTTGTAAGCGCATTGGATGAAGTTATTGTAACAGCCGGTGGTTTAACAACTAAGAAAAAAGAACAGGGGTATAATGCTACCCAAGTTACTGCCGATGAAATCGTTGCTGCAAAACCTACTTCATTGGGAAGTGCTTTAGCTGGTAAAGTTGCTGGTTTACAAGTTAGTGCTACCGGTGGTGGTATAAACTCTGATTATCGTTTGATATTGAGAGGTCAACGTTCTTTACTAGGTAATAACCAGGCTTTGATTGTTTTGGATAATGCGATCGTGCCAAGTACAATTCTTGGTAATCTGAATCCGGGAGATATCGCTGATATCACTGTTTTAAATGGTGCTGGTGCTGTAGCCCTTTATGGTTCTGATGCATCTAACGGTGCCTTGATTGTAACTACAAAAAGAGGTAGAAAGGGTTTCAATCAAATAAATATTTCTAATACTACAACACTTGAAACTGTTGCTTTTAATCCGAAGGAACAAAGTGGCTTTGGTGGTGGTGGTAATGGATATGGTGTTGATCCTTTGGGTAACCCTATTTATAGCCCTATTGAAAATCAGTCTTATGGACCAGCATTTGATGGTTCAATCAGACCAATTGGTGCTCATTTAGCAGATGGTTCTCAGCAAACAACACCTTATAGTTGGAAAGATCATAACAAGTTCTGGAATACCGGTTCTACTAACCAAACAGACTTTTCTATTAATACAGGAGATGATGTTTCTACTTTATTTTTCTCTGCACAATATGTAAATGTAAATGGTACTACTCCACACGATGCTTATAATCGTACTGCATTTCGTTTAAATGGTTCAAGAAAAGTTTCTAAAACATTTTCTGCAAACTATGGTGCTTATTATGTTCAGAACAGATATGATATTACCACAGCGGGAGCTACCATGTATAATAACATGTTGAATATGCCTGGTAATATTCCTGTTACAACTTTTGCAAACTGGCAAACAGATAAATACTCAAATCCAAATGGATATTATAATCCATGGTATTTGAATCCATATTTTACACTTGATAATTATCGTCAAAAAACAAGAAACGATTATTTCATGGGTAATTTAGAATTGAAATGGGCACCATTAAGTTGGTTAGATTTCACTATGCGTTCAAATATTACTACTCAAAACTCTTCATATAAGAATACTGTTGGGGTATTTACTTATACTGCTTATGCTATTTCAGCAAGTAGTGGATCTAAGTCTAATATCACAGGTAGTGTAAGTGATGATAATGATTATAATACCCAGCTTACTGCCGACTTCTTGGTAGGGTTACATAAAAAAGTAAGTGATTTTAGTTTTAATCTGAATGCAGGCGTTGGTACCAGACAAAATATGTCAAAAGGTACTGTTGCTTCAATTGCCGGTTTAGTAAATCCGGGATTATATAATTTAAGTAATACCTTAAATGCACCAACTGCATCATCTTCTGATGTAACTACCCGCAAATTGGGTGCTTATGGTGATTTTAAAGTTGCCTATAAAAACTATTTGTTTTTACACGTAACAGGTCGTAATGACTGGGTTTCTGTATTGGCTCCGGCTAACTGGTCATTCTTCTATCCGGCTGCCGATTTATCCTTCTCTGCTACAGATGCGATCAAAGCTTTGAAAAATATCAGGGTGATTGATTATCTGAAAATAAGAGGTGGTGTTTCTAAAGTGGGTAATGTAAACATTGGTGCTTATTCTTTATTACCAACATTTGGACAGGCTAACGGTTATCCATATAATGGAGTTGCCGGTTACACTGTAGGTAATACCATTGTATCTTCCAATTTGCAACCTGAGTTTACAAAAGGTGGTGAAGCAGGTTTTGATTTCAGTTTGTTGAAAAACTTAGTTGAAGGTGGATTTACCTGGTATAAAACAAATACAACAAACCAAACTGTTCCTGTAAGTATTTCATGGGCAACAGGTGCTTCTAACTATTTATTCAATACCGGAGAAACAAGTAATACCGGTATCGAAACAAAGTTAAAATTCACTGCTTATCGTAAGAAAGACCTTTCCATTAGGATAGGCGGTACTTATACGCATAATGATAATAAGGTTGTTTCTATTAATTCTTCTTTACCACAATTAGCAATTGCTACATATAGTTCTGGTACAGGTTCGTATGCAGTTCCAGGATTATCTTTCCCTGTATTGATGGGCACAGATTATTCAAGAGACCCACTTGGAAGAGTGATTGTTAATGCAACTACAGGACTTCCTCTTGTAGACCAAACATTGAAAGTTCTTGGAAATGCCAATGCGAAAGACATGATAGGTTTGGATCTTACAGTAACCTGGAAACATTTCCATTTCTATACATTATTTGAATACCGTGGCGGAGGCCAAGTTTACAATGCTATGGGTCCAGATCTAGACTGGTCTGGTATGGGTATAAGAACTGTTGCTTATGGTCGTAAACGTTTTGTATTCCCTAATTCAAGTTATGCTGATCCTTCTAATCCGGGCAGCTATATAGCTAACAAAACAGTAGCAGTACAAAATGGTAATGGTAATGATGGTTTCTGGACAGATCAGACTGAGAATATGGGTGTTTCTTCAAACTACATTACTTCAAATGCGTTTTGGAAATTACGTCAGTTAATGATCTCTTACGAAGTTCCTAGTTCAGTAATTAGCAAGGTTAAATTCCTGAAAGCTGCAACTATAAGTGTTCAAGGTCGTAACTTATTCGTTTGGTTACCTAAATCAAATGTTTATACCGATCCTGAATATAGTGATGCCGGATCTGGAAGTAATGGTATTGGACTTACCAATTTACAATCACCTCCTTCTCGCTATTATGGAGCAACAATTTCTTTAACCTTTTAATTAATTATATTATTATGAAAAAGATATCAATTATAATAGTATTTGGAGTGATTTTGATATTTAATTCTTCGTGTAAAAAATATTTAGATATCAATACCAATCCAAACTCGGCTACTTCGAGTACGCCCAATTTAGTTTTACCTCAGGCAATAGTTTATACTGCCGCAAATTCATCTGCTTTTAACAGCTATGGATCTTATGTTTGCGGATATGCATCTAATGCAGGCGGTTATGGTGGGTTTGGTTCAATTTGGACCTATAACTATGCACCTACTGATTTTTCTGGTTTGTGGAGCAGTACTTATGATGTATTAAACGATTTTCAATATATCATCAACACTACACAAGGCATCGATAACTACGCATACTTTAATGCTGCTGCAAAGATCATGAAAGCTTATAACTTTCAATTATTAGTGGATACTTATAATAGTATTCCTTATTCTCAGGCTTTGCAAGGATCTGCATCAGTTACTCCTAAGTACGATGATCCAAAAACAATTTATGTTTCTTTGGCTTCATTATTAGATTCTTCCATTGCAATTATCAATGCTGCTCAATTTCCAAGTCCTTTAGGTTCTGCTGACCCAATGTTTGCAGGAAATATGACTAAGTGGAAACAATTTGCCAATACAATCAAGTTAAGATTGATTGTAAGAGCAACTGGAGTTTCAGGTGTAACATTTGCCAATTCAACATTTAGTACAGACGGATTTTTAACTACAGATGCTATTGTTAATCCGGGTTATGCTAAAGCAACTGCCACAAGTGGTACGCAACAAAATCCAATGTGGAACAACTGGGTAACTTCATACTCAGGTGCCGCAGGTAACCGTGCATATATGGCTTCTAACTTTATCTTTAGCTTTTATACAGGTTCTAAGTTATTAGATCCTGCACGTGGAGCTGCCATTTATTATGCATATCCTTCAACAGCCATTGCCAATCAATTAGGAAATGGTTTAAGCACAGTAGCTTCTGCACCATCTGTAGCAGGTGCCTGGTATTCAGGTAGCCAATCTTCTCTTGGTAATGCAATTGGTGTTTGTAAAGGACCCGATATGGGCCAGCCTTTGATGTTAGCTGCTGAAAGTTATTTCTTACAAGCTGAAGCAAATGTTCGTGGACTTGTTACAGGTACTGCTGCTACCAATTTCAACAGTGGTATCACTGCTTCATTTAATTATTTGTACAAATTGCCAAGTGGTGCAATAGCTGCAGGAAAGAATTCGGCTGCCGATGCTGCTACTTATTTAGCAACAAATGCTACCAGCTATTTAGCTAATTTTAGTTTAGCAACTACTACTGCTCAGCAAATTGAAGCTATTATCACACAGAAATATATAGCACTCAATTTCATTCATGGTAATGAAGCCTGGAACGAATATAGAAGAACACATTATCCTACTATTGTACCGGGTTCAGCTTCTCCAACCTTGTCTTTTGCTTCAACATTATCACAAAGCACAAGAGCGGATAAGTTGCCAACAAGAATATTATATCCTTCTACGGAGTATTCTTACAATAGTGCAAATGTGCCAAGCGGTATTAGTCCTTTTTCATCACTAATCTTTTGGGCACAATAGTAAATGCAATTAAAATATTTTAATAAAAAACAATTAAAATGAAGCATCTAAATAAATTTAATCTACTGTCAATCACCATGCTAATGATGATATTGACATCTTGCTTGAAGGATTCAGCTCCAGTTGCCGATCCATCAGCCGGTACAAACAATGTTGTAGAGTTTGCAAATAGTAATATTCCTAACTCATACACCAGCATTTATCCTCAGTATGTGAATGATCTGAAACAATTGGGTATTACCGGATCAGATACATTTAATGTTAATATCGATTGGGCAGGCCCTCAGGCTACTGCACCACAGGATATCGTTGTAACTATTGCTGTTGATCAGACATCATTAACAGCTTTCAATACTGATCAGGGTTCAACTTATACTATCCCTGCTTCAACAGTTTTCAGTATTCCTTCAACTGCAACTATTAAAGCCGGAACACAGCAAGTAACAGTTAAAGCGATCATTAGCTCAACTGGCTATGATTTTAGCAAAAACTATGCGTTACCACTTAAGATAACAGCATCTAATTATGGTACTGTCAGCACTAATTTCGGTACTGCTATATATTCATTCAGTGCAAGAAATAAATACGACGGACATTATACCCTTACCGGTACAATGGTTGATTATGCCAATTCTGGTATAACCGGTTACTATCCTAACGATGTGTATTTGGTAACGGCTACATTAAATTCGGTTTCTATGTTTGATAATACCATAGGTGGTGTGTATCATGCCATTTTGAGTGGAGGTGCTTTATCTTATTATGGTTCATTTGGTGTAATATTTACTTTTGATGGAAGTAACAATGTATCAAGTGTAACTAACAAATATGGACAACCTGCTAGTAATGGTCGCTCAGCTACAATAGATCCTTCAGGTTTAAATAATTGGAACTCTACTACAAAAACATTAACTGTTAAATATTGGATGGATCAACCATCGGTTATAACTCCGCACAGAGATGCATTTAATGAGTTATATACTTATGTTGGACCAAGATAAATTCTAATGGTTCTGATATAAATATTTCTAATTTTAGGCTGTTGATTTATCAACAGCCTAATTTTTTTCATTCAATTTATTAGTTATGTTCTTGTATAAAAAATTAATTGCAGTTTGTTATTTTTTATTTGCAGTAATAATTATTGTTGCTGCACAAGACTCGAAATACATAAGAAAAAAAATAGCAAATGGTTTTACAGAAGTATACCAAGTAAATAATGGGAATAAAAAAATAAAGAATGGTATTTACGCAGTACTAAATGATAATAATCGTGTATTGGTACAGGGTAAATTCATAAATAATAAAAAAGACAGTATCTGGTCTTATTATAATGCTTTGGGAAATGCAATTCAACAATACGACTTTACAAATAATAAATTAATTATTGATCTTGTTGATACGACTACCATTGTTCGTTCCAAGTTTCAAATAATTGGCGTGAATGACAGCACAACAAAAGTTGAACCTCCTTACAAAATTGGAGGTGTACATTACGGTTTCTTTTTATTATATGATGAAAGACAAGTGCCATCGGAAGCAAGAAATGAAACATTTCGTGCTAAGAATAAAATGATCTACACTTTTCATATTTCTGAAACAGGAAAATTAACTGCATGGGATATTGCTATTAATGGAGAAAGTATTTCCAACGATAAACCTGTTAGTCAGAGTATTCAAACTCTACCTTTAGATTCCTACGAGTTTATTGCCGCAAAAGTGAATGGCAAAGCTGTTAAAAGCAAATTAATGTTATATGTAGATTTAAATGTGAACAGGTTTAGTTCACCGGAAGGGTTTAACAACGACATGAAATCAAGTAAAGATTAGAATCGAATAAAAAGTACAGCATTAAATAATTACAGAGCAGTTTAATGTTTGTTTTATATTTTTGGCTCTTATATTCTTATTATGGCCGAACAACAACAACCCAACCAGCTTAATATCGAGATCAGTGAAGAAATTGCAGAAGGCAGTTATGCTAATCTTGCTATCATCACTCATAGTCATGCTGAATTTGTAATTGATTTTGTAAACGTGATGCCCGGTACTCCAAAAAGTAAAGTAAAAAGCAGGATCATTTTTACGCCCATGCACGCCAAGCGTTTCATGAAAGCTATGATCGATAATATTGAAAAATATGAAGCCGTAAATGGTTCAATTCAGGATCTGGAACAAATAGAAATACCTATGAATTTTGGCGGACCAACGGCGCAAGCTTAGTTGAGTGGGAAGTCTATAGTCTGGAGTCAAGAAAGGGAGTTAAGAAAATTTATCGGGATTATTAATCATATACCAAATTAGTTTACCTATTTCAGTATTTAATGAAGATAGTTTTTCATAATCTTCGAGAGTAATGTATTTGCAGTCTTTAGAAAAATCTAACCATACTTGTGTTTCTGCATTTTCTGTTTCTGAATCATTTAGTTTGCTGATGAAATAATCTTTGTATCGTCTTCTTCTGTAAGCTTCAACAATATTTGTACAAACCGACCTTGACGATCTTCTGACTTGATCAATCAAAGAATATTTTTCTTCGCTTGAAAACTTTTTTGTGATGACAAATATTTCCATCGCTAATGCATATGCTTTTTTAAATGCAAATAGTTCTTTATAATGTCCCATAGATTATAATTTAAACGTTTCTCAACTCCTGACTCCAGACTAAAGACTCCCGACTCCTAAAGGATTCCTTCGTCAGCAAAACTGAAATAACCTTCATCACTTACGATGATGTGATCGGTAATAACAATATCAAAATATTTTGCAGCCTCTTTTATTTTATGAGTTAGATCTTCATCCTGTTTACTTGGTTTTAAATTTCCGCTTGGATGATTGTGTGAAAGGATAATGGCTGTGGCATTATGTTCCAATGCTTTCCTTAAAATAATTCTGGGATCGGCTACAGTTCCGGTAATGCCACCTTCACTGATAATTTCGTGATGCAAAATTTTATTGGCACGATTTAAAAACACTACAGCAAACACTTCATGTTTTTTATATTGCAGTTGCGAACGTAAATATTCTGCAATGTCTTTACTGCTGAGAATAATAGTTTTTTTCTTTTCACAACTGTCTCTTCTAATACCTAATTCCAATGCCGCTGCAATCGTTACAGATTTTGCTTTTCCCAATCCCTTTATTTTTAATTGCAAATAATCCTGAACAGATAGCTTACCTAATTTTTGAAGGTCGTTGTTTACTGCTGCCAATAAATCTTTTGCCAAATCAACTGCAGTTTTATCTTTTGTTCCGTTGTTGATGAGAATGGCCAAGAGTTCTGAATTACTTAATGATGCAGAACCTTTCAGCATTAATTTTTCTCTGGGGCGATCATCTTCAGCCCAATTTTTAATAGATAAGTTTTCCATGAATTTATTTTTATATGCAATTATTCATGGGGGAGAATATGCAAAGAAAAACGCTTGTGATTACAAGGTTTAAAAAATAATACAAAGCAATTTACAAATTCTTCTTCGAATCTTTATCTTCGCTGCAACTCATCAGTCTATGAACCCATCAGTAAAAATTTTTTCAGGTATTGGTTCCCGAAAGCTGGCAGAAAAGATCGCTCAACGCTTTGGAGCCCCATTAGGAAAAATTAATATTCAAAAATTCAGTGACGGCGAATTCCAACCCATTTTTTTAGAAAGTATTCGCGGCGATTATGTTTTTTTAGTACAAAGCACTTATGCGCCTACCGACAATTTAATGGAACTGTTATTGATGATTGATGCTGCAAAACGTGCCAGTGCTTATAAAATTATTGTGGTAATTCCTTATTATGGTTATGCACGTCAGGACAGGAAAGACAAGCCCCGTGTAGCTATTGGCAGTAAATTGGTAGCAACTTTGTTGCAGGCTGCCGGCGCCAACAGGGTTATTACGATGGACTTACATGCGCCTCAGATACAGGCATTTTTTGAAATTCCGGTGGATCATTTAGATAGTTCGGCAATTTTTATCCCTTACATTGAGCAACTTAAATTGCAAAACCTTACTTTTGCCGCCCCTGATGTAGGAAGTACCAATAGAGTGAGGGAGATTTCTAGCTTTTTTAATGCAGAAATGGTGATTTGCGACAAGCATAGAAAAAGAGCGAATGAGATAGCAAGCATGGTGGTGATAGGTGAAGTGAAAGACAGGGATATTGTGTTGATCGATGATATATGTGATACGGGTGGAACATTGGCAAAAGCCGCGAGCTTATTAATTGAAAAGGGAGCCAGAAGTGTTAGAGCATTGTGTACGCATCCTGTGTTGAGTGGAAATGCGTATGAGAATATTGAAAACAGTGTGTTAGAAGAGTTAGTGGTTTGTGATACGATTCCTTTGAAACAGGAAACAAAAAAAATAAAAGTTCTTTCAGTAGCAG
>CAIQDX010000075.1 GCA_903870685.1 uncultured Chitinophagaceae bacterium | reverse complement strand
GCTACTGATCGTAGACTTGGTGGGCCGTTACCCCGCCAACTATCTAATCAGCCGCACACCCATCAATAAGCGCCGAAGCTATAATAACAATGTGATGCCACATCGTTATATTACGGGGTATTAATCCAAATTTCTCTGGGCTATTCCCCACTTATAGGAAGGTTGTGTACGTGTTCCGCACCCGTTTGCCGGTCGCCGCCCAGTATTGCTACCTGCGCTGCCCCACGACTTGCATGTATTAAGCCTGCCGCTAGCGTTCATCCTGAGCCAGGATCAAACTCTCCATTGTAAATGAGTTTTGATCTGACTTAATCTCAATAAATTCGAAATTAACGTCGGATATTTATTAATTTGATTATGCTGTAAAACCTTACATGTTTTCTTCAAGAAAATATGTGCTGTTACTTCCAAACTTTCAAAGATCTTTTGACTTTTTCAAAGCCACCCTTTTTATTGGGGTTGCAAAGGTAAGAGTCGTTTCTATTTCAACCAAAAATTTCTAAGATTTATTTTAGATTTTTTTGTGTGATAACCTGTTTTTAAGAGCTTCCGTTTTTTGCGGACGGCAAAGATAAGACGAGTAATTTTATTAGCAAAGTTTATTGTAATTCTTTATTCACATTTTTTCTGTTTTCTGCTTTACTTCGTCTTCAAAGATCAACGCGTTTTTTCAATTGCGGGGTGCAAAGATAAGGGTGTAACTATTCTTACCAAATCTTTTTTAAAAATAGTTTTTAGCTTTCACTTAAACCTTTACCCCGCAAGCCTTTCAGCAAAAAAATATTTTTCGTCTCTTGTAAATATAATCGCAATTAATGCTTGTTTTGCTTCTTAATCCGTATTTTCAATCTCATCAATACAATAAAACTAAGGATCGTTCCAATTTACTCATAACAATAATGTTTTTAAAATATCTGCAGTTTTGATGCTTATGATGATGGTTAATAATCTACCAAGATGTTTATTAGTAATATGAGTAAATTTTTCATCTGCTACCTCATTGGCGTTGAAAAAATAGCATGCTTTTTTCTGTAACCATTTAATCCCTTGGGATTGAATGCTTCCAAAAACTGTCTCTTTCGTAATTCCTTTTGATATAACCCGTATATAACCCGAGTATAACCAAGGTATAACTCGTATATATCCCAACATAAATAAGACTCGGGTTATATACGGCTTATATCTAAGTTAATTACTTAATAATCTTTCTTTACTATGCCTATAGATATTAATCAATTCGGAATCTTTATAGCAGAAAGACAGCCTAAAACTGGCTGTTTCTATACTTTACTAATAGCAATATGTACCCGCACAGTATCAGTTCAGAGCAAATCAAATTGGCCGGACGCTGAGAAGAATAAAGAAGTTTGAATGCATAGTGCGCTGAGGATTTAAAAATTATACAAATGGGATTAAACAAAATTAGTTTATTAAATATGAGATCATTTACTTTTCGCTTTGTTTTATTTTTATATACTTTTGTTTAAACAATTTCACATATGAGATTGTTAGTGCAACATGAATGATTTTAGCATAAAAGATCTCGAAAACCTATCAGGAATTAAAGCCCATACCATTCGTATTTGGGAACAACGCTACCATTTTTTAAAGCCAAAACGAAGTGATACTAATATTAGATTTTATAGCAGTAATGAATTGAAAACGATCCTGAACATTGCTTTGTTGAATAAATATGGCTATAAAATATCGCATATAGATAAAATGACAAAGGAGGAATTAAAAGAAAAAGCCTTATCACTTTCTCCAATTCAAGCTCAGCAAGAAAGAGTGATCAATGAGATGATTCAATTTACAGTTGATATGCAAATGGATGAAATTGAATCGTTATTAGATGCTTATATCATGTCGAAAGGAATTGAGAAAACCATTATTCAAATTATTTTCCCTTTTTTAGAACGAATTGGCATTCTTTGGCATACCAATCATATCAATCCCGCACAAGAACATTTAATTACAAATATCATCAGGCAAAAACTGATAGTGGGTATAGAATCAGCCAACAGCAAGAGTTCTATTAAAAAATCAATTCTTTTATTTTTACCGGAAGGCGAATATCATGAACTCGGTTTATTGTTCATTCATTACTTGCTCAAAAGTCGTGGTATCAAAGTAATTTATATTGGCGCTAATGTGCCTTTAGATGATGTATTATTTGTTACAAAGACCATGAAGCCCGATCATTTATATACACATCTTACTTCGGTAGCCAACAGTTTTCATTTTGATAAATTCCTGGCACAGCTTCATCAACAGCTTAATAAGATACCGGTAATCATATCCGGACATCTAACCCTTCAATACAAAAAGAAAATCCCTGTTAATATACATTTCAAAAAATCGCTGGCTGAAGTTACTGAGTACATTTCCTCTTTATGATGAATTAGTTTTATTGAAACCGGCATCTACTATGCTATGCTTTCTTTGTTTGCAAGACAATTTATTTTCGAAAGAAAGAATATTCCATGAATTTACGTTGTTTAACGTTTATATAATAAATATTAAACAAAATATTTGAAAATTCTATTTACTTTTGTTTAAGTTTACATTAATAAACATTAAACAAAAATATGTCGACCATAGAATTCAACGACTTGTTATTATGCAATGCCGAGTTTTTACGGCCCTTTGCAATTAACCTAATCCGTGATCAGGAACAAGCAAACGATCTGTTTCAGGAAACGATGTTTCGTGCCTTATCCAATAGAGATAAATACAATGTTGGCACTAATATCAAAGCATGGTTATACACCATCATGCGCAATATTTTTATCAATAACTATCGTAGAACAACAAAACAGCAAACCGTTATAGATCGTTCAGGAAGCGACTTCTTATTAGATCATAACCAAGCTTCGGTTAGCAACGCCGCCATGGAAAGATTAAGCATGCAAGAAATAAAGTTGGCAATTCATGCATTACCTGAGATATTCAAAACACCTTTCGAATTATATTTTGAAGGATATAAATATCAGGAGATCGCGGAAATATTGAATGAGCCATTAGGCACCATCAAGAGCAGAATTCATTTTGCCCGAAAATTATTGAAAGAGCAAATAGAAAGACAATAACCATTTTAAAAAATCAATAACCAGTTTGGCAAAAAGAATCATCATCATCGGATCGGGCTTTGCAGGTTTATCTGCAGCAAGTTTCATGGCTAAAGCCGGATGGAAAGTGACCGTATTGGAAAAGCATGCAACACCCGGTGGCAGAGCCAGACAACTAAAACATGATGGATTTATTTTTGACATGGGTCCAAGTTGGTACTGGATGCCTGATGTGTTTGAAAGATATTTTAATCAGTTCAATAAAAAGGTTTCAGATTATTATTCATTAGAAAGATTGGATCCATCTTATCGTGTTTTTTGGAATGATGGACCCATGGATATTCCTGCAGATTACGATCAATTAAAAAAATTATTCGAAAAAATAGAACCCAATAGCAGTATTAAGTTAGATACATTTTTAAAAGAAGCTGCATATAAATATGAAGTGGGCATTAATAAATTGGTGCATAAACCTGGCTTATCTGTCAAAGAATTTTTTGATTGGGATCTTGTAAAAGGCATTTTTAAGTTAGATGTTTTTAATTCGATGAAATTGCACGTGGCAAAGCATTTTACAAATCCTAAGCTTCGCCAGTTATTAGAATTTCCCATTTTGTTTTTAGGCGCATTACCTGAAGAAACACCAGCCTTATATAGTTTAATGAACTATGCAGATATAAAAGGTGGCACCTGGTATCCGCAAGGTGGTATGTATAAAATTGTGGAAGCGATGTATGACTTGGCACTAGAGTTAGGTGTTGAATTTAAATTCTCTCAAAATGTTACAGCAATAAATGTTCATCAAAATATTGCAAAGAAAGTTGTAACCGATACAGATGAATTTTTTGCTGATGTTGTTATTGGTGGTGCCGATTATCATCATATCGAAACAAAATTATTGCAACCCCAATACAGATCTTATTCTGAAAAATATTGGCAGCAAAGAGTAATGGCGCCAAGTTGTTTGATCTTTTATGTTGGATTAAATAAAAAGATCCCGAATATCTCACATCATTCCTTGTTTTTCGATACTTCATTTGATGTGCACGGAAAAGAAATTTATATATCGAAGAAATGGCCAACTGATCCTTTGTTTTATGTTAGTGCCACTTCTGTTACAGACGCAGGTGTTGCACCTGAGGGTTGTGAAAATTTATTTATTCTGATACCTGTTTCAGCCGGATTAGAAAATGATCATGATGCTTTAAGAGAAAAATATTTTGATGTTGTAATTAAAAGAATGGAAGAATATTTTTCTTGTTCTATTCGTGATTCAATTATTTATAAAAAAAGTTTTGCGCATAGCAATTTCATCAAAGAGTACAATTCATTTAAAGGAAATGCATATGGATTGGCAAATACATTAATGCAAACATCTATTCTAAAACCAAGTTGCCGAAGTGCCAAAGTGCATAATCTTTTTTATACCGGACAATTAACAGTACCGGGTCCGGGAGTGCCGCCCAGCTTGATCAGTGGTGAAATTGTTGCAAAAGAAGTAATCAAAAATTTTGGACCATATAAAAGTATAAACCATGACAAACATCCATTTATTTCATGAAGTAAGTCAGGATTGCAGCAGAAATACAACTGAAAAATATAGTACCAGTTTTTCTTCTGCCATCAGATTATTGCATAAAGATCTGCGCAAACCTATTTGCAATATTTATGGCTTTGTTCGTTTTGCAGATGAGATCGTTGATACATTTCATGATCACGATAAAGCAAATTTATTACAGGAATTTAAACAGGATACTTATGAAGCAATTGAACGTGGCATTAGTTTAAATCCCATCTTGAATAGTTTTCAGTTAACTGTCAATAAGTATAAAATAGATCATTCATTGATCGATTCATTTTTATTAAGCATGGAAATGGATTTAAATAAACGCCAGTATGATAGAAATGGATACGAACAATATATTTATGGAAGTGCAGAAGTAGTTGGGCTCATGTGTTTATATATTTTTTGTGAAGGCGATGTTGAGATGTATGAAAAATTAAAACCTGCTGCCATGAGCCTGGGGTCTGCATTTCAGAAAGTAAATTTTTTACGTGATATGAAAGCTGATGTGGAAGGATTAAATAGAATGTATTTTCCCAATTGCGATTTTAAAAACTTTTCCAACACCGATAAACGATCCATAGAAGCAGATATTCAAAAAGATTTTGATGATGCATACGATGGCATTTTACATCTTCCAATGAAGGCAAGATTTGGTGTGTACGTGGCGTATAAATATTATCTCTCGTTATTTAAAAAGATCAGAAAACTACAACCGCAAAGAGTATTGGAACAAAGAATCAGGATACCTGATTACAGCAAAATTTTCATTCTTGCAAAAGCCGGATTAAGAAGTCAAATCAATTTATTATAAATCATTAATTATATGGAACAAGTAATATTGGTAGATAACACAGACAATGAAATTGGTGTGATGGAAAAAATGGAAACTCATGAAAAAGCCTTATTACACAGGGCTTTCAGTGTTTTCATTTTTAACAACAAAGGTGAGATGTTATTACAGCAACGTGCATTTTCAAAATACCATAGTGGTGGTTTATGGACAAATTCATGTTGCAGTCACCCACGCCCCAATGAAAATACTTTAGCTGCTGCCGAAAGAAGATTGTTTGAAGAATTAGGATTCAAAACATCCTTACATAAAATTTTTGATTTTACTTATAAAGCAGCTTTTGATAATGGATTGGTTGAACATGAATTTGATCATGTGTATTATGGTCTGTATAACGGGCCTATCGAGATAAATGAATTTGAAGTTTGTGACGTTACTTATAAAAACATGGATGAAATAAAATTTTCCATGCAAGAAGATCCTGATAAATATACTGTTTGGTTTCAATTGGCATTTCCTAAAGTATATGATTGGTTTAATAATTCAACCCTTTAATTCAACCACATTATGATATTCATTTACCTACTTACAACGCTATTTGTTTTTTGTTTGATGGAAGGCATTACATGGTTAACGCATAAATATGTGATGCATGGTTTTTTATGGTATTTGCATGAAGATCATCATCAACCAACGGGTTTTAAATTAGAAAAGAACGATGCCTTCTTTTTGATATTTGCAGTGCCTAGTTTCTTGTGTATTTTATGTGGTGTAACAGATCAACATTATTTTATGGCAGCCATCGGATTTGGAATCATGTTGTATGGTTTTGCTTATTTTGTTGTGCATGAAGTGATCATTCATCAACGATTGAAATGGTTTACAAGATCCAATAGCCGTTATGTGAAAGCCATTAGATGGGCACATAAAATGCATCATAAACATTTGGGGAAAGAAGAAGGCGAAAGTTTTGGCATGTTAATCGTTGCAAAAAAATACTGGGATAAAGTTCGCAGAGATGAAGTTTTACAAAAAAAAGTTGTTTAGATTTTAAAATCAGATTTATTCTTGCAAAAAGACCTCACCAATAATCATGCAGTTAAAAACAATCACTACGATTATATAATCAGTGGTGCAGGATGTGCAGGATTAAGTTTGTTGTTGCGTTTATTACAGTCCCCCGCATTGCAAGAAAAAAAGATCTTAGTCATCGATCAAGATCATAAAATAAATAATGATCGTACCTGGTGTTTCTGGGAAAAAGAAACCGGGTTTTTCGAAAACATCGTGCATCATCGATGGTTGCAATTACAATTTAAATCCGAAAATTATTCGTCTCAGTTTAGTATAGAGCCCTATCATTATAAAATGATTCGCGGGATAGATTTGTATGAGTATGCTTTCGCATTAGCAAAACAATTTCCCAATGTTGAAATTAAAATTGAAAAAGTAATTGATCTGCATTCTGATGATCATCAGGCAATAGTTAAAACAGAAAATAATATATATACAACCGATTATGCTTTTAATTCTATTTTATTTAAGAAGCTAACTCCTACTAAAAACAAATATTTATTGCTACAACATTTTAAAGGATGGATGATAGAAACAGAGAAGCCTTGCTTTGACCCAGCTGTAGCCACTTTCATGGATTTTACTGTTGACCAAACTCGTGGTACAACTTTTATGTATATATTACCTGTTTCGGAAAATAAAGCTTTAGTGGAGTACACAATGTTTACCGAAAATATTTTATCATCGGAAGAATATGATGTTGAACTGAGAAAATATATTTTGCAAAAATTAAAGATCAATGAATATAAAATATTGCATGAAGAGTTTGGGATCATTCCGATGACCAATCAAAAATTTGTAACGAATAATGGAAGAATAATAAATATCGGAACAGCCGGAGAACAAACAAAAGCCAGCAGTGGATTTACTTTTCAATTTATTCAAAAACAAAGTGACAAGGTCATTGATTCCTTATTAAAAAATAAGTGGCCGATTCAGTCTAAAGGTTTCAACGAAAAGAAATTTAGATTTTACGATAGTGTTCTTTTAAATATTTTAGTAAATAAGAAAATGAGTGGCGCAAAAATATTTGCCCGAATTTTTCAGAACAGTTCTTCTGAAGCGATCTTAAAATTCTTAGATAATGAGTCAGATCTTTTAGATGACCTTGAAATTATTTACAGTCTTCCCATAAAAAAATTCTTCATCGCAGCAGTACAAGAGATAAGCAAATAATTTAGTTAACGATACTTGAAGTATAATTAGAATTTAAATTTCAGTGATACAGGCCGAAAAATAGAGATTTATTCAATTCATTTAACTTCTAAAATCACTTATATTTAAATGTTAAGAAAGGTATAAAGAAATAAAAAATTACTTTTCTTATCGAAGGATTTTCAAAGAAAGGACATCTTATTAATGAAGAACTAAATAAGAAGTTTTTTCGAGGATATCAAAACCTTATTTAAGATTCTAAACCATATCGAATGTATATAACATTAAAACCTTGGGCAATTGAAGATGCAACAACACTTAGTGCCTATTTCAACAATATCAATATCTGGAATAATCTACGCGATTTTATTCCGCATCCCTATACGCAAGAGGATGCAGAAAAATTTATTGCAAGTCAATCGGAAATATTTCCGACACAAAATTTTGCGATTGTAAATGAAGGCGAAATTGTTGGTGGCATTGGTATTACACTGTTAGATGATGTTTACAAAATGAATGTTGAATTGGGGTATTGGGTGGCAGAACAATTTTGGGGACAAGGCATTGCAACCATTGCAGTTGGGTTAATGACGCAATATGTTTTTGAAACATTTTCCATCAATAGAATTGTTGCAGAAGTATTCGATTACAACAAAGCAAGTATGCGTGTGCTGGAAAAAAATGAATATTATCTGGAATGTGTTAAAAGAAAAGGGATTCTTAAAAATGGTGTATTGACCGATGATTCGGTTTGGGTAAAACAAAAAGTGTTTTAAAAATTATCATCAACAAATAAATTATTTACATGATCAAAAAAAATATCGCAACAAATGAATTTGGATTTGTGTTTAATCCTTCTACCGGCGATTCTTACAGTAGCAATCCAATAGCTGCAGAAATTATTCAATTGATGAAAAACGGTCATTCATTGAATGAAATAAAAAAAATATTGTTGGATAAATATGAAGTTGATAAAATGACCATTGAAAAAGATGTAGATGAGTTTGTTGGTTTATTGAAAGAAAATAATTTATTGAGCCATTAAATAGTAACCCTGCATGAAAGAAAATAAATCGCCACTTGTTATTGCGGTAACAGGATTAAATGCTATTGATAGTCCGGGCCCCGGTGTTGCAGTTATCAGAGCCATCAGAGATGGATTCCAAGAGCCTGTTCGTATAATTGGATTGGCTTATGAAAGTTTAGAGCCGGGTATTTATATGGATGGTATTTGCGATAAAACTTATCAGATATCTTATCCCGCGGCAGGTGCAGAGGTTTTATACAATAGCATCAAATACATTCACGATAATGAAAATATCGATGTCATCATTCCCAACTTCGATGCGGAGTTATACAATTTTATAATTATTGCAGCAAGATTAAAAGCTTTAGGCATTCATTCATTTTTACCAAGCTTCGAAATGTTTGATGCAAGAGATAAACTTAATTTATATTCATTCGGACAAAAACATAATTTATTAGTCCCAAAAGATAAAGCCATCTATTCGGCAAATGATCTGTATTTATTAGGCGAAGAATTTGGTTACCCATTAGTAGTAAAAGGAAAATATTATGAAGCTGTTGTTGCTTATACTTTAGAGCAAGCACAAAAAGCATTTTATAAAATAAGTGCCAAGTGGGGATTACCCATCATCGTTCAACAATTCATCAATGGTACCGAAGTAAATATTGCAGCATTGGGCGATGGAGAAGGAAATGCAATTAGCATCATTCCTATGAAAAAAATGTATATCACCGATAAAGGAAAAGCTTGGGCAGGAATAACTTTAGAAGATGATGCATTGATTGATCTTGCTAAAAAATTTGTTTCCGCAACTAAATGGCGTGGTGGTTTTGAAATAGAAATTATGAAGAATGATAAAGATGAATTATACATCATGGAAATAAATCCACGTTTCCCTGCATGGATATATTTAACGGCAGGTGCCGGACAAAATCAACCGGCCGCATTGGTTAAAATGGCATTGGGTGAAACAATTGAACCGTATACAAATTATGATGTTGGAAAATTATTCATTCGATACAGTTGGGATCATATAATTGATGTATCAAAGTTTCAGCAGTTTGCTGCATTTGGAAATTTATGATCATCAAAAAAATTAATTGAACACTCAAGAAAAAATTATGGCAAAATTAAAATACGAAAGACCGCTGATAAAAAAAATGAATGCGGGCATGATGAATAAATTTGGATCACAAAGTGAAACAACACCTGTTACACATATTGATGGTGTATCAGTAAAATCTATCATCGAAAAATATGGCAGTCCTGTTTTTGTGTTGAGTGAACAAAAGATTCGTCAGAATTATAAATCAGCAGTTCGTGCATTTAATACACGTTATCCAAAAGTGCAGTTTGCATGGAGTTATAAAACGCATTATAATAATGCAGTCTGTAATATTTTTCATCAGGAAGGAAGTTGGGCTGAAGTGGTAAGTGGCTTTGAATATAAAAAAGCTTTGGGCAATGGTGTTCCTGGCACTAACGTTATTTTTAATGGTCCTGATAAACATGTCGATGAAATTAAATTAGCAATCGAAAATGATTCACTCATTCATATCGATCATTTCGAAGAATTATATTTATTGATCGACACTTGTGCGCAGTTAGATAAAAAAGCTCGTGTTGCTATTCGTGTAAATATGGATACCGGAATTTATCCAATGTGGGATCGCTTTGGTTTTAATTATGAGAACGGACAAGCATGGCAAGCATTGAATAAAATTGTTGAATCGGGTAAATTACAATTGGTGGGTTTGCATGCACATATCGGCACTTACATGTTAAGCACCGCAGCTTATGGTATTGCTGCTTCAAAACTTTGTGATCTGGCAATGAATTGTAAAAAACAATTAAACACATCTATTAAATATATTGATCTTGGTGGCGGTTTCCCAAGTGCCAATACTTTGAAAGGTGCTATAGGATTGGTTCCTACGCCATCGGTTGATGAATTCGCTGAAGTAATCACTTCAACAATTTTAAATTATGGTTTTAAAGTTAATGAATTGCCTTTATTGATCTTAGAAAGCGGAAGAGTGATGATCGATGATGCCGGCTATTTATTAGGCTCTGTTTTAGCAAATAAAAGATTGAGTGATGGAAGAAAAGCAACCATCATGGATTTTGGCGTAAACATCATGTTCACTTCTTTCTGGTACGATCATAAAATTAGTCCGGCACAAGAAGTAAGTCAGTTCACAGAAGAAACTGTGATGTATGGACCATTGTGTATGAACATTGATATTGTCAGAGAGACTGTAAGTTTACCACTATTAAATCGTGGTGATCATGTGGTGGTACATAAAGTTGGTGCATATAATATGACACAATGGATGCAATTCATTGCCATGCGGCCAAACATTGTTTTAATCGATACAAACAATCAAACACATGTTATTCGCAAAGCAGAAACGTTGGATTATTTACAGCAGTTAGAAGTGATTCCTGAGCATTTACAAAAAATAAAATAGCATTATTAAAACGATTGCAGATAAAATATCATTTTTGATTAAAGCGTTGCTCAATAGTTATTCGGTTTTATTTTTCTCGAATAACAAAATATTTGCATTGCTTTTGCTGATCGTTTCATTCTTTAATCCTTATGCAGGATTTACAGGATTGATAGCAACTTTATTAGCCATTTTAGTTGCAGAATTTACCGGGCTTAATATTATATCCATTCAAAAAGGTTTGTATAGTTTCAATGCATTGATCATTGGAATTGGTATGGGGTCAATGTTCAATTACAGCAACGCTTTTTGGTTAATGCTTTTGATAGTCATTATTTTTTCTGTGATCCTATCGGTGATATTAGAAAGCTTTCTGGGTAAATATGGTTTGCCGTTTTTGACAATACCATTTGTGATTTGTATTTGGATGGTGATGCTGGTAACAAAAGATTTTGCAGCACTTCATTTTTCTTACCGTAATATTTATTGGTTGAATGATGTGTATGCGATGAGCAATCATAAGCTGGTTAATTTCATCATGTTCATGGAAAAGTTAGACATGCCACCCTTGGTCTCTACTTTTTTCAGAGCATTGAGTTCCTTGTATTTTCAAAATAATATTTTAGCAGGAATAATTATTGCAACAGGAATTTTAATTCACAGCCGCATTATTTTTTCATTGATAGTTGTTGGATTTATTTCTGCTTATCTTTTTAATTATGTTGTGATGGCTCATCCCGAAGGGATGAATTATTATTTGATCGGTGGAAATTTTATTTTAGTAAGTGTTGCCATTGGTGGATTTTTTGTTGTTCCATCCTTTCATTCTTATTTGTGGGCGATCATCAGTGTGCCTATAACATTTATGATCGTAATGGGGTTGGGGGTTATTACCGGTAAACTGAACTTACCTGTTTTCTCAATGCCATTCTGCATTACAGTATTAAGCATACTTTATTTCTTCAAATTAAAAGGTCAAAGAGGCAGATTGGTTTTAACGCCATTGCAAATGTATTCGCCTGAAAAAAATCTATATAATTATTTAAACAATAAAGAAAGATTATTCAACATCAATCATATCAGATTGCAATTGCCATTTATTGGAAACTGGATGGTATCGCAAGGTTACGATGGAAACCTAACGCATAAAGGTGACTGGAGTAAAGCATTGGATTTTATTATAGTTGATGATGAATTAAAAACTTACAACCAATATGCTGCAACACCTGAAAATTTTTATTGTTACGGCAAACCTGTTTTAGCAGCAGCCGATGGTTTTGTTCAACAAATTGAAGATCATATTGATGATAATGAGATCGGAAAAATAAATCAACAACAAAATTGGGGAAACACAATCGTCATCAAGCATGCCGAAGGTTTGTATACCAAATTGAGTCATTTAAAAAAAGATTCAATTAAAGTAAAAGCAGGTGATCATGTAAAACAAGGAGATGTTATTGCAGCTTGTGGAAATTCTGGTCGTTCGCCCGAACCGCATTTGCATTTTCAAGTTCAAACAACACGTTATATTGGAAGTAAAACTTTATCGTATCCCTTAGCATTTTATATAACGTATAAAAATGGCAAAGAGAAAATAAATGAATTTTTGATCCCAAATGAAACAGAAATTGTTTCAAATGCAAATGCAAATGCATCACTTAAAAAAGCTTTCGAGTTTTTACCCGGCTATAATCTTATTGTAAAAGCTGATGACAGTGATGAAGAAAAATGGGAAGTGTTTACTGATGCTTATAATCGATCTTATATTTATTGTCATACTTCAAAATCGGTTGCTTGGTTTAATAAGAACGAAAGCATATTTTATTTCACTGCATTTGAAGGAGATAAAAATAGTTTGTTGTATCATTTTTATATGGCTTGTTATAAAATTTATTTGACTACTGGACCAACAGTAACTGTATCAGATAAATTTCCATTGCAATTGTCAGCAAATACACCCATGAAATGGGTACAAGATTTTGTTTCGCCATTTTTTATTTTCAGTCGTTTGGCATACGAATCGAATAATGAAGTTGTTTTAAATAACTTTTTAGAATCTAATATTATCATTAGAAGCAAACAGATCTTAGAATTCCTATCGATCAAAAAAACAACTCATCAATTTGTTGTAGAAATAAACGAAAGCAGAATTTCATCATTCACATTCCAAAAAGATAATAAACAAATAAAAGCAGTATGCACGCCAAAAAATTATTGATCATAATCATTGGATGTTTTCTTTTTTTCGAAAGCATTGCACAAGTAAAAGAGTCTTTAGAGGAAGTGGATACACATTCTTTGAACTTATACAATGCAGGACAGTGGCAGGTTTTAATTGGTTATGGCAAAGAAAAAATTTCTGCCGGAATTGATTTTCCTTTATTAAGAATGCGAACCGGATATGCGGCTTTTATGTTGGGTAATTATAGTCAGAGTTTATTGCAGTATGAAAAAGTGTTTACCGATGATGCTGATAATAAATTAGCATTGCATTATGTTTATCTGAATAATTTGTATTTGAATAATATTACTGCAGCCAGATTTTATGCAGATAAATTGCCTGCTGAAACCAAAGTGAGTGAAAACATTAAACCTTTAAAAATATCTGCAATTGAAACAGAATACAGTTATAAAATTCCGAGTGATACTACCCGAAAAAATGCAAGCTATGCAAGAGTTGGAATGAATATTCACTTGGGTTATAAATTAGAATTGCAACAAAGTGTTGCCATGTATGATCAGGTGATTAATGAAATAAAAATAAATCCGCTACCCTTTCCACCGCCACCACCAAATACAACAATGGTACAGAACCCACAACACATCAACATTCAGCAAAAAGAATATTATGGCAAATTAATTTTTGCTGCCAATGGAAGAGTTTCGTTGTTTGGCGGATTTCATTATTTATATACGCCGTTCAATAATTTAATTTATGATAACACCATTTCTTTTGTAGGAATAAAATATGCAAGTCCGTATGTTCATTTGTCGGCAACGGCGCATTTTGGCACTATTACCGATACTGCATATCACCAATACGATGGATCTGTTACATTATTTCCATTGGGCAATACAAAGTTATATTCCATATCAAAAATTGCTGATGGTGATAATGTTACCTTTTCGCAAATCATTGGATGCTCCATCAATAAAAATATCTGGTTAGAAGGAAATGTTACGCTTGGAAAATTTTATAAGTTATTAGAACATGATGCTTTGTATGTTTATAATGATATTGATCAAAAGAATTTTAAAGCAGGTGGTAGCATCTATGCATTATTATCAAAAAAATTATCGCTGACGCTTAACTATTCATTCGAACAAAAAACATTGTATAAAACAGTAAATAATAATTTTTATCAAAACTCAATCACAGGAGGTCTAACATGGAAATTCTAAAAAAGTCAATCATTCTCAGCACTATTATTTTATTTACTTTTTCTGTAAATGCACAAACAGATGAAGAAATACAAAAAGCTTTTAAAGCTAGCTATGTAAATGAGTATAAAGCTAATTACAGCGGCGCTATTGCTGATTTGCAAAAAGTGTATAAAGCCGATAGCTACGAAATTAATTTGCGTTTAGGTTGGTTGCAATATTCTTCAAAGCAATACAGTATTGCAATGGAGTATTATCAAAAAGCAATTGATTTAAAAAAGTATAGCGTGGAAGCAAGATTTGGTTTTATTAAACCAGCTAATGAAGCAAAAAAATATGATAAGGCTTACGAAAAATATGAAGAAATTCTAAAAATAGATCCCTACAACAGCGTTGCTAATTATTGGGTAGGTGTATATTATTATAATGCAAAGAAATATGATATTGCTGCAAAATATTTAGAGTTGGTAGTTAACATGTACCCCTTCGACTATGATGCAAACACTTTGCTTGGTTGGGTATATTTAAGTTTAGGAAAATCAAGCGATGCTAAAATTTTATTTACTAAAGCTTTGTTTTATAAACCGGGAGATACTTCAGCAAGTGAAGGATTAAATAAGTGTAAGTAAAAAGCATGTTTATAAAAAAATATTTTTGGGGTAATCAACCGCTACTAAAAATAATCCATGAGCCGGTGGTGTAAAGTTTGCTTTGGTACAATCTTTTGCTTCAATAATATTTTTGAATTGATCGAGTGTAATTAATTTTCTTCCGGCTTTTATCATTGTGCCTACTAACCCTTTTACCATTCCACGTAAAAAACGGTTGGATCGTACCGTATAAATCATACAATTATCTTTCATTGTCCATTCTGAATAATCGATCGAGCATATAAAATTTTTTACCTGGGTATTTCGTTTAGAGAAAGAAGTAAAATCATTATACGATTTAATAATGGTAGCCGCTTCCTCTAAGATATTTAGATCGAGATGATACGGATAAAACCAAGCCCTGTCTGCTTTAAACGGATCTTTTGAGCGATAAATAAAATACTGATACTCTCTCGACAAAGCATCGAATCTGCAATGTGCATCAGGTTTTACAGCAATTATATTTTTTGCAATGATATCTTTTGGAAGAATGGCATTGAGGCGATATAAATCTTTTTCTGTGATATTGAGTTCTGTATCGAAATGAAAAAAATTCTGTAAGGCATGAACACCTGCATCTGTTCTTGATGAGCCTGTTAAATCAATCTTCTGTTTAAAAAAAGTCTCTATTGCTTTTTCAATTTCTGTTTGAATTGAATTGGCATTCTCCTGCACCTGAAAACCACTGTAATTGGTTCCTTTGTAAGATGTTTCTAAAAAATAGCGATGCATGGTTAATTATTTTACAGCGATGCTTTAAATTTTTCAATCCAGTTTATCTGGGAAAATTGCAATTGTAAGGAAGTGTATTTTTCACTATCCGAAATATATGGCCTTGCCATTACAAAAAAAGAATATCTGCCTGCATCAGTCAAATATAAAAATCCAAGGTTTTTTATTTGTTCGACTGAATAACATTTTGCTTCAAGAAATTTCTTTGCCGAGATATTCATCGAATCATTAGTAGTTGCTTTTGCCATAGCTAATCTGATATTGAAAAAATCTTCATCATTTGCAAATTCAGTACATTTTTTTATTGGCGCTTTTGATTTGACTATTTCTTTTAAAGGAATAAAAATTGCTACCGTATCAAATCGTTTATTCGTTTTCACAACATAAATCTGGTCAATGCTTGCAGTGGCAATTTTCTCAAACGTTTTGACAACCCTTTTATTAGCGGAAGGCTGAACAACAGCAACAGCAGCACTTGTATCGATCGATTTTGTGACAACAATAGTTTTTACAATAACAGCTGTGTCCGTTCTTATTGTATTTTTTTCTTCAAGATTTGATTTAATTGAAATGGTATCAGCTTTTACAATTACAGATTCAATTTTATTTGCTGCAAGATTCTCGGGTTCGTTTTCTGCCATCACAACAATATTACTGTCAACAATATTAACCAAGCTCCAACCATTGTTATTTTGTTTTAAAGAATAACCGATTCCCCAATCATTCATATTCACATCGATTATAAATTTTTGTTCCGGAAATAAATTCTTCTGAAAACTAATGGTTACAAAATATTTTCCAGCCAATAATTGAGAGATAGTTGTATAACCCGAAGTTGTAGAATTATATTTTTGATCTTTCAATTGAACAGAATATGGTTTTCGATTTTCGCTTTGTATAAAAATAAAATGCTTTTCCTGTTGTGCTTTCAGGTTCGAAACATTTGCAATTAACATCATCAAAACAAAACATCTAAACAATAGTTTCATCATATTTATAAGAAAATGAATTAAACACAAATCTAACAGAAAATAGGGCGCTTAACCCTGTTAATTCTCCACTTATCCTGAATATCGTCTTTTAAAAAAATTATGAAATTATTTTATGCGCAGCAATTATCTTTATCATTCATAAAAAATAAACTATGAAAAAATATTTACTGCTGTTTGGGTTGATTTCATTTGTTGCTGCACATGCGCAACAGGATGCAGTTGACACAAGCTGGAAAAAAAATTACAGAGCCACTGCTACTAAGATCAATGATCTCGTTCACACAAAACTTGATGTGAAATTTGATTTTACTAAATCGTATCTATATGGAAAAGCATGGATCACTTTGCATCCGCATTTCTATCCAACCGACTCTTTGAAATTAGATGCCAAGGGAATGAACATTAATAAAGTTTGCATTTTTGCAAATGGAAAATATGTTGATCTAAAATACAGTTACGATTCATCTTATCTTTCTATCAAATTAAATAAAACGTATAAAGCAACAGATAATTATGTTGTTTATATTGATTACACTTCTAAACCTAATGAGCTGAAATCGAAAGGCAGCGCAGCTATCAGCGATGCAAAGGGTTTATATTTTATTAATCCGAAAGGTGAAGAAAAAAACAAACCAACTGAAATTTGGACACAAGGCGAAACAGAATCTAACTCTGCTTGGTTTCCAACTATTGATAAACCTAATCAAAAATGTACCGACGAAATTTGCATGACTGTTCCTGCAAAATATACCACTTTATCAAATGGTAAATTATTCAGTCAAACAAAGAATGCCGATGGTACAAGAACAGATTGCTGGAAGATGGACTTACCACATTCACCCTATTTATTTTTCATGGGTATTGGCGAATATTCGGTTGTGAAAGATTCATATAAAGGAAAAGAAGTAAGCTATTATGTTGAGAAAGAATTTGCTCCTGTTGCCAGAAAAATATTTGGTCACACGCCCGAAATGATCGCTTTTTATTCGAGAGTTACCGGTGTTGATTATCCATGGAATAAATATTCTCAGATCGTTGGTCGCGATTATGTAAGTGGCGCCATGGAAAATACCACATCAACTTTACATGCCGAAAATGCACAACAAGATGCACGTGAATTAATTGATGGCAATGGTTGGGAAGATGTGATCGCTCATGAATTATTTCATCAATGGTTTGGCGATTATGTTACCTGCGAAAGCTGGAGCAACATTACCGTAAATGAATCTTTTGCAGATTTCAGCGAAACAATCTGGAATGAATATAAATATGGAAAAGATGCAGGTGATGAAGTAAACTTTAAAGGCATTCAAAGTTATTTGTCTAATCCTGAAAATTATGCCAAGCATTTAGTTCGTTTTTATTATTCAGATAAAGAAGATGTATTCGATCAGGTGAGTTATCCAAAAGGTGGTAGAATTCTAAATATGTTGCGCAATTATGTTGGTGATACTGCTTTTTTTAAGTCATTGAATTTATATCTCACTACTAATAAATTTAAAAACGGAGAAGCGCAACAATTGCGTTTGGCTTTTGAAGAAGTAACCGGACAAGACCTGAATTGGTATTGGAATCAATGGTATTACGGAAGCGGTCATCCTAAATTAAATGTTACTTATAGTTATGATGATGCAACAAAAACTGCAAAAGTTTTGGTGCAGCAAACACAAACAGGAAATATTTTTAAACTTCCCGTTGCCATTGATATTTATAACGGTGCAAATAAAACGCGCAATAAAGTTTGGTTACAAAATGCAGCCGACAGTTTTTCATTTGCAGTTGCATCAAAACCTGATCTGATAAATTTTGATGGTGATAAAATTTTATTGTGCGAGAAAAAAGAAAATAAAACTTTAGACAATTATATCGCTCAATATAAATATGCAGGTTTGTATGTTGACAGAAGAGAAGCGATTGATTTTGCTGCCAAAACGCAAGCCGATCAAAAAGCATTGGATCTGTTAAAGCTTGCATTGAAAGATAAATATTTCAGTTTACGCATCTACACTTTAAATAAGATAAACATTTCGGTTGACGCTGTTAAAACTCAGGCAGAGCCTATACTTGCCGAGATAGCTAAGAACGACCCTAAATCAACTGTTCGAGCAAAAGCAATAGAATTATTAGGTCGATATAAAAAAGATGAATACAAAAATATATTTGCAAAAGCAACTTACGATTCATCATATAGCATTGCCGGAAGTGCATTGGAAGCATGGTCAAAGATTGACAGCACCGGCTCTTTTAATGCAGCAAAAGAATTAAGTAAAAAACCATCGAAAGGAAAATTAGCGAATGCTATTTCAAATGTGCTGATCAGCTTTGGGGATGAAACTTCTTTTGACTTTATTTCGGATGAATTTGAGAAAACACCCATCTCCGATTCTAAGTTTCAGCAATTACAATCATTCAATACTTTATTGGCTAAAATAAAAGATACCGATAAATTAAAAAAAGGTGTTGATCAAATTGTAAAATTTCGCGAATCTATTCCCGGTGGATATAGAAATCAAACCGATCCTTTCATCAATAATTTTTTGTTACAAGGATTGGCAACAAAAAAAGATGCAGCAGGATTAAAAGAACAAGCTGATTATATCAGATCAAAACTTCCACCAAAGAAATAAATGAAGAACAAAAAAAATCCCCGAAAATTGTTCGGGGATTTTTTTTGTTCTTGTTTGTTTATTATAAAGTAACACCACTTTTAAAAATTGCAATTTCTCTGAATCCTGATCTTTCATGATTTGCTTTTTCGCCACTTGCAATTTTAATTATTTTATCAACCAATTCATTTAATCCTTCATCAAAAGATTTATCTTCTGCCAAAGGACCAGCATTATAATCTATCCAATGCGGTTTATTTTTTGCCAACTCTGAATTGGTTGCAATTTTTAATGTAGGAATAAAACTTCCAAACGGCGTACCACGGCCTGTTGTAAATAAAACCAAATGTGCACCGGCCGAGCCCAATGCTGTTGTAGAAACTAAATCGTTACCCGGCGCACTTAATAAATTCAAACCTTTTGTTTTTAATCTTTCGCCATATTTTAAAACATCAACCACTGTTGCAATACCACCTTTTTGTGTGCATCCCAAAGATTTATCTTCTAATGTTGAAATACCACCGGCTTTATTTCCCGGAGAAGGATTTTCATAAATCGGTTGTTTCAAATCAATAAAATATTGTTTGAAATCATTGATGAGATGAACTGTCTTTTCAAACACATCATGATTGATGCAACGATTCATTAAAATAGTTTCTGCACCAAACATTTCAGGCACTTCGGTTAAAACAGTTGTACCGCCCTGACTAATTAAAAAATCAGAAAAATATCCAACCAATGGATTGGCAGTAATACCCGATAAACCATCGGAGCCACCGCATTTCAATCCAACTTTTAATTCAGATAATGGAATGGCCTCACGTTTATCTTTTCTTATGGTTTCATAAATTTCTTTCATCAACGTGATCGCTTCAGTAACTTCATCCTGCACTTTCTGAGTTGATAAAAATTTAATTCTATCGGTATCATAATCACCAAGTCCGGCTTTAAATTCATCGATCTTATTATTCTCACAACCCAAACCTAAAACCAATACACCGCCTGCATTTGGATGCATCGCAATATCAGAAAGAATTTGTTTTGTGTTTTGATGATCATCGCCTAATTGAGAACAACCATAATTATGTTTGAACACTTCAATGCCTTCGATATCTGTTGGATTAACCTCAGCTTTAAACTCACGAATA
This sequence comes from uncultured Chitinophagaceae bacterium, assembly GCA_903870685.1. Lineage (GTDB taxonomy): Bacteria > Bacteroidota > Bacteroidia > Chitinophagales > Chitinophagaceae > CAIQDX01. The sequence continues at coordinate 9,214 of CAIQDX010000075.1, read as the reverse complement.
ATTTGTTCTGCAATTCCGTTAACACAACCAACAGTTGGTACGATCCAGATTTCATTTCTAATTCCAACTTCTCCATTCTTTCTTTTATAACCTTGAAAACTTAGATTGCGATTTGGATGTGTTAATTCACTCAACACGGGATTGTAAGAATAATTGAAAAGCTCACCCAGATTGGTTTTCACGTTTTGTACGTGAACATGTTCACCAACTTTAATATCTGCAATGGCATGGCCAATTGGATAACCGTACTTAATAATATCGGCTCCGGAATTAATATCTGTTAATGCAATTTTATGTCCGCGTTCAACATCACTCAATAAAACAATTTCTTTTCCGTCAACAGAAAGTGATTGCCCTTTTGAGAAATTTTGCAATGCAATAATTACATTATCTCGAACATTTATTTTTACAAATTCTTTCATCTTATTTTCTTTATTTGAATAACTAAACTGTTTTAATAGCTTCCTTCATTCCTGATTTTTGAATATTAATTAAATGTTTTGTAACTGCTTCATTTAGACCAACAACTTCATTCAAATTAAATTTCCAATTTTTTTCGTAAGACAAAACTGTTGAAACAACTTCTTTTATGGATGCATCAGTTCCATTGTATTTACTCCAGGCATTTTTTAAAAGCTCCAATATATCTGCATCATCTTTTATAGCGATACTTTCTTCTCCACGTTTGCCCTTATAAAAAGCAATGGTAGCAGCTAAAGAAAAAGATAAATGTTTTGGAACAGAACCTTTTCTTTTGATGAATTCTAACAAAGATGGCAATACTCTTGTTTCGAATTTAGCCCAAGAGTTTAATGAAATGCTCATCAACAAATGTTTGATAAATGGATTAGAGAAACGTTCTAAAACAGCAGCAGCAAAGGCTTGCAGTTCTTGAATCGGCAAATCCAATGTTGGAATAATTTCTTCGAACAATGCATCTTTAATAAACTTTCCTACCACTGCATCTTCCATTGATTCTCTTACTGTATCAATACCATATAAATAAGCAACAGGAACCAATGCAGTATGCACCCCATTTAATATTCTAACTTTTCTAACTTTATAAGGTGTAACATCTTTCACATATAAAACGTTCAAACCAATTGAAGGAAATGGTAATTCCTTTTCCAATTCTTCACCGGCTTCAATCACCCATAAATGAAAGGGTTCACCTTCTACCACTTGTTTATCCTCATAACCCAATTCAGCAATGATCTCTGTAATTCTTTCTCTAGGATAACCGGGAACAATTCTGTCAACTAATGTATTACTGAAAGTGCATGCACTATTTATCCATGCAATAAATCCATCTTCAAATTTCCAATCTGCTGATAATTGTAAAATATGTTTTTTAAGATAGTATGCATTCTTATCAATCAATTCGCATGGAATAATATGAATACCTTTTGTTGCATCGCCATTAAAAGTTTTATAACGATGATATAACCACACAGCTAATTTAGCAGGATAAGATGCCGGTGGCGTATCGCTTGCTTTATCTTCTGCTCTGTACGCAATACCTGCTTCGGTTGTATTTGAAATAACAAAACGCATGTCAGGATTTTCTGCAGTTTTAATGAATTCATTAAACTGTGTGTAAGGATTTAATCCTCTGCTGATAATATTAATTGTTTCGTGATAATTTTCAACCTTCCCATTTTGCAATCCTCGCAAATACAAAGTATATAATCCATCTTGTGCGTTCAACATATCAACCATTCCCATTTCAATAGGTTGAACAACAACAATTGAACCATTAAAGTTTGCTTTTTTATTCAGTTCGTTAAACATCCAGTCAACAAAACATCTTAAAAAATTCCCTTCTCCAAATTGTAAAACTCTTTCGGGATAAGTTTTAAACGAAGGCACAGTTTCTTTTGACAAAAGCATAATCGGTAGATTTTAAATTTAAAAACTGGCACCAAATTATAACCTCCATCTCAATTATAACAAGCATTTGCCGAATTTATTAACGGCAACGATTGCGTAAATTTTTCAACGGCAAATAAAAAAGCCATCATTTTTAGTGATGGCTTTTTACGATAAGAAAATTAATTTATTTTACGGTAACAGTTCCTGATCCTTTCGAAGTCATTGGAATTGTCATTCCTTGTACTTCTGTATTACCGTTTGCTGCAAAAGTTGTAGAAGCATTTTTCAATAAACCGTTTGCTGCATCATACGTTCTGATTGATGTAGAAGCTCCTTGCATGGTTACTTTCATATCCATACCCATTTGTTGTTTATTAGTAATTAAAGTAGTGTTACTAATAACAGTTATTGTTATTTCCTCTTTTGTAAGTTTTGTAACCGAATAATTATTTGTGATCTTAGAACCCTCAGAAGAAGATGTAGAATCGCTCCATGCAAAACCTTCTTTAGCATTTGCTGCATCTACAGGATTAATTAAATATGTAGCAACATCTTCACTACTTTGAAGACCACTCATGTCTTTAAATAATGAAGCTTTGTTAATGTCAATAGTAATATCTGTTGGCTTGTTTAATGATTTCAATACATCAGCCATTTGAGGATTATTTGCTGTAGCAGCATCATCAGAATCAAAATTTTGTTCGTTACCCATTACAGTTGCACCACCGGCAATTCTTTTTAATGTAGATGAAAGGGTAACTGTTTTTCCTGATATAGATTTTACTTCAAAATCGGTAGTGATATTTCCTGTAGCAGGAATTTCCATTTCATTACCCATTTGATTTACTGTTGTATTTGATTTTACTGCAGCAATTACCTGAAATTTTTTTCCTGCAGTAATAGTTTGTGCATGAATATTTGTTGCTAACAAAAGAATAGCAGAAGCAATAATTAGTTTTTTCATTGATTGGTTTATTTGAATGATTGATTAATTTTTATAAAAATATGTACAAAACAACAATCTACCAACTTCCGCTGGAACCGCCACCACCACTGCTTCCGCCGCCAAAGCCACCGAAACCACCACCACCCCAACTACTTCCGGAACCATCCAATCCTCTTCCACCGCCACCCATCATACTTCCTAATAACATTCCGCCAAGAAATCCGCCACCACCTCCACCGCCACGTATTGCTAACATGATAATTACAAAAACTAAAATGAAAACAAATTTGAAAACATTGGTGCCGCTATTACCTCTTACATTATTTCTTGCGTGATTAATTTTATATTCACCGGCAGCAGCTTTACTTAAATCATCAATTGCCTTATTTATGCCGGCATAATAATTATTTTGACGAAATGCAGGACGCAGATCGTTTGTGATAATATCATTCGAAACAATATCGGGTATCGCACCTTCCAAACCATAACCAACTTCGATGCGTACCTTATGATCGGCAACTGCAATTAAAATCAATACCCCATTATTTGTTTTTTTATTACCGATTCCCCATTCACGAAATGTTTTGGTAGCAACATCTTCAATAGGTTCATCATTCAAAGTATTTACAGTAAGAACAACAATTTGATTGGATGTACTATCGTCGAATGCAACTAATCTTCTTTCTAATTGATCTCTATCATAAGTATCAAAAACATTTGCATTATCAACAACTAATCTGGCAGGATTAGGTTTTGGAATACTTTTTTGCGCAAATAATTGCAACGAAAAAAGTAATAAGAATATGGTTAGAATTTTTTTCATGTTGATTTTTATTGTTTGTCATGTTAAGCAAAGCGAAACATCTTTATCAATAAAGTAAGATTCCTCACTTCGTTCGGAATGACATACATTTTTTATCGCCCAAAAACAATATCGTCAGGCAGTTCATTAATATCGGTTGCAGCATTGTAAGGAAAATGTTGTTGCAATGCTTCACCAATTTGAAGAACAATATTGGAAATGCCCTGCGCATAATTATTTTTATTAAAATGCAACAACATTTCTTTCACAGCATTATTCCAAAATGCATCACCAACTTTTTGATGAATACCTTCATCGCCAAACACTGCTAATTGACGATCTTTCATTGCAACATACACCAGCACAGCATTTCGCTGTGCGGTGTTTTGCATATTTAGTTGTGGAAATAATTCAAGCGCACGATCAAGTGGATTGACGAAACGACATTTACTTTCTATAAACACTCTTACTTCTCCACTTGTTTTATGTTCGGCCGACTGAATGGCAGATACAATTATATTTTTCTCTTCATCACTGAAAAGATCAATTGCTTTTTTTCTGAAAAAATTTAGCATTCGTATTTTTTAATACAATTAGAATTTTACTTCGGGAGCTTTTTCACTTCCTGCTTCAGCTTTAAAACCTTCTTTTGCTTTAAAACCAAACATGCCTGCAAATATGTTCATTGGAAATGAACGCACTTTTACATTGTATGTTTGAATAGCATCATTAAAATCGTTACGTGCAACTTTAATGCGGTTTTCTGTTCCTTCCAATTGTGCCTGCAATCCGCGGAAAGCATCGTTGGCTCTAAGGTTCGGATATTGTTCCGATACCACTAATAATCTGCCTAAAGCTTGAGATAATTGTCCTTGTGATGCTTGAAACTGTTGTAATTTTTCCGGAGTTAGATCTTTTGCATCCACTTTCATTTGTGTGGCACTAGCTCTTGCTTCAATTACAGCTGTTAAAGTTGATTTTTCGAAATTAGCTTCCCCTTTTACTGTGTTCACTAAATTAGGAATCAGATCAGAACGGCGTTGATAATCGCTCTGCACTTTATTCCATGCATTTTTTACATTTTCATCTTGTTGAACTAAACCGTTGTAACCACCGCATCCTGACCAACCTAACATTAATATTAAAGCTCCGATAACAATCAGAACAATGTTTCTTGTACTCATAATTTTAAAATTTGTTGAGTTAAATATACAGCAAACTGAATACCCGAATATTAATTTATGACGGAACGGCAGCAATAAAAAAATCCACCTTGTTGCAAACGATCAACATAAAAATCATTCAATACTAATCTTAGAAAAATTATCGGCTAATAAATCTATTCTATGTTTACTTAATTTTTCTCTACCGCCTGCAATTACAATCCTGTAGCGAAATGTAGCGGATTGTCCTTTCTTTAAAGTGAATTGTAAATTCTCTTTTCCGTTACTGAATATTTTTTGTCCCAATGGATTTGCTGCAAACAAGCCGTAGCCTCTGGCGTGCCAATAAGTTGGATAACCAATATTTTTTGGATGATCGATGATAGCAATACTTATCATTTCATTATTTTTCTTTCCATACAACAAACACCAGTTGCCTCTTGTAGCCCAGGCACTATCGCCTTCTTTTCCTTCACTCGTTAAATAATTACCATTGATTGTTGAATCTTTAATTGCTTTAACCAGTGTTACAATTCCTTTATCATCAATAAATTTTTTTGTTTCTACAGTTGGCATTTGTAATTCCTTTGTAACACGCATTCCTAATAATCCATCTTTTGCATCATTAAAAACAACATCCATTTCTGCGGTGAGTGTTGTTATTCTGTCGATAATTCTTTCATCATCGTTTCCACTAAATAAATAAGTAGTTTGTTCTTTTAATAAAATGGAATTATTGTGATCGATCCATTTTGCACTCATTTTTAATTCGGCGTTTGTTCCATTTTTTAATGAAATGATCTTATCAGTTTTAATACTACCATAACTACTTTTCTTTGATTCAGGAATGGCATAAGAATTATTCCAGAAATCAAGCCCATTCACATTCTCATAGTTAAACCAAATGCCCTGATGATGCGGATGATCGGTAGGTTCACCCGAACGTGGTGCTAAAGGAAATCCTCTTGTAATTAATTGTTGCCTCGGAGAATAAACAGGATATAAAACTGGTTTGTACAAAGTATCATCATATAATAAATTGGTAAATTCTTTACCGTTAATGGTTACAAGAACTTCATGTTTTTGTTTATCATCTTTTAATTTTATCATCAATTGTTTTTGTCCACTAACAGAATTAAAAAATAAACAAAAGAGAAATAATCTTGAGAAAAAAAATATTTGTTTCATATCCTTATACTTAATTTATTAATAAAATTACGGTTACAAAAACAAAAAGCGGTTATAAAAATATAACCGCTTTTGGAAATAATAAATCATTGATCTTATTCTGTTACAGCAGCAATGCCCGGCAAAATTTTTCCTTCAAAATATTCCAGCATCGCACCACCACCTGTTGATACATAACTTACTTTATCGGCAAAACCAAACTGATTAACTGCAGCAACACTATCACCACCACCAACTAAACTAAATGCACCCAATGCTGTTGCTTCAGCCACTGCTGTTGCAATGGCTTTTGTACCGTGTTGAAATTTTTCCATTTCAAAAACACCCATCGGGCCATTCCATAAGATTGTTTTTGAACGCTTAATTTCATTTGTGAATTGTTCAATTGCATTTGGACCAATATCCAATCCCATCCAACCATCAGGAATATTATTTGACGGTGCTGATGAAGAATTTGCATCGGCTGCAAACTTATCGGCAATGATACTATCGCTTGGCAAATGAATGCGAACACCTTTTGCTTCTGCTTTAATTAATAATTCTTTTGCAGTTTCCAAACGATCTATTTCGCATAAAGAATTACCAATATTTCCGCCTTGTGCTTTAAAGAAAGTATAAGCCATACCGCCACCAATAATAATATCGGTTGCACGTTCCATTAAATTTTCGATGATTAATATTTTGTCTGAAACCTTTGCCCCGCCTATGATTGCTATGAATGGCTTTTCGGCTTTATGCATTACTTGTTCGGCCGCTTTTACTTCGCCTTCCATTACAAAACCAAAGAATCTATTTTCTTTTGAAAAATATTTTGCAATAACTGCAGTGGATGCGTGTGCACGATGTGCAGTACCAAAAGCATCATTTACCCAAACAGTTCCAAGCTTTGATAATTTTTCTGCAAAACCTTCATCACCTTTTTCTTCCTGTTTATAAAAACGAAGATTTTCTAATAATAAAACTTCGCCGGGTTGCAGTGATGCAGATAATTCTGTAGCAGACACACCAATGCAATCATCTGCAAATTTTACTTTTACACCACCGAGTAATTCACTTAAATGATTTACTAAATGTTTGAGAGAATATTTTTCGGTTGGACCATCTTTTGGGCGGCCTAAATGGCTCATTAAAATTGTGCTGCCACCATCCGCTAATATTTTTTTAATGGTTGGAAGTGTTGCACGCATTCTGTTATCATCGGTAATATTATATGCTGCATCTAATGGAACATTAAAGTCGACACGAATTAATGCTTTTTGATTTTTAAAATTGTGATCGGAAAAATTACTCATAAAAACATTTTAAAAAATTGAAATAAAAAAGGCATATAGAATTTACTCTACATGCCTTTTGTTTAACTATGTGAATCTGTTTGTTTCAAAATAGTTGATTATAATTCTGAAAGTACAAGTGTGCCCTTCTTCCACTGGAAGAAGCGAATGCAACAGTCGATGCCATTAGCACCGAAGTTGGTAACAAAAAATTACTTACTAATTAATCCTGCAAAATATTTTACAGTACGAACGAGCTGAGAAACATAACTCATTTCGTTATCGTACCAGCTAACAACTTTTACTAATTGTTTATCGCCAACAGTTATTACTTTGGTTTGAGTTGCATCGAACAAAGAACCAAAAGAAATACCAATAATATCTGAGCTAACAATTTCATCAGTTGTATAACCAAAGCTTTCGTTGCTTGCAGCTTTCATTACAGCATTGATTTCCTCAACAGTTGTTTTCTTAGCAACAATTGCTGTTAATTCTGTAACCGACCCGGTAATAACCGGAACACGTTGTGCGCTACCATCTAATTTTCCTTTTAATTCAGGCAATACTAAACCAATTGCTTTTGCAGCACCTGTAGAATTAGGAACGATGTTAGCAGCAGCAGCTCTTGCTCTTCTTAAATCGCCTTTTGGATGTGGAGCATCTAAAGTATTTTGATCGTTGGTATAAGCGTGAATGGTTGTCATGCTACCCGCTTCGATTGTAAAAGCATTATTTAATGCTTGTGCCATTGGAGCCAAACAGTTAGTAGTACAAGATGCACCGCTAATTACAGTTTCGCTGCCATCTAAAATATTATGATTAACATTAAATACAACAGTTTTCATTTCGCCTGTTGCAGGAGCAGAAATAACTACTCTTTTTGCACCGGCTTTAATATGTAATTCAGCTTTTTCTTTATCGGTGAAGAAACCGGTTGATTCAATAACAACATCAACGCCATGTTGACCCCAAGGAATTTGAGAAGGATCGCGTTGAGCATAAATTTTTACTTCATGTCCATTAACAACGATTGAGCTATCTGTTGATTTTACATCCTGATCGAAACGACCTTGTGCGCTATCATATTTTAATAAATGTGCTAATACTTTTGGACTTGTTAAGTCATTAATTGCTACCACTTCAATTCCTTCCATGTTAAATATCTGGCGATATACCAAACGGCCAATACGACCAAAACCGTTAATCGCAACTTTTACTGTACTCATTGATTCAAAAAATTTAGATTAAAAATAAATTTGAGGTGCGAAATTACGTTATTACTGCAAATAAACAGTATGGTGAAAGGAAACATTGTGTTATTTAATGAATACCGTTGGAAAATAAAAGATTTGTGATTTATTTTATGTTTATGTGCCGTGCTAAAACCTTTCTCAGACTATTGTCATACACTAATATGACCTTTACCATGCCTTAATAAGGCAGTATCCATACTTAAAGCATACACTTCTCATACTATTGTCATACAGTATCCATACTGCATCCATATAGCATCCATACTGTATCTATACTTCATCCATAGCCTATCCATATATTATCTTGTATTAAAAATAACTATGCAAATAAAAAATTTTGGCAGTGAAGGAACATGAACCTATTTTTGCGACCCGAATAAAACGAACGGCCGGTTCGTCTATCGGCTAGGACAGCCCCCTTTCACGGGGCAAAGACGGGTTCGATTCCCGTACCGGCTACCAAACAATTTCGCTGAAAGTCCCGTTAACACTATGTTGATGGGATTTTTTTTTGTCATGTAGTAACGTTTTAGTAACGGTTCTGACTAAATAAGGTCATTTTTGGTACTCAAACAAACTTTTATGAATCTATTTTTTTATTGCTTTTGGCACAATGGGCTTTTCGGGTAAAAAGTCATATAACGAACACTTAAATTCAATAGCAATTTTATTGAGGTGATTCAAATTATATTTTGCTGGGTGCTTTTGGCTTTCGATTT
>CAIQDX010000074.1 GCA_903870685.1 uncultured Chitinophagaceae bacterium | reverse complement strand
TTCATTAGCAGCAGGCACTTATAATTATACAGTAACAAACACATCAGGATGTACTTCATCAGCATCAGCAAATGTTGTGGTAAACGCACAACCTTCTACACCATCAGCCCCAACAGTAGGAACAATCACACAACCAACTTGTTCAACAGCAACAGGTAGTGTGGTATTAAGTGGATTACCTGCAGGAAGCTGGACAATAAATCCGGGATCGATTACAGGTACAGGAACAAGTACAACAATAGGTTCATTAGCAGCAGGCACTTATAATTATACAGTAACAAATGCATCAGGATGTACTTCATCAGCATCAGCAAATGTTGTGGTAAATGCACAACCTCTTACCCCTGTTGTAGCAGATGTAACAGGAACAGTAGACGTATGTATAGGTTTGACATCAACATTAAGTGATGTAACAGTTGGTGGGGTATGGAGTACAAATGATGCTATGATTGCAACAGTAGATAATACAGGAGTAGTAACCGGTGTAGCTGCAGGCACAACAACAATTAAATACACAATATCTAATGGATGTGGTTCTTCTTTCAAATCTGCAACTGTAAATGTTACTGATTGCGGAGGTATACCGGGAGGCGGAGGAGGAGGATTAGAAAGTAAGAGTTTGGGTGATGCTATTGCAAAACGAGTGTATAATAAAGCCATCAATAGTTTACAGGCACCTGTTGATTATAGTGTAATGCAATCACCTGTTGTTAAATCAAATAACCCTGTCAGCTTTGGTATAAACAGTCCACTCACACTTTCAGATATTTTACCAAAACAATTACAAGCCTATAATTACATTTCTTATATCACAACACCAACAGATATTCCATCGATCACTAATGCAACAGATGTGTTATCTATTGATTATACTTTGAACAATCAAGCTAAAGCAGTTTCATTTGGTACACAAACAAGTGGTGCTGTATATGATCATACTAAAGCCATATGCGACAGATTAAAAGGTTCTACTTTGATAGGCATGCAAAATGTTACTGTCAGCAATATGAATATGGTGACTTACACTTTGAAAGATGCTGATGGAAGTACCGAATATGCAATGAGTTTTGTGATCGGTGCAAAATCAGGAAGAAATAATTATACCATCCAATCAAACTGGTTGAATAAAGATTACACACCTGATGAGACCATGTATAACATTCAACTATGGGCAGTATCACCTGATTTGGTTGTTAATATGGCATCACAAATCATCAATACGCTTAAAGCAAATTCAGCAGTTCAATATTTAAATGATAATACAGTATTACCTGATACCTATATTGCTTCGGGTAACAGAATAACATCTGATCTAAATCTTACCATTACTAACAATACAACAACAACAAGTGGTTATTTTGTATTGGATGAATTGAGCACTGAATTATCAACAAGCACAACACAAAGAACTATTCCATTCACTATTGCATCAAATGGAAAAACAAATATCACTGTTCCAATGAGTGATACCTATGCATCAACTATTTCGATGTATATCAATAATCAATTGAAGGATGTGGTATTTATGGCAGATGGTGTATGGTCGTACGGTGCAGGCCCATCAACAACTGTAAATAGTTTTAAAGTAAAGAATGATGCTGTTAAAACATATCTATCAGATGAATTACCTGTGTTCAGAAACGTTGAGTTGAGTGGAAATTCAGCAGACTATGTTTCTATATTCAAACTGTTGAAGGGTGGTGGCATAGCAGAAGATCTTTCAGCTTATAAGACATTACAGTTCACAGCATCGGGTGGATATAATTTAAGAGTAACATTGGTGAAGAATTCAATTAGCAAATGGACAGATCAATACAGTGTACTGATACCATTGGATAATGTAACGAAAGATTATTTTGTATCACTGAGTTCGTTTACATCATCATTACTAAAAGATAAAATCAATGCCAATGATGTAACAACTGTTGTATTTAGTATAGAAGTAGGGAACGGACAAAATAGTGTATTGAATACAACACTCAGTAGTATAAGTTTTGCAAAACAAGATGCTGCATACTTACAAAGTCTTACAGCCAAAGAAGTGCAGTTATATCCAAATCCTGCAACAGGAAATAATTTCAACTGTAGTTTCCTGAGCGATAAACAAACAACATTAAATCTAAGATTAATAGATGTTGAGAGTGGAAGAGTTGTTTCAACAAAACAAGTAAATGCAGTTGTAGGAATTAATACAATAATGGTGAATGTAAATAAAACAACAGGAAGTAATATTTATATAGTTGCATTAGATAATGATCAAGTGCAATACAAGAAAGCAAAAATTATTACAGGAAATAAATAATAAGGTTAGAGGATAGGGTTTAATTTAAAATAGTCCTGAATATTTTTCAGGACTATTTGTTTTTTAATTCGATGATAATTTTATATGGATTCTCATTTTGTTCATCCTTTGACGAGAATACAATTTCAAAATGTTTATCGTTCAGTTTTGAATTATGATTTACACTTGAAATCTTTTTGTTTATTACGAAGCTTTTCCTTTCCGGGTTTCTTGTTTCCATATTATTAGATGAGGTTGATGAAATTGTTTCATCAAGTATCATTTCATCGTATAGCAATTTTGCTGTTTTTGCATGAGCCATTTTAATATTATTAGTTTTTAAAGAATCCACTTTTCGCAAAACTTTATTTATTTCCATTCTGATTTTAGGATTACTTGTGTTTAAGATGAAAGGAAACTCCTGATGATTCATTTCATCAAAAAAAACATTCATTTCATCATTCCAAATTTTATTATCGGTAAAGACAAACTTTTGATTATTGATAGCCGGTCTTTCTAATTCTCTTTTTGCCTTCCTAAGTTCTGCATTCGTTTTTTTGAAGGTGAATGAAAAATTATTTTTAGAAACTTGAATCTGATTATTTCTTCTTTCTCCAGAATCTATTTTACTGTTTCGAAAATTAAATTCATTTACATCTTGTGTATTCAAATTGATATTTGATTGGCCATCTACCTCATCATTAAATTCCAGATTATTGAAAACATTAATAGCAGCCGGGGCAATGGAAGTAAGTATATCGAAAGATTCTTGAATAGACTTCTCAGAACTTTTCAATTTCTTTACAACAATCTTTACATTTTTCTGTACTTCTTTTTGTAATGGTTTATTCAGAAAAAAAACAGGGTTGAATAATGGATTATCAATCCTGGCAGTCATTGGTTCTACAACAATTGATTCTGTTTTTTTTGCAGCATTTATTGTTTGATTTTTTGTGAATGAATAAGAATGAAGCCATGCTATTGAACATAAAATACAAGTGATCAATACGAGTGATAATAATTGATATCTGTATTTAAACCCACTATCATTCATGCCGATTATTCTTTTCACTCTCGATAACAGGTCACTATTTTGTTTTGTTGTTGCATTCATCGAGAGTGCAGGAACAGGTGAAGAAACATGGCTATTTGATAAATATGCGATTTGCAATAATGCTTCTGCATACATGGCCGGATTATATTTGAATTGAAGTACCCAATCGTCACAACTATTTTCTCTTTCTCTTTTTATCTGTTTGCTGATAAGTTGTGTGAACGGATTAAAAAACAAACTTGTTTCTACTACTGAAATAATAATATTCAGTAAATAATCATAGCGTTTTATATGTGCCATTTCGTGCAATAAAACAGCTTCTAATTGGGACACAGTTAAATGATTAATACTTGCAACAGGAACTAAAATGATCGGCTTAATAAAACCAATCGTTAACGGACTGGTTATTAATTCCGAAACATAAATTTCAATTTTATTGTAAATATTTAATTGATCGGCAATGTTCTCAACAAATAATTTCCAATGTTCATCAATTTGTTGTAAACCCTTGCTGCGTATAATTTGCGTACGATAATATTGATTTGTCCATCTGACCAATAAAACAGCAAGCAGCAATAAATATGCAAAAGATAAAAATGGAAGTAGTTGTTCAGCTTTGATTAAAACATTTAAAATAAAAGAAGAAAGACTGTGATTGGTTTCAGGAAAAACAATTGAAAAATTAGATGAATTTAATAATGATGAATTGCTTGTATAAACATCACTGCACTTAGTAAAATAAAATTGAAGTGTAACAATGAACCAGATAAATCCTGTTAGTTGAGAAAAGATTCCTAATCTGAATTTATTGGCAGCAACAGGTTTTAAAGTAATATTTATTAAAGAGAATAGAATCCACACTAAAGCCATTTGCCATAAACTGTTGGCAATGGCATAACCCAATGCTTGCAAAAAAGGAGAGTGGAATGCAGTTTGCATTTTATTTCTTTTTTAAGTTGTTGAGTAATTGCTGAATTTCTTCCAACTCTTCTTTACTATGTTGATGATTGCCCAATGCCTGCATTACTAATTGTGTTGATGATCCGCTGAATAAAGAATTGATCATCTTTCCCATAAATTGTTTTTGTGTTATTTCTTTACTAACGTTTGCAAAATAGATATGGGTCTTGATGCTATCATCACGTTTTACTAATCCTTTTTCAAACATGATCTGTAATAATTTTAAAGTGGTTGTATAACCGGCATCTTTGTGAGTACTTAAAATTTCATGTACTTCTCTAACAGTTGCTTTTCCCTTATCCCACAATACACGTAAAATTTCTATTTCGCTTTCGGTAGGCTTTATATTCTTTGAAGTTGCCATTGATACGATTATTTTCGTAAGCAATATACGGCAGAGCTTGTAAATGAAATTATAATTTTTGAAGAACGGTTATTTTCTACGGGTAAATTATTTCTTATTCGTTGCTTCTTTTCTTAATTGAGCAGTTGTTTTAGTAGATCCGTCATGACTCCAGCCGGGAGCATTGAACATATAACCAAGAATATGCGATAATTTCTTAGACCTTTTAAAATCTTTTGCCATATTCACCCAATCATGAAAAGCGATTTTTACAGGATTGAAAGTATTAATATTTTTAGTAAGACCATAAGTAGGAGTAAATTCTTCAGGCTGAAAAGTACCAAACATTCTATCCCAAATAACCATGATTCCTGCATGATTTTTATCTAAGTATAAAAGATCAGACCCGTGGTGCACGCGGTGATGTGATGGAGTATTAAAAATAAATTCAAACCATTTAGGCATTTTATTAATGGCTTCAGTGTGAATCCAGAACTGATAAATCAAACTAACAGATTGCATCAATAAAATCATTCCTGGTTCAAATCCTGCCAATGGCATCCATGCCCAAAAAATAAATCCACCGGTAATATTGCTTGTCCATGTTTGCCTTAATGCTGTAGCAAGATTATATTTTTCTGAAGAATGATGAACAACATGTGAAGCCCAAAACCAACGAATAGTATGTGCCGAACGATGTGCCCAGTAATAACTGAAATCATCAGCAAAAAAACATAGAATCCAAGCCCACCAAGCAGTGTATGCAATTGTGAAAAAACGATATTGATAGATCCAAGCAAAAAATAGTACAATAAAAACTTTTGTTGCAATGCCAATAAATAAATTGCCCAATCCCAATGCAATACTTGCAGATGCATCTTTTACTTCATAGAGATCTCGATGCGATTTAATTGCGTACAATATTTCAGCAATCATTAGAATGATAAAACCCGGAATGGCGTGTATCAAAATGTTTGGAAAATGTGGCATAGCAAAGAGAATATAAAAGTGAATTTACGAAACTGCCTCATTAGATTATCAATAAAAAAATATAGTTTGCAATTTTGCAAACTATATTTTAAAAGTATAATTAA
>CAIQDX010000073.1 GCA_903870685.1 uncultured Chitinophagaceae bacterium | reverse complement strand
CGCAAATGATCTTTCTCTTCCACTTCTTTCATGCGCTGACGAACCATTTCAAAATTTTGTAAATAACGTTTTACTTTTTGTTTGTTCTTGCTGGTAATATCGGCTTCGCATAAGACCATCAACGCATCAATATCTTCACCGGCATCAAACAACAAACGGCGAATGGCACTATCCGTAATATTTTCTTTTGTTACACTAATTGGACGCAGATGCAATTCAACTAATTTCTGAACGAATTTCATTTTTTCGTTCATCGGTAATTTTAATTTCTGAAATATTTTAGGAACCATTCTTGCGCCAATAACTTCGTGACCATGAAAAGTAAAACCATGACCTTCTTCGAAACGTTTTGTTTGTGGTTTACCAATGTCGTGCAATAATGCAGCCCAACGCAACCAAAGATCGTTTGTGTTTTCACAAATATTATCTATCACCTGCAATGTGTGATAAAAATTATCTTTATGTCCCAAGCCATCTACATTTTCTGCGCCATGCAAAGCCATCATTTGCGGGAAAATAATTTGCATCAATCCGCTCCTACTCAGCAAATCCAGTCCCACAGAAGGTTTCGGGCTAAGCATGATTTTATTTAATTCTTCAGTAATTCGTTCCTGCGAAATAATTTTTATTCTTTCGGCATTATCAACAATTGCTGAAAATGTTTTTTCTTCGATAGAAAAATTTAATTGCGATGCAAACCGAATGGCACGCATCATGCGCAAAGGATCATCACTGAAAGTTTGCAGCGGCGCTAATGGTGTTTGAATTGTTTTATGTTTGATGTCGTTCAAGCCATTAAACGGATCGATCAAATTGCCAAAATCATTTTCGTTTAAACTTATTGCCAAAGCATTGATAGTAAAATCTCTGCGGTTTTGATCATCTTCTAAACTACCCGGCACAACAACAGGATTACGGCTTTCGTAATTGTAACTTTCTTTACGAGCACCAACGAATTCTATTTCAAAATCATCAACTTTTATTTGTGCGGTTCCAAAATTTTTAAAAAAAGAAACATAAGGTTTGGGATGAAATTTATTTGCAACAACATTTGCTAATTCAATGCCATCGCCCAAACAAACTATGTCGGCATCTTTTGTTGAACGACCTATTATTTTATCACGCACAAAACCGCCAATCAAAAATGCAGAAACATTTAATTCGGCTGCAGCTTTTGAAATTTTATTAAAGATTAATTTTTCTTTATCGGAAAATTTAGTGTGCATGTAGATGCAAATATAAGCGTAGTGCTGTTATGAGTTATGAATGATGAGCTCTGAGTTTTGGATTTCTATCATTCACTCATTGGCATGAGTAATTGTTGATTGGTAATTTGCTGTGCGCAATTAAAATGTTGCAACGGACATTCACTTCTTCCATGCAATCCACAAGGGCGACAAGTTAATTTCTGTTTTGTTTCAACAATAAAACTTTTATCGCTCAAAGGGCCAAAACCAAATGCAGGAACAGTGCTACAATACACCGCAGTAACAGGTGCATTAACTGCTGATGCAAAATGCATAGGTGCAGAATCGTTTACATAATTCATCATCGCATCTTTCATCAATGCGACAGATTCTAAAAAATTAAGTTTACCTGCAAGGTTCACTACATTCAAATGAGAACATTGAGAATCTATTTCTTCACACAAAGCAAAATCACTTGGTGCTCCTAATAAATAAACAAAAACACCATCGGAAGTATCGTGAATAAATGAGATCCATTTATTGGCAGGAAATTGTTTTGTAAACCAAACCGATGCCGGTGCAATACAGATATATTTTTTATTTTTAAATCTTTCTACTGTATCAAAATCTTTTTTTGTTGGATATAATTTTGGTTTGGCAGCAACATCATCTGTAACAGATTTTATTAGTTCCTGATTGCGTTCAATTTCATGCAGCACATGTGTTCCATCACTTACCACATGTTTTATTTTTTTTGTGAAAAAGAAACTGAACGGATTTTTATCAAACCCGATTTTTTCTTTTGCACCTGAAAATGCAGTAAGAAAGCCGGTTGCAGCGAAACGTTGTACATTAATTACAGTGTCGTATTTATTTAGTTGAATTCTGTTAAGCAGCTGAAATAAGTGTGTGTATTTACTTTTCTTTTTATCCCAAACCAAAACTTTATTCAAAAATGGATGACCTGTAAATAAAGATTCATTTCCTTTTCGCACCATAAAATCAATCTGTGCTTCGGGAAATGAGTTATGTAATTTTTCTAAAATTCCTGTTGCTAAAACAGCATCACCAATAAAAGCAGTTTGAATGACCAATATTTTCTGCATGCCGCAAAAGTAGTTAATAAAATTTTTTATCTGATGATTTCTACATTTCCATTTTTCCACTTAATGATGGATGATGGAGAAGTAACTGTTGTATCATCTTGTTTGTGTTGAACAACATAATCAACACCGAATTTTATTTTATCGTCAATGTCGTTAAATATAGATGGAGAAAGCATTCCGGCAAAATTTGCCGAAGTACTCACAATAGGCTTTCCAAACCGTTTAATTAATTCATTACAAAATTCATTTTTGCAAATCCTTATGGCAATTGAGCCATCATTAGCAATAACATTTTTTGCCAACCCAACAGCAGATTGATAAATAACTGTGGTTGGCGTAGTTGTTTTATTAAGATAATCTAACACATGCAAATCCAGTTCCGTCACATATTTCATCAGTTCATTTTCATCTGCTACCAACACCACAAAACTTTTATTCTCAGGTCGATTTTTTAATTCAATTATTTTTTCAACGGCCACAGCATTTGTTGCATCGCAGCCAATTCCCCAAATAGTATCGGTTGGATATAAAATAATTCCACCGTCTGTTAAAACGTGTAAACAATTTTCTATATCGCGTTCGAATGATTTCATGAAATGTAAAAATAGTTGAACTGATTTAAACTTATTAAAGCTAATATGTGTTGTTATTATTTTATAAAGAAAAATTTCGGGAACGATTGCGTAAAAAACATGTTTACCATATAATTATTTTTATGTTTGAAATGTGATTTCTGTCAGTTGATTCGTGAAAATTAATTGCAACTTTTGCAGCACAATTTTGAATTTGTATTTCAAATAAATAATTTACAAGATAATAATTATGACCAAGGCTATTTATATTGCTTCTACATCTCCTTTTAGCGGGAAATCCGTGATCGCATTGGGTTTGATAAACATGTTGGTGGGTAAGACGAAAAAGATAGGTTACTTTAAACCGGTAGTAAATGAATCTCCCGAAAAAGCCAAAGACACGCATATTGAAACGATCGCTTCGCATTTTGGGATAAGCGATAACTATAGTGACATGTATGCTTTTACCCGCGACGAAATTTTAAATCTACGCAGTGAAGGAAAAGATTCCTTAATTATTGATAAAATAATTTCAAAATATAAAAAGTTAGAAGAAACGCATGATTTCATAGTTGTTGAAGGCACAGATTTCATGGGCGAAGGCATCACTTTTGAATTTGATGCCAATGTAGTTATTGCAAAAAATTTAGGTATCCCGGCCATATTAGTAATTAACGGAGAACATCATCCGGGATCAGATACTGCTTCAAAAATACTTTCAACATATCAAAGCTTTAATGATAAAGACATCCAGGTATTGGCCATTGTTGCTAATAAAGTTGATGAAGAAGAAGTTGAAAGTCTTCAGGAAATATTTAATAAACGCTTACCAAAAGATGTGATGGGTGTTGTGATTCCATTTAATAAAGATCTCGGTAATGCCACCATGAAAGAAATCTTTGATGCATTGGATGGAAAACTTTTATTTGGTGAATCGCTTTTATCAAATCAGGTCGACCATTCAATTGTTGGTGCCATGCAATTACGCAATTGCTTGACAAGACTGAAAGAAAATACTTTAATTGTAACGCCAGGCGACAGAGCAGATATTATTGTTGCGGCTTTGCAGGCAAATCTTTCAAAGAATTATCCCAAAGTATCCGGTATGATTTTAACCGGTGGATTAGATCCTGAAGAACCAATTATGAGATTGATAGAAGGTCTTCAAACTGTTGTACCAATCATTCAAGTAGAAACAGGAACATTTGAAACGGTTAGTAATGTCAGCAATGTTCAATCAAGAATTTATTCTGATAATAAACAAAAAATAGATCTTGCTATTCATACGTTCGAAAAATATATCGATTCAAAAAATATTGAAGACAAGATCATTACTTTTCATCCCGAAGGAATTACACCACGCATGTTTCAATATCAATTATCGAAACGTGCAAAGTCAAATAAAAAACATATTGTTTTACCCGAAGGAAATGATGATCGCATCATAACCGCTGCTTCAATGCTTATTAAAAAAGGAATTGTTGATCTAACGATCCTAGGAATAAAAGAAGATATTAAAGCAACTGTAAAAAGATTGAATTTAAAATTCGATTTAGATCAAATTCAAATCATTAATCCTGCTGAATCGGATAAGTATGAAGATTACGTTGAAACGCTCTACCAACTTCGTAAAGATAAAAATGTAAATAAAGAAATGGCTTATGATATGATGACCGATGTTTCTTATTTTGGTACCATGATGGTTTATAAAGGAGAAGCAGATGGCATGGTTTCAGGAGCTGTTCATACCACACAACATACAATTCGTCCAGCATTACAATTTGTAAGAACAAAGCCGGGTGTGTCAACAGTTTCATCAGTTTTCTTTATGTGTTTACCTGATCGTGTTTCTGTTTTTGGTGATTGTGCCGTTAATCCAAATCCAACATCCGAACAATTAGCCGACATTGCTATCTCTTCGGCCGAAAGCAGTTTAATGTTTGGCATCGATCCAAAAATTGCTATGCTCTCTTATTCATCAGGCACATCAGGCGAAGGTGAAGATGTTGAAAAAGTTCGTCGTGCAACAGAAATTATCCGTCAACGTCGACCAGATTTAAAAGTAGAAGGACCTATTCAATATGATGCCGCAGTTGATCCAACTGTTGGTAAACAAAAATTACCTAACTCACAGGTTGCAGGCCAGGCAAGCGTTTTGATCTTCCCCGATTTAAATACAGGAAACAATACTTACAAAGCTGTGCAACGCGAAACTGGTACATTGGCTATTGGTCCGATGTTGCAAGGATTAAATAAACCGGTTAATGATTTAAGCAGAGGTTGTACTGTTGATGATATTTATAACACAGTGATGATAACAGCAATTCAAGCACAACAATAATTTATTTTGAATGAACATTTTTGTAATTAATTCAGGAAGCAGTTCTATAAAATATCAGTTAATTAAAATGCCCGAAGCAGAATTAATTTGCAACGGATTAATTGACAGAATTGGATTAACCAATTCATCCATCACACATAAAACTTTTAAAAATAAAATTGAAACAGTTCACAAAGAAATATTGGATATTGATGATCATGGTGCAGGATTGGAAGAAGTTGCAAGATTATTAACCAATGAAGAATTTGGTGTAATAAAAAATCCTGATGAAATAAAAGTTGTTGGTCATCGTGTGG
>CAIQDX010000072.1 GCA_903870685.1 uncultured Chitinophagaceae bacterium | reverse complement strand
TTGCATGCATTGAATTAGATTTAGTTAATTATTTTTTCAAAATTTGCTTCAAAATTGTCTTTTTAATTTATTTTATCCAATATTCTATAAAAATACAAAAAATTGCCATTTGAGTTTTAAGAGTACTTCATGGAACATTTCTACTGAAGTATTTTACTAACGAAGCCTGAAATAAGAAAGAAAAGTTTCGTTTATCCAGAAAATCGTATCGCTTTTTTCTGATTATTTAACCTTAAAACAAAAAAAATGGTAAAAAAATTATTTACAGCATTAATGGGAATTGCAGGATTAATTTCAACTTCGGCACAAACCGATACAAGTAAAAAAGCTGCTCCTGTCCCAACAACTACATTTACTTATTCAGTTGACGCTTATTACAGAGCAGATTTAAATAGCGCCCCAACCGGAACAACTAACAACTTAACAAGTTTTACAAATTCTGCAGGTTCATTTGAATTAGGTATGGCATCTATTCGTGTTGATCATTCATTCGGAAAAGTAGCTGCTACAGCCGATTTAGGATTTGGTAGACGTGCCGGAGAATTTTCATACAACGATGGTCTTGGTTACCCGGTAAGTTCAGGAAATGGCTACACTTCTTTGGCATCAGTTAAACAATTATATATAAGTTATGCAGCCTCATCAGCAGTGAAGTTTACTATCGGTAAATGGGCAACACATATTGGTTGGGAATTATTGGATGCATATTCAAATAGAAATTACAGTATGAGTTATGGATTTTCTTATGGTCCATTTTCACATACAGGTCTTAAAGCAGATATTTCTTTAGGTGGTAAAAGTGCATTCATGATTGGAATCGCGAATCCAACTGATTATTCAATAAATACATCAGGAAATAATATGATCATTGCACAATTCAGTACTGGATCTAAAGATGATAAATTTAAAGCTTACTTAAATTATCAAGGTGGTACAGGAGTTGATTTTTCAAAGATCTCTCAATTCGATTTAGTTTTAAATGCCGTTTTAAGCAGCAAATTTAATATTGACTATGATGGTAATATCAAAACAGTTAAATATGGTAGTACATCAAATAGCTGGTCAAGTCATGCATTATATTTTAATTACGATCCAACAAGTAAATTCGGATTAACACTTCGTGGAGAATACTTTGATGATTCAAAAAATGTTGCAGGTATTAATAGCAAAATATTTCAAACAACACTTTCAGGAAATATTCATTTAGATAACCTCACTATTATTCCCGAAATACGTTTAGATAATGCAAGTACTAATATTTTCGCTAAGAGTGGTAGTGCTAATTCAAAAAGCGATGCAAGTTTTATACTAGCTGCTGTGTATAAATTTTAATGAAGAATCAAAAAATATTTAACCCTCATTTATTCATCAAACTAAAAAACAACTATGACACAATTTTTAAGCAAGACAAAAATCACACGCTACTTTTCAGCAGCTATGATGATGATGTTATTACTTATTATGGCTGTACCAATGAGTACAATAGGACAAGATGCAACAGGTGCAAAAACTGGAACTTTTAATGATATTGATACAACTGCTTCAAAAGTAGTAGATACTTTATCAAAGGCAAAAGATACAACTGTTGCAGGTGTAAGTGCAAGTGTTAATAAATTGGCTGCTGCAGTAACAACCGTTGCTAATGCAGATGGTCATAACAAAATTGCCATCAACATTATGTGGACCTTAATTACAGGTTTCCTTGTAATGTTTATGCAAGCTGGCTTTGCTATGGTTGAAACTGGCTTTACACAAAAAAAGAATGTTGCCCATACAATGACAATGAACTTTTTGATTTATGCAATTGGTATGATTGGATTTTGGATTTGCGGTTACGCTATCATGTTTGGCGGTGCTTTAAATGTTGCTAATCTTGGTGGTTCTGCCGGAGTTATCAGTCATGAAATTACTGTTCATTTATTTGGACATGACTGGAATATTGCCGGTTCTGCAGGATATTTCTTAAGCAGCAAATATTATGATGTAGGTATATTCACTTTATTTTTATTCCAAATGGTTTTCATGGATACTACTGCCACAATTCCTACAGGTGCTATGGCTGAAAGATGGACATTAAAATCATTTGTTGTATATGGTTTCTTTATTTCAATGTTTGTTTACCCATTATTCGGTAACTGGGTTTGGGGAGGTGGCTGGTTAGCTACTTTAGGAACAAACTTTGGTTTAGGACATGGTCATGTTGACTTTGCAGGTTCTTCTGTTGTACACATGGTTGGTGGTGTTGCAGCATTAGCAGGCGCAATTGTTATAGGTCCACGTTACGGAAAATATGGTAAAGATGGTTCTGTAAAAACAATTCCAGGACACAATATTCCAATGGCTATCATAGGTACATTCATTCTTGCATTTGGTTGGTTTGGATTTAATCCAGGTTCAACTTTAGCAGGAGGTGATTTACGTATCGGTATTGTTGCAGTAAACACAATGTTGGCTAGTGGTGCCGGTGCTTTAGCAGCTTTATTCTATATGTATATTAAAGGCGGAAAAGCAGATCCTGGTATGATTGCAAACGGTTTGTTAGCCGGATTAGTTGCAATTACCGCTCCTTGTGCTTTTGTAACCTCTTTATCAGCAGTTATCATTGGTGCTGTTGCAGGTATCTTAGTAATCTTAGTTTATAATTTTGTAGATAAAAAATTAAAAATTGATGATCCTGTTGGAGCTTTTGCAGTACACGGTGCAAATGGTGCATGGGGCGTTTTATCATTAGGATTATTTGCTGATGGTACTTACGGTGATGGCTGGAATGGTGTTGCAGGCAATGTTAAAGGATTATTTTACGGAGATGCAAAACAATTTCTTGCACAATGTATTGGTACTGTAACATGCTTTGTGTTTGTTTTTGGTGTGATGTATTTCTTCTTCAAATTATTGAATAAAGTGATTCCTTTAAGAAGTAAAGAAGCTGATGAAATTGCTGGCTTAGATATTCCCGAAACAGGTGTTCATGGCTATGTTGACTAAATTTCTTTTTTCACTTTCTTAAAAAAATGTTGCCGATGTAACAATCGGCAACATTTTTCCTGTTATGATAAAATTCTTCAATAAAGCAATAAGTCCGATTCGTTATTTCTTTAACGACAGTCGCGCAGTTGGTGTATTGTTAATTGGAACGACTATTATCTCCTTATTTTTTTCCAATTTATTTGTTGGTGCTTCTTATTCAAATTTTTTTCATCAATCTTTCTCTTTACATACTTCATTCTTATTACCTGAAACACCTATTAATTGGATCAACGATTTTTTAATGGCATTCTTTTTTTTATTGGCGGGAATGGAAATAAAAAGAGAGTTATTAGTGGGTGAATTATCGAATTTTAAAAAAGCTATTCTTCCTTTTGGAGCAGCACTTGGTGGCATGTTTGTTCCTGCAACTATTTTTATTGCCTGCAATATTTCGAGCAGTTATTTAAAAGGATGGGGTATACCAACTGCAACTGATATTGCTTTCTCATTAGGCGTTTGTTCTTTATTCGGAAAAAGAGTTCCGGTTGGTTTAAAAATTTTATTAATGGCACTTGCCATCATTGATGATCTCGGAGCCATTTTAGTGATTGCATTTTTTTATGGAGGAGCTATTCAAATTAAATATTTATTAATCAGTGCCGGATTATATACAATTCTATGGGTATCTAATTTATTGAAATTAAAATTCGGTATCATCCAAATTACATTATCGTTTTTTTTATGGTATACCATTTTTTTATCCGGAGTTGAAGCAGGTATAACAGGAGTATTAATTGCATTGGTAATTCCGAAAGATTTTTTATCTGTTATTGAAAGATATATTCATGCACCAGTAAATTTTTTAATCCTTCCTTTATTTGCGCTGGCTAATACAGCTACACAAGTTCCATCAAATATTGTTGCATCTTTTCAAAGCCCTATCAGCATGGGTGTTATTTTAGGTTTAACATTGGGTAAGCCTTTGGGAATTTTTATGTTTTGCCGGATTCTTGTTGCATTTAAAATAGCATCGCTTCCAAGAAATATAAACTGGAGTCAGATTATGGGCATGGGAACTTTAGCAGGAATTGGTTTTACGATGTCGATTTTTACAACAAGCATTGCATATGATAATGAATCTTTCCGAAATATTGCAAAGATTGCAATTCTTACAAGCATGATAATTTCAGTTATTTTAAGCGGCATTTATTTTTCGTTTTTATATACTAAGAATTTAAAAATTGTTGAATATCGAAAAAAACATCTTTCTAATATTGATTATGGAGTAAGTTATTAGTAACATTATTATTGTACATTAGCTTAGATTAAAATTATTATTAAACCCATGTATTTATTTGTAGTTATAAGTTATATTGTTTTTTTATTGATACTTGTTTTTTTACTTACAAGAAAAGATGATAAAATAATTGAGTTGCAAGAGAGAGTTAGTTTTCTGGAACAGAAGGTAAATAAAAAATTAGTAAGCCGATTATTATTCGTTGAACTGAAATCTGTGAACAGCGTGTTGGATACTTTAAATAATTGTTTTTATTTAATAGATAAAGACGGTGATTATATTGTTGATAGCGAATATCGTTTAAGTGATGTAGAAGATGATTGGTGGGAAAAATTATCGGAAGATGATTTAGAAATAGTTAACAGAATAAAAGGATAAGCTTCATACATTTTCAAATGTTAAAGAGTGCGAAGCAACTAAAATGCCATGAAACAATCCGGCTCGAAAAAATATTTTTATTTTTATTTATGCAAATACAGCAGAATGATTACTGAAAAAAACATTACAAGAAATGCAAGTATTCCCCAAAAATTTGCCCATTTTGAATTAGTATATATTCCCATTATTTTTTTATTATTGGCGATTATTAAAATAATCATCACTAAAATTGGAGCAATAATACCATAAAGAACAGCAACCCCAATCAATGCTTTGATGGGATTTATTTTTAAAAAATGCAGTGAAGTTCCAATAATGAGAGAACTAATTAAAGTGAGATAAAATTCTTTTGCTTCATGTAATTTTTTATTCAACCCTCTTTCCCATCCAAAAGTTTCTGTCATAATATAACATAACGAGCCGGCAAGCACGGGTACCGCTAATAATCCGGTTCCAATTATTCCTGCTGCAAATAAAAGATATGAAAGCTTACCAGCTAATGGTTTTAGCGCCATTGCAGCTTCATCAAGGGTTTCAACATTATTTATTCCGGCCCTAAATAATACATTGGCTGCAGAAAGCATGATAAAAAATGAAATAAAATTTGTAAAGAAAATCCCTCCTTTTATATCCCGATATACTCTTTTTAATCTTTTCTGATCAAAAGATTTTTTTGATAATTCAGCCTCTTCAATTTCAACTGAAGCCTGCCAGAAAAATAAATAGGGAGAAATAGCAGAACCGAAGATGGCAACCAAAACAAGAAAATATTCAGTATTACTTTTAAAAACAGGTATGAAAATGCTTTTACCAACATCCTCCCAATTTGTTTTTGTAAGAAATGGAATTATTGCATAACTCAACAATGCTATACACAATATTTTGAGAACAGAAATGATCTTATTATATGACCACATAATTATGCTATAAACCAATAACCCTGAAAAAATGATGGAATAAATAAATGATGGAATCATAGAATAAAGCAAATGGGCTACAGACCCCACCATTTCTATATCGACACTTATATTTAGCAAAATAGCTACAAAGCTTATGATGCCAATAAAATACAATAAGGTTTTAGAATAAAAAATTTTGATGACTGACATTAGCCCCATATTGGTAGTCAAACCAATTCTTGCGCACATTTCTAATATTGCAACTGTTAAAGGATAAGTAATGATTGATGCCCACAAAAATTGCAGTCCAAATTTTGCACCTGCCTGTGTGTAGGTTGTAATAGCAGAAGGATCATTATCGCTAGCACCCGTAATGAATCCAGGCCCAATTATTTTCCATTTGTTTTTTATTTGCTTCGCTCCGTTTCTAAAAATACCCATTACTATTTTTTAAATTGAAAAATAAATTGTTTTTAAAGCAAGCATGTTAGCTTGAAGATATTAAAAAATAACTAAAATTCCTTTCAACTTATTTGTTGATTTTGGCAGAAAAAAATTATCAAAGTAATAAAATTTACGCTTTATCAAATGCCATAATAAAATTGATTTTACGAATGGGAGATTCAAATTCTTTCGTTAAATATTTTTTGCAACACCCAACTCAACACAATAACTATTAACGATCCAATTACATTCAGCCATAAAAATCCAAGTCCGATAATATTATATTTATCCAAAAAGAAAACGGTGATCACAACTAATTCGCCAATGATGGCAGCAATAAAAACTGCATCAGCTTTTATATTCTTTAAATAAAATGCTACTAAAAATATTCCTAGTATCACACCATAAAATAGCGAACCCATAATATTTACTACTTC
Source organism: uncultured Chitinophagaceae bacterium (assembly GCA_903870685.1). GTDB lineage: Bacteria > Bacteroidota > Bacteroidia > Chitinophagales > Chitinophagaceae > CAIQDX01. The sequence goes on along the minus strand of CAIQDX010000072.1, from coordinate 1,945 downwards.
AATTAAACTACCCATCCCGCTTGCAAATTCTGCAACAATTACAGAAAATATTCCCCAAGCTAAAGTATAATATCGCGATAAATGATATTGCTTTTCTTCTTCTTCATCGTTCCTATCAGGACGTAAATGGTCTTTCTTAAAACGAAGATGAAAATCAATCATAGTGCAGCTTGCAAGCGAATTCAATGCAGCTGCTATTGAGCCCCAGGCAGCTAAAAAAATTATTGCAATTAATAAACCCACCAATCCTTTGGGCAAATAATCGATCACAAAACGAAGAAAAATATAATTGGTATCATTGTCATCTCCTATAACGTCGTTTGATTTTATTAATGCCTTGTATTGATTTCTCAATTCATCGCTTTGCAGATTAAGTTGATGCAATTGTTGCTTTGAATTTGTTTCATCTTTCTGCCAATTTGCAACTACACTTTGTTTTTGTTGATTAATGAGAACATATTTATTTTCCAAAGCATTTGCAGAATCTTTTTTATTACTATGCCATAATTTTTGTTGTTGCGCCGCATTAAAAAAAATGGGTTGCTCTTTAAATTGATAAAACGTAAACATCATCGCACCTAACAATAAAATAAAAAATTGCATTGGCACTTTTATCAATCCGTTCAACAATAATCCTGTCTTGCTTGCTTTATCATCTTTTGCAGTTAAATATCTTCCCACCTGCGAATGATCGGTTCCAAAATAACTCAACGCTAAAAAAAAACCACCAATCACACCGCTAATAATATTGTATTTGTCTTTCCAATCAAACCCTTTGCTGGTAAAGCCTGTAGTGACCACATTCATCTTTCCACCATTGCCGCTAATTTTTAATGCATCCGTAAAACTCATACCTGATGGCAATAAATGAATCATCCAAAAACCTGTGACAAACATTCCAATAAAAATAATTACTAATTGAATCTGTTGTGTGTAAGCAACAGCTTTTGCGCCACCGCTAACAGTATAAATAATTAATAATCCACCCATGAAAATATTTGTCCAAAAAATATCCCAACCAAATAATGATGATAAAATAATGGATGGCGCATAAATACTTACACCTGTTGATAATCCTCTTGACAATAAAAATAACGACGAAGTAAATGTTCTCGTTTTCAGATCGAAACGCTGTTCTAAAAATTCATACGCAGTAAAAACTTTTAATTTACTGAATAATGGAACGAAGGTGATACATAAAATCACCATAGCAATCGGCAATCCAAAATAGTATTGAACAAAACGCATCCCATCTGTGAAAGCCTGTCCTGGTGCGGATAAGAAGGTAATGGCACTTGCCTGTGTGCCCATGATGCTTAACAAAATTAAATACCATGGCATAGATCTGTTACATAAAAAATAACCATCCATATTTTTTGTTGTACGGCTTTTATATAAGCCATACACAATGATGCCAATGAGTGTAACACTTAATACTATCCAATCAATTTGGCTCATGAAAAATATTTAGTGATTGAAACAAAAAAGATAATAAGCAATATCAAAAAAGCTATCACAAAAATGTACCAGCGGTTCCAAGTTGAAAAAAATGGTATGTTGTTTTTTTGTTTCACTGATGTTTTAAATTATTTTCTTCCTCTTAATAAACTCCCACTCAATAAACCAATAGCCAATCCAATCACTAATCCAATTTTTACATTCTTTAAAAAATATCCTACAATCAATCCAATCACAATTAAAAATCCAATGCTGATGGCTCTTCTTTGTTCCATGCTTATTTATTTTTTGGTAACGCAATTAAATTAGCCATGATCTTGTATGCACCTGAATTTCCTGCAGGAAGCTGGCGAAACAAGACCAAGCTCACATACGCAAAATTGCCTTTACCATATTTTGCAATTACCAAGCTTCCTTTTGTTTCATCTTTATCACCACTGTCTTTCATACTTAATGGTGTTTCAAAATGCGCGTCTGATTGTTCTGC
>CAIQDX010000071.1 GCA_903870685.1 uncultured Chitinophagaceae bacterium | reverse complement strand
TGGTTTTTGCATGGCATGTTTTTATAGAATTTATGAAAGCATTCAGAACATTGCATTTTGCCGGACCATGTATTACTGTGTTTGGCAGTGCAAGATTTGATGAATATCACCCATATTATATTGCTGCTAGAGAATTTGGCAAACGTATTGCTGCATTGGGTTTTACAACAATGACTGGCGGTGGTCCGGGTGTGATGGAAGCCGCTAATCGGGGCGCATTTGAAAGCGGAGGAACATCGGTTGGTTGCAATATTAAATTGCCTTACGAACAAAAGCCAAATCTTTACGTAAATAAAACCATCACATTCGAACATTTTTTTGCACGCAAAGTGGTTATGGTGAAATACTCTTACGCTTTCATCATTTTACCCGGTGGATTTGGCACGATGGACGAATTTTTTGAAACACTTACATTGGTTCAAACAAAAAGTATCACCCAGTTTCCTATTGTTTTATTTGGTAAAAAATATTATCAGCCTTTAATGGATTATCTGCATCTGATGGCACATCAAAAAACAATTTCTAAAGAAGACCTTGATCTGGTCTTAATGACTGATGATTATAATCATGCGATGCAGCATATTCATACTTATGTAAAGATGAATTACACAGTTAAACCAAGAAAAAGGTTGTGGTGGTTATTGGAAAAAAGATAATTGTATATTTAAGTATGAAAAACTTTTTTCTGATTTTATTCTTCACTTTAATTTCATCTGCCGCATTCAGTCAATCAAAAGATTCTCTATGCAGAGAATTTAAGAAAGATACATTTTATGTAAAAATTGCATCTTACATGGATTTGCATAAAGGCGATACACTTGCCGATATTGGTGCTGAATACGGTTATACAATTGTTCGGATTGCACATTATTCGCCTGGTGTTATTTTTTATGAAGAAGATATAAAAAGCAGATTCACCAACAGAATTATGTTTAAATCAACAATTAAGAAAGCCTGTGCAAATGTTGATTTAAATTCTTTCAGATATTTTAAAGGCAATTCAAAAAACACCAAATTCCCTGATCATTTTTTTAAGAAAATTTTTATAGGAATATCTGTTCACGAGTTTGAATTTAAAGAAGAAATGATGATGGATATGAAAAGAATACTACGCAATGATGGCAGCTTATATATTATGGAATGCTTCTTTATAAAACCTGGATTAAAAGAAAAAAATTGTATACGCCCATATATGTTGGAACCTGAATTCGATGCATTGATGGATCAGTCGGGCTTTAAAATGGTTCGAAAAATTAATTTGTTTGAGGGTGTTGTAGAATCTGCCGAGAACAATTATAAAACATTCTTCTACGAATTTAAACTGAAATAATTCTATTCCAAATTCTGCCTCAACCATTTTTCAATTTCATCATAACTCATTCCTTTTCTCTTTGCATAATCTTCCAATTGATCTTTTGATATTTTTCCAACACCAAAATATTGACTTTGTGGATGACTAAAATACCAACCGCAAACAGATGATGCAGGATACATGGCAAGACTCTCTGTTAGAGTGATACCAATGGTTTCGGTGGCATTCAGCAATTCAAATAATTTATATTTTTCGGTATGATCAGGACAAGCAGGATAACCCGGTGCAGGACGAATACCTTGATATTTTTCATGAATTAGATCTTCATTACTTAATTGTTCATCCTTTACATAGCCCCAAAATTCTTTCCTTGTTTTTTGATGCAATGCTTCTGCAAATGCTTCTGCAAAACGATCGGCCAATGCCTGCAACATGATCTTATTATAATCATCATGATTGGCTTCAAATGCTTTGATATGTTTTTCTATGCCATGAATAGTTACAGCAAAAGCACCGATATAGTCGGGAGTCGATAGTCGGGAGTCGGGAGTGGAAGCAGGTTTTATAAAATCAGCTAAACTTATGTTCGGTTGATCTTTTCCTTTTTGAATTTGTTGACGAAGAAAATTTAATTTTACATTTTCATTTTTCAATTCTACTTCATCATCATTGCTTGAAGCTTCAAAGAATCCAATGGTTCCTTTTGCTGTTAACCATTTTTCTTTAATGATCTTATCTAACAAAGCATTCGCATCATTAAATAATTTTGTTGCTTCTTTTCCAACAACATTGTCTTTTAATATTTCAGGAAAGTTGCCATGCATTTCCCATACAATGAAAAATGGTTTCCAATCGATGAAAGCCCTTAATTCATTCAAATCAAAATTGTCGAAAACTTTTGTTCCTGTGAATGTTGGTGTAACAGGAGTGTAGTTGTTCCAATTTATTTTTACTTTATTTTTCTTTGCATCTTCATACGACAAATAATTTTTGATAACTTTTTTATTATCAAAATTTTCTTTCAGTCTGATGTATTCTGTATTAATGCCTTTCAGAAAATCTTCTTTCAATTCTTTATTCAATAAAGATCCCGCAACGGTTACACTTCTTGATGCATCCAAAACGTGAACAATACCATTATCATATTCAGGCGCAATTCTTACAGCAGTATGAATGCGAGAAGTAGTTGCACCGCCGATTAACAATGGTTGTTTCATTCCTCTGCGTTTCATTTCTTTAGCGATGTGAACCATTTCATCCAATGATGGTGTGATCAATCCACTCAATCCAATGATGTCTGCTTTTTCTTTTATCGCTGCATCTAAAATTTTATCTGCTGGAACCATTACCCCTAAATCAACAATATCATAACCATTACATCCTAACACAACACCAACAATATTTTTACCAATATCATGCACATCACCTTTTACTGTTGCCAATAAAATTTTTGCAGCACCGGTAGTTTCTTCATTAATGGTTCCGGCTTTTAAATGTGCTTGTTTTCTGTCTTCTTTTTCTTGTTCAATGAACGGAGTTAAAACTGCAACACTTTTTTTCATCACTCTTGCACTCTTTACCACCTGCGGTAAAAACATTTTTCCTGCACCGAACAAATCACCCACTACATTCATTCCATCCATCAACGGACCTTCAATAACATCTAATGGTTTAGGATATTTCTGACGAGCTTCTTCTGTATCAACTTCAATATAATCTGTGATGCCATTAACCAACGAATGCTTCAAACGCTCTTCCACACCAGCTTTGCGCCATGCTTCATCTTTAATTTCAACCTTACCTTTTGCTTTTACAGTTTCGGCATGAACAATTAATTTTTCTGTTGCTTCATTGTTATCATTATTTCTGTTCAACAAAACATCTTCGCATAACTGACGAAGTGTTGGTTCAATTTCATCGTACACAACTAACTGTCCGGCGTTTACAATACCCATATCCATTCCTGCTTTAATGGAATGAAATAAGAATACAGAATGAATGGCTTCGCGAACATGATCGTTACCACGAAAAGAAAATGAAACATTTGAAACACCGCCACTTACTTTTGTTAGCGGCATTAATTTTTTTATTTCTCTTGTTGCTTCAATAAAATCAACGGCATAATTATTATGTTCTTCAATACCGGTTGCAACTGCAAAAATGTTTGGATCGAAAATAATATCCTGCGGATCGTAACCAACTTGTTCGGTTAATATTTTATAAGCACGATGACAAATTTCTATTTTACGATC
>CAIQDX010000070.1 GCA_903870685.1 uncultured Chitinophagaceae bacterium | reverse complement strand
TTTATTTTTAAGATCGGCAATAAAATAATAAGCAATGTTTGGTTTGCCATCTAAACTATCGTTGGTAAAAAATACATGCGTATTTGTTGGTAAAGGTTGATAAAGAGAATCAACATTTTTCCATTGCAATTGTGCTGAAGAAAAAAATGGAATTAAAAATAATAGTATGAAAAGTTTTTTCATGGCAAGCAAATTTATTTGAAAACTAATTTTTGTTGCACTAAGTAAAAAGCGTTGACAAGTGCGACGCCAGTAAAGTTTCATTGAAAAACAAAAAGCTCGTAACAAAAAATTAATCCAATTTCAAAACAGCCAGGAATGCTTCCTGCGGCACTTCAACATTACCAATTTGTTTCATGCGCTTCTTACCTTCTTTTTGTTTTTCGAGTAATTTTCTTTTACGACTTATATCGCCACCATAACATTTTGCAGTAACATCTTTTCGCATAGCCGAAATATTTTCGCGTGCAATAACTTTGGCACCAATGGCGGCTTGTATGGCAATCTGGAACTGTTGTTTGGTTAACAACTCTTTTAATTTTTCGCAAAGTTTACGGCCAAATTCCTGCGCACGACTGCGGTGAATTAATGCACTTAATGCATCAACCTTTTCGTTGTTCAATAAAATATCCATCTTCACAATATCGGCTTCGCGATAACCGATTGGCGAATAATCGAAAGATGCATAACCACGAGTTTGACTTTTTAATTTATCATAAAAATCAAAAACTATTTCCGTCAAAGGCATTTCAAAAGTTAATTCAACTCTTGTTGGCGTTAAATAAGTTTGATTAATTAATATGCCGCGTTTGCCTAAACATAAAGTCATGATGTTGCCAATATAATCAGGCATCGAAATAATTTGTGCACGAATAAAAGGTTCTTCTATCCTGTCTAACTTAGTGGGGTCGGGCATTTCGGAAGGATTGTTAACCGACAACTTATCTCCTTTTGAAGTGTATGCATAAAATCCCACATTGGGAACTGTGGTAATTACTGTTTGATCAAATTCGCGTTCCAAACGTTCCTGAATGATTTCCATGTGTAGTAATCCAAGAAATCCGCAACGGAAACCAAAACCTAATGCTTGTGAGGTTTCTAATTCAAAAGTTAGAGATGCATCATTTAATTGCAGCTTATCCATGCAATCGCGTAACTCTTCAAAATCATCCGTTTCAACAGGATAAATACCTGCAAACACCATTGGCTTTACTTCTTCAAAACCATGAATCATTTTTCCCGGATTGTTTGCCAATGTAATAGTATCGCCCACTTTCACTTCTTTGGCCACTTTAATTCCGGTGATGATATAACCAACATCGCCGGCTTTCATTTCTTCTTTTGGTGTCATCGTTAATTTTAAAACACCAACTTCATCAGCAAAATAATCCATACCAGAAGCAACAAAACGAATCTTATCGCCTTTCTTTAAAATGCCGTTTAATATTCTGTAATAAACAATGATTCCTCGAAAACTATTAAACACACTATCAAAAATCAATGCTTGCAAAGGTGCATCGTAGCTGCCTTGTGGCGCAGGGATGCGACTAACAATGGCTTCTAATATTTCATCAATACCAATTCCACTTTTTCCACTAGCCAATAAAATATCTTCAGGTTTACATCCAATTAAATCAACAATTTGGTCTGTTACTTCTGGTATTTGAGCGCCATCCATATCAATCTTATTAATTACCGGAATTATTTCCAGATCATTATCGATCGCTAAATATAAATTACTGATGGTTTGCGCCTGAATGCCTTGAGATGCATCAACCAATAACAATGCACCTTCGCAGGCTGCTAATGCACGGCTTACTTCGTAACTAAAATCAACGTGACCGGGTGTATCAATCAAATTCAAAATATATTCTTCGCCTTTGTAGGGATAATTAATTTGAATGGCGTGACTTTTAATGGTGATGCCTTTTTCGCGTTCCAGATCCATATCATCCAATACCTGATTCATCATATCGCGAACACCAATGGTATGTGTATGTTCTAATAAACGATCCGCCAACGTGCTCTTGCCGTGGTCAATATGTGCTATAATACAAAAGTTCCTGATATTCTTCATAACGGCTGCAAAGATATAAGTCTGAAGCATTATTTAGTATCTTTATAATCCAAGGATAAATTCTCATCGAAATAAGAATATTTACACCCCATCAAAATGGATATTGTTTTAAATTTTTTTAGGATACACCTTCTTCAATTTTATATTGCTGGAATTATTATTTTGATCATTAAAATAATTCTGCTATTTAGAATTTCGGAGCTCAGTTTTACTGAATTTATTTTAAGCTTTTTTACATTCTATAATCTCGACGAAATTGAATCGGCACATCTCAAAGAAAGAGTTTCGTTTATGCGTTGGAATAATCGAGTTAATTTTTTCTTCTATTTATGGGTATTGATAATGATATTTTATTTTGTAGTTACATTAAATACAAACTAATATTTATCCCAACACTTTTTTATACAAGTAGACAAATTGCTCACCTATGGTTTCTTCTGAATATTTTTTCCCTGCTTCGATAGAGATTTGTTGTTGATTGTATTGATGATAATGATCCATCATTTTTATAAAAGCATTTTTTAATGCTTCAATATTTTCGCTTTCAACCAGCAACCCATTTGATTCATTAACTGCTTCAGTAACGCCACCTACATTCGATGAAACAACCGGCAATCCGCAACATAAAGCTTCGATAATGACACAAGGAAAATTTTCATGGCGACTGAATAAAACCAATGCTGATGAGGCTTGCATTTGTATTGCTACATCTTTATGCTCTAATTCGCCAAAAATTTTTATTTTGTTTGATAAACCATTTTCGTAGACTTGATCTGCTAATGCCTGAGATGAATTACCAACAATTACCAGCTCCCAGTCTTGACGAACTTGATTTAATAATTTGAATGCTTTAATAATTCCTTCAACATTTTTTAATTTAAATAACGATGAAACATGCAACCATTTAAAAGTGTTTTCAACTTTTTTTGGTGAATAGAAAAAACGAGACGTATCAACAACATTATGGATTATTTCTGTATGTGGTAAATGGAATAAGTCTTCAACTTTTCTTCCGATAGCAGCTGAAACATTGGTTACTGCTTTTGCTTTCTGGAATATTTTTTTTGTATTCTTTTTAAAGAAATAACTTCTTTTAAAAAAATTATCTGTTGCAACAGTATCATACATTGAAGAATGTTCCGAAACAATAAATGGAATTTGCCAATAATCAGAAAATTCAATAGCCATTATTCCGGCTTTCATTGGAACATGAACATGAATAAGATCAGGCTTTCCATATTGCCTGCTGTATTTATTTAAAACACTTCGATAATAAAAAATAAAATAAATGTTATACCGAATTTTATCAAACCAACTCCAACCCCATTTTTTAAAAGGAAAGCTATAAATCAATTCACGCAGGTTGCCTTCTTTAGCATGTACATAACCTTCTTTAGTTCTAATATTTTTTCCTGCCTGCACAACATGAATTAAATCTAATGGAACGATTTTAGATACAGCGATGGCATGACGTTCAATGAAGTCGCCATTTGTAGGTTCATATGGGTTCGGGTACCAACTTGCCAACCAAAGTACTTGCATTACTTCATCATTAATTAAATAACATTTGTTTTAACCATAACCAATCGCTCTTTTTCCATTGCCATAATTTTACAAATGCTAATTTATTTGTTTTTAAAAACTGATAAAAAGAATAGCCAAAATTAACTGAATAACCAACAGTACTAACTATTGCAGCTATCTCAATACTGTAAAATTTTAATAATAGAATATTACCTAAAATAACTACAATTAAACCATAGATAGCCCCTTTCAAATTCAATTTTAAATTTCCTTTACCAGCAAAATATGCAGATAATAAACTTAGTACCGACAAACATAAGATACCTGGAAGTAATATCAACAAAGGCAATTGCATTTTATCAAAACTTTGTCCGAATACAAAAATGAAAATCCAATGTCCTGCTACAAAAACACAAATTATCAAAACAATAAAAGATTGAACAAAAATTCGAAAGAGTTTTAAAATCGAATCACTTACATCCGCTTGAAAGTTTCCGCTTGCAGTTTGAGGAAACATAGCAGCAGCAATAACTTGCGGAATAACGAAAATTAGTTGTCCAATTTTAGAAGCCTGAATATAATTACCCAAATCATTAGCAGAACAATTGTATTTCACAAACCAATAATCAATTCGATATACAAGAAAAAAAATCACATTAGTAAATAATGCCACACTCGAATATCTAAAAAGAGTTTTGAGTTCATCATAATTAATGAAATTTGAGAAAGAATAAATTTTGTTTTTAATAAAATAAATAAGAGTAACCACAATTCCATTGATCAATATGAAAATGAAAAACGAATCTGTTATTTGTGATAAAGAATAATTATACATTTTCTCTACAAAAAGAATAACAATAAAAACTATGTTCATTACCCCGGTCAAAAAATTGGGTAAGAAAAAGTTTTGTTGTGCCTGAAATAATGCGGTATAAAAATTATTCAGCAACACACCGGCTATAAAAAAGATCGCGTACCAGCAATATTTAAGTTGAGTGATGGGCGAATTATTTTCGAAATACAAAAACCAAATATGAAAGAAGAAAACTAGAATAATTGAAATTAATACAATCCAGAAAATACCAAAACCCGCTAGTTTATTAGGATTAATTATATTCCCGGACGCAAAATAGGTAAACCCACTTTCAAAACTTATACTTGCAACCAATAAGATCAAAGAGAAAAAATTAGATAGATAAAAAATAAATCCGATTCCTGAAGCAGCTAAATAACGCGACAAAATAATATTCAGCAATAGTGATGTTGCAAAATAAAATCCGCGCCAAATAAGGCTTTGCTGTAATAATTTATCGAACGACATTAAAATTTATTGTTTGCTAAAGTACGATAATGTAATTACTGTATTTTTGAAACTAAGATTTACTAATGGCAATACTTAAAAAGTTTAATAGAAAAGCTAAAATCGATAATGAATCCGGCTTAAGTACTAACAGTGCTTTAAGTGGTGGACGCTTTTTTAATAATAATGGTAATCCAAACATGGAAGTGAAAGGCATGCGTTTCTTTGAACGTTTGAATGTCTATCACACATTATTGTCGATGCCGAGATGGAAATTCTTTTTAGTAATTGTTTCATTCTTTATTGGTATCAATTTATTTTTTGCAAGTATTTATTTATGGATTGGAATTGATCATTTAAATGGAATGATTGCATCCTCGTATGCAGAACAAATTGGCGAAGCATTTTTCTTCAGTGCACAAACATTTACTACTGTTGGTTATGGAAGAATAAGCCCAATTGGCTTTGCTGCAAGTTTTATAGCAGCCTTAGAAGCATTAACCGGTTTATTAAGTTTTGCTTTGGCAACAGGTTTATTGTATGGAAGATTTGCAAGACCCCGAGCATACATTCGTTATAGTAAAAATGCATTGTTCGTTCCTTTCAGAGATCGTGTGGCATTGATGTTTAGAATGGTTCCGTACACTAAAAACTTTTTATACAATGTTGAAGTAAAAGTTTCAGTTGCGATGCGCATTATGGAGGATGATGTTTTAAAAACAAAATTTTTCAACATGCCATTAGATATTTCAAAAGCAACAACAATGGTTTCGAACTGGACATTGGTTCACATGATCAATGAAGAAAGTCCTTTGTTTGACTTGAATAAGGAAGATATTAAAAACGCACAAACTGAATTATTGATTTTCGTTCAGGGTTTTGATGAAAGCTTCTCAAACACAGTGATATCAAGAACTTCCTATTCTTATGATGACTTTGTTTATGGCGCTAAATTTGTTCCAATGTATCATCCTAATGAAAATAATACAGCTACCATTTTACATTTAGATATGCTTGATGATTATACCGTAGCCGAATTGACAACTCAGTTTTAATTACTCCCAAAACTTAATTGGATAAGAAGTGCAGATATTATTTGTTTCATTCTCGAAAACATGACCCAACTCAATCAATTCATCAGAACTAATAGTTTCTTGAATCAATGAATACAATTCTCTTTCTTCAAATCTAATATGATCATCCAATAATTGCCGCAACTGATCAAAAATAGATTCTTCAGTTAAAATATCAGGATTCTCGAAAAATTTTCTGATATAAACATGATCCGATAACATTTTATTGATCACTTCTTTTAATTCTGGATAAGAAGAAAATGATGTGAGATATTTTTCTTCAATTTCAAAATGATGTTGCAGGTCACTTTCCCAGAAATACATGCAGAAATCTTTCATCAAAATTTTATCTGCATGTTTTTTTATTCCCTTCTCAATAAAAAAACAAAATAATAAACCGTTATGATGTTGCCTCGATAACGGTTGTAATTCTACACTTCTTTTTATGGGTGCCATTATTTCAAAGCGTTAATAATTGCAACAAATTCGGCAGCGATCAACGATGCTCCGCCAACTAATCCACCATCAACATCGGGCTGAGAAAATAATTCTTTGGCATTACTTGCTTTCACACTTCCACCATATAAAACAGAAATATTTTCTGCAACAGCAGCACCATATTTTGCTGCAAACTGACTTCTAATAAAAGCATGAATCTCTTGTGCCTGCTCACTTGTAGCGGTTTTACCTGTGCCGATTGCCCAAATTGGTTCGTATGCAATTACCACTTTTTGTATTTGCTCAGCTGATAAATGAAATAATGATTCTTCCAATTGTTTTGTAACAAATTCGTTTTGTGAATTTGCTTCTCTAACACTTAAAGCTTCGCCGCAACAAAAAATTGGTGTGATGCTATTTTCCAGACAAATATTTACTTTCTCTGCTAAAAATTGATTGCTTTCATTAAAATATTCTCTGCGTTCGCTATGTCCTAAAACAACAAACTTAATTCCAATCGACTGTAACATTTCAACACTTGTTTCACCTGTGTAAGCACCGCTTTTTTTATTGTAACAATTTTGTGCAGCAATAAAAACATTTTTATAACCACCCATTTTTTGGTGTGCCATTGCTAAGTATGGAAACGGTACAGCAAAAATTGCTTGTTGATCTTCATTTAAAGAATGAGGTAATGCAATAATTTCATTTAATAATTCTTCGCCTTTTTGCAAGGTTAAATTCATTTTCCAGTTTGCCGCAGCAATTTGTTTTCTCATTGATTTTTATTTTTTATTGATCGAACTTTTGAATTTCTATTTAGCTGTAATTGCGTCGCACACTTCAACTGTAACAACTGTTTCAGCATTTTATTCGTTATCGAAAATATATTTCAATACTAATTTTTCTGCTTCGGTAATTTCTTTGTGCTTCATTTTTTTCCAGTTATTAATATCATCCAGCGCTTTATCAAAATCATATTTTTGATCCGGCCCCCAAGAAAAATCATGAATTACTTTAGGCAATAGTCCTGCACCATAAACATTACAACATACACCAATCACCGAACCGGTATTGATGCAAGAATTAATTGCCACTCTCGAATAATCGCCCATAATCACACCGCACTTATTTCCTGCGCCAATGAATTCTTTTGTATAATTATTCCACAACTTTACTTCGCCGCCGGTATTCTTTACATTGCTATTACTTGTGCCTGCCCCTAAGTTGCACCATTCACCAATAACGCTATCACCCAAATAACCATCGTGCGCTTTGTTACTGTTACCAATCATCACTACATTTTTTACTTCGCCACCAACTGCACAATTGGGACCAATACTTGTTGCACCATAAATTTTCGTTCCCATTTTCAACAACGCATTCTCTCCTAATGCAAATGGGCCGCGGATTGCAGCACCTTCCCACACTTGCGCATCTTTACCAATATAAATGGGACCGCTTGTTGAATTTAGTATTGCAAAATCAACAGAAGCACCTTCTTCAATAAAAATATCATCCTGATGAACAACTTGATTGGTATGAGAAATAGGCTGTGATGTTCTTCCTTCAGTTAATAATTTAAAATCATTTCTTATCATCAAATCATTCCACTGAAAAATTTGAAAAGTAAATTCCAAACGCTTCACATCTTTAAACTCAATTGTTTTCTCAAATTGAGATAATGAATTTTTATTCAGAATAGAATTTATCCTTCCTGCAATCAATCCTTTATTATCAGCTAATGCTTCGCCGATTTGCAATGAAAGAATTTTATTGTTCAATTCTTCATCTGCAATTACAGAAGCATCGATCCAAATATTATCAGCATCAGCAATAGCTTTATATAATGGTTGCAAATAATCAGGCGAAGAAATAAAAACCTGTTGCTTTGATTTTAATTCCCAGCGTTCCTTAAAAGTAAGAATGCCACAACGCAGATCAGCAACAGCTTTGGTTAAAGTGAGCGGAAATAATTGTTCACGAAGATTATTATCAAAAAGTATGATTGCCATAATTAATTCGGCAAATTTAATAAACTTGTTTTGATGTGTGGAATAAGTTTAAAAAATGATAATAAATTTTAATTTTTTAATTTATTTCGTTCCACTAAATATTCGAGCAATAAAGTTTTATTATAGGTTTCGCAAAAGAAATTAAAATAAAATGCAGCACCCTGAACCGAAAATATTTTCTTCATGAAGTTCGACATGAAAGCTGCACCTCTTGCTTGAAAGAAAAAAAAGTCTTTTTGATTTGAATTTTCGAACACAGCAATATCTTCAAAATTAATTTCTTTATTTGGCTTAGAACCCAATCGCAGCAAGGATGTTGAGAGAATTATTTTATCCATCACATTCAACCGCTGTGTTAAAAGATAGTTTGCGTCTTCAATCAATTGCTGTTTATAAATTTCAAATTCAGCAATTTTAAAAGCTCCCATCAAACGCGAAATATGATAAATTAAAACAGATGGATTTCCATACCAAGGAGAAACAAAAGTTGCGTGATTCATATAATCTCTGTTTTTTAAAACTGCCGCTAAAAGATTAATGGTACCGGTATCCTGTTTTGTAAATGTAAGTTTTTTCTGAAAACAATAATACATCACATTCGACTGAACACAGAAATCAAAATCGGTTTTCATTTTAGCACCGAGATAAGTGCTGTAAGCAGGATATTCTCTGTACTCATCAAAAGTGTTATCAATTTTCTTGAAACTTAAATTGGCAACTTTTACCATCCTGTTTTTAAATTTTTGATGAACACTATCAGGATAATCAGAAGTCATTAAAACCATCACGCAATCATCCACATCTTCACCCTGACCAAATTGCCATTTGGTATATTTCATTACAAAAGAATGCGGCATGAAAGTTCCATCGGTTGGCCAAAATTCATAAAACCCATTTGGTTTTTTATTCAAGAAATAAGGATGCGCTTTTGTTGCATTATCAATGACTGACCGGGCAATTGTTTTATTACTGTCGCTCAAATACGGCAACATCTTTTTTAAAGTAAAACAAGTAATCGCTGTGAAAAAAATATTTCTATCGGGTTGTCTGTTTTTTGGCCATGCGCCACATTCACGATAATTATAGAACATGCCTTCGTAAAAATCGCCATCATATTTTTTTACCTGATCGGCTGCAATACTTTTTATTAATTTATTAATTAATAAAGTATCGGAAGATGCTTTTACAGCTTGATAAAAAATCAAAAGAGGAAAAATAATAAAAACTCTAAAATATTTATTCTGCATCTAACAATAGTAATTAATGAAGTAAAAATAGTTATCTCAATTTTGCCAGCCAAGACGCATATTTTAAAAGTTTTATTTTATTGCTCCAGAAAGCCATGTCTGTTACCAGATCTTTGCGAGTGGCTTTGGCAAGGTTTCCATATCTAGATTCTGCCTTTTGCAAATGTTCCAAACTTACCAAACCAAAAGCATGAATGCCGGCCATTCGCCTGATAGTCTTGATACGAAAGGATTCAGGCGCGTCACAATTCAAAACTAATTGATGAAGTTTACTACATTCCTTTAAGAAAATTTCTTTTGCTTCTTTAATTGATGATGATGCAAACACAAAAGTTTTTACACCATCTTCCCTATCTTTAAAAGCATCCATCAAATCATTTACCAATTGTCCCACAAATCCACTTTGATAAATAAATGTAGTATCATTTTCATTCCAATTTTCATCCATAATTGAAGCCCACAACAATGAACTATTACCACATTTTTGTTTCGAAATATCCAATACTTCATCCAAAGAAATCGTTGGCTGTAATTGTTTCGAAGAAATCAATTGCCATTCAATTGATAATCTTAAAGCATCTAAATATTTTTGTGTCGGTTGCCATATTTTTTTTAATTCATCATCCAATGCAAAAATTAATTTTACTTTTTTTGTTTGATCTTCTTTTGGCATCGTTCTGTTAAACACTGCAAATAATTGTTCTTTATCCCAGCGTTCTTCATCAATCAAATCATCATACAAAGTTGCCATCACACTAATAATTGCCAACCGTTTAGATTCATCAATATTTAATTTTCTGCCTTTAACTATCAAATAATTTTCGCAGTTAACAATGTGATTAAATAAAGGATAATAATAAGTAACTTTTTGTTTTTCTCTTGCAGTTAATTGATAATCTAATTGGCTACAAAGCTTATCCACAATAGGATTCAGAAATTTTTTAATGAACCGCATTTGTTTGTATGCAGCACAACCATATTCGGCTCCGAAATAAATGACTTGCAAGTAATTCACACAGGGAAATTAATAAGTTTCGGTTGATAATGCACATTGAAATAAGATATGCCAATGAAATACTAAATTGCATCTCTAAATAAAACACCATGAGTATCGGAAATTTTTCTTACCCAATGCCTGCAAACGAACCGGTTTTATCATATGCACCGGGCAGCGCCGAAAAAGCTGTATTAAAAAAAACATTAGCTGAATTAAAAAATTCTGAAGCTGATATTCCGATGTATATCGGCAATAAAGAAGTTCGCACCAATAAAAAAGTTGCGATTCATCCACCGCATGAAATAAAACATACACTCGGTTATTTTCATGCTGGTGAAGAAAAACATGTTCATCTCGCGATCGATGCAGCCCTTGCTGCCAAAGATTCCTGGAGTAATATGAGTTGGGAAAATCGTGCTGCGATTTTTTTAAAAGCTGCCGATTTGATCGCTACAAAATATCGCAGTTATTTGAATGGCACAACAATGTTGGGACAAAGTAAAAATGTTTTTCAGGCAGAGATCGATGCGGCTTGTGAGTTGATAGATTTTCTTCGATTCAATGTTCATTTTTTAAGTGAGATTTATAAACAACAACCAATAAGCGGTGCAGGAATGCATAACAGAATGGAATATCGTCCGCTTGAAGGTTTTGTGTTAGCGGTAACTCCTTTCAACTTTACGGCAATTGGCGGCAATCTTCCAACATCGGCTGCGATGTGTGGCAATGTGGTGATCTGGAAATGTGCCAACACGCAAATTTATTCTGCACAAATGTTCATGAAAATTTTAAAGGAAGCCGGTTTGCCCGATGGTGTAATTAATTTAATTTATGTTGACGGACCAACTATCGGCAAAGTTTGTTTTAATCACAAAGCCTTTGCCGGCGTACATTTCACGGGATCTACCGGCGTATTCAATAATATGTGGGAAACCATTGGGAAGAATATGGGCATGTATAAATCTTATCCGAGAATTGTTGGTGAAACAGGAGGAAAAGATTTTGTGATCGCACATAAATCAGCTGATCCTGATGTTGTTGTTACTGCACTATTGCGTGGAGCATTTGAATATCAGGGACAAAAATGTTCGGCTGCATCAAGAGCTTATATTCCATCAAACATTGCTGATGAAGTGAGAAAGAAATTAATTGCAGGAGTAAAAAGTTTTAAAGTTGGAACCGTTGAAGACTTCTCAAATTTTGTAAATGCAGTGATCGATGAAAAAAGTTTTAATAACATTAAGTCATATATCGATAACGCAAAGAAAGATCCAAAAGCAGAAATATTAGTTGGTGGAAAATGCGATAAAAAAGAAGGTTATTTTATTTCTCCAACCATCATCGAAGCAAAGAGTTCTAATTATGTAACGCTTTGCGAAGAAATTTTCGGACCGGTATTAACTATTTATGTTTATCCTGCCAATGGTTTTGAAAAAGCTTTGGAATTAGTTGATAGAACTTCGCCTTATGCATTGACAGGTGCAGTAATTGCGCAGGATAGAGATGCAGTTGAATTAGCAACAAATAAATTAAGAAACGCAGCAGGTAATTTTTATATCAACGATAAACCAACAGGTGCAGTAGTTGGTCAGCAACCCTTTGGTGGCGCACGTTCCAGCGGTACCAACGATAAAGCAGGAAGTATTTTAAATTTATATCGCTGGTTAAGTGCAAGAACAATTAAAGAAACTTTTAATCCACCAACAGATTATAAATATCCTTTTTTACAGGAATCATAAAATGAAAAAAATAATATTTATTCTTTCAACATTTATTTTTCTTTTCTCTCAATCTTTTGGAGATAATGGGATGAAAAGAAAAATAATTGTTGTTTGGCAGCCATCGCATCAAACCGATACCGGTAAAGATTTCAGCGAAGCAGAAACATGCAATGCCATTGTTGAAGCTGCTATGAAAATGAAACCTCATTTTAAAGAATATAAAGTGTGGAGTATTGGAAATGAAAATGTGCATCATTCAAATGTAGGAAGCAATACAAAAATCGAACATACTTCCGAAATCATCGGTGGAAAAATATCGGGTTATGCATATGAATTGCAGGAAGCAAATAAAAAGCATCCACAAGTTTTTATTGCTGTACATAATAACGGCGGAACCAAGCGCAATGCGGTTTGGGGCTATGTTCATTACGGTGATAGTTATGAATCGGAGAACAGAATTTTAGCTGCTAGATTGATCAAAGCAATTTCATCAGTAACCAATTTAGAAAATCGTGGTGTTTTATTAGACAGTACAACAGGAAGAAATGATTATCGATGTCAATCAACAAATAAATTAAGTTTTTATAGTCTGGATGAAAATATTAATTCTGCACCGTATCGTGTACTACTTGAAATTGGCGATAATGCAGTTAGTCGCGAATTATTAATTAGTGATGAAGGAAGAAAAAAAATTGGTGAAGCGCTAAAACTCGAATTAAATGCATGGATGATCGAAAAAAAAATGGAATGATATTTTAATTCAAAATAAACTCAACCGAAAAACTCATCTTCATTTCGTTTTCAGTTTTCATCATCATCATAGAAGGTCGTTCTATTTTAAAATCTTCCAGTAATACAATAAAATCTCCGCTCACAATTTTTCTTTTATCAATAAGTTGTTCTTTTGCTGTAAAATGAATCTGTTTACTAACACCATGAAAAGTAATGGTACCGGTAACATCCACACTAATTCCGTCATCTTTTATTGAAGAACTTACAAAACTTACAGTGGGGAATTTAATTGCTTCTGCAACTTCCATCATGTGCGAATCGCGGTTAGAACTTTTACTATCGAAAGTTGAAACCTTTGCAAGGATGGCAACTTTTGTTATTTGATTTGTTTTATCATCGTATTGAATAACGCCATCAACATCTTTGCTTGTCCCATCCCAACTATGCATCGGATGAACCATATGATAAGTGATAAATGATTTTGACTTATCTATTTTCGCTGTCTTCGAATCTATTCTATTAAACGCAAAAACATTTATTAAAAAAACAAATAACAATAACGCTGAGAATATTTTTTTCATTATAATTTTTTATTTCATTTTAATCACAATCATCGCTGCAGCGTACGATGCAAATGTTGTATAAGCCGCTGCCCGATGATAAGGCAATAAATTTGAATTTTGATTACCATCAATTTGTGCTGCCAAAATATTTGTTGCAAGCATTCCTGCTAAATGAACAACCGCTAACCATTTGTGTAAACGAATTGCAGAAAGACCTTTATCTCTATTTACCATTGGTGGTGGTGCAAACAAAGCCATCAACGCAGTAAAAGAATAGGTTGTGTTTACAGTAACAGCCAATAGATCATGTGTATCCTTTAAGTTTCTGTAATTAGGATCAGTCTTTGGTGTGTTATATAGTTTAGGCCCAACAATTGCTTGGCCAACAAATCCGCCTAATGTAAGTATACCGCCTATTTGGTGGGCTATTAGCATCTTTCTCCTGATCTTCATATCATCTAATCTTACTTCAGGAGTAAAAGTTTTATTACTACGTAAAAAACCATGTTCACCCCATGCCCAACGTTGCGTAAACAACATTTTTTTTGGAAGAATATCCTGCTGAGTTGATGTTGATGATTGTAAACTATTTAATAAACTATCGGTTTGTGCGTGAATCGAAGTGAATAAAATAATGCTTACTAAAAAAAGAGCAATTTTTTTCATGTGTAAAAAATTTCGAGTTGTTTAAGGGAAGTCAGAAAAATTTTCAATCTACTAAAGCCTAAAGATATTGATAAAAACATTAGTTTTAAATAGTCCATATAAATTGCATACTATTTAACTTTTGATTCTATCATTTAAGAATTCAATTAATTTGTTCAATCAATGAAAATATTTTCAAGTTTTAACCCGATCAAGCAGCACTATCTTTCAAAGTAGGTTCATCATCAAACGGAATAGGGATGCTTACTTTAACAATAATTCCTCCACATGGAGAATTCTTTGAAAATTTTAGTTCACCGTTAATACTTTTCACAAGAAGATCAACAATGGCTAAACCCAATCCTAATCCCGGATCATTATCCGGTAATCGACCGCTTTTACTGAATGGTTTAAAGTTTATTAACGAATCGGAATAATTTGATTTGCCACAATCCGCAATTACAATTGAGTAGATGGAATCTTTAATATTAGTACCAATTGAAACAGGATTTCCTTTTTGTGAAAACTTAAAAGCATTATCCAATAATTCTGTAAATAAAGTTTCAATAAATCCTTCATTTACGTGTAAGCTTACTTCTTCATCAATGTCGCATAATAAATCTTTTTCTCTGTTATAATTTTTTGCTGTATTGATTGCGATTTTTTCTAAAACATCTTTTACAGGCGAGCTGTTAGAAATATTATCATTCTTACTTAATAAATTTTTTTCCTGCTCGTGCCAATTTTTTACTTTTCGCAATAAACTAAGTAACCGATTACTGCTTCTTTCCATGTAACCAAAATATTCCTGCAAAGATTCCTCATCTAATAAATGATGTTTTGATTTTAATAAATGCAGATAACCGATGATATCATATACTGTTGCAAAAAATTCTTTATCAGTAATTAATCTGAATCCATTTTCAATTTGAGATAATTGTACTTCTAGTTTTTTATTGATCTCTCTTTTGCGTTGCAATCTTGTGTTGATAGCTTCCAATAGTTGCGAAGATTTTACAGGTTTTACCAAATAATCATCTGCACCAAAATTCATTCCTTCACGCAAATCATCATAATCTGATTTTGCAGTTAAGAAAATAAACGGTGTGCTCGTATATCCTTTGGTGCGAAGGTTTCTGATAAATCCATAGCCATCCATTTCGGGCATCATAATGTCGCAAATCACCAAATCTGGGCTTTCCTTTTCATATTGAGAAAGTCCTTCAATACCATTGCCTGCAGTAACCACTTCAAAATCTTCAAACTCCAAAATTTGCTTCAGATTTTGCAATAATGGTTTTTCATCATCAATTAATAATAACTTGGTCTTTTTCATAAAACTGGATTTTATTTATGATATTATAGTCAAAATGGATTTTAAAAGTACTACCCTTTCCTTCTTTACTTGTTACTTCAATTCTGCCATTATGCATTTTTACAAATCGGTCAACAATTGAAAGCCCTAAGCCATAACCACTATGCTCATCTGAATTACCGGCACGATAAAATGTTTGAAAAATATTTTTTAAATCTTCCGGCGGAATTCCAATTCCTTTATCTTTTACACATAAAATAAATTCATCGTCAAAAAATTCTAATTCAACAGAAACATGTGATTTTTCAGGCGAATATTTAATAGCGTTTGAAACGAGGTTACTGAAAATATGCCACATCAAACTTGGATCAACATAAACATCTTTTGGATCATTTTTAATTTTCAGTTTTACCTTATCATCGCCATATTTCGAATTGAATCTTGTTTTAATTATTCTTTGAATCAAAGCAACAACATCTGTTTCTTTTGGTTTGAAAGGCATTTGATTTTCTTCAAATCTTCCCATTACTAAAAAATTGCGAAGCATATCAGATATTCTTTCTGATTCTTCATAAATATTTTCAAACAATTCTCCAGCACGTACACTTATTTGTCCATAATCTTTTCTGATATGCATTTCCAACAATTCAGTACTACTAACAATTGTTGCTAATGGTGTACGGAACTCATGAGAAACACTTGTGATCATTTTCGATTTCATCTCATTCAGGTCTTTCTCTTTCTTCAATGTTTCTTCGATGATGAATTCTGCTTCTTTACGCTGAGTAATATCCTGAATTAAAATGGATACTCGTTTTTCGCCGTTGAACATTCTCACCAAATTCATCTTTGCAGAGAACCATTCAATCTTACCGCCATACGAATCCATATATTCAATTGAATGAGATGATTCAATCTCTAAAACAATCTTGATAGCAACTTCAAATCTTTTACCTAACTCATCACCTTTTATGTCTGATATTTTTTTACCAATCATTAACTCTTTAGGAGTTGATAAGATCGAGTCATTATTACACCAAACGTTCACAATTATTAAGCTAGTATTTACTTCTAAAATAATATCATCTAACGAAGCAACTAAGGATTGAAGTTCATCTTTACTTACTGCAAGTTTGTGCAAAGCAATATTAGCGCTCATAATAAAACGACTGCTCTGTAAAACAGAAACAAAAAGTTGTCTGAAATAAGTGATCTTAGGATTTATCTGCGGCATCGTTTTAGGAGCCAATACCATATTAGATGTTATAAGCACACCAATTATTTCATCTTTTTGTAAAAGCAGATACATCAAAAAATTAATCCCTTCAAATTGAATGATAAATGCATTAGTGATCTCTTGTGGAATATTATTATTAATTCCTTTTTGAATTTCAAAACATCTTTCTGCTAATAAGTCAAGCAAGTCTTTCATTGAGTCTTCTTTTTCAAAGACCCAATTCCCACTCATTGAAACTTTTTTTAAAATAGGCTGAGTGCCTTGCCAGTCTAATCTTGCAATAAAAGAAAATGGTGCAATTCCTTCGTTTTGAAAATACGATAGACAAATATCAAAAGCGTTTTTTATTTTACTGGTATTGATGTATTGTGATTGTGCTTCTGAAATAATTTGTAAAACATTCGCATCTGGAACAAAAGTATCCGCAGATGTTTTTTGAATTCGTATTTCATTGATAGTAATTACATATTTTCTATCAACCTGCATTTTTCCGAAAGCCGCCATTTGTATGTTACACCAAAAATATTTTCCGGTATAATCTCTGATCCTGCACCATGTAGCTTCCATGCTCTCATTACTTCTGAAAAAATTTCGAAGCAAATCTTTTTCTTCTGGATGAATTAACTCTATAACAGTTTTACCTTCCATCCAATCGCCGATATAACCAAGAAGATTTTTTACAGCCGGAGAAATCCTGAGAATATTTCCATCTTCATCAATATTTAATGTAAACTCTGAATTATCTGCCGAAGAAGTGCTGTAATTATATTCACCTGCAGAAACATCGTATGAGATAGCACGAACACAAACATATTTGCTTAATGATTCTATTAATCTAAAATCAAACTTTGTTCTAACTTTTAAATAGGGATCGCCTTTCGCAAGTTCTGTTGAATATTGTTTGAATTGAAACGCTTTT
>CAIQDX010000069.1 GCA_903870685.1 uncultured Chitinophagaceae bacterium | reverse complement strand
CGTACACCAAGCGGTGTAAGTTATATGCTCGAAAACAGAGAAGTTACCAAACGTATTTTTCCTGAAATGTTGGCCGATAATAAAGTGCGGATGGTAAGTAATTATCCATTGTTATTGCATCAAATATTGTTATCGCTGGCACCTCAACAGATATCAAACCCAATGGTGGTGCTGCTTACACCGGGTGTGTTTAATTCAGCTTATTACGAACATACTTTTTTGGCTCGTCAAATGGGAATTGATCTGGTGGAAGGAAGAGACCTTGTTGTTGATAATCATAAAGTGTTTATGAAAACAACAAATGGTTTGCAACAAGTGCATGTTATTTACAGAAGAGTGGATGATGAATTTTTAGATCCATTAGTTTTCAGACCTGATAGTGCATTGGGTGTTCCCGGTTTAATTGGTGCTTATCGAAAAGGAAATGTCGCCATCGTAAATGCAATGGGAAATGGTGTGGCTGATGATAAAGCTGTGTACAATTATGTACCGGCCATGATAAAATATTATTTGAACGAAGAACCCATTTTACCAAATGTTCCAACTTATGAAATGAGTGATAAAGAAGCAAGAAAACATGTGTTCGATAATATTAATAAAATGGTTATTAAACGAACCAATCAATCGGGTGGTTATGGCATGTTGATGGGTAGTAACACGACCGATAAAGAAGTGGAAGAATTTAAAATGGCTGTTGAAGAAGATCCCAGAAGTTTTATTGCGCAACCTATCATTAAATTATCAACTGTGCCTTGTTTTATTGATGGAAAATTTGTTGCGCGACATGTTGATCTCAGGCCTTATGCTTTGTGCGGACCTGATGGTATAAAGATTGTTCCGGGTGGATTAACAAGAGTAGCGTTGAAAGAAGGTTCGTTGGTTGTTAATTCATCGCAAGGTGGTGGAAGTAAAGACACATGGGTGGTTGATTAAAGGTTTGAGAAGTTTAAGAGGTTTAAAAAGTTTAATGTTATGGCTACGATAGAAACTTTTGAGCAAATAATATCATGGCAAGAAGCAAGATTATTAAATCAAAAAATAGGAAAGTTGATTGATGACGGAACGTTTAAAACAAGTTTTAGATTGATCAATCAAATCGAAGGTTCAGCAGGTTCTATCATGGATAATATTGCTGAAGGATTTGAACGTGGTGGCAATAAAGAGTTTATTCAGTTTTTATACATTGCCAAAGCTTCATGTGGGGAATTACGTTCTCAATTATACAGATCATTGGACAGAAAATATATTACTGAAGTTGAGTTTGATGAACTAAGTATTCATGCTAAAAAGATCAGCAGCTTAATTCAGAAACTAATTTCTTATTTAGAACAATCAGAAACAAAAGGAATAAAATATAAAAACAAAGCAACAAAGTAACCAACTTTTTAAACCTTTCAAACTTATTAAACCTCTTAAACTTTTTGAACTCATTAAACATCTTAAACCTTTTAAACTTTCAACTTCATGCTGAGTAGAACTGCAGATTCAATGTTTTGGTTAAGTCGTTATATGGAACGCAGCGATGGATTATTGCGTGGCATAAAAACGCATTATATTCTGTTATTGGATAAAGGTGTGAACGAACATTTGTCTTGGCGACCCATGCTGGAAGTATTTACAACAGCAAACGAAGAGGAAATCACAGCACTGGAACATAATACAGATGCGGCATTGTATAAATTAATTTCTGACAAAGAAAATTTGAATGCACTAAAAGTATTGATCACAAGAGCAAGAGAAAATGCAAGAGGCATGCAGGATCATATTACCAAAGAAGTGTGGGAACAGGTAAATCAAATGTATCATCTCATCAATCAAACTACACTCGATTCGCAATTAAAAAGTTTTGAAGCGATTAAAACGATCGATTCATTGACCAACGAATGTATTTTATATAACGGCGTTACCGATACCACTATGCCACGTGGGATGGGATGGAGTTTTATGAGTTTAGGTAAACATATTGAACGCTGTTTATTGACGATCGAGATGGCAGATAAATATTTTAGTTTGATAGATTATAATATTGATGAAGAGAAAGATATTTTGCAATGGCGACCTATGTTACTTTCTTTATCCGGATATGAATTGCATTTAAAAACATATAGAAGCAGTGAGTTTAATTTAAATGCTTTACATCAGGTTTTATTTAATGAGAATTTTTCACGTAGTCTTTTATATACACTAAAAAGAGTGGAAAAATATTTTGTAAAAGTGACGAAAGGCCATCACAGCAAGGAAATAGAAGACCTCACTAAATGTTTAGGAAGGTTAGTAAGTAAATTACAGTTCACCGATTTCAATTCAATCAATCAACTTACTTTGCAGAAATTCCTTATTGAAACAAGAAAAGAATTAAATGAGTTTAGCAGTATGTTAGCAAAGAGTTTCTTTTCTTATTCATAACCATTTTATTATGCCCATTTTTAAGATACATCACATCACAAAATACGAGTACGACAGACCGGTTAAAGAAAGTACCAATGAAATAAAAATATTTCCTTATCTCGGAATCGAGCAGGAAGTATTACAACATCAATTAGAAATTACCGAGCATCCTGAAATATTTCAATACACCGATTACTGGGGAAACAGAATTGGTTTATTTAATGTTTTGCCACCGCATAAAACATTGGTGATAGAAAGTAAATTAATTATTCGCACAACTTTATCCGATTCATTGAACATTAATTTCATTTCGGGTTTTGATGAATTAAGAAATGAAGTAAAAGATAATCTTCAATTATTAGAACTCAGTAGGGCAGATAATATTCAATCGCAAAAAAGTATTGATGAAATAATTTCAGTTTTAAATACTACCAATAAAAGTATTGCCGAGATCGCTCAAATTTGTAACGAATATATTTTTACAAATTTCAAATACATCAAAGGCATTACCAATATCGAAACTACTGTTGATGAAATTTTAGAATTGCGTTCAGGTGTTTGTCAGGATTTTGCACACGTGATGTTACAGATCTTACGAACCTTGAAAATTCCATCTCGATATGTGAGTGGATATATTTGCCCGAATAAAAATGGTATGCGTGGCGAAGGTGCAACCCATGCATGGGTGGAAGCTTATATTCCGGGAACCGGCTGGGTTGGACTCGATCCCACCAACAATGTTTGGGTAACCAATACACACGTGAAACTCGCTGTGGGCAATCATTTCAACGATTGTACACCGGCGAAAGGAACATTCAAAGGACCGGCGCGACAAAAATTATCAGTATATGTTTCGGTTGGTTATGAGGACGGACATGTGTTTGAAGAAAAAACAAATGTACAGATGTTAGCTGTTGCCGATAATGAAAAAGAATTATTGATAGATGATAATTTTATGGGCCAGCAACAACAATAATTTCTTATAAATAAATCCTCAAAAAAATATTGCATCTTGCGCCAAAGAAAACTTGTTTATGAAAATTGAATCTGTCTATCG
>CAIQDX010000068.1 GCA_903870685.1 uncultured Chitinophagaceae bacterium | reverse complement strand
GTATGCAGATTATTGGTTGCAGAATAAAAATCATACTTTAATTAATTATTCTTATTGCGTTGATAATCCAAAAAAGTTTAAAGGTTATGGAGAGAATTGTTGGGGATTAACTGCCAGCGATACTTACAATGGTTACGATGCTCATTCACCAACTAATGATCACGGTACTATTTCGCCAACTGCTGCCATCTCTGCAATGCCTTATGCACCGGAACTTTCCATGAAAGCATTGAAACATTTTTATTATGATCTTGGTGATAAAGTTTGGGGTGAATATGGTTTTATTGATGCATTCAATGAAACAAAAAACTGGTATGCAAGATCATATCTGGCAATTGATCAGGGACCTGAAATTGTGATGATAGAAAATTACAGAACCGGATTGATCTGGAAATTATTTATGAGTTGCCCCGAAATAAAAAATGGTTTGAATAAATTAGGATTCGAATATTCAAAATAAAAAACGATGCTTCGTAGCTTTTTAATTTTTATTATTTTTCCTTTGTGTTCGATGAATTTGTTTGCACAACAATCATCAAAAAAAGTAATCAATCAAAAAAATAATATTGCAGCAGTTGGTATCATTAAAAATATTTCCGACTCTGCTTTGCTTGATATTATTCAACGTCAAACCTTCCGTTATTTCTGGCATTACGCACATCCTGTTAGCGGTTTAGCAAGAGAAAGAAGCAATACTGTTAAAGCCGAATATTATTGGGATTATATTAATGAAGCTGATGATGAACCTAATTTAAGTAAACATACATTCGGCCAAGAAGCTTGTGCCATGGGCGGTTCAGGCTTTGGCATCATGAGCACCATTGTTGCCGTTGAAAGAAAATGGATCGACAGAGATACTGCCATCAAACGCTTAATTAAGATAGTTGATTTTTTAATTAAAGCAGATTGTTATCATGGCATCTATCCGCATTTTATGAATGGTGCAACCGGTAAAACAATTCCATTCGGAAGATTAGATGATGGTGCCGATATTGTTGAAACATCTTATTTAATGATGGGATTATTATCTGCACGACAATATTTTAATAACAACTCCATTGAAGAAAAATATTTTAGAAAACGTGTACAACAAATTTGGGATGCTGCAGATTGGAACTGGCATAGCAAAGGCGATAATAAATTTTTGTATTGGCATTGGAGTCCTGCAAATGATTTTGATATGAACTTTCCTGTGTATGGTTATGATGAAGCATTGATCACTTATATCGTTGCTGCATCATCACCTTATCATTCTATTTCAAAAGAACTGTATGAAAATTGTTGGGTGAAAAGTGCAAGCTGGAAAAACGGAAAAAAATATTATGGTTTTGAATTGCCATTAGGAAATTTTGATAAAGGCGGTCCGTTATTTTTTGAGCAATATACTTATATGGGAATCGATCCCAATGGATTAAAAGATGATAATGGAATTGATTATGCAATTCAAACAAAAAATCATACACTCATTAATCGTGCTTATTGTATTGAAAATCCAAATCACTTTAAAGGTTACGGAGAAAATTGTTGGGGTTTAACTGCCGGAGATAGTTACAAAGGTTATGTAGCGCATTGTCCGGAAGTTGATAAAAGCGTTATCCAGCCTACAGCTGCGCTGTCTTCATTTCCTTACACACCCGAGTATTCAATGAAAGCACTGAAACATTTTTATTATGATCTCGGCAATAAAATTTGGAGTGAATATGGTTTTGTTGATGGTTTTAGTGAAACAAAAAATTGGTATGCCAAATCGCATTTAGCAATTGATCAGGGACCAATTATTGTGATGATAGAAAATTACAGAACAGGATTATTGTGGAAATTATTTATGAGTTGTGATGAAATAAAAAACGGATTAAAAAAATTAGGATTTGAAAATTCATTCATCAAGAAATAAATTGAAATGAGAAAACTATTATTATTTATTTTGTTTTTTTTGTTGTTGCATTCAATTGATTTGAATGCACAACAAAAAACATATTGCAATCCTATCAATATCGATTATGGATATACGCCTATTCCAAATTTTAGTGAATGGGGCAAACACAGAGCCACGGCAGATCCTGTGATCGTTAATTATAAAGGAGATTATTATTTATTCTCTACCAATCAATGGGGTTATTGGTGGAGCCATGACATGCTGAATTGGAAATTCATGTCTCGAAAATTCTTACGTCCGTGGAATGAAGGCTATGATGAATTATGTGCACCGGCTGTTGGAATTGTTGGTGATACTATGATCGTATTCGGTTCTACTTACACCAATAAGTTTACACTTTGGATGAGTACGAATCCAAAGGCAAATGAATGGAAACCATTGGTTGATTCATTCGAAATTGGTGGATGGGATCCTGCATTTTTTACCGATGATGATGGTAAATTATATATGTACAATGGAAGCAGTAATAATTTTCCTGTTTATGGTATCGAATTAAATAGAACAACTTTCAAACCAATTGGAACAAGAAAAGAAATTTATTTGTTGCAATCTTGGCGTTATGGGTGGCAACGTTTTGGTGAACATATGGATAATACTTTTTTAGATCCATTTATTGAAGGATCATGGATGACAAAACACAACGGCAAATATTATTTTCAATATGGCGCACCCGGAACAGAGATGAGTGGTTATGCGGATGGCGTGATCGTTCTGAATAAACCTTTAACTGATGAATTCAAAGCACAATCAGATCCTTTGTCATTCAAGCCGGGTGGCTTTGCAAGAGGAGCAGGTCATGGTGCAACATTTACTGATAATAATAATAATTACTGGCATGTAAGTACCATCGGCATTTGCGTTAAAAATAATTTCGAAAGAAGAATTGGAATATGGCCTGCAGGTTTTGATAAAGATGATGTGATGTATTGCAATACTTCGTTCGGTGATTATCCGCATTTTATTCCGGCCTTCCTAAATCCCTCCGAAGGAGGGACTTTAGCAGCTTCAAATTTGCAGCAGTTTCAAAAAAAATCAGAGGCTTCCAAAATCCCCCCTTTGGGGGGCTGGGGGGCTAGTGGTTTTGCAGGGTGGATGTTATTGAATTATAACAAGCCCGTTACTGTTTCATCAACACTTGGAACTTATTATGCAAACAATGCTGTTGATGAAAGTATAAAAACATATTGGAGTGCTGCAACTGCAGATAAAGGAGAATGGATTCAAACAGATCTGGGAAATGTTTCAACTGTCAATGCTGTTCAAATAAATTATGCCGATCAGGATGCGGAATTTTTAGGAAAGCAAACAACCATTTATCATCAATATAAAATGTATTATTCTGTTGATGGAAAAGTTTGGAATGTGTTGATTGATAAAAGCAATAATAAAACTGATATTCCGCATGAATATGTTGAATTGGAAAAATCGGTGCAGGCAAGATTTATAAAACTGGAAAACATTCACATGCCAACCGGAAAATTTGCTATCAGCGGTTTGCGAGTATTTGGGAATGGCAATGGCTCAAAACCCAATACTGTAAAGAATTTTATGGTATTGAGAACAGAAAAAGATAAACGCAGTGCATGGATAAGATGGGCACCATCTAATGATGCGTATGCTTACAATATTTATTATGGAACGGCTCCGGATAAATTATACAGTTGCATCATGGTTCACAATGCAAGTGATTATTGGTTTGCAGGAATGGATAAAAACATGCCGTATTATTTCAGCATTGAAGCTATTAACGAAAGTGGCGTTTCAGAAAAAACAAAAACAATCAAATCAGAATAATAAAAAGAGCAGTTATGAAATTTCTAAAACACATCATTGCATTAATTACAATCGTATTTGTTGTTAATGCAAAAGCACAAACAACAAATGCGAAGATGAATGCATTTGTGAATAATTTGATGAGCAAAATGACATTGGATGAAAAAATCGGTCAGTTGAATTTGCCTGGTTCCGGTGATATCACAACCGGACAAGCATCAAATTCTGATATCGGTTTAAAAATTCGTGAAGGGAAAGTGGGTGGATTATTTAATATTAAATCTGTCGAAAAAATTAAAGCAGTTCAGAAAGTTGCAGTGGAAGAAAGTCGCTTAAAAATTCCTTTGATCTTTGGAATGGATGTGATACATGGTTATCAAACAGAGTTTCCTATTCCATTGGCATTATCATGCAGTTGGGATATGAAATTAATTGAAAAAACTGCACGCATTGCTGCAATAGAAGCAAGTGCGGATGGTATTTGCTGGACATTTTCTCCAATGGTTGATATTGCCCGTGATCCGCGCTGGGGGCGCATTGCAGAAGGAAGTGGTGAAGACGCTTACCTCGGTTCTCAAATTGCAAAAGCAATGGTGCATGGTTATCAGGGCGATGATCTCTCGAAAAATAATAACATCATGGCTTGCGTAAAACATTATGCATTGTATGGCGCTGCCGAAGCAGGAAGAGATTATAACACAACCGATATGAGCCGCGTTAGAATGTACAACGAATATTTGGCACCATATAAAGCTGCTATTGATGCCGGTGCAGGAAGTATCATGAGTTCATTTAATGAAGTAGATGGCATTCCTGCAACAGCAAATAAATTTTTATTGACTGATGTGTTGCGCAATCAATGGAAATTTAAAGGTTTTGTTGTGACTGATTATACTGGTATTAATGAAATGGTTGCACATGGTTTAGGTGATCTGCAAAATGTTTCATCACTCGCATTAAAAGCCGGTGTTGATATGGATATGGTTGGTGAAGGATTTCTCACCACATTAAAAAAATCTTTGCAGGAAGGAAAAGTTACGATCGATCAAATTAATACTGCATGCAGATTAATTCTCGAAGCAAAATATAAATTAGGATTGTTTGAAAATCCATATAAATATTGTGATGAAAAAAGAGCGGCCACAGAAATTTTTACTGATGCTAATTTAAAAACGGCACGTGAAGTAGCAGCGCAAACTTTTGTGTTGCTTAAAAATAATAATCAACTGCTTCCGCTGAAAAAGTCTGCTACTGTGGCTTTGGTGGGACCATTCGCAAACAGTAAAGAAAATATGTTAGGCACTTGGGCTGTTGCTGCAGATTATACAAAACCGATTTCATTATTAGCCGGATTAAAAAATGTTGCTGGAAATAATGCAACAATTTTATACGCAAAGGGTGCTAACATTTCTAATGATAAAGATTTTGAAACAAGAGTAAGTGTTTTTGGAAAACCATTAGAACGTGATGATCGCCCTGCTGATGTATTAATTAAAGAAGCATTGGAAACTGCATCAAAGGCTGATGTTATTGTTGCGGCAATGGGCGAAGCAGCAGAGATGACCGGAGAATGTTCAAGTCGTTCTGATATTACTTTACCACAATCTCAAAAAGATTTATTGCAAGCATTACTTAAAACAGGAAAACCGGTTGTGTTGGTTTTATTTACAGGAAGACCGTTGGCTATTAAATGGGAAAGTGAAAATATTCCTGCCATCATTAATGTGTGGCATGGTGGAACCGAAGCTGGAAATGCTGTTGCCGATGTGTTATATGGCGATGTAAACCCTTCAGGAAAATTATCAACTACATGGCCACAGAATGTAGGCCAGGTGCCGCTTTTCTACAATCATAAAAATACAGGTCGTCCTTTAGGTGAAGGAAAATGGTTCGAAAAATTTCGTTCTAATTATTTAGATGTTTCCAATGATCCGCAATATGCATTCGGTTATGGTTTAAGTTATACTTCATTTTCTTACAGCGATATTTCATTAAATAAATCAACTATCAAACCCAATGAAAAATTAGATGTAAAAGTTATAGTAACCAATACAGGAAATTATGATGGTGCTGAAACAGTGCAATTATACACAAGACAAATGATTGGAAGTATTACTCGTCCTGTAAAAGAATTAAAAGGTTTCGAAAAAATATTTTTGAAGAAAGGCGAAAGCAAAGAAGTACACTTTATAGTAACATCTGAAGATTTAAAATTTTATAACAACGATCTGAAATTTGTTTACGAGCCCGGCAGTTTCAAAGTGTTTGTTGGTGGTAGTTCAGACAATACAAAGGAAAAGAGTTTCGAATTGATTAGATAACCCCCTGCTATCTAAATGAAAAAAATGCCCTGCGAAATATCGGGGCATTTTTAGTTTATGTTTCAAGCAATAGAATAAGTATGATGCATTGTTGCGTCGTTCCAAAG
>CAIQDX010000067.1 GCA_903870685.1 uncultured Chitinophagaceae bacterium | reverse complement strand
TTTAAATCAATTAACAATGGCCAGTTTAAAAGGGAATTTTGCATTTACGGGCACCATCGGCAATATCTCCGCCTATAGCAGAAAAGGCAGTACCAATATTATTTTAAGAACCAAAGGCGGTGCTACGAAAGAAAAAATAAAAAGAGCACCCGAATTTGGTGGTGCCAGCTCCACAGCTAAAAAAATAAAATTGGCGATAATTGAGCTTGCTCATCTGGATCATACCTTATTTCAAAGCAGATTGAATCCAATTTGCAGCAGTATTTTAAAGATGGATAAGGAAGGAGATTTTGGTCAAAGGGCTATTTTTATTTCGCGATTCCGAAATATTCTGGAAGGATTTAATTTAGAAATGGGAACTGTTTTTGATTCTATTATCAAACATCCTTTACAATATAATATCAACCGTGCAGATCAATCAGCTTCCATCAATGTTCCTGCATTATATCCCGGTATCAGCTTGTATATACCTGGTAATTTTTTATTGTTCCGCTTGATTGCAGTTCTTGGTATTGTGCCTGATATGAAATACGATTCAAAATTTAATAATTACCAACCGTTAAATGCTGCCATCTTATTAAAACGTTCATCACAACATACTGAATGGTATAGTACCTCTGAAATTTGTAATCAACAAACGATAGCATTACAAATACAAGGCGAAACAGGAATGACTGATAACGATAGTTTGCTTTTATCGATAGGTATTGAATTCGGTATTCCCCTAACCCCTACTTTTATTAAACCTGTTAACTATGCAGGTGCTGCAAAAATTTTAGCTTTAGCATAAAATAAATTCAAATTAAGATGATCAAAATAATATTGTTTTCTTTTATTACAACTTGGATGCATCCACTGTATCAACAACAAGTAAATGATTCTACTGCCATTAAACAATTATTAGAAAAAGAATCGGCAACATGGCGAAGTGGTGATGTAAAAGCGCATGCCGATTGTTGGTATATACAACCTTACAGTAAAATTTTAGTATCAACTGCTGAAGGTGTAACTATTGATGTAATTCCTTCTTCAATCATCAATCCATCTCCAACAGTTATGGGTAATGGCGGATATGCCATTAACAGTAATTACAAATTCAGTATCAATGGGAATAATGCATGGGTTAGTCATAATGAAGAATCGACTGATAAAAACGGCAATAAAAAATTTTCGTATGAAATAAGGATCTTGGAAAAAAT
Source organism: uncultured Chitinophagaceae bacterium (assembly GCA_903870685.1). Classification (GTDB taxonomy): domain Bacteria; phylum Bacteroidota; class Bacteroidia; order Chitinophagales; family Chitinophagaceae; genus CAIQDX01. Next base: position 16,904 of record CAIQDX010000067.1, on the reverse strand, counting down.
TAATGGTCAATGGAAACTTGTTGCACAATCAATTCATATGTATACGCCAAAATAGAATTTTATAAATAAAAAGTATTTAACTATTCCAAACAAAAAAGCCATTCATAAAAAACAGAATGGCTTTTTTTATTTTATGATGTTAATAGTTATTCGTTCACCATTTGCTTAATGGTATTAAATATTTCTTCGGCATTTGGCTTGCTGAAATAATCTCCATCGCTACCATATGATGGCCTGTGAGCCTTGCCTGTAATGGTTTTGGCAGCAACGTCCAACCATTGATAGCCGCCTTGTTCTTCCATTACTTTATTAAACATATAAGCAGCTGCACCACCGGGAACATCTTCATCAATAAAAACGATTCGGTTTGTTTTCTTTAAAGATTCAAGAATGATATGATGAATATCGAAAGGCAATAAAGTTTGTACATCTACAATTTCGCAACTGATATTATAACGTTCCAAACGTTCTGATGCATCCTGAATGATTCTTAAAGTAGAACCATAAGAAACAACTGTGATATCATTTCCTTCTTTAATTATTTCCGGAACACCAAGCGGTACATTAAACTCTAATAAATTAGCCGGTAATTTTTCTTTTAAGCGATATCCATTTAAACATTCTATCACTAAAGCAGGATCATTACTTTTTAATAAAGTGTTGTACATGCCAACTGCTTGTACCATATTTCTTGGCACACAAACATACATGCCACGCAATGCATTTATGATCATTCCCATCGGACTACCACTATGCCAAATACCTTCTAAACGATGACCGCGTGTACGAATAATGATCGGGCAACTTTGTTGTCCTTTTGTACGAAAATGTGTGGTTGCAGCATCATCACTTAATGGTTGCAAACCATATAATAAATAATCTAAGTACTGAATTTCAGCAATAGGTCGCAATCCACGCAAAGCCATGCCTATGGCTTGTCCCATGATAGTTAATTCACGAATACCTGTATCAAAAATTCTATCATTACTATGCTTTATTTGCAAGCCTGCAAAGCCCTGGTTAACATCACCAATTTGTCCAACATCTTCTCCAAAAGCAAACACTAATGGATCGTGTTGAAACAATGTATCAAAATATCTATTCAATACTTCATAACCATTAATAGTTGGTGCATCGAATTGAACCAATGGTTTTATCACTTCAACATTCAATGCACTTTTTGGTCCTTCGTTATATAAATGTGAATCGTAAATATTTTTATTTTGTTGTAATAAATTATCGTAGAAAGGTTTTATTTCTTCGAATGAAGGAGAAAAAGGTGCTGCTTCCATCACCAACGCTAAAGTATGCAATACATCTCTGCGCAAGGGTTCAACATTATTTTGCAGATCGTTTGCTAATTGCTGAATGTAATTGTAAGTATCCATATCACTCACAACAATGGATTTGATCAATTCAACTGAAGCATTAACTTGTTCTTTAATAGGCAATAAAAATTTCTCCCATGCTTTTGCTTTTGCATCTCTCACAAAATCTTTCGAATCATAATCAATTGTATTTAATTCTTCGTGTGTGGCAATATTATTTGCAACGATCCATTCTCTGAATTTTTTTATACAATCCCATTCGCGTTCCCATTCCAAACGTTTAGGATCTTTATATCTTTCGTGACTTCCACTGGTAGAATGACCTTGAGGCTGTGTCATCTCTTCTACATGAAATAAAGCCGGGGTATGTGTTTCACGCATTTTCTGCAATGCTTCTTCAAATACTTCGCACATGCCGGCATAATCCCATGCCTTTACTTTATAAATATTGATACCATTTGAATCGCCGTTTTTTTGCATGCCTTCCAAAGCAGCAGAAATAGAACCTTTGGTTGTTTGAAAAGTTTTAGGAACCGAAATACCATAACCATCATCCCAAACAAAAACAGCTAAAGGAACTTGCAAGACACCAGCTGCATTAATAGTTTCCCAAAAATGACCTTCGCTTGTTGCTGCATCACCAATCGTACAAAAACAAATTTCATTTCCACGATGACTTAAAGAATCGAATGATTGTAATTCGGGAATATTTCTAAAACATTTTGAAGCGAATGCTAAACCCAATGCTCTTGGCATTTGAGATGCCGTTGGAGCCATATCGGAAGAAATATTTTTTCTGTTGGCAAGATCTAACCAATTACCATTTTCATCAACTTGTTTTGTTGCAAAATGCGAAACCATTTGTCGGCCTGCACTAAAAGGATCATTCATCAAATCGGGATCTGCAAATAATTGAGAGAAGAATTGTTCAACACTTGCCAACCCTGAAGCAAACATAAAAGTTTGATCGCGATAATATCCTGCTCTGAAATCGCCAGATTTAAAAAATTTAGCCATGGCAATTTGAGCTACTTCCTTACCATCACCAAAAATGCCAAACTTGGCCTTACCGGTCAGTACTTCGCGGCGGCCAATCAAGCTTGCTTCGCGACTTACCATTGCTACGCGGTAATCGTCAAGCACCTGTGTTTTAAATCCTTCGTAAGAAAGCATATCATCTTTATATGCCAAGGTAATTGTTTGTTCCATCCTATAAAAATAATTATTGGGTTATCTGTGAAATTACTAAAAGGATCGAGTTTCCAAATAATAGTTTGTCAAAAATGTATCCGCCCATTTTATAGTAAACTTTGCATTATTTTACCAAATCGCAAAATGCCGAGTAAATATTATTCTATATTTTTACCCAACTATAAATCTATTGAAGTATGAAAAGGATATTTTTTATTGCGCTCTCTTTATTTGTGTTGAATATTGCCAAAGCGCAAACAGCACCTGCAAAAGACATTAATAGTTTTTTTCAATTCACCAACAGTGATTATGATTTGGGAAGGATTCCTTTTGGAAAACCTGTTAAGTACGATCTGTTCATAAAAAACATAGGAATGGATTCTTCTTCATTAGATAATATTCAGGTGGGTTGCGGCTGCACAACGCCGGAATATGAAAAAGGAAAAAGATTTGGTCCGGGGCAAACCATTAAAGTAACATTAGGATTTAATGGTAATACTATGGGAGTTTTCAGCAAAATGGCAACGATATATTTAAGTGGTGGATTTAGTAAAGTAGTTACTTTTAAAGGCGAAACATTTACTGCACCTGCAACTACGCCTGCTACAACAAACGCGAGTGTTGAAAAATTAAAACAGCTTTAAATAATTAATAGATGAAGAAAATATTTTTACTATTATTTTTATTTGTTTCTGTTGCAACATTTGCTCAGGATGCATTAAAATTTAATAATACCAAACATAGTTTTGGTAAAATAAAAAAAGGAACCCCTGTTAGTTATATCTTTTCGTTTTTAAATACCGGATCAAAACCATTGGTAGTTGAAATTGCTACTGCCGAATGTGGTTGCACCACTCCCGAATATCCTAAACAACCTATTGCAAAGGGTAAAGAAGGAAAAATAAAAGTAACTTATAATGCAGCATTGTCGGGTGTTTTCAATAAAAAAGTAACTGTAAAATTTGCCAATATTGATGAACCAACAATACTAAGTATTGAAGGTGAGGTTTTACTACCAAAAAATTAATTTCTTTATGAAAATTTAAAATGCTGTTATTTATGTAACAGCATTTTTGTTTTATGTGATGAGCCAATTACCTTTATACCATGCTAGAAATAAGTAAACGCGGACAATTAATGCCCGCCTCTCCCATTCGCAAGCTGGTTCCCTATGCAGAAGCAGCAAAACAAAAAGGAATAAAAGTTTATCATCTTAATATTGGGCAGCCCGATATTGAAACACCAAAACTTGTTTTGGATGCTGTTAGAAACAGCCACTTCAAAGTGCTGGAATATAGTCACAGTGCGGGTAACGAGAGTTATCGAAAAAAATTAGTTGGTTATTATAAAAGCGTTGGCATTGACATTAATTACAATCAAATAATCATAACAACCGGTGGAAGTGAAGCTATTTTATTTGGTTTCATGGCTTGTTTAGATCCGGGTGATGAAGTAATTATCCCTGAACCTTTTTATGCAAACTATAATGGCTTTGCTGTTGCTGCAGGAGTAAATGTTGTTCCTGTAACATCGAGCATTGAAAATGGATTTGCATTACCTGCAATGGAAGAATTTGAGAAGAAAATTACTTCCAAAACAAAAGCAATTATGATCTGTAATCCTAATAATCCTACAGGTTATTTATATACCGAAGCAGAGATGTTGGCATTGAAAGAGATCATCATCAAACATAATTTGTATTTATTTTCTGATGAAGCTTACCGCGAATTTTGTTATGAAGGAAAACAAATCAGTGCCATGCATTTAACCGGAATTGATGAGCATGTTGTAATAATGGATACCATCAGTAAAAGATACAGTGCATGTGGCGGAAGGATTGGAGCATTGGTTACAAAAAATAAAAGTCTTTTAGATGCCGTGATGAAATTTGCACAGGCAAGATTAAGTCCGCCATCTTTTGCTCAAATTGCCGGTGAAGCTGCCATTGATCTTCCTGCAAATTATTTTGATACAACAAAAGCAGAATATAAATCACGCCGAGATCTGATTGTAAAAAGATTGAATGCAATGGAAGCTGTGTTTTGTCCGAATCCTGGTGGAGCATTTTATGCCATTGCCAAATTACCCATTGATGATGCTGATATTTTTTGCCAATGGCTCTTAGAAGATTTCAATTATAATAATGAAACGGTCATGCTTGCCCCAGCAACAGGCTTTTATGGAACCGAAGGTTTAGGTAAACAAGAAGTTAGACTTGCTTATGTTTTAAACTGCGAAGACATTAATAAAGCAATGGATTGTCTAGAAAAGGCACTTGAAGCTTATCCGAGAAAAAAATAGAAGCCAGATATATTTGATTTTTAAAATCCCCAGAATATGGGGATTTTTTAATTTATAACCTAAGAAGAGGAATAATTTCAAATAATTAAATAAAATATGTTATTGAATTTCAAAAAAATGCTTCAATATTTGCAAATTATCAATTTAAAATAACGAATTAAATTTAGTTTGTTTATGTCGATGACACGACGCTTAGCCCTGATACCTTTTGTAATCTTATTGGCCATAATCGTATTGAGCCTTTTCTTTCCTAGCCTGCCAAAACCGGTAAAACCAAATCCTGAAATAAACGGTGCAGATATAGCTTGGATGCTTTGTGCAACAGGTCTGGTTTTAATTATGACACCTGGACTTGCATTTTTTTATGGTGGAATGGTTAGCAAGAAAAATGTTTTATCGACCATGCTGCAAAGTTTCATTTGCATGTCCATCATCAGTGTTTTGTGGGTTTTGGTGGGTTTCAGTTTAGCATTTGGAAAATCTATCGGAGGAATCATTGGCGATCCTTCTACATTCTTTATGATGAAAGGAGTTATTGAAGGTGGTCCAATCACTTCAGCTGATGGAACAATAAAATTAGCTTCAACAATCCCAGTTGTATTGTTTGCATTCTATCAACTTAAATTTGCCATCATTACTCCCGCATTAATTACAGGTGCATTCGCAGAAAGAATAAAATTCACTTCCTATATTTTATTCATTGTTTTATTCAGTGTGTTCATTTATTCACCATTAGCTCATGCAACTTGGCATCCTGATGGGATATTATCCAGATTTGGTGTGCTGGATTTTGCTGGCGGAACAGTCGTTCATATGAGCGCAGGTTGGGCTGCTTTGGCAAGTGCTATATATTTAAAAGGAAGAAATGAAACAAATCATAATCCTGCAAGAATTACTTATGTGATGTTGGGAACAGGTTTATTATGGTTTGGTTGGTTAGGATTTAATGCCGGATCTGCTTTGGGTGCAAATACTTTAGCCGCTACTGCTTTAGCAACAACTACTTGTGCATCTGCCGCAGCTGCTTTTGCATGGATCATTTTTGATGCAGTACGTGGCCGTAAACCAAGTGCTATGGGAACATGCATTGGTGCAGTTGTTGGATTAGTTGCTATAACGCCGGCAGCAGGGTTTATAAGTATTCCTCATGCATTAACTGTAGGAATCGTAAGTGCCATTGTAAGTAATTTAATGGTTGAATGGAGAACAAAAACTTCATTGGATGATACTTTAGATGTATTTCCCTGTCATGGTGTTGGCGGTATTTCGGGAATGCTTTTAACAGGAGTATTTGCACACAAAAGCATTAACCCATCAGTTGTAAATAATGGATTGATTTTTGGTGAAACAAAATTATTTTTTGTTCATCTAATTGCAGTTATTGGTGTTTCCATATTTGCTTTTGGTGGTTCTTATATATTATTAAGAATAACTGATTGGTTAAGTCCATTAAGAGTTACTGACGAAGAAGAAAGAGATGGTTTAGATTGGAGTCAGCATGGAGAGAAATTATAAAAATAATTTTATTGCATTACTGTAACCTAAAAATATTTATTGATTCAAATTAAAAGAATCATAATTCAAATCTCTATTTTAGAAAAATAATTTTCAGTTTAAACTCTTTCTTACATTTGTTCATCATAAGAACTGATGAACAAATCCCTGATAAAACCCTGCATATCTTTTTTATTTATTTTTTCATTTTGCTTTGTTACAGCGCAAAGTTATCATGCAATTAACGGTTCACCATATGCCGGTGTAACATCGATGTATAATAATCCCGCATCTACAGTTAATTCGGTTTATAAATGGGATATTAATTTATTAGCCACACAAATCACTTTCAGCAATAGTTTATTTATCGTTAATAAAACTTCATTGATGAAATATGATAGCGCCGATGCGCAGTTTACCAATGGTGTAAGATCGCGGTATTTGCATACTAATTTTGATATCAATTTATTTAATGTCAGATTTAATATTGGAAAAGACAAGGCATTTGCATTTGCATTAAGAGGCAGAACTTATAATCATTTAAAAACTAATCCGTTTTATTATACAGATTCCATCAGCACTTATGAAAGTTTCTTGAACACAAATAAAGTAGTTGATTATTTACAGGGTTATGTTACGCATAGTGGCTGGATTGAAGCTGATTTTAATTATTCGCAGGTAATATTAAAAGATGAAAGATCGAGATTAACAGGTGGAATTACGATTGGTTATATGCGTGGTATTTCGGGTGCTGCATTTAATATAAATCGGTTTAGTTATACAGAACAAACCATCAACAATCAATTAGTTTATATTCCTACAGGAGGTAGTACAACTGTTGAGTATTCCAAAAATTATGACTTATTCGATTCTTCAAAAAGCATAATGACTAATGCAAAGACATTTTTAAAAAATACTTTGCCTTCCTTCAATTTTAATATTGGTTTTGAATATTTATTTAGGGATCAAAATAATTATGATAAAACAGATCTATCTCCTACTAATTACGATTGGAAAATTGCTGTAAGTATTATGGATATTGGTACTAACAAATATGATCCTGCAGGTGGCTCTTTTTCTGCAAGGGTTCCTAACTTAAATGTTACAGATGCAAGAATTGCCAATCAGATAAGTGCTGCCACTTCGTTAAAACGATTAAGAGATTCTTTACTAAATACATTTCAATACCTTGATACACTTTCATCAATATTTACCATTGCAAATCCAACAAGATTGATCGTAAATGTTGACAGAAACTTAGGTAATCATTTTTATATAAATGGCGAGTTGAGTGTCAACTTTCTTTCTACTCAGCCTCAACTAAAATTAAAGACAAGAGAAATTAATTTACTAACCATTACACCAAGATGGGAAACAAATTTTTGGGGTGCATACTTACCCATTCAATATAATGCACAAGGACAATTATGGATTGGAGGTGCTGTAAAAATGGGACCATTGTTATTAGGATTTCATAGCCTCGATGCTTATAAAGCTTTTAAAACAGGAACACAAAGTTTTAACGGCGGATTTTATTTGGTGTTGAATGTTCATCCATTCGGTGGTAAAATTAAAGAAGCCGAATGTCCACCATTTTAAATAATTATTTTGTTGTATCAGAACTTGATTTTACAAATTCTCCTTTTTCATTTTTTAAAGAATAACAAAGTTGTGAGTTCATTAAACCATATCTGCGATTATCTTTCATAACATAGTTCATAAATAATTTACCATTTTCTCTCCACCCTTTTCCACTTAGTTCTTCTCCGTTTTTATACAACAAATATTTTAAAGCCTTGCCACTAAAATACCATTCCTTATAATCGCCATCATAAATACCATTATTAAAATGATATTCGAAACGAAGATTTCCATTGCTCCACCAACCTAGATTAATACTGTCTTTTTCTCCTAAATGAAAATAACGTTTTGATTCTTGCTTGCCATCTTCATAAAATGAATATGAACATCCTTCCTCTTTTCCTTTATAAAAGGATTGTGATGATTTTAATTGATGAGAAGTAAAATACTCTTCAATGGTTCCAGAAAATAAAGTGTCGCCATAAAAACAGAAACCATTTTTAAAATGCAATGAACTATCTGTTTGCAAAATTTTGATGGAAGGAATAACAATATGCTTAAATGCTTGCTGTCGCTGCATTTGGTTACTACTGCCGTTACACGAACAGAAAATAATAATTGTTATGAAAATAATATTCTTCATCATTCCTGTTCTAATAATTTAATATCGTCAATCAAATTTTTTATCTGTAATTCGGAAGTTCCTTTATACACACCACGTATCCTTTTATGTTTATCGATCAATAAAATATTTTCAGTGTGCAAAAAATCATTTGATGATTTTTTTTGTCCGAGGTCTTCGTCAGCAAAATATGCATCACGTGCAATGTGATAAATTTTTTCACGATCACCGGTTACCAAAAACCATTTGTTATTTATTGCACCAAAATTATTTGCATACAATTTTAATCTTGATACATTATCCATTTCAGGAGTAACGGTATGCGACAACAACAAAACATTTGCATCATTTAAAAATTCTTTCTGTACAAAGGTTAAATTAGTTGTTAGTTTTTTACAAATACCCGGACAACTTGTAAAAAAGAAGTCAGCCACATAAATTTTATTTTCGAATTTTTTCTCTGTGATTGTTTCACCATTTTGATCGATAAAAGAAAATGAGGGGATAGTATGGATTGATTTATAATCAAATGAAGTTGAATCTATCCATTGCGGCGAAAACTCAGCTGTATTATAAAATGGAAGCCTGTGTTGCATTTCAGACAAGTTTTGTTTTTGCCCGCAACCCAACACAGTGCTTATTAATATGAAGATGAAAAAATATTTCATTCGTTTAATTCTTTTTAATCTCAGGTGGTGGTGGTTGATTTCCCGGAGGTTTTGGTCTCAATGTTTTTTCTATGTCCATATATTTTTTAAACTGATCTCCTGTCAATACTTTTTTAATTTCTGCATCTCTTTCGCCACTTAATTTATCCATCACTTCTTTAGGCAAAGGAGGAGGTGGTGGTGGTGGCGGCATTTTTTTATGCAACTCTTCTGTTTTTGTAAAAAAATCTTTATACGCCGCTTCTATTTTTTGTTTCTGCTCTTTGGTTAAGGTTAACTCCTTAGCTATTTTTTCATTAACAAGTTTTAATCTTTCTTCAATTGTTGGCGGTTTTGGCGGACGCGGTGGTTCATTATTTGTTTGTGCATTTAATGATTGATAACAAAAACCGATGATTGCTATCAACATGAAAATTTGTTTTTTCATTTTATATTTTTTTGATGATTCATGATATTGAGTACAAGTGTGTCCCGAAGGGATTCCTTTGGAACGACGCAACAAAAGCTGACTAGTATTACTATTGCTCGTCACAAAAAATTAAAAATATTATTGTGTTACCGTTCCCGGTGTTCCATAAAAACCAACTCCGTTTATATAAGGAGCATCGGCAGTTATGTGATAATGATAAATACCATTTGGATAATCTGTTGTTGCAGCTGTATGTCCATGATATGTATCTAAATCAGCACTGGTAAGGGTTTTGCCATTTTCTAAAGGACCATAAATTGGATATCCATCTAATAAAAATCCTAATAAAGCATCTTTTCCATGATTGGCTGTGATAAATAATGGCTCTACATGATAATGATATTGCCCGGTATTTTGAGGATGACCATTGTATTCATCAAAACCATTTATTTCGCTTGTTAATGCAACTCTTCCAGCAGCATATTGATTAAAAATGGCAACACCATTTATTGCAACACCCATTGGCCCAAGTGGTGTTTGGTTTGCATTTGATGACTTTGCCGGTGTTACAGGAATTTTAAAAACTAAATTCTGTGATGCAATAGTGTTGGGGTTTTGCGCCCATGCACTGTTGGTACCGTTATAAGCTTCATACATTGTTGATGCCCATTGTGTGCCTTGATAATAAGGACTTTTATGATCGGGTAATCCATTACTTTTTATAACAACATAATCGCCTTCCATATAAACTTGCAAAGTTGTGCCTTGAATTGTTGAACTGAATTTTTTAAATACTACAGGTAATGTTGCGGTTGGTGTACTAGCTGTTGAAGATGTTTTTGAACATGCAATAAATAATATTGCGATAACTGCCATTATTAAACTTTGAAATAAGAATTTTTTATACATGGTGTTAGGTTTAAAAATTAGATGCAATTGAGAAATGAATCCTTTGCTATGATTTTAAAATATTTTGTTAATGCTTTTTATTTTTTAGTTCAACAAGTAGAATAAAATTTTGTTGGTCATTTATTAAATTAAAAGTGATTGCATGTAAGCAATCACTTTTAATTTTTTTATTGTGGTTCTTTTGCAGGGTGATTATCATGTAGTGGCGGTGGTGGACCATCCTGCATTTGATCAGGCGGTGGTGGATTACCGCCATCCATTCTTTTTGGCGGTGGCGGTGAGGCTTGTTGTCCGCCCATCATTCGCAACACTTCTTGAATGATAGAATCAAATTTTTTCTTTTGTAATTCATTGCACAATGCTCTTACTTTCCTGAAATGTTCGAAAGTAAATAATTGTAATTGTCCTTCATTTTTACCAATTTCTTCAGAAAGGTTTTTAAGTAAAAAAGCATTAACGGAATCTTTATCTAATAAATCAAAAAATATTTTTCTCGATTCTCTAACTTTTTCTCGAGCCAATTTTGTTTGTTGCTGATGTTCTTCTCGTAATAATTTATACAGCTCTTGCTGCTTTGCATCAAATGATAATTCATGAACTAAAAAGTTAGCTGCCGAGCTTCCTCCACTGCCTGGTGGTGGAGGTGCCGCATTTTCTCTTGTCCACCAAAATGTTACTATACTTACTATATTGGCCAGTAATAATAAAATTACAACAGCAGTTAAAAATTTGTTTTTAGAAATCGTATTCATAACTAAAAATTTATCAGTAGTTATTGTTTGAATTTAAATGATACTCATTTGCAAAGCTTTGCAGAGATGAGGTTTCGCTTGCAGTTGCTGTTTTTGTTTGTTTCACTTGCTGAACAATTAAATAAACATTCATTACAAAAAAGCAACTTAATACAGCAATAATCAAAACCGGTTTACGAACAGGCAACCAGCTACTTTCAGTTTCCTTATCCAATCTCGCCAAAACACGTGTAGTAAAGAATGGTTTTGCTTCTGCACGTTGCATACCATCCAGACTGTTGAGAATATTTTCTATATCATGTACATTTTTTTTCATAAAATATTTTTATTTATTTTCAGGATAATAGTTGCGTAAAATATTTCTAAGATTTTCTTTTCCTCGATGCATTAAAGATTCAACTGCTTTTACTGAAACATTCAACACTTTACTTACTTCATCATAACTTAATCCTTCGACTTTAATTAAAGTAAAAGCGATCCTTTGATTTTCGGACAATTGTTTTAAAGCTTTAAATAAAATAGCTGCTTGTTCTTTATTATCTAATGCGATACCCGGATGATGAAAGTCTGAGATTGTTTCTTCTTCTTTAGTACCTATGCCAATTAAATTTTTTACAAGACTAATCCGCTTTTTTGTTTTCTTTTTTCTTTCACATTCCAATGCTGTTGTTACGGCAATTTTATATAACCATGTAGATAATTTAGAATCGCCTCTGAAACTTTTTATGCTTTGATAAACCTGTACAAATACTTCCTGCGCAGCATCTTCAGCTTCTTCGGATTGTTGAACAATACTCAATACCGTGTTATACACCAAATGCTGATAAGCTTCTACTAATTGAGTAAAAGCTTGCGCATTGCCTTGTTTCAATTCATGTATCAAAGCCGTTTCGTTCAAATGGTGCCCATTTAATAATTAGATGCCGTAAGCTATAAAATCCTTCGCTGTTAAAAAAAGAAAAACAGATTTTGATTGTATAGAAGAGTTGTATATTCATCAATACAATCTTTTCACTCAAATACAAACATTATGGCATCCAAAACTTTTGTCAATACTGAAGAATTTAAGGTAAAGCCCGGTAAAAGGATTTCTTTGAAAAATTTTAAGACAATTATTAAAAATAAAAAGTTTGATAAAAAGATTGGTCAGGAAATTTTGCAAAAAGGAGTTGCAGAAATGAGTGTCATGCAGGATAAATTATATGCCGAAGGCAAGCACAGTGTTTTAATTGTTTTGCAAGCAATGGATGCTGCTGGAAAAGACGGAACAGTAAACCATTTAATGACAGGCCTAAATCCAAGTGGCGTAAAAGTGCATAGTTTTAAATCGCCTTCATCGGTTGAATTAACGCACGATTATTTTTGGAGGCATTATGTTGCTTTACCGGCAAGAGGTGATATCGGGATCTTCAATCGTTCGCATTACGAAAATGTTTTAATTACCAAAGTGCATCCCGAATTTATTTTGAATGAAAAATTGCCTGAAATAAAAACAGTAAAAGATATTAATAAAAATTTCTGGGAAGAGCGATATAATCAAATAAAACATTTTGAAAAAAATATTGCAGAAAATGGCACATTGATTTTAAAATTCTTTTTACATATTTCAAAAGATGAACAAAAAAGAAGATTCATTGAAAGGATTGATAATCCTAAAAAGAATTGGAAATTTTCTATCGCTGATTTAAAGGAAAGAGCTTTCTGGGATGATTATCAGAATGCGTATTCCGATGCGCTAAGTAATACCAGCACTCATTTTGCACCGTGGTTTGTAATTCCTGCCGACGATAAATTACTTGCAAGAATTATCATCTGTTCTATCATCGATAAAGAATTTGAAAAATTAAAACTCGATTATCCGAAAGTTTCTTCAGCCACAAAAGATGCTTTATTAAAGGCAAAAGAAACATTGATGAAAGAAAAATAAATTTTCTCTAAACAAATTTAAAAAAGTTGCCATAAAATCGGGACTTTGAAACGAGCGTGGCAACAGGCGATGCCATGAAAAGCTGTTGCCAGTAACAAAAAATCACCACTCATTTAAAACATGACAACAATCATGTTCAATTAAAAACATAAAAGGCAAATTTGCCATTATTTTTTAGTCCACTAAAATTGTATAGAGGTTTGAAAAAGACGAGTATATTTATTTTTCTGTTTATTTCATACATTGCTTATAGTGCATGGGTTTATACTGATGGTACTAATACGGTTCGTGCAATGAATGAGAAAGAATTGGCCGGAAAAAATATCTATCAAAAAAATAATTGCACTTCCTGTCATCAACTATTTGGCTTGGGTGGGTTTTTAGGACCTGAATTAACAACTGCAATTTCAGATAAAAACAGAGGTGCTGTTTATGCAAAAACTTTTTTGAAATTTGGTGGAAACAGAATGCCCAACTTTCATTTTACAAATGAAGAAATTGATGAAGTGATCGCCTATTTGCAATACGTTGATAACAATGCAAGCACTTATAAAAACAATAAATAGTATGGATCATAAAAAAATCGGGAGTTTATTTATTGTGCTGGGATTAAGTTCTTTATTCCTTGGTCTTTTTTTTGGATCAATTGGAGGATTGCAATATTTATTGCCACCATTTTTAAAAGAACAATTGGCTTTTCAAAAAACAAGACCACTGCATGTTTATCTTGTTATCAATTGGATCTTTACTTCTGCAGTAGGTTGCATTTATTATTTTTTACCGACAGTTGCAGGAAGAAAATTATATTCCATTAAACTAAGCCTTGTTCAATTTTCATTGCAGGTGTTGATATTTTTGATAGTTGTTATTTTCTTCTTCGCGGGAAAATTTTCGGGCAGAGAATATTTAGAATTTCCACCTTGGATAACATTGATCATTTTGTTTTCTTGGATATTATTTATGATCAACTTTTTTAAAACAATTCCTTTTAAGTTCAATGATGTTCCTGTTTATATATGGAGTTGGTCGACCGGATTGATCTTCTTTTTCATTACGATGACAGAAGCGCATTTATGGCTATTGCCTTATTTCAATAATAATATCATCAGAGATCTAACGGTTCAATGGAAAGCATTGGGATCGATGGTTGGTTCTTGGAATATGTTGGTATACGGCACTTCAATGTTTGTGATGGAAGCGATTACAGGCGATAAGAAAGTGTGCAGATCAAAAACATCTTTCTTCTTTTATTTTCTTGGATTAACAAATTTAATGTTCAACTGGGGACATCATACTTATATTGTTCCATCATCACCCATCGTAAAAGAAGTATCCTATATTATTAGTATGACGGAATTATTAATTCTAGGGAAGATATTATACAACTTTAGAAAAAGTTATGTTGATGCTAAACTAAAATATCATCATTTACCATTTAGGTTATTGTCTTTTTCGGATGGCTGGGTTTTCTTGAATTTAGTTCTGGCTATTTTAATTTCTATACCGGCTATTAATTTATATACGCATGGCACACATATAACCGTTGCACACGCAATGGGCGCCACCATTGGAATAAACACGATGCTTTTATTAGGTTCGATATTTTTTATTTTGGATGAAATGAATGAATCATTAATGGAAAAGCTTAAAAAATATTTCGGCTTCAGTATTGTGCTGCTCAATATCTCTCTTGTTATTTTTTGGCTATCGTTAATTGCAAGCGGCATTGCAAAAAGTATAGGTATGCAACAGAATAATTTATTTGCTGTAATTATGGATAATCTGCAACCTTATTTCAAAGTTTTTACTGCATCAGGAATTGTAGTGATGCTTGCATTATTTATGATCCTTATTCCTGTTTTAAAAACTTTCAGTAAAGATATTTTGTTGAAAGAAAAATAATGGCTCAAAAAAAATATTTGTTTTTATCCTGCAACATTATTTCTTGTTATCACTTGTTGCATTCGTTTCTCCCAGTGGAAGAAAGGTACACTTGCAATGAAGAACAGCAATGATCTGTTATCTGTGAGTCGCGAATATTTGCTCGAAGTTCATTGTTTGCTGATCACAGCTCTAACAGTACAAGTGTGCGACGCAACTACAGCTTCATTCTTATTCGAAAGCTTGTAACAAAAATTATTGTGTAAAAATTCTGTTAGTTGTAATACCATGACAACCGTTGCATTGTCCCATAGAAATTGATGTTGACATATAATGTGTACTAGTTTTGCCCTGCACAGCGGGATACAACGCAGTAGTAAAATCTATACTTTGTGTTGTGTGAAAATTTCCGCTTCCATCGGCTTTTAATGTATATTTTAAAGTGCCTGTTCCACCAGGACCTGTATATAGATTTATTGTTGCGCCGGGAAAAGTAACCGCTTTCGAAGTATCATAAACAGTACCTGCAACTGTAAATACACCTTCGCCAGGACCACCGGAGTAATGACAGTTCATACAATTTAATCCCATATTATGACTAATACCATTACCCGAAGAACCGCCACCGGACTCGTTTTCACCTATTTCCGAACCGCCTACCGAATTTGATTCGGACGCAGCACTTTGTTTTGTACAAGATTGCAGAGAAATAATAACTAATGTAAAAATGGCAAGTAATGCAGTTAACAATTTCATTTTCATGTTGCGTATTTTTTAATTTTTGTTTCTGTTATTTGTCGTTACGCGCATGAATACCAAAAGCTTGCCATTTATTTAAAAAAAATATAAGCAGGCATTTTATTTTATCTCTTTAACATTACTTTTTAAAAATTAAAAGTTCTAATCAATCAAATAAATGTGTTATTATTTCAAATAAAAAGTCCCGCAATTGCGGGACTTTTTATTAATCGTTTATTTTACATTCTCCCACTATCGTATGAAACGTATCGTGAGCATCTGTAATTAATTTTTTTAGATCTGCATCCGGTTTATTATCCTTAATTGCTTTATTTAAAACAGAACATTTTTTTATAAGAATTTCCAGATTTTCTTTTGTTTCCTTCGGTTTAAAGTTTGAAGGAATGGAAGAAGCATACCATGCTTTTGCAACAATGGTAAGGCTATCTATATTTTGTTTTAAAGGTGCAAATTTTCCTTCCTCAGCAGGATGAAAACTTCTGCTCATCAATGAATGGAATTGTTTCTGCTCTTTCCATTCTGGAGCATTTGTTTGCGCATGTAAGGTTCCAATCGAAATGATTGAAATAGCAATCAATGATAGATACTTTTTCATATTTGGTTGTTTTATTTTTTCCATTCAACGGCTGCAAAACTTTTCGGTGCGTTTTTTACAAAATCCTCTTTGCATTCTTTAGAACAAAATCCGATTGATTTATTATTATAATGCAATGTATCTTCAATACCCGCACCAACAGGCATTCCGCAAGTGGGATCTTTTGCATTGTCAACCATTAACACTGTATATTTTATTGAATCGGTTTTGGAGGATTGCATTGCTGCACTGTCTTTTTTTTCTGCAACATTTTCTTTATTATTATTACAAGCAATAAAGACAATCGCTGCAAAAAAAACTAGAGAAGTAATTTTTATTAATTTCATAATTCTTGTTTAATTAAAAGTCATCAAAATTACAACGCAAAACTTATATGCAACATTCCTTTTACGTTTAATTTAGTTTGTCCGGCTGCAAAATCCTGCGATAATGGCAACTGCATATTTGCTCCAATGGTAATTTGTTTTATAGTAATTTCTACTCCGGC
>CAIQDX010000066.1 GCA_903870685.1 uncultured Chitinophagaceae bacterium | reverse complement strand
CTTTTTGTAAACCACCGCCTGTTTCTAATACAGCATCTGTTTCATCACTAATTGAAATTGTACTTCCCCAACCTTTATTTATTTCAATGGCATTAATAATTTGATCTGCAAAGTGATGCACATTAACAATCACTTCTTTAATTCCAAATTGTTGTAAGTATTCAATATTTCTCTGCAATAAACTCTTTCCGTTAACAATAGCCAATGCTTTAGGATGATTGTCGGTAAAGGGCTTCAGTCTTGTGCCCAATCCTGCAGCCAATATCATTGCCCGAATACCCCCAACCCCTAAAGGGGAGTTATTATCGTTACCCATTTACTTTTCGTTTTATAAAAATTATTTCTTCCAACTTTTTTATTACTATTTCAAACCTTTTTAATATTTCATCATTTCTAAATCTTATAACATACAAGCCGTCTTGTTCGAGATGCTTTTGTCGAATCTCATCGTTATTTTTTACTTCAAGATCATCATGAATATTTCCATCAACTTCAATAACTAATTTAAGTGAGTGACAATAAAAATCAAGAATATAAATTGCATAAGGATGCTGTCTTCTGAATTTATATCCATGAGGTTTTGTTTTTAAGAAGCCCCACAAAATATCTTCGGCAACAGTTGAATTATTTCTTAGTTCTCTTGCTTTTTGATATAAAATATTCAATGCTCCTTTGTGCATTCTGTTGTTCATATGACACCCCTAACCCCTAAAGGGGAATTATTATCGTTTCTCATTTACTTTTTGTTTTATGATATACATCTCGATTTCTTTAAGCTATTTATTGAAAATATAAATTCAAATGTTTTTTTGAAACGTTTTCAACTCCCCTTCAGGGGTCGGGGGTTACGTGAGTTGTTATCGTTACTCATTTAATTTTCGCTTTTTAAATAAGGATTCTTGTTTGTTAATCTCCGGTATGCTCATCATTTATTAAACATTTTAATATGGAACGTTTTCAACTCCCCTTCAGGGGTCGGGGGTTCCAGTTTACTTCATTAGTATGCTTCAGTATCACTTTCACTTTATACTTATTTCTTAAATGCCTTGCTGTTTGTTCGGCGGCATACACACTTCTGTGCTGACCACCGGTGCAACCAAAATTAATTTGCAGATGAGAAAAATCTCTTTTTAAATAATCTGTTACTGTGATATCAATCAAGTCCCAAACACTGTTTAAGAACTCATTCATGTGTGTGCGTTGTTCTAAAAAATCCTGTACCGGTTTATCTTTTCCGTTCAAACATTTATATTCATCAAAACGTCCGGGATTTAAAATACCACGCATATCAAACACAAAGCCACCGCCGTTCTCAGTATCATCAACAGGTAACCCTTTTTTATAACTGAAACTATTTATTTCAATCAATATTGGTGTTGATGCTGTTGCAACAGGTGGTGTGAATCTATCGATCATTTCATCACTCACCATTAACTTTAATAACCTGTCGAACTCTGGTGTAACAATGCCGATACGCTTATTTGCCAAAAAGAATTTTACACTTCTCAATGCTAATGGAATGCTTGATAAAAAGTGTGCTTTTCGTTCAAACAATCCTCTGAAACCATAAGCGCCTAACACTTGTAATAATCTAATTAAAACATACCCGTTGTATTGACTGACGAAAGTAATTCTGTCGACTTTCTTATTTAATAAAACATCTACCTCATCTAAATAATATTGCAATAAATTATCTTTCCATTCTTCACTTAATTCTGCTTTTGCCTGCCATAATAAAGAAGCTACATCGTATTGCAATGCACCTTTCATGCCACCCTGATAATCTATAAAATGAACTTCATCATTATTCACAATAATATTACGACTTTGAAAATCGCGGAACATAAAATATTTATATTCTGTTCTTGTTAAGTAAGTACTCAACGCATCAAAATCATCCAACATAGCTTGTTTATCGTAAGGCAATCTCAACGTATCAAGAAAATAATATTTGAAATAAAGCAGATCGCTCATGATGGCCTGTTTGCCAAATTCTTTTGCAGTTAAACAGTGATCATAATTCAAATCATTATTTCCTAAAATTTGAATTTTAGAAAGTGCTTTTAAACTTTTCTGAAACAATCCATACACATAATCATTGTGTCCGTTTTGTTCTAATTTATTTAATAAACTTTCGGTGCCGAGATCTTCCTGAATATAAATTGTATGATCATCATTCACACAAAAAATTGCCGGAACAGGCAATGATTTTTGTTTGAAATGATTACTGAAATAAATGAAAGTTTTATTTTCTTTTACATTCAAATTATATGTAGCAATAAATGTTTCATTATTTGTATAAATACGAAAGTATATGCGGTCACTTCCGCTTTGCGGAATCTTTTCAATACGCTTGGGTTGATGATTTTTGAAAGTTTGAAATAATTCCCCGATATTGCGAATAACATTGTCCATGAACCCGATAATGTTTGATGAGCGATAAAATTAGAATAATTGAAACCAATTCTTGTCGCTTTTTCCGTTAACTAACACTTGCCGTAAGAAAAGATTCTTAATTATTTTAAAACAACTCAGCATGAGAACCCTAAAACAATTCATGTTACTGGCCATTGCATTTTTATGCATCCAGCAAATTTCAGCACAAAAAAAATCAATTACCGGAACTGTAAAAGACAACAAGGGCGCAGCAATTGAAGGAGCCACTGTAAAAGTAAAATCGGCTAAAGGTGGTACCACTACTGCTAAAGACGGTTCTTTTACCATCAATGCAGCGGCAGATGATGTATTAGAAATTATTTCTGTGGGATTTAAACCAAAGAATGTTTCTGTAAAAGGAAGTTCACTAAACATCAGTATTGATGCTTTAATTGAAGAATTACAGGAAGTGGTAATGGTAGGTAGCCGTAAAGGTGGAAGAGTAAAAACCGAATCACCTGTTCCTATCGATGTAATTAATATTAATTCAGTTGGACAAACAACTGCTAAGCCAG
>CAIQDX010000065.1 GCA_903870685.1 uncultured Chitinophagaceae bacterium | reverse complement strand
CGTTGCTTTGCTGTAATCGTTGGTGGTAGCCAATGTTACGGCGTTGCATGCAGCACCAATTCCACCCGAAACGATTGCAATGGCTAATGCAATAACTAAATGTTTATATTCTTTTGCTTTGATCCATTGAATGATATAACCAACAGTCATAAATGTTGCAACGATCAAAAAATAATAAGTTACTTGTAAATGATTTTGTGCAATTAATAAACAACTGAACAATGCAGTTAATGCTGCACCCCACCAATATTTTTTTTGATAGATGAGCCAAACAGCAGCTAACAATGCAGGCACATAACCAAGTGCTAGCATTTGTGTATCGTGACCAACAGAAACAATGATTGATGTAAATGTTGAATAAGCATAAGCAAAACTTCCTAAAATTCCCAACCACGGTCTTACTTTTAAAACCTGACTTAAAAAATAAAATGAGATACACAATAAAAAGAAAAATCCAACCGGCTTTGGAAGAAATAATAAAAACAACGGATGAAAATATCCAATCGAAATTGGATTACTCGATTCCAGAATAACCTGATATGCCGGCATACCTCCAAACAAATTATTATTCCATAAAGGATAAGTTCCATGCACTTCTTTATACTTAACTAGATCTTGTGCCATTCCTTTCCAATGGATCACATCACTTTGTTGTAAAACTTTTCCGTCAAATGCAGGCTTACAATAAATAATTGCGATCAATGCAAATACTATAATTGCAATTAAATGGGGCAGGAGTGTTTTCCACTGAAAATTTTTCATATTTCTATTTTATGCGATTGGCAAATTAATGCTATTTTGAACAAAATAATTTTTATGCGTTGGCTTTTATTTATCGGCAGAGTTGCTTTATTGTGTAATATTTGTTTTGCTATGGTGATGGTCATTCGTTACATGAAAGATTACATTCACAATCAAACCATCAGCAGTTATATCATCACTTTAGGATATTCTGCTTTTTTTATAAATTTTTTTCTAAACCTTTTTATCATCATCGCGTTATTTCGAAAGAAGGAAACATTTGTGCCAACATGGTTATCTGTCATTAATTTACTTTTCTTTATTGCACAAATCGTTGTATTCTTTATTTGATTTATTATGATACACAATATACTTAAAGATAAGCCCACCAAGCTTTTCATTGGCTTTGCTGCATTCTTTGTTGCCAATGCTTTGATAGCCGAATGTATTGGCGGAAAAATATTTTCGTTCGAAAAAATATTTGGCGGAACACCATCTAACATTACTTTATTCGGACAATCTGGTTTGTCATTTAATCTTACCTGCGGTGTTTTATTATGGCCATTGGAATTTATTTTAACTGATATTGTAAACGAATTTTACGGACCCAAAGCTGTAAAACGAATCAGTTATACTGCCGTTGCTTTAATCGGCTATGCATTTTTAATGTTTTATATGGCGATGAAAGTTCCTCCTGCTGATTTTTGGATCGGATCAAAAAAGGATAGCGGCGTTCCAAATATGCAAGACGCTTTCACCGGAATTTTCGGACAAGGCATGTGGATCATCCTCGGAAGTTTAACAGCATTCTTAGTTAGCCAAATAGTTGATGTTACTGTGTTTCATCGAATCAAAAAAGTTACCGGAGAAAAATGGGTTTGGTTACGTGCAACAGGTTCTACATTGGTTTCGCAATTGGTAGATAGTTTCATTGTTTTATTTATTGCATTTAAAATTGGCAATGGTTGGAGTTGGCAATTAGTATTAGCAATATGTTTTGTAAACTATACATACAAATTTGTGATGGCAATTATTTTAACGCCATTAATTTATTTGATCGAGGGCTGGATAGAAAAATATGTTGGCCACGAAACAGCCATGAAAATGAAACGTGCTGCCATGGGCGTAGAGCCCGATGCATTTGCAAATATTCCTACTGCGGGATAAAGTTTGAAAGGTTTAAGAAGTTTAGAGGTTTTAAGGTTGAAGTTTATTTTCATTTTTCAAAATAGAAACTATTCCTTTTCCTGTAATGAAACCTAATACAGGGCCGCAAAGAATAATAGCAAACGTGTTAAGGAGCTTGAAGAACGCGGTTAATTCCATATGAAGAATTATTGGAAGAAACGATACCGACGTAATTAAAACAGCAGCCAGCCATCCTAAAAAACTAAACCGAATCCATTGTTTTGCATTGATATATGTATTTTTTAAGCAGAATTGATATTGTAAATAGCCGCTTAACAATCCTCCTGCTAAAATTATTGCCAGCATATAATATTCAGATTTTATCTTGAATATTAAAGTTACAATTTCAAGTAGTATAATAGGAACTGTCATTCCAACCACTAAAAGCCATACCCATTTAAAAGATTGTTTTATTTGTTTTCGTATCAGCAGCCATTGCATTAATCCAATACATAAACCCATTGCAATTCCTATTATTGAATTATCTTCAAGTTTAAGAGATTCCAATAAAGCCGCTAAAATTAAAACTAGTATTACTCCTGCAATAACACCAATGGTTGTAAAAATTGTCCATTTTGAAACTGAAAAAGAAGATTGTGTTTCCATAATGTAAATGTTTGTACTAAAATAGGTAATAAAGTTTATATGTCAAAGTATTATCTGTCTGCATTTTGTTTCTCAAAAAGTCAAATTTATTTTGTGTTAAAAGATTCATACAAATTGGAGGGCTTGTAAATTGTAACTTTTAGTCAGTTATTTTCGTACTATCAACTATGAAAAAATTTTACGCTGCTATCATTTTATTTTTACCTTATTTGTGTTTTGCAAATACCATTACCGGATTGGTGAAAGACAGTAAAGGCAATGTGTTGCCATTTGCTTCCATACTTATAAAAGGTACAAACAAAGGTACTACAGCAAACAGCAAAGGCATTTATAATTTACAAATTGATGCAGGAGAATATATTTTAATTTGTCAGCATGTTGGATTTAAAGCCGAAGAAAAAAAAATCACTGTTACAAAAAT
>CAIQDX010000064.1 GCA_903870685.1 uncultured Chitinophagaceae bacterium | reverse complement strand
GGTTTCCATTCAACAACATACACCTGTTTAAGATCGGGAGTAATATTGTTATTGCGGTTTATTGTAAAACTGATACCTTTCGAAACAATAGTGCTGTCGTAAGTAAAAGCAAAAAAGTCTTTTGTAAATGTTTTGCTTTTAAAACTGATCAATCCTCCTTTATCGCCGGTAAATTTGATATAGAAAATATATTTGTTAGATGAGTCTTTAATTTCCCAATCCTCAATTACAAATGGATGGTTAGTATAAATATCGCTACGTTTAATGTTGCCTTCATTAAAATATCTAATATTAAAATGATTTTTTTCAACCACTCTCGACAAGAAAGTATTAGATCGCAATTTTTCCAATTCATTATCAATATTGGCTCTTTTGCCACCAAATAATGCAGAATTAATAAAATCATTATTTCCACTTGCAGATATGGAATTATCATCATTACTTTTCACCAGCATATTGGCCGTGGCTTTGAATTTAGGGACCGTATATCTGATATAAATAACAGCAGCACCAATAAAAATGGCCGTGGATAATAAAAATAATGGCAAATAGGCCAAGTATTTCAATATTATCTCACGTAATGAAAACTTCTTAGGATTGCCCTGTAAATTATCTTCTTGCTGAAGCTGATTTTCCATAAAATTAAATTACTTCTTAAAAAGAAAAAAGATACTAATGGTTAAAGTCAAAAGCGAAAGAATTGTTGTGGTAACAGACAGATCCCTGTCAACATTTACATTGCGCTTTACTACTCTTAATTTATTTTCTGTAGGGCGCACATACACTATATCGTTCTGCTGCAACTGAAAAGCCGGCGAGTTATACATATTGGCATTGCGCATATCGATACTGTAATGCTTGATCTCGCCATTCTCTTCCCTTAAGACCAATACATTTTCTCTTTTTCCAACATCATTCAGGTCGCCTGCTGCACTGATAGCATCTAATACCGTTACCCTTGTATTGATAAAACTCTTAACACCCGGTTGGGCTACCTGACCTAATACATTAATTTTGAAATTGGTGATACGCACCAATACTTCAGGTGCTTTTATATAATCGGATAACCGATTTTGCAAACTATCTTTTAAATGCAATACCGTTAATCCTGCCACATGTAATTTACCGATATAGGGATAAAAAATGTCACCGTTTTCGTTTACTAAAATACCCGTGGCATTTTGGCTATTCTGGCTCTGACTGCCACTACTTGATGGAACGCCATTATTCGCTAAATTAAAAACGGCTGCCTGTTCCTGATTTAAAGTGGTGCTATATACCTGAATACTGATCAGATCATTTTGCCGTATCAATGGTTCGGTAAACTTTAATTTACTGATACTATCCAATCCTTTTTGGAAATAGGTAAAGTTTTGGTCTAATCTTTTAGTTGGATTACAGGCAACAAATGCTGCTGCTATCCAAAGGAGGAAAATGATATTTTTTTTCACAAGTTAATTTTTTAGTTAAATACAAGTCTTTGGTCTTTGGGTGTTAGTCTTTGGTAAGAACTCTTATCCGAAGCCTCTTCGCTAAAGACTAAAGACCAACAGCTAAAGACTTTCTTCCCCCACCGTCATAGCGAAGCTTCGTCAACAAATCATGTAAGTATAGAAAATGATACTGGTAATTCATAATTAAAATGGTTCCGGAAAGTATATCGAAGCTGTGGCTATCTCATCATTAGAAAACGCAATCGAATAACATACGGTTCCATAGAAACAGATAACCACGGCTTCACTGACCCAACACTTTTTATGAGAATTCTTTTGCAACAAACATTTCGTTTTATAAACAACCTTTTACTGAAGCCTCGTTATGACGTGACGGAGGCAAGCCTTTGAATAAACATTAACCGAAGCCTTCTTCGCTAAAGACTAAAGACCAACAGCTAAAGACCTTCTTCTCCACCGTCATAGCGAAGCTTCGTCAACAAATCATGTAAGTATAGAAAATGATACTGGTAATTCATAATTAAAATGGTTCCGGAAAGTATATCGAAGCTG
>CAIQDX010000063.1 GCA_903870685.1 uncultured Chitinophagaceae bacterium | reverse complement strand
TGTATCACTGAGTTCGTTTACATCATCATTACTAAAAGATAAAATCAATGCCAATGATGTAACAACTGTTGTATTTAGTATAGAAGTAGGGAACGGACAAAATAGTGTATTGAATACAACATTAAGTAATATCAGCTTCACCAAACTGGAAGCAACTTATCTGAATAATTTAAACAGTAAGGAAATTCAATTATATCCAAATCCTGCACCAGCCAAGAACTTCAATTGCATCTTCTATAGTAATGTGGATGTACAACAATTGACCTTGAGAGTAACAGATGCAATGGGAAGAACAATTGCAACGCAACAGGTAAATGCAGTGAAGGGATTGAATATTTTACCGGTAACAGTAAACTCAAATATCAATGGGGTACATTTTATTACCTTAGATGGAACAGGAGTGAAGTACAATAGTAAAAAGATGCTATTGACAAGTCAATAAAGTATTTTAATATTATATTTAAACAAAGAGGTCAGCAATTGTGCTTACCTCTTTGTTTTTGGAGCGGAAAAACGTACTAGACGAGATTAGGTTTATTGTCAATGCTGAAGCACTCGAAGCATGTGGGACTGCATTTAGTTTTACGAAATCAACTTTCGAGAACTTCTGGGTTTACAAACAACATTTGGGCATATTTACTATACATCAAGCTAACATTAAAATTTTAGCTGCCCCTGCATAGTTTACCTGTTGAATTAAAGTAGCTGTAAGTGGTATTCCAAATTCAATTCCTATTGATAAGATTAAACTATCAGTATCAGTCATATTTGTTTGCCCATCTATTTGCATATCGATGGTTTGTTCATCACAAATTGCAGAAACAGCGAACCAATCTGTCATTTTTTGCGCACGATACAATTGAATGTCCTTATTTACAGGCAGATATTTCTTAAATTTTGTATCGCAGTTCATATCGGGAACAATACCCAACACTGCAATTAAACGGAAGAAAGAAAATTTACCTGGAACATATAAACCGATATTGGGAAATAATGGAGGAATAATAATGGATGCTGATTGATTTGTCCGGTTGATATTGTAATCCAAAGGGTGTTTTACAATTGAATCAAACAAAGTTCCCATTTCCAGATTAAACCCTTGGAGAAGATTTCTGTATTGCGAGATCAAAATGCTTCTTTGTCCCCAAATACTTGTCGTATCTAATTTTTGAATGCAGCTGCATACCGCATTCAATCTACTTTGAAATAAGCGATGATCCAAATGAGTAACACCAGTCATGGCCAATTTAATATGTTTACCGGCAGTGCTGCAACCGCCAAATTCGGACATCACTCTTCGGGTATTTACAAATTCAGGTGCTGTCTTAATTGTTTTGCCAGAAGCACCACCTTTTGTTCGGAGAATAATATTGTTTAAATCTTTTCGGCTATAGGCAGACAGATTTCCTAAGCTGCCTGTAAATGCGATATTCCCTTTTAGACTTGCCATAAGGATGTTGTTTTAAGTATGAAAAGAAACAGCAGGAATTCAAACAAGTTTAGACCTATTAAAACCCTGACTGATTTTTACATACAAATATAATAAACTATAATTAATTTATAATAAAATAAAAAATAAACTATG
>CAIQDX010000062.1 GCA_903870685.1 uncultured Chitinophagaceae bacterium | reverse complement strand
GGTACTGCTGTAGTATTATCGAGCTCTACAACAAATATTGCTCCGGCACCCAGTGATTCAAACAAAGTAGTTGCAACTTTTTCTTGGACAAATCCGAATTATGCCAATGATTCTACCACTTCTAAATTTATATTAGAAGTAGATTCATCAGGTCGTAATTTTTCAAAAGAAATAGTAAGTACTGTTACCGGTAAATTGAATATTTCTTTTACAGGATTACAACTAAATAATATGTTGGCTGCATTTGGATTTACTCCTGGTCAAACTTTTAGTTTTGATATTAGAGTAACATCTTCTTACGGCAATAACAACAATGCATTACGATCTAATGTTATCAAGGTTAATATTACTTCTTATTTAGTACCTATAACATTAGTTCCATCTTCAACAAGTGCAATAACATTAGCTGTTGCAAATGCTAGCAATACTGCCATTTCGTTTAACTGGAACTCAAGTCCATACGGCACAAATACAATTAACTATGCATTGCAAATGGATGTAGTAGGTGGCAATTTTGCAACACCTCAGGTAGTAAAATACGGTACTGCATTAACTTCTAGTTTTACAGTAAATGACTTGAATAATTTAGCAATTGCAGCTGGCGTAATTGGCGGATCAACTAAAAATGTTGAGTTCAGAATCGTTAGTTATTTAGGCACCGGTTATACTACTCCAATGGTATATTCAAGTCCGGTAGTAATTAATATTACATCATTTACTCCAGTGCCACCGGCATTGTACATTGTTGGAGATGCAACACCGGGTGGATGGTCTAATCCTGTTCCATTGCCTTCTCAACAATTCACACGCTTAGATGCAGTTTCTTATTCTATAGTTGTGAATTTAACTGCCGGAAAGAGTTATTTATTATTGCCATTGAATGGAGATTGGGGTCATAAATATGGAGGAGCAAGTGCTACCGGTGGTCAATTACTTTCTGATAATGCCGTTCCTGGATCAAATACACCAGCTCCTGCTACAAGTGGAATGTATCAGATAGTTGTTAATTTCCAAACAGGTACTTATGCTGTTACACCGTTTACTGCAACGATCCCAACTAATTTATATATTGTTGGAGATGCAACACCGGGAGGTTGGTCTAACCCGGTGCCAACTCCTTCTCAACAGTTTACACAAATCGATGCTGTTTCTTTCGGTATCGTTGTTAATTTAACTGCCGGTAAGAGTTATTTGTTATTACCATTGAATGGAGATTGGGGTCATAAATTTGGAGGTTCAAGTGCAACAGGTGGTACTTTATTAGCTGACAATGCAGTTCCTGGATCCAACACGCCTGCGCCTTCTGCAACTGGCAATTATCAGATTGTAGCTAATTTCCAGAATAATACTTATACAGTTACACCTTATGCCGGACCAATGCCTGTTCCAACTAATTTATATATTGTTGGAGATGCAACACCTGGTGGTTGGAGTAATCCAGTGCCAACACCATCACAGCAATTTACTAGAATTAATACTTCTGATTTCCAATTAACAGTTGCTTTAACTGCCGGTAAGAGTTATTTATTCTTGCCATTGAATGGAGATTGGGGTCATAAATTTGGAGGAACAAGTGCAACTGGTGGAACAATATTAGCTGATGGCGCAGTTCCGGGTTCTAACACACCTGCCCCTGCTGTATCAGGAAATTATTTGATTGATGTAAATTTCTTAACAGGAACTTACACACTAACAAAACAATAGGGTTCGATTGAGATTTGAAATAATAAAAAGAGTGGTAAATTTTTACCACTCTTTTTTATTTCCTACAATTGCTTATTTATTGAACTAATTTTGGAAAAGCATTAACCATCAATCAATGAAATTTTTTTTTAAATACAAATATTTGCTGTTGATATTTTTATTTGTTGCCTGCAGTAAACAAGATACATCTTCACAAACAACTCCTAATCCTACGCCAAATCCCACACCTACGCCAACTCCTGCACCAACATTTGTTTTTGCCAAAGGTGCCGATATCAGTTGGGTAACACAAATGGAATCTTCGGGATATAAATTTTATGATTCAACAGGAACCCAAAAAGATTGTTTTACACTTTTAAAAAGTTTAGGAATGAATTCTATTCGTTTAAGAGTTTGGGTAAATCCTTCTGATGGCTGGTGTAATACAACCGATCTTGTTGCAAAAGCAGTTCGTGCAAAAAACGCCGGAATGCGCATCATGATTGACTTTCATTATAGTGATGTTTGGGCCGATCCCGGACATCAAACTATTCCTGTTGCATGGGTTGGACAAAATATCACAACTTTAGAAACATCTGTTTATAATCATACACAAACCGTTTTAAATACTTTAAAAGCAAATAGTATTACACCAACTTGGGTGCAAATAGGTAATGAAACAAATGATGGTATGTTATGGGAAACAGGAAGAGCCTCAACAAACATGGCAAATTTTGCAGGGTTAATAAATGCAGGTTATAATGCAGTAAAAGCAATCGATACAACCATTAAAGTAATTGTTCATATTTCTAATGGTTTCGATAATAGTTTATTCCGATGGGTGTTTGATGGATTAAAAACTAATAATGCTAATTGGGATATTATTGGCATGTCGTTGTATCCAACAACATCAAATTGGGCATTACAAAATTTTCAATGTTTGACTAACATGAACGATATGGTTTCGCGTTATGGAAAACAGGTAATGATTTGTGAAGTTGGCATGGATGTAAATTCTCCAACAGTTTGTCAATCTTTTTTAAATGATCTATTTACTAAAGTAAAATCGGTTTCAAATAATAATGGGTTGGGTATTTTTTATTGGGAGCCCGAAAGCTATAATTGGCAAAGCTATTCGTTGGGTGCTTTTGATAATACCGGTAAACCAACTGTTGCATTGAATGCGTTTGCTAATTAATGCTCAAAAAATTTATTTACTTTTTTGATTAAAGTTGAATAGAAAATAAAGCGTACAAGTGTGCGACGCAACAACAGCTTCATTTTTATTCTATCGCTGGTAATAAAAAATAAAAATTAACTTCTTGCAATGGCACGCATCCAGCGTTCAGGCATTTCGTTATTTGATGCAAGTAAATAATCGATTCTACTGCATGCAATAAATTTACCATCGGGTATTTGCATCCACCATCTTCCGGTCTTTTTGCTTTGTAAAAAAACAGTTTCTACTTCACCAAAAACAATATTGAATTCATTGAAATGATGACGATCGTTTAAACTGGATTCCTGTTTGCTTTTATGAATGCCATCCATTAAGTACCATAACATGTGTGAGATTTGTTTGGCAGTTAAACCATGTTCATCCAATTCGGGTGCATAGCCGTAAATACCTATGCTGCTTAGGTTTGAGCTCATGCCGGCATATTGCATCAATGTGCATGCTTCCTCGCCGGTAAAACCATTTGGCGTTAAACGGTTGGCAGGTGCATGTGCATGTTGAATAGCAGCAATGTCGAAAGAAAATAAATTCGTGTTACGAATAACCGGTTCCATTTCTTCTACATTTTCTTTCACTTTTCCAACACGATAACAATCGAAATGAAGTTTATCAATCGTTTCGAGCATGTGCGGATGCACCATATAACTTTGAAAACCGATGTGGTTATAATGTTTAATAAAATTGGGTTCGCTTGTTAATACTGCCATTAAAAAATTATCGCTAGGCAATACACTGTCCATGTTGAGATCAATTCTTGCATCAACACAAGTAGCTTCAATAATTTTTTCAGCAGCAACATACGCATTGTATTGCGCTATGGTTACATCATGCGACCCACCTAAAATAATCACTCGTTTTTTCTGATCAATCAATTCACTGACTACTGTTTTTAAAGCAGCGTAAGTATCCTGTAAAGTTGCACCGCGTTTTACATTACCAACATCGGCAACATTAACTTCGTTATGCCAATGAAATAAACTGTAATATTCTTTTCTGATCGCATCGGGTGAACCTGCATTGGCATATTCAATACCTGCGCCACGCATTTCGCCGCAGCCGACTAAAACAAGATCGGCATTAGAAATATCAGGAAAAGTTTCATCGTACAATGCAATGTGGCGGCCCAATTGCGTGTCTTTATAACCTTCGTCATCCGATAATTCGAACAAATTAACAGGATCTAAAAAATCAACAATTGTTTGCAGACTCATGTAAAATTGTTTGCAACAAACATACTGCAAATGATGCAATGTTTTAACCCATCATTAACCACATTTCATCCACTTCAATAATAACGAACAGTATATTTGTCATTAGCGATTATGATAAAATTTTTACAAACCATTTTATTAATGTTTATTGTTTTGCTGATAGATATAAATGCTATCGGTCAAATTCAATTTCAAATAAAACCAAGTTCATCAGAGATTGGTAAGGAAGATGTATTGCAGGTAGAATATAAAGTGAGTGGTGCGGCAGATGCAACAAATTTTGTACAACCTGATTTTGTAAAATGGAAAATTTTATCTGGACCATCTTATTCTTCGCAACAAATTTCTGTGAATGGGAAAACTGAATCGAGTATCAGTTATGTTTTTAGTTTACAACCAAAATCAACAGGAATATTATTATTACCTGCCGCGAGTGTTGAAGTTGATGGAAAAAAAATAATTTGCTCGGCCATAAATATTACAGTAAAAAATACAGCACATGTTGCTGGTGCGAATGCATCTTCAAACAGTTTGCAATTACCAGGTGGATTTTTTCAGGAAGATGTTTTAGGTGAAAGTGAAATTGATAGAGCTTCTGTGTTACATCCCGACGAAACCGTTGCTTCAAAAATAAAGGATAATATTTTTGTGAAAGTAACAGCTAATAAAACAACTTGTGTTGTTGGTGAATCGATATTAGTGACCTATGAATTATTTACACGACTTCGTTCTCAATCAAAAATTGCAAAGCAGCCGGCATTCAGTGGCTGCACGGTTTATGAGATGACAACCGAAGAACAGTTTCCACATATTATTAAATTGAAAGGCAAAGAATATAAAAGTTATGTGATAAGAAAAGTGCAATTATTTCCTTTGCAAACAGGAGATCTAAAATTAGATTTTGCTTCTGTTGATAATGAGATCACATTGTTTAAGAAAAATTCTTTTGGAGATGAAACGCCAATCACACAATCTGTAACATTAAGCAACGAACCATTTGTCATTCACGTTAATCCATTACCGGAAAAAAACAAGGCAACAGATTTTAACGGAACGATCGGTAGTTTCTCAATCAAAACAAAAGCAAATAAAATAATTGATACGGCTGAAGATAATAATATGCTCGAAGTGTATATCGAAGGTTCAGGAAATTTTCAAAGTATTAATTGCCCGAAAATTAATTGGCCAAAAAATACGGAACATTTTGAGAATACTGAGAAATCGGATATTAATAAAATGAGCTTTCCTGCAAGTGGAACGAAAATATTTTTAATTCCTTTTGTTGCAAAGAAAGCCGGAGAAATAATTATTCCGCCTGTTGAATTCAATTATCTCGATATTAATTCGCAACAATATAAAACGGTTCGCAGCGATAGTATTGTGATTGAAGTTTCGCCAGCATTAAAAACCAGGTATGAAATAAATAAAATTTCGCAAGACATTACTAACCATAAATATATCTGGATAGTTCCCTTAATCGCTTTGCTGGTGGGCATTTCGTGGTGGTTTGGTTTTGGAAGGAAACAACAGCAATCAAAAAACGAGAATGAGATTATCAATACCAAAATAAAAAATGCACCAATTGGTCTTGTGAATGAAACGGAGAAACTACCTGAAGTAATTTTATTAACTAATTCGGAAAAATTAAATGAACTTTTATTAATTGAATCGGATAAAAATTTTTTTATTCAAGCAAAACAATTAGTTACAGAATTCATGCAAAAAGAAATGAGTGCGGAAAAGAAAAAATCATTTGCTCAAATCATTGAACAATGCAATGAAGCTTTATATTCACCTGTTGCTGGTATCAGCAAAGAATCGATATTTATTTCTCTAGAAAAATTAGTGTAGCAAATTAATCTGTGAACTTGTAACCCACGCCACGAACGGAGTGTATGTGTTTTGGATTGCGACTGTCTTCCTCGAAATATTTCCGGAAGTTGAGAATAAAATTATCGATGGTTCTGGTAGTTGGATAAACATTATAACCCCAAACAACCTGTAATATTTTTTCTCGATTTACAACATCACTTTTATTCTCGATCAATAATTTTAAAAGCATTGTTTCTTTTTTGCTTAATTCAATTTCTTGCCCGGTATAAGATGTTGCTTTTTGTGCTTTAAAATCAATTTTATTTTCCCCGAATTGGTAAGTATCGCCAATAGTTTCTTTAACTAAGATCTTTTTGTTTTTATGAATTAATTTTTCAACTCTTAACAATAATTCTTCGAGATTAAAAGGTTTTGTCAAATAATCATCAGCACCTTTTTTTAAACCTAATATTTTATCGGCACTTGAATTTTTTGCACTTAAAATTAAAACCGGAACTTCATTATTATTAACACGAATAGTTTCTAAAACCCTTATGCCATCTATCTCCGGGATCATTACATCTAAAACGATCAGGTCAAAATATTCATTGGCAACAGCTTTCAATGCATTGGTTCCATCGAAGGCTGATGTAATTTCATAACCTTCCATTTCAAGGTTCAGCTTTAATGTTTCGTGAAGATTTTCTTCATCTTCTACCAATAAAATATTTCCTTTTTTATTTTCTATCATGATGAATAAAATGTAGTTGTAAAGATAGTTCCCGAAGGTTGATTATCTGATACAACAATTTTTCCTTTCTGATCTTCAACTATCTTTCGGCAAAGATATAAACCCAAACCAGTTCCTTTTGTTTTCCGTGTATTCTCATTTCCGGTGCGATAAAATTTTTCAAATACTTTTTTCTTCTCATCGTCAGTTAAACCATTGCCTTCATCGCTGACCTGTAGTTTTATTTTTTTATCTGATTCATTTAATGATACCATAACAACTGCTTCTTTTGGCGAATATTTTAAAGCGTTATCAATTAAATTATTTACCAGCATTTGCAATAATAATTCTTCACTTTCAATATAAATTCCTTCCTGAATAAGGGCTTCAATTTTTCTTTGTGGGAAACGTATTTTAAAATCTTCTGCACAGCCATCGATCAATTCACTTAAATTAATTTCTTGTTTTGTGATGCGGTAAGAACCGGAATCTAATTGTGCTGCCAATAAAATATTGTTGCACAAAACATTTAACCTATCTGTTTCCTGAATCGTATGGCTGATAAGTCTTTCCTGCTTATCGGGTTCTAATTTTCTTTTTAAAAGTGTTTCTAAATTTAAACGAGTAACGGCAATTGGCGTTTTTAATTCATGCGTTACTGCCATCATAAAATTTTGCTGTTGTTGTGATAATTTTATTTGTCGTCGAGTGGCGCGATAAATAAATACTGCACCGATTAATATTAGTGCTAAAAAAATAGTTCCTTCGCCAATGTACTGGGCTGTTTTGCGATTTTTTTCTGCAATGATTTTATTGTGTTTCATTGCAAATTGTGGATCATCTTTTTGTAGATCCTGCATACGCAAATCGTTCATTATTTTGTTTTGATTATTGAGTGCGATGAACCACCAAAACAATGCTGCTAAAATATACAACAACATTAACCAGTAAACGGATGTGAGAACAACTAACTTATGTTTTGAAAAGAAACTCATTGTTTTACTTTTTCAACACGAATACCGGCATTTAAAATATGTTGCAAAGTATCTTCACGCATAATTTGTTGCAACGTAAAAGTATAATCCCCTTTTTTAAGATTGATAGGAATTGAATTAAAAGTTATGCGATGTTCAATGATATCATCCATGCCGGTTCCTAACCATTTTGTGTTATCAGCTAAAGTAAATTCTCTTTTTATGCTGTAAGAAGAATCGGGATCTTTTATTTTAATATTCAACCAAATGTTTTTATATTGATAAGCATCCTCATGACGAAGTACAACATAAAAATTATACAATGAAGACGTGTCTTTAATTGTAAAAGTAAATGGTAATAACTCTTTGCTTTTCCATTGATGCAAAGGAAATGCAGTTGTTTTTTCATAAACATCCAATGTAGTGCAAGATGTTATGAAAACAAATGCCGCAATAAAAAATAAACTTGGTTTCATCTTTCAAAATTAACAGCAAAAAAATTACAGAACATTCAGCACCTGTTCTTTTGCTTTTTCTAATTCATCTTTCATCAGCACCACACATTTTTGAATTTCGGAATCGTTGGCTTTAGAACCGGTGGTATTAATTTCTCTTCCAAATTCCTGCAGGATAAAAGATAATTTTTTGCCTTTGCTTTTTCCTTTTTCTTCGAGAATAGAACGAAAATAATCGCAATGGTTTTTTAAACGAACCTGTTCTTCGCTGATATCAATTTTCTCGATATAAAAAATTAATTCTTGTTCCAAACGATTGGCATCATAATTTTCCTTGCCCACATTTTCTTCCAATAATTTTACCAAATTATCTTTTATTTTTTCTCGACGACGAGGTTCTAATGTTGTAATTGTTTTTTGATGTTCTTCAATATTTACAACTCTTTTCAGCAGATCGGCTTCTAAAGATTTTCCTTCTTCAATGCGATGATCATTCAAATCGTTGATCGCTTTTTTTAATACCAATTGAAATTGTTTCCAATCATTTTCACTGATCATTTCGGTTGAGTTAACAACCACTTCGGGTAATCGTAAAACAGCAGCGAGTAATTGGTCAACATCGGCATTCAATTCAATTGCAATCTGAGAAACAGATTGGTAATAAGCTTTCAATAAATCAGCATTTATCGTTACAGGTTTAGCAGTACCGTTTTGTTTAATGCTGATGATACATTCAACACTGCCGCGTTCTAAACCTTCATTTAGAATATTTCTTATTTCAAATTCATAGGGTTTTAATAATGCCGGCAGTTGCAAACGAATATCAAATTGTTTTCCATTAAGAGATTTTGCTTCAACTAAAAAAGTTTTATCGCCAACCGTTTCCTCTGCTCTTCCATAACCTGTCATTGAATACAACATAGTAAAATATTAATGTTTGCAAAGTAACAAATGTTTTATATCTAAAAAGATTCATTTCATAAATTAAAAACAACTAACCATTTATATAAATAAAAAAAATTTACAGATTAGATTTTTACAAGATGAATTGCGAGCAGATAAATGGCTACTAAAAACAGCGCTTAAAATTGCCATTTTCGTTTCAAAAGTCGATATCCGGAAAATTCTAACAATTCCTTATCATTGAAACTTGGTAGAAAAGAGTTTTCACACTATTTTCGCCGTCCTGATTAGTCATAGTCAGATAAACCCTATTTAATAACGCCTTTAAATTTCTATTTAACATGGCAGTAAAAATGAGATTACAAAGACACGGCAGCAAGAAACGCCCATTCTACTTTATTGTAGTGGCCGATGCCCGTGCACCAAGAGATGGTAAGTTTATTCAAAAATTAGGAACTTACAATCCGTTAACTGTACCTGCAACCGTTCAATTAGACCGTCAAAAAGCTTTGGATTGGTTACATAAAGGTGCACAACCAACAGATACAGTTCGCAGAATTCTCTCTTTCAAGGGAGTATTATTTTTGAAACATTTGTTACGCGGAGTGAAATTAGGTTTGTTCGATGATGCAACTGCAATGGTTAAATTCCAGGCATGGCATGATGAACATGAAGCTCAAATTAAACAACGTGGCGACAAACACCGTAGTCAACAACGTGAAAAGCGTGTGTACAAACCCGCAGTGAAAAAAGTTGAAACTACAGAAGGTTCAAGCGAAGCTTAATCAAATGATCAAAATAGTTTCCAAAAAAATCCCGGACAATTTTGTTCGGGATTTTTTTTGCATCTTGTTTATCATTTTTTAAATCATAGTTTATCTTGCAATAGTAATGAACGAATACATCAACATAGGAAAAATAGTTGCAACATTTGGTGTGAAGGGCGAAGTGATTTTAAAACATGCACTTGGTAAAAAAACAACACTCAAAGGCATTGAAGCTATTTTTATTGAACAACAAAAAAACAGTTACTTACCATATTTCGTTCAATCATCCAAAGCAAAAGATAACGATGAAATTTATGTATTGATTGATGGAATTGAAAGCAAAGAATCGGCGCATCGTTTGATTCAAAAAAATGTTTGGTTATTGGATGATGATTTTAGAAAGGTAGCCGGAAAGTCAGCGCCCATAGCACTTTTGGGTTATTCGATCATAAATGAAGGAGAAAACCTAGGACCGATTGAAGAAGTGATCGAACAACCGCATCAGGTTTTATTGCGTATCAATTTAAACGGCAATGAAGCAATGATACCATTGCATGAAGAAACATTGTTGAAAATTGATCGAAAGAAAAAAGAAGTGCATGTTGTGCTGCCTGATGGCTTATTAGAAATTTATCGATGAAAAATAATTTTGAATTTTCATTTACCGTTTTGCCCGAACATTTAGATGCATTGCAGCATGTAAACAATGTGGTGTATGTTCAATGGATGCAGGATGCTGCTTCGAAACATTGGGGCAGTTTGGTGTCGGAGGAATTGAATGAAAAAATTTTGTGGGTTGCACGGCGACATGAAATTGATTATCTCTCTCAATCTTTTTTGAATGATGAATTAATAATGAAAACATGGATCGGTAATCATACCGCAGTAACTAGCGAAAGACATTACGAAATTGTTAGAAAGAACGATAACAGAAAAATAATTACTGCAAAAAGTGTTTGGGTTTTATTGGATAAAAAAACTTTTAAACCTCGACGCATTGATGACGAAGTGTTGAATGTTTTTAAATAAAATGTTGAATAAAGAATAGAAAGTACAAGAGTGCGACGCAACTGATGGTGCCATAAAATACAAAAGCTCGTACCAAAAAATCTTCGCTAATTTAGAAGTTGCATGAACAAACCGCAACGATATATTGCTCATTTAGATCTCGATTCTTTTTTTGTAAGCGTTGCTGTGTTAAGTGATCCAACGCTGAAAGGAAAAGCTGTAATTGTTGGTGGCAGTAAAGAACGCGGCGTTGTTACAACTTGCAGTTACGAAGCAAGAAAATTTGGTGTGCATAGTGCGATGCCGATGAAAAAAGCCATGCAACTTTGTCCGCATGCAATTATTACCAATGCTGCAAGAGGCGAATACAGTCGTTACAGCCGTTGGGTCACAAATATTATTGCTGCGCAAGCACCAATGTTTGAAAAAGCAAGCATTGATGAATTTTATATTGACCTAACAGGAATGGATAAATATTTTGATCCATACAAATGGACAATTGAATTACGAAATAAAATTATTGATGAAACTAAATTGCCCATATCGTTTGGATTAGCGAGTAATAAAATGGTAGCAAAAATTGCAACCGATGAAGCAAAACCAAACGGTTATTTATTTGTTCAACCCGGAATGGAAAGAGAATTTTTGGCACCCTTACCTGTAAATAAATTTTCGGGTGTTGGTGAACATACTTTTACTGTTTTAAAATCGATGGGTATTTTTTTAATTGGCGATATTTTAAAAAAATCAGAAGCCGAATTAGAAAAAAAATTAGGAAAGTGGGGAACTGATCTTTACCAAAAGGCACAAGGTTTACATTTTGGTGAAGTGCATCAATACCATGAAGCAAAATCTATTTCTACCGAAAATACTTTTGAAGAAAATAAGACCGATATTGATTTTTTGTTGAGCGAATTGGTTCGCATGACAGAAAAGATTGCTTACGAATTACGCAAGGATGAAAAGCTTGCAGGTTGTGTTGCTGTAAAAATCCGGTATCCCGATTTTGAAACTACATCGAGGCAAACAACAATTGATTATACTTTACAAGATGATGAATTAATTCCGGTTGCCATTGATCTCTTTCATAAATTATATAAAAAGGGAAGACCGATTCGCTTGCTGGGCGTACGTTTGAGCGAATTGACAAATCACCCAACACAAGGTAGTTTGTTTGATGATGCAGAAAAAAAATCGAATCTCTATAAAGCCATCGACAGTGTAAAAGATAAATATGGTAAGTATTCTTTGCAAAAAGCAAGAACAGTCCGCAACAAAAAATAATTTTTCTTTTTTCATAAAACCGTAATGATTGTTAAATAAAAATGAATCTTATCTTTATCCTATCAATTTAGTAGGATAAAGATATATTTGCTATAAATTGATATTTTTTATTTTAATTAAAACCTAACAAAATGAGTATACGTCTTGGCGACATCGCCCCAAACTTTCAGGCAAAAACATCTATTGGTGAAATTGATTTCTATGAGTACTTAGGTAATTCATGGGGAATTTTATTTTCTCATCCGGCAGATTATACGCCCGTTTGTACAACCGAATTAGGAAAGACCGCATTATTAAAAAGCGAATTTGAAAAAAGGAATGTAAAAGTATTGGCATTAAGTGTTGATACGTTAGAAAAGCATTCAGGATGGATCAATGATATTAACGAAACCCAAAAAACCTCTGTAGATTTTCCAATCATTGCCGATGAAGACAGAAAGGTTTCTACTTTATATGATTTCATTCATCCCAATGCATCTGCAACAGCAACGGTGCGTTCGTTATTAATTATCGGTCCAGATAAAGCTGTTAAATTAATTATCACTTATCCCGCATCAACCGGAAGAAATTTTGATGAAGTATTACGTGTGGTTGATTCGTTGCAATTAACTGCAAACTACAGTGTGGCAACACCTGCCAACTGGAAAGAAGGGGAAGATGTAATTGTTGTTCCAGCGATAAGCACAGAAGATGCTATTAAAAAATTTCCTAAAGGTGTAAAAATTGTAAAACCTTATTTGCGTTACACACCGCAGCCTAATAAATAAAATAAATATTTTTTCATTATAGGTTTTCGTTGTACTTGTTTTTTGGTAGCCGGGGTATTCTTACCTCGGCTTTTTTATTTTCTATGCAGAATAAATTGCTTTTTATATCTTTCAAAAAAAACCTAAGATGAAAAAATTATTACTGATCGCTATGCTGTTTGCTCAAGCAACATTTGCACAACGAACCATTTTGCATTGCGGAAAATTAATTGATGTAAAACAATTACAGATTCAATCCGAAATGAGTGTAATCATTGATGGAAATAAAATTGTTGATGTTCAAAAAGGTTATGTAACAGCAAATACAAACGATAAAATAATTGATCTGAAAAACAAAACGGTGATGCCCGGTTTGATCGATTGTCATGTGCACGTCGAACAAGAGATAAGTCCAAATCGTTTATTAAAAAGTCTTACACAAAATGAGGCCGATCTTGCTTTTGAAAGTTTACAATATGCCAGAAGAACTGTAATGGCGGGATTTACAACTGTTAGAGATTTGGGCGGAAGTGGCGTAAACATTGCATTACGTAATGCCATTAATAAAGGATTAGTGGTTGGTCCGAGAATTTTTACTTCTGGAAAAGCTTTATCAACAACTGGCGGACATGGTGATGCAACCAATGGCTTGCGTGCCGATTTAATGCACTTGCACGAATTAAATGCTGACGTTGTGAATGGTGTTGATGAATGCCGCAAAGCTGTTCGTCAGCGTTATAAAGATGGTGCTGATGTTATAAAAATTGCTGCAACTGGTGGTGTATTAAGTTTAGAAAAAGATGGAAGTGGTGCACAGTTTACCGAAGAAGAAATTGTAGCCATTGTTTCAACTGCAAAAGATTATGGATTAAAAGTTGCAGCACATGCTCATGGTGTTGAAGGAATGAAACGTGCGATCATTGGTGGCGTTGCATCTATCGAACACGGCACTTATATGGATGAAGAAACCATGCAATTAATGAAATCGCATGGCACTTATTTAGTTCCAACAATCATTGCAGGAAAATCTGTTGCCGACTCTGCAACCAAACCTGGCTTCTTCCCTGAAGTTATTGCCAGAAAAGCATTAGAGGTTGGTCCGATCATTCAAAACACTTTTGGGAAAGCGTACAAAGCAGGAGTAAAAATTGCTTTTGGAACAGATGCCGGTGTTTATAATCATGGAAAAAACTGGATGGAATTTATTTATATGACTGAAGCAGGAATGCCAGCATTGGAATGTATTAAAGCAGCAACAGTTAATGCTGCAGATCTAATTGGAAACAATAATATTGGCAGTATTGAAAAAGGAAAACTGGCAGATGTAATTGCTGTTGATGGCGATCCTGTGAAAGACATAAAAGTAATGGGTAATGTAAAATTTGTAATGAAAGCAGGTGCAATAATTAAGAATGAATAATTTTTTGTTACCAGCTTTTGTATTTTAATGAAGCTCTTGTTGCGTCGCACTCTTCAACAGTTTGTACTTTTGTGAATAAAAATAAATGGTCTGACCGAAACGGTCAGACCATTTATTTTTTCAGCGAAAATCATTTTAATCATTTTAATCTGCGATTATCCTTTCCATTTTCTTAACTGTTGTAACAAAGCCCTCAAATCCTTTGGTGGCTCAGCTTCCAGCGAAAACGGTTCGTTGTTTAGAGTAAATTTTAATTTCCATGAATGCAAAGCTAATCTCGATAAAATGGCTCTTTCTTCTTCGGCTGATTTAGAAAGCTTGAATCTTTTTTTAATGGAAGAAAGTAACACGGGTTTGCCATCGCCATAAATATCATCGCAAACAATGCTGTGACCAATATGTTTCATGTG
>CAIQDX010000061.1 GCA_903870685.1 uncultured Chitinophagaceae bacterium | reverse complement strand
GCTCTGGCAAAATATTTACTTTCTCAATTTCAGAAAATAGTTTTTTATAATCTTTGTCAGCAACCCAATATTTTACTTTACCATTAAATTTGTTTTTACTGTTATTTGTAAATTTAATTTTTGTGCTGAAGCCATTATCAGTTCCTTTGATCTCATGTTTTACTGAAATAAAATCAGTCCATTGAATAGGCCCAACGCTGTAAGGTCCCTGGTACATACCTACTCCACCATAATCCGGACTAAAATTTCTTACCACAATAACATTCTCTTTGTCCCAAAGAATTTCATT
Organism: uncultured Chitinophagaceae bacterium; assembly: GCA_903870685.1. Lineage (GTDB taxonomy): Bacteria > Bacteroidota > Bacteroidia > Chitinophagales > Chitinophagaceae > CAIQDX01. The sequence goes on along the minus strand of CAIQDX010000061.1, from coordinate 23,549 downwards.
TATTGCGATGATATAATTTCTTTGTTCAGCATATTTAGTTTCATAGTTTGGAGGAAAAGTACCTGTTTGCCCAATCAACTTTCCATTAAAAAAAGTTTGATCAGCATCATCAATTTTTCCAAGATGCAGCATTAGCCCATTTCGTTTTTCAACAGATGCTTTTATGTTTGAAGGAATAAAAATTTTAATCCTGTACCACACGTACACATTTTCTTTTATACCAGTAGCAGCCCAGCTTTTACCTAATTGTTTTGTACTCCAATCAGCATCATTGAAGTTTGGATTTGCCCATTCGATATCATCGCCAATTTTAAATTTGCATTCATTAGGTAATGAAATGGTTTGAGCATTTACATTATAAATAAAGAAGACTGAAAAAATTAAAAGAATAAATTTCATGGCAAGTTTGTTACTGTTTATCTTATTAATTCAAAACTATCTTTCAGCCTTATATCTTCTGATGAAGAACCGATCATCAAATCAAAATCTCCTGGCTCTACAACCCATTTTAATTGTTGATTATAGAATGACAATTTTTCTTTATCGATAATAAATTTAATCGTTTTGGTTTCGCCTGCATTCAATTTTATTTTTGCAAAATCTTTTAATTCTTTTACGGGTCGAACAATTGATCCAACTTTATCTCTTAAATATATTTGAACCACTTCTTCGCCAGAAACCTTTCCATTGTTTGAAATGTTTAAAGTGACTTCTATTTTTTCGTTTGATTTAATTTTCTTTTTACTCAATTGCAAATTGCTGTATTGAAAATTGGTATAACTCAATCCATAACCAAAAGGAAATTTAGGGCTGTTTGATAAATCGGTATAAGCCGAAACATAATTCAAATCACTATCATTTCTTGCAGGTCGGCCGGTATTAAAATGACTATAATAAATTGGTATCTGTCCTTCTTCTCTCGGAAATGTAATCGGCAATTTTGCAGAAGGATTATAATCGCCAAACAATACATCCGCAATTGCATCACCTGCTTCGCAACCCAACCACCATGTATATAAAATTGCAGGAACATTATCGGCAGTCCAGTTAAAAATCAATGGACGACCGGCATTGATCAAAACCACGACAGGCTTGCCTGTTGCCTGAATTGCTTTTATCAATTCTTCCTGCACGCCGGGTAAATGAATATTACTTCTACTCTTTGCTTCGCCGCTCATATCTCTTCTTTCACCAACACTTATAATTACAATATCTGCTTGCTTTGCAGTTTCAATAGCTTCAGCAAAACCATCTTTATTATTGCCATCAATATCGCAACCTTTGGCATATAATAAAGTAGAATTTTTATTGATTTTATTTTTAACACCCTGCCATTGTGTAACAATTAATTTCGAATAATCTATTTCGGGTAATTCAACAGACCAGAAACCAAGATTTTGTTTTTCTTCTTTCACCAACGGACCAATGAATGCAATTGTTTTTGTATTTTTTGAAAGCGGTAATAAATGATTTTTATTTTTCAACAACACAATACTTTTTGCGGCAACTTCTCTTGCAATTTTTGAATGTTCTGGATTATTAATTTCTTTTTGTTCTCGTTCGGCATTACAAAATTTAAATGGGTCATCAAACAAACCCAATTCGAATTTCTTTTGCAAAATTCTTTTTACTGCATCATCAATTAATTCGATGGATACTTTTTTGTCTTTTACTAACTGAGCCAAATTGTCTTTATAGCAACGACTTTCCATATCCATATCGCTTCCTGCAGTGATGGCACTTAATGCAGCTTCATAGCTATTTTTAACGTTGCCATGATTGATCATTTCACCAATCGATCCCCAATCGCTCACAACAAATCCTTCAAAATTCCATTTGCCTTTTAAAATATCGCGTTGCAAATATTTATTTCCTGTTGCAGGAATTCCATTCAAATCGTTGAACGAATTCATGAATGTTGCAGCACCAGCATCAAGTGCAGCTTTAAACGGCGGCAAATAAACTTCCCACAACAATCTATCACTCATATCAACCGAATTATAATCTCTTCCACCAATGGCAGCACCATAAGCAGCAAAATGTTTTGCACATGCCATAACTGCATCAACATTACCTAATTTATTTCCCTGAAAACCTTTTACTCTTGCTTTTGCAATTAAAGAACCAAGATAAGGATCTTCGCCTGCGCCTTCCATCACTCTTCCCCAACGCGGATCACGTGCAATATCAACCATCGGCGCAAACGTCCAGTGGATGCCGCTTGCAGCCGCTTCAGTTGCTGCAATTCTTGCTGATGATTGTATCGCTTCCAGATCCCAACTCGCTGCTTCTGCTAACGGAATAGGGAATGTTGTTTTGTATCCGTGAATAACATCTTGCCCAAATAATAATGGAATTTTTAGTCTTGATTGCATGGCAATTTTTTGCCAACTTTTTGTTCTGTCAGTTCCCATACAATTTAATAAAGAACCCACTTGACCTTTACGAATTTGATTGGCTTTATCGTTATCAACTGTAACAGGACCAGTAGCAGTCCAATCATCATTGTATTGATTGAGTTGACCAATTTTTTCTTCCAAAGTCATTAATCTTAAAACAGAATCTACTTTTTGAGGGAATGATTTTTTTTGTGCAATGATGAATTGAGACTGAATTGCAAACAAAAACAAAAAGCAAAATTGAATGAAACATTTTGATCTCATGATGGCATTAATTTATTATCTGAGGGTATACAATCGGTTTCTAAATGTATGAAATTATAAAAATAAAAAAGCCTCGAATATTTGAGGCTTGATGATGTAGATAAAATAATTGTGTTTTATGTAATAGGTATTCTAACAATCAACTCACAACCGTTGCCTTCTGAAGATTTTATTTCGCTATAACCTCCATATATTTCAGCACGATTTTTTATATTATGCAAACCAATACCATTTGAAACAGTATTAGAATTAAATCCTTTACCGTTATCGCAAATTCTTAATTCCAGCATATCATTATTTCTTATGCTGATTTGTATTTCAGTTGCACTAGCGTGCTTAATTATATTTTGCAATTGTTCCTGAAGAATTCTATAAAGATTTAACTGTTTATCACTGTCAATATCTTGATAATTTAATTTATCAAAATGAGTAATCATTTTAAACTTTTCATCTTTATTTAAGCTTTTCAATAATTGTTGAATTGATAAAATAAAATTGTCGCTCTTAAATTTAGATGGTGCAAGCTCATGTGAAAGATTTCTAATTTCTTCAATTGAATTATGAACATCTTCTATAGCAAGTTTTAATCGTTCATTATCTTGGTCCTTACTTCCTTTTACACTCGATAAAGACATTAATGAACCTACTAATATCTGAGCTATATTATCGTGCAATTCTCTTCCAATAAAAAATTTTTCATTTTCCTGAGCACGAATAGATGCTTGCCTAATATTTTGATCATACCTTCTCTTTTCAGTTATATCACTTTTAATAGCAACCCAATTCGTTGTAACGCCTTCGTTATTTTTAACCGGTGCTATAGCAATGCTTGACCAAAATTCTTCACCATTTTTTTTATAATTAATTAATTCTAATCTGCAAGGTTTATTATTTTCCAAAGCATGTCGTAAACGTTTTAATTCATTTTTATCGGTATTAATTCCTTGCAAGATGCGTGGGTTTTTACCTATTATCTCATCTCTTTTATAACCCGTCATCTTTAAATACGCATCATTAACAAAAATAATTTTTGGTCCGGGTAACTCAATCGTGTTTGCTTCTGTAATAACAATTGCATCATTTGTATTAGTAATGGCAGTTTCCAATAATTTTAGGTGTTGCTCTTCTAATTTTCTTTTAGTAGTATCTTTTACAATGGTTAAAAGACTTTTGCGTTCTCCATTTGTTTCAAACAAAGGAACTTTTGTTATTTCATGAATGTATTTATCACCATTAGGAAGATTGCCTTTTGTGTCGAAAACAAAAGTATTACCTAAAGCCCATGCTTTCTCGTCCTGTATTTTAATAGCCTGATGAAGTTTTGCAAAATTCGGTTGTAAAACTGCTAATTCTTCATCTGTCTTTCCAAACCAATCAACATTATAAAGTTCGTATCTTTTTTTAGCTAGTTTATTGGTTAATAACCATCTGCCATTTCCATCTTTAAGTATAATGATGTATGGAATTAATTCAATTAATATCTTAAATCGATCGTTCGATTCTTCTAATTTTCTTTCATTTTGTTTACGAAAGGAAATATCTCTTGCAATCAATAAAACAGAATCATTATTCTCGAATTTAATTGGAATTGCTTTTACTTCAACATCTAAAAAACTCCCATCTAAACAAATAAATCTTTCTTCTGCATAAGATAAAGAAATACGTTCCTTAGCAGCTTTTTCAATTCTTGTTTTTACAAGATCTTGATAATCTGAATGTACAAATTGCATTACCGGTTTACCAATAATGTCTTCGCGATGTGTAGCTTTTAGTAATTCGAAGCCAATTTTATTAATAAAAGCAACTTTTCCGGCGCAGTGAACTGCAATAATGTCTGGTGCATTATCAATCATTGTAAAAAAATCTTCTCTACTCGACTCAACTTCTTCCCTGGCTTTTTTATGTATCGTAATATCTCTAATTATTGCACCTATACCCAGAAAGTTTCTCTCATCATCATGTAAAGGGTGTAAAATAGCACGATAAATATGGGTAACACCATCAGGCATTGGAACCAAACATATTTCTTCAATGTTTCCATTTGTTTTATAAACTTTCTCATCAAATGCCTTCCATTGTTTTGTAAGTTCTTCAGGAAAACCAAACTCTGCAAATGTCTTTCCGATGATATAATCGGGTTCCAAATTCAAAGCTTTGCAAAGTGTATTATTTGCATTTGTTATACGACCAGACAAATCGATTGAAAAAATAAAATCGGGGTTATTGTTTATTATAAAACTATTAAAATCGTTTCTAGTTGCCATAGGTCATATATATAAGCCTATTTCAAATTTGTATACTTAAAACTTTTACTAATTCTTCTTTTTAAAGAAAAAAATTTGTAAAAAAAGAAAAGTTAAAACAAATTGTTGAGGTGATAATAACAAAGTTATAGACCTATAATACTAAAAATATGACATTTATCAGCTTTAGATTATTCAACAAATGTTTTTAATTCAAACCCAGCTTTGATACTCATTATTCGCATAATACAAAAAGTGTATTCGATGATTTATTTAGAGGAAAAAGGAAAATAATCATTCGTCCTTTGTGAATATTAATTTTGTTGATGCTTTAATGACCTCTTCTTTATTCAACTTCATTTTTCTGTATTCTCCGTTATTATACATCTCTGCCTGATCTTTATAATGTTTACTAAATGGATTACCGGATTGGCCAGTAGGCAAAATACTTATACTGTTTTCGATGTCAGAGAAATCAACAACTCTTCTAGTTGATGAACCTGCAATAATATGATATTCGCCATTATCAGAAAAAGGAGTAATTCTGTTATTAATTACTTCAAAACTTCCGTTCATTGCAAATGGGCCTACATTAAAATATTTGCGCAATGCAGCTACTTTTCCCAACGGATGTTGATGTTCGAGTGTACTTACCCGATTCCATGTCCATGTTGAAATATCATCACCCAACTGCTTTTCTAAAAATGAAATAGTTTCTTTAAATGATTGAGTTAAAATATCTGTTTTATTTTCTTTAACCTGTTTAGTATTTATATTATCCCACCAAACAGATGAATCTTTTTTTAATTGATTTGCAACAAGTGCTTTTGCCAAATGTGTTGCCAGTAAACGTTTGAAGTTTGTTTCACCTAATTCATCTTCAAAAGTATTTTTTAAAAATTGATACACAAATTTGTTATAAATGGTAGGGGCCACATCATTTAATTCGGCAGCACCATTCCATACTTTAATGATATCTATTGCTTTTTGTTCCTTTGCAGAAAGTTTTTTATAATCTACAGATGCAACTATTTCTTTAATATTTTCAGGCACAAAGGGATTGGTAATATCCAATAACATATTACTGATGGATTGTTTATCCCAATTGTTTTTAGGCTCTAATAGTTGTGTAATTCTTTTTGCTCTGTCTTCCGAAACATAATATCCCGGATATAAAAATCCGGCAATACTATCGGGTTGATTGTTTGCTGAATAAACATAATTCCATTTGGGATTTTGTGCCGAAGGGTTTTGCGAAAAATCTAGATACTCAGCAATATCATCATTACCGCTTGCGCCATCTAAAATAAAATTTCTGTCAGCACCACTTTTATTTTTATACAATTTTCCGGCAGCCCACCATGCAATATTCCCTTTGGCATCACCATACATAACATTTAATCCTGGTGAAGCAATTAATGCAACACCGCTTTTAAATTCTGCTTCATTATTTGAATGAGAAATTTGATACACTGCTTCTAGCGCTTTTATTGGTTGTTGTGTATAAATCCATGACATTGCCAATGGTTCTTTTTGACTAATACCTTCAATCAAATCATTCATGATTGGTCCATGCCGACTAATTTTTACATCAATTACAACATCTTTTTCATTTTTTACTTTGATGTTCTTCTTTATTGTTTCATAATCTTTCCAACCCTCAGAAGTTTTATATTGATTATTATTTACAGGATTATTTTCTTCTTTATAAAAATCTAAATCATCATTTTCAAACATCGTTAATCCATATGCATAATTGTGATTATGACCTAACAAAGGAAATGGCATACAGGCTAAGTGATAGCCATACATTTCGTAATCGGGCGTTTGAATATGCGCTTCGTACCAAACAGCAGGTTGAGCATATCCGATATGCGGATCATTAGCTAAAATAACTTTTCCGTTTTTTGTTTTTGCCGCACCAACAACCCAACTGTTACTTCCAATAAATGGAGGAATTGGTGATTGATCTAAAATAGATGTTACTGCTGATGATACTTCGCCATAGGTAGTGGCAATATCTTTTGTGTTTTTGATTAATGTTTTGGAAGGATCGAGTACTATACCTAATTCTTTTACATAAGCATCGCCTAATTTTTCTTTTATTTCTGATAATAACGGATCAGTTTTTTGTGCCATCGCAAAACTGAAACTCATGTAACCAAAAACATTATAAATATCTTTCAATTCGTATTTTTCTTTCTTCACACCTACCAATAAAAATTCGACCGGTGTTGTTCCATTTTCAATGAATTGATTGATACCATCTAAATAAGCCATCGATAATTTATATACTTCGCCATTCTTATCTAAATTATTAATTGCTTTTGAAGAAGCTTCTTCAATACCAAGTCCGGCAAAAAATTTATCATTCTTCAAAGCAACATTTCCAAACATTTCCGATAATCTTCCCGGTGCAATTCGTCTCATCAATTCCATTTGCCAAAGCCGGTCCTGTGCATGCACATAACCCAAAGCGATCATGGCATCTTTTTTATTTTCTGCATAAATATGCGGCACACCAAAATCATCAAAATAAACTGTGGTTTCTTTTTCGATGTTTTTTAATTTAATCGCGCCTTGATAGTTGGGTTTTGAATGATAAACAAAAACAGTAAATGCAATTGCAAAAACAATGATGATTGCCAAAACAATCTTCAAAAAGATTTTAAAAATTTTCATGATGGCTTTAATTATAAGTGTGAATATATTTTATTATTCACAACAAATAAAATCGTTTCGTACTAATTTCAATTTACTATTACTAAAACAACTGCTTTATAAACCACTGTTGCTAAAGTGTTTGAGAAATCAAATCCAATTGAATTGTTAACTCTTATCCAATGATTCATGATTTGAATGTTTATGGGATACCTTGCACCCCGTTAAAACAAACAAATGAATAAAAAATCAATCATTATTTTATTTTCATTCACACTTTGTTTTTTGTGTGCAAGTATCGTATTGTCAGCACCCGATAACAATAAAAATATTGTTTCAACTGCTGTAAATAATGATGCAAACAACATCAACAGCAAATTAATTATTTATGATAGTCTTCAATTAAACGAATTAGGATTATCAAGAGCAGCATTCGAAAAAGCAATAAAAGGTTATTCGTATTTATTGGCTACCGGAAAAATAAAAAACGAAAATATTATTTCTATTATCGATTTTAGTTTATCGTCCGATAAAAAAAGATTGTTTGTAATTGATTTGCAAAATGGCGAATTATTGTATAACACTTTTGTTGCACACGGAAAAAAGTCGGGACAAAAATTACCTACCATTTTTTCAAATAAAATGGAAAGCAAAAAAAGCAGTCTTGGATTTTTCGTTACAGGCGAAACTTATGTTGGCCACTGTGGTTACTCGATGCGTTTGCAGGGCGAAGAAAAAGGAATTAACGATAACGCATTTCGCCGTGGCATTGTTATGCACAGTGCTGCTTATGTTGATGAAAATATTATTGAAGGTCAAGGATTCATTGGAAGAAGTTTTGGTTGCCCTGCTATTCCCGCAAATATTTATAAAGAAATTATAGGAACTATTCAAAACGGCACTTGTCTTTTTATTTACAGTCCCGATAAATTTTACGAAACGCACTCTCAAATTATCAAACAAATAAAAGCATAATTCTTCTGTAACTTTTATTATTAATGCATTTCAAGGCACGATAAGTTTTATTTTATTTTTAGCTAGCAAAAGTATTTCAATGAAACACTTTTGCTAGTTACATAAAACTAGAAGGCCTTGCTGCTTCGCAAGACCTTTTAATTTTAAGAATTCATATTTCGATTCTACTTCTTAGCTAAGGTTCGTAGATAATTTATTAAATCGCCGGGACCACGTGTTTTACCAAATGTACCATCGATTACATCTTTATTATCAGGAATTCTTTTTTTGAATCCTGGCATGTCTTTGTGGCCAAAATAAATTTTGTATAACAATGAACCATCAGTTTGTTTTTGAAATGTTGTTGAAGTAAAATCGCTTGGCATTTTATTTAAACTTTCTGCTTTCACTCCATCGCCTTTTCCATTTGTTCCATGACAAGCACGACAATGTTCAACATATAATTCGTTGCCTGATTGAATAGATGCTTGATCGGCAACAATAGGGTTTTTTAATTTTTCATATTTTTCTGGAACTTTCCATGGATCTTCCTGTGGTAAAACAAAAGAAAAATTAGTTACTGTTAATGTAACAATACCAAGTATCATTATTACATATTTCATGATGATTGAATTTAAAATGTTAGCAAAAAATAGATTGTCAAATCTTTCTCAAATTTAACTTCAACATCAATGTGAATACAATGACTAATGTCAACAAAAATTCTGTGTTTTGTCATAATATTTACCAAGTATAGCAAGGATTTCACAGGATTTTAAAGATTAAAAATAATGTTACTACTTTGAATAATTTCATCAAAGTTGTAACACGAAAAATTAGAAATTAAATAGTGATTTTCCAGTGAAGTTTTTATAATTATTTTAAAGCATTGTACAACACTTCAACAGTATGCAATGCTTCTCTTCCTGTGCCGTCTTTAATTTGATGGCGGCAACTTGTGCCTGGTGCTGCTATGATGGTTTCTTCAGATTGTTTACGAATAGTTGGCAATAAAACCAACTCACCAATTTTCATCGATAGATCGTAATGTTCTTTTTCGAAACCAAATGAACCTGCCATCCCACAGCAACCCGATGGAATTATTTGAACAGAATAATTTTCTGGTAATGATAATATTTTTACAGAAGCTGCAATATTTGAAACAGCTTTTTGTTGACAATGTCCATGCAATTGTATTTCTCTTTTTTCTTGCGTGAATTGATCTTGTGTTATATTTCCTTTTCCGATTTCGGCGGCAAGAAATTCATCAATAAAAAAAACATTTTTTGCTAATTTTTTTGATGCCTCAGCATTTGCATCAAATGCAAGATCAGGATATTCATCTCTGAAAGTTAAAATAGCCGAAGGTTCAATGCCAATTAAAGGAATTTTTTCAGAAATAATTCCACTTAATAATTCAATATTTTTATTGGCAATTTTTTGTGCGTTACGAATCAATCCTTTCGAAAGCCAAGCCCTGCCACTTTCTTCGTGAGTTGGAATAATAACTTCGTAACCTAATTTTTCTAATAATTTAATGGCCGTGATGCCAATATGTGCGTCGTTGTAATTAGTAAACTCATCACAAAACAAATACACTTTTTTGTTGTTTACATTTGGCTTTGTATAAAAATTATGATCGTTATACCATTTTTGTAAAGTTGTTTTTGATAAAGTCGGCATAGAACGTTTCACTGCAAATCCAACTGTTCGTTTTATAATATTACTTGTGAAATTATTCGTCATGAAAAAATTATAGATCGATGGCATCATCGAACCCAATTTCGAACTAGTTGAAAAATTAGCGATCATTCTTGAACGAAACGGAACACCATTGGTATCATAATATTGCTGCAAGAATTCGGCTTTTAGTTTTGCCATATCAACATTTGACGGACATTCGCTTTTACAAGCTTTGCAACTCAAACATAGATCCATCACTTCATAAATTTCTTTATGATCGAAGCGATTTATTTTATCAGAGTTGGTTAAAAATTCACGCAAAATATTTGCTCTTGCTCTTGTTGAATCTTTTTCATTTTTTGTTGCCATGAATGATGGACACATTGTTCCACCAGATAAATGTGTTTTCCTACAATCGCCGCTGCCATTGCATTGTTCGGCATGTTGCAAAATATTTTGCTGATGAAAACGAAAAGTAGTTTTGAACTCTGGAGTAAATTGCCCCGGTGTGTAACGCAGCATCGTATTCATCGGCGGCGTATCTACAATTTTATTGGGATTGAAAATATTATTAGGATCCCAACTGCGTTTTATTTCCTGCAATAATTTATAATTTTTATTGCCAATCATTTGTTCTAAAAATTCGCCACGCAATCTTCCATCGCCATGTTCACCACTCAATGAACCATTATATTTTTTTACAAGTGTTGCCACTTCTTCGGCAATTGTTCTGAAAAGTTGATTTCCTTCTTTTGTTTTTAAATTGATGATGGGACGCAAATGAATTTCGCCCGAGCCGGCATGCGCATAATGAACCGAGTGCAAACCATGCTTTTTTAATATTTCGTTGAAATCGTGAATGTAAGCAGGCAGATCATTTACATCAACCGCAGTGTCTTCAATAACTGCAACTGCTTTTTCATCGCCTGGAAGATTTCCTAATAAACCCAACCCTGCTTTTCTAAGTGTCCATATTTTTTTTGTATCAACACCAAATAAAACAGGAAAATGATAACCCAAATTTGCAGCACGCATTTCTTTTTCTACTTCTGCAGTAATAACTAAAATTTCTTCTTTAGTTTCTTTAGAAAATTCTAAAACTAAAATGGCACCAGGATCACCCTGAACAAAAAATCTGTTTTTATTTTGTTCAATATTATTTTTTGTGCACTCTAAAATATAATGATCTATCAATTCGCTGGCGCTGGGCTTGTATTTCAAGCCAATTAAATTTGCTCGCAATGATTCATCAATCGAATTAAAATGAACACAGAGTAAACCAATTTCTTTTGGAGGCAGTGGAACAACATTTAATTTTATTTCGGTGATGAAAGCTAATGTTCCTTCAGAACCTGCTATTAATTTACAGAAATTAAAACTTTCTGTTCCTGCGGTGAATGGTGCAGTATCAACCAATAAATCAACAGCATAACCTGTGTTTCTTCTTTCAACAGATTTTTTAGGAAACTCTTTTCTTATTTCAACTTGATTTTCGTAATTGCTTAAAATGTTTCGAATATTTTTATAAATATTTCCTTCCAGATTATTTAGTTCGCATTTTGTATGAAACTCATCAATTGATAAAGAATTAAATATTGCTTCACTACCATCACTCAATAAAGTTTTTACTTCAATTAAATGCTCTCTTGTACTTCTGTAAATTACCGAATTAGAACCACAAGAATTATTTCCAACCATTCCGCCCATCATGGCACGATTAGCTGTTGAAGTTTCGGGACCAAAAAATAAACCATGTGGTTTTAAAAATAAATTCAATTCATCACGAATAACGCCGGGTTGCACACGAACCCAATTTTCTTCTCTATTTAATTCAATGATTTTTGTAAAATATTTCGACACATCAACAACAATTCCATTACCAACAACTTGTCCGGCTAAAGAAGTTCCGGCAGTTCTGGGAATGAGTGAAGTATTTTCTTGATTTGCAAAAACAATTAATTTTTTAAGATCGTCTTTTGTTTTTGGAATGGCAACTGCTAATGGCATTTCGCGATAAGCTGAAGCATCAGTTGCATACAAAGTTCGTATGGTTGTATCAAAATATAAATCGCCGTCTAATTGTTTTGTTAATTGCTGCAGCTTCAGGTTCATTGTATGCTATTAATAAATTCGGACTTGATTCCGGCAAAAATAATCTTTTCAATTAAATGCCTGTTTTTCTGTTGAATGATGATATTCATCAACCTTTTCTCTGATGTAAATCATTTTCTATTACTCCAATTAATTCTACCTTGCATCCGCAAAAAGAAACCAATAAAAATGAAAAAAACAAATCTTAAATTAACGATAAAATTAATCAGCAGTTTTCTTTTGCTGCAATTTGCATTTTTATCAGCTACAGCACAAATCAAGTATCAAGCAAAAAATGATTTTAACCTTTTAGTTAGCGGCACATCCACTTTGCATGATTGGGATATGAAATCAGCAAAAGGTGAATGCAAGGCAATGATAGCATTTAATGATTCAGGGCTATTGACATCAATTTCAGATCTAACATTTGTATCACCTGCTCAAGGATTAAAAAGTGGTCATGAGGGAATGGACCTTAACGCTTATAAAGCTTTAAAAACAGATAAATTTAAAAATATCAATTTTATCCTTTCAGCAGCAAAAGTAAATTCTGACGGAACAATTAACGGAATTGGCAAACTTACCATTGCAGGTGTAACACATGATGCAGAACTAATTGTGACATATAAAATCAATCACGATAAAAGCGTTTCAATTAGTGGAAGTAAAAAAATAAATCTATTTTATTATAATATGCAGCCTTCCGTTTTTATGGGTGGCTTGTTTAAAATTGGTGATGAGATCAATGTAAAATTTGATTTGACTCTTTTTAAAACTAATTAAGCTAAATAATTTTTTTGAAGTAGGTTAATTTTCATGGTGTATGCAGTCAGAGTAATTATTCTGGCTGCATTTTTTTTGAAATAAGAAGATTACAAAAAACAAGAAGCTGCTCATTTTCATGAACAGCTTCTTGTTTATTTGGGTTGATGATTAAGATTTTTTTTCCATCATCATTTTCTTGCAGGCATCGGTGCATTTATGTCCTTTTTCTCCATGCGCATACATATGCTTACCATCTTTGCAAGCTGCTGTGCATTTGTGTTCTTTCAACGGAGCTTCTTTTTTAGTTTCCTTTTTGTCCTGAGCAATTACAGGTCCTGCAAGAAATGCTGCTAATAAAGCAACACCAAGAATAGCTTTAATTTGTTTCATGGTTTAAGTTTTTTGTTAGGGACTATTAAATTACACAAACCTTACAACCCCCCAAAATTAATTTTTAGTAGAAAATTAATTATTTCATCACTTCTGTAATTACTTTTCCAATACAACCACTTGGCATTTGAATATGTAATAAAGCTGCAACCGTTGCAGAAATATCTGTCATGTATGTTTCTCTATTTAAACTGCCGTGTTTAATTCCCCAACCATAAAATAATAATGGAATATGAGAATCGTAAGGATTCCAAACACCATGACTCATACCGGTTTTACCTGCGTCCATCACTCCCGTCTTCATAATTATTTGCAGATCGCCACTGCGTTGTGGATTAAATCCATTTACAACCATCTCTCTAAGTTTTGAAGGAATGGTTGCTTCAGCAGCGTGATGTTTATCAACCACATTCAACACAATATCTTTTTTTAATAAATATTGAATGGCTGATTTTTGAATATTTTTTTCATCCAATTTTAATGAATCAATTAATGGGTGATTTAAATAAACATCGTGTTCCATTACTGCATTAATTAAATTAGATTGGCTGAATTGTTTCTTTAAATAATCGTTCAACTCTTTTTTTATTTCTCCATCATCCCATCTTCCACCTGGGATTTTATTTTTCTGTAAAAATTCAGGAATATGTGCACCTGCATGATCGGCTGTTAAAAAAATAGTGTAATTATTTTTACCAATTGTTTTATCTAAATAATCTAATAACTGTCCGATTGTTTCATCTAAACGCACATAAGTATCTAATAATTCCCATGAGTTAGGACCAAATGAATGTCCAACATAATCGGGCGAAGAAAAACTCATTGCTAAAAAATCTGTTACATCATGTTTGCCTAATTGTTCGGATTTAATATTTGCTTTTGCTAATTCCAATAATAAATCATTAGCAAATGGAGTTGATGCAATTTTGCTGTAATCCTTGCCCATGAACTGTTGCAGGTTATAAGGCATTGTCAAAGCATCCTTACCGAATGGTTTGCTTTCATAAACGTTATCATCAGTATCACAATATTTTTCATACACATCTTTTGATAAAACAGTATTCCAATTTTTTGCATAGAAAGAATCAACTAATTTTTTTTGATTAAAATTTTTCATCCATTCCGGTAAATCCTTCATGTAATAAGTACTAGAAATAAAATTGCCGCTTTTCGCATCGTACCAGTAAGCTGCATTTGCCGAATGGCCTGCAGGAATAATAGCCCCACGATCTTTCATTGAAATGCCAATTACTTTACTCCGAAAATTATTCGACAATCGCAATTCATCAGTAACAGTTGTAACAAAAACATTGTTCGGACTCATTTGCCCTTCTGAAACACTACTGCTTCCAACTGTTTGTACTGATTTATCTTCAACACAATAAACAACTTTCTGCAAATTATTATCGAACCAATTATTACCAGTGATGCCATGGATTGCAGGAACACTACCTGTGTAAACGCAGGTATGACCACAGGCTGTAACTGTTGGCAGATATGGAACAAAAGTATTATCGCAGCTAAATCCTTCACCTATTAATCTTTTAAAGCCGCCATTGGCTTTATATAACTCATTAAACCGATATAGATAGTCCCAACGCATTTGGTCTACAACAATGCCCACCACTAATTTGGGACGTTGAATGGTATTTGTTGTTGCAGTTTTTTGTGCCTGACAATTTATTAAGAATAATAATGTAACAACAATGAAAACAATTCGTTTCATAAATTTTAATATTTAGACAAATGTAATGGTTGAATCAAAGTAATTAAAAGATTATACACAAAGATTAATTAAATGATAAAATGCCTTGCTGCTTAAAGCGTTTAATTGTACTTTTGCCGCGGTTTATTTTCATCAATGAATTAAAATTTTCATGTATTCTGAATGCTGAATGATGAACAGAATGTACAAGGGTGCGACGCAACGAAGATGCCATGAAATACTAAAGCCGGAAACAAAATCTTGAATCATAAATTATAAATTATTATGGCTGATATTTTTGAAAAGTTAGTGAAGAATTACGGTCCGTTAGGTCAACACCGCGAACGTGCACATGGTTATTTTGCGTTTCCAAAATTAGATGGCGAAATTGGTGCTAGAATGAATTTTCGCGGAAAAGAAATGATCATTTGGAGTTTGAATAATTATTTAGGATTAGCAAATCATCCTGAAGTTAGAAAAACAGATGCTGATGCCGCTGCTGAATTTGGTTTAGCAACTCCAATGGGCGCCAGAATGATGAGTGGCAATAGTAATTACCACGAACAATTAGAAAGAGAATTAGCAGCTTTTGAAGAAAAAGAAGATGCTATTTTAATGAATTTCGGTTATCAGGGAATCATGAGCACCATTGATGCAATTTGTGGTCGCCATGATGTTATTGTTTACGATGCTGAAGCACATGCTTGTATCATTGATGGATTACGTTTACATCCAGGACACCGTTATGTTTTCAAACACAATGATATTGATGATTGCGCTAAACAATTGGAGCGTGCAACTGCTTTAATTGAAAAACAAAAAAGCGGTGGCATTTTAGTAATTACTGAAGGTGTTTTTGGAATGGCCGGTGACCAAGGAAAACTAAAAGAAATTGCTGCATTAAAAAATAAATATAGTTTTCGTTTAATGGTTGATGATGCACATGGCTTTGGAACTTTAGGCGAACGTGGTGCCGGTGCCGGAGAAGCACAAGGTTGTCAGGATGCAATTGATTTATATTTTTCAACCTTTGCAAAATCAATGGCAAGTATTGGTGCGTTTATGGCCGGACCAAAAGCAATCATTGATTTTATTCGTTATAATATTCGTTCACAAATTTTTGCAAAAAGTTTACCAATGCCATTGGTATTGGGTAATTTAAAAAGATTGGAACTATTAAAAACAAAACCTGAATTAAAAAATAAATTGTGGAGCAACGCGCTGAAACTTCAGTCTGGCTTGCGTGAGAGAGGTTTTGATATTGGCAAAACAGATTCAGTTGTTACGCCGGTTTATATGAAAGGAGGTGTTGAAGAAGCTACCGCGATGGTTGTTGACCTGAGAGAAAATTATAAAATATTTTGCTCGATCATTGTGTATCCTGTTATTCCAAAAGGACATATTATTTATCGTTTAATTCCAACAGCAGTGCATACCGATGAAGATATTGAATTGACCTTGCAAGCATTCAGCGAAACAAAATCTAAATTAGATGCCGGTGTTTATAAAGTAGAATCAATTCCGGATATGGCCGAAGTGAGATAATTAATTTATTAAAAAAGTCCTTTCGAATTGAAAGGACTTTTTAATTTTTTGTACTTAGCTACAAATCATTGTTGAGCTTAGGTTGCGTCGCACACTTCAACGGTTTGTTATTTACTCAACAGTTCTCAATATTTTTATTTCTTCTTCAAATAAATTAATATTCAAAGCATCTTTTAATTCAAACTCGCCAATTCTTGTTCGGCATAAACTGCTTAAATGTGCACCAACATTTAATACTGCACCAAAATCATTTGCAAGGCTTCGAATATAAGTTCCTGTTGTACAAACAACTCTAAAATAAACTAACGGTAATTCTATTTTTGTAATTGTAAATTCTTTAATTGTTATTGGTCTTGCTTCAACTTTTACTTCTATACCCTGACGTGCAGATTCGTATAAACGTTTGCCATCTTTTTTAATGGCCGAATGTTGCGGCGGCATTTGTAAAATATCGCCAACAAAATTTTTTGTGGCATCAATAATTAGTTGTTCTGAAATATTTTCTATCGATATAAAATTTTGCGGTTCACTTTCCAGATCGAATGTTGGAGTTGTTGATCCCAGAGTAAAAGTGCCGGTATATTCTTTTTCCATACCCATAAACTCGTTGATCTTTTTTGTAAACTTTCCGGTACAAATAATCAGCATACCTGTTGCTAAAGGATCAAGAGTGCCTGCATGTCCCACTTTAGAAACACCAATTAGATTGCGAACTTTTCTTACTAGATCGAAAGAAGTCCAACGCAGAGGTTTATCGAATAATAAAACCTTACCATCAAGGTAAGGTTGCATGGAAGAATGTATTTCTTTTTGTTTCATTAGAGCAATTTGGTAAAAAAGACTTTAATATGCTCTTGCAAATAAAACTCTTTGTACAGAAGGTTTTCCGGATAAAATACAAACTCCATTTTCCAATTCATTATTAATTGGAATGCAGCGAATGGTTGCTTTAGTTAACTCTTTTATTTTTTCTTCAGTTTCATCTGTACCATCCCAATGCGCAGAAACAAAACCAGCTTTCTCATCCAATATTTTTACAAACTCATCCCAACTATCTGCTTTGGTAATATGTTCATCTCGATAAGTCTTTGCTCTATTAAAAATATTTGATTGAATATCATCCAACAATGTTTTAATGTGAGAAGCAATACCATCAAGACTTACACTCTTCTTTTCTTTTGTATCTCTTCGTGCAACTTCAATAACATTATTTTCCAGATCTCTTGCGCCAATTGCTAAACGAACAGGAATACCTTGTAATTCGTATTGCGCGAATTTCCAACCCGGCCTGTTGTTTTCATTATCATCATATTTTACAGATATGCCCGATGCTTTAAATTGAGTAACTATATCTTTTACTTTAATATCAATTAAGTTTTTCTGTTCCTCTCCTTTAAATATTGGAACAATCACAACTTGAATTGGAGCAATTCTTGGAGGTAAAATCAATCCATCATCATCGCTGTGCGCCATCACTAATGCACCAATCAATCTGGTACTAACACCCCAACTTGTAGCCCAAACATATTCTAACTTATTTTCTTTATCGCTGAATTTTACATCAAATGCTTTTGCAAAATTTTGCCCTAGAAAATGTGATGTACCGGCTTGTAATGCTTTACCATCCTGCATCAGCGCTTCAATGCAATAAGTATCTTCGGCACCGGCAAAACGTTCTGATGCTGTTTTAATTCCTTTAATCACCGGTAATGCCATCCAGTTCTCTGCAAAGTCGGCGTATAATTCTAAAATTAATTTTGCTTCAGTTACCGCTTCATCTTTTGTTGCATGAGCAGTATGACCTTCCTGCCATAAAAATTCTGCAGTGCGTAAAAATAAACGAGTACGCATTTCCCAACGTACAACATTTGCCCATTGATTAATTAATAATGGAAGATCGCGATACGATTGAATCCATCCTTTATAAGTACTCCAAATAATTGCTTCGCTTGTTGGACGAACAACTAATTCTTCTTCCAATTTTGCTTCAGGATCAACAATTAATTTTCCTTTATTATCAGGGTCAGCTTTCAAACGATAGTGTGTAACAACGGCACATTCTTTTGCAAAACCTTCTGCATTTTTTTCTTCCGCTTCGAATAAACTTTTGGGAACAAACAAAGGAAAATAAGCATTCACGTGACCGGTATCTTTAAACATTTTGTCTAAAGCATCTCTCATGTTTTCCCATAAAGCAAAACCATGTGGTTTAATAACCATACAACCTCTTACAGCACTATAATCTGCAAGACTTGCTTTAATTACAATGTCGTTGTACCACTGGGAATAATCTTGCTCCCTCGATGTAATTTCCTTACTCATAATATTTAGTCTTCTTTAACAAATTATCATTTTTTTTACACTTTGGCAAAGTCTTTGTTATAATTATATGTAGCGATACCAAACGTCGCAAATGTATGTAACTTCACATTACGAAACTTATCAAAAACTGTAGCCATGAAACAAGCCATATTTCTCATATTAGTTGCAGCCGGATTATTAACCTCGTGCTCTAGTGCTTATAAATCAAGTCAAACTCCTGATGATCTTTATTATTCGCCGGCAAAATATGTTGTAGCAAAAGAATTGAATACAAATAAAGATCAAAGAGATTATCAAGAATATATTAGTAGCAATGACGATCGTTATCTCAAAATGAAAGTTCATAATTATGGTTATTGGAATTCATTAGACGATTATAGTTATTGGAATGATAGCCGCTATTATTATTACAATTCTTTTTATAATCCTTATTTTTCATCTTACTACAATCCATTTGGATGGGGTGGATATTATTCAGGATTCGGTTATGGTTTTGGTTATGGCTTTAATCCTTATTATTTTGGATGGAATCCATTCTATAATTATTATGGAGGCTATGGTGGTTATAGTGGTGGTTGGTATAATCCCGGATCTATTGTAAACAGTTATAAAAATCCAATAGTTTCCGGCACTTCGGGTTCAAACATTTTTGCATATCAAAACAGAACATATAATAACAGCAATAACTCTCCTAATTCTAATTTCCGTCCTGGAACTATTGCTAATACAAGTACAAATAATTTTGGCACATTAGTTCGCCAAGTATTTACTTCGTCAAATAATAATTCCAATAATAACAATTATAATAATTCTTGGAGTAATCCTGTAAGAACTTCAAGCTCATCTTCTCCTCCACCAAGTAGTTCGGCAGGAGGCAACAGTGGTGGATACAGCAGTTCAGGAAGCAGCAGCAGCACAGGTCGAGCTCCGAGACAATAATCGTTTACTGGTTTTGAATTCTAATTTTTCAATTTAATTATATGAAAATAAATTTATTCTTCATTGCAACATTTTTATGTCTTAACGTTTATGCACAGATACCCGATGATGCTTTGCGTACTGCGTGGTTTACGCAAAATGGATCGGCAAGAAATATTGCAATTGGTGGTGTTAATGCATCTTTAGGTGGTGACATTACTTCAGCAAATATTAATCCTGCGGGATTAGGAATGTATAAAACAAGCGAACTTATTTTTAGCCCAGGATTTAATTTCAATAATAATAAATTTAGTTATCGCGGTACTGATACAACTGTTAAGAAAAATATTTTTCAATATGGTCCGATTGGAGTTGTTTTTGGGGCAGGCAGTACAAATAAATACAGCAAATGGACAAGCACTGCTTTTTCAATTTCTGTTAATCAGTTAGCAAGTTATAATAATCATGTACAATACAGTGGCTACAATAATTACAGCTCATTCACCGAACAATATTTAGAAGAATTAGTGAGAGATAGAGCTGATACAAATGCGGCATTGAGTAATTATATTTTTGGATCATCGCTTGCTTTCAGAACTTATTTAGTTGACACAGTTTTAGTAGGTAATCAAATTGGTTATAAAAGTTTAGTACCTATTTCAACAGGTGTTAATCAATCATTCGATGCAAATACACAAGGTGGTTATCACGAAATAGCAATTGGTTTAGCAGGCAACATCGAAGACAAATTATATATCGGTGGAAGTTTAACCATTCCTATCATTTATTATAAAAAAGATTTTTATTATTCGGAAAAAGATGCAACTAATAATCCCAATAATAATTTTGCTTATTTTGATTATCATGAAACTTCTACATCAAGCGGTGCAGGTATTGGATTGAAACTAGGAATGATCTATAAACCACAAAACAATCTTCGTTTAGGACTTGCATTTCATACACCACAAATGATGAGCTATAAAGATCAAATAAGATCTTGGTTAACTGCAAACACCGAAGCTTATGCAGGACTGAAAAGCGAAAACAGTGATAATTTAAACAATGGTAAACCCGGCGACAGAAATTATAATTTAATTACCCCATGGCGTGCCATTGCAAGTGCAAGTTTAATTTTTAGTGAAAATGCAGATATTAAAAAACAAAAAGGCTTTATTAGTGCCGATGTAGAATATGTAAATTATCGCGGTTCAAGATATTCGGTAAAAGGAAATAAAAACGATAACCTTAACTCAAATTATTATACAATACTTAATAATGAAATAAAAGATTATTATAAAGGCAACATAAATATTCGTGTTGGCGGTGAATTAAAATTTAATGTATTTATGTTTCGCTTAGGCGCCGCTTATTACGGAAGCCCTTATGCAGATGCAACTTTAAAAGCAGATCGTTTTATTACAAGTGGCGGTATCGGTTATAGAAATCACGGAATGTTTATTGATCTTGGTTATTCGCAGATTATTGTGAATGATGTGAGTTTCCCTTATCGTTTAAATGATGTTGCCAATACTTATGCAGTTCAAAAAGGTGGATATGGAAATTTAATGATGACCGTTGGATTTAAATTTTAATACTGTCTGATGGATGATGCCATTTAATTTCTTCATCTTTTTTAAACCATGTCATCTGTCGTTTGGCATAATGACGCGTATTCATTTTAATTTCTTCAACAGCTTTCGATATAGATATTTTTCCATCGAGATGATGAAACAATTCTTTGTAGCCCACTGTTTGCAAGGCATTCAGAGAACGGTTCGGCAATAATGATCTTACTTCTTCCACTAATCCTTGTCGAATCATTGCATCAACTCTGGTGTTGATGTGATATTTTAATTCTTCCCTCGGCAACACTAATCCTATCTTGATAATATTAAATGGCCGTTCAGTTTTTTTATGTTGATGAAATGAAGTGATCGATCTTCCGGCTGCTTCCAATACTTCCAATGCACGCATTAATCTATGTGGATTTTGTTGCTCGGCAATTTGCCAGAATGCGGCATCTTTTTTTTGAACTTCCTCCTGTAACCATTGTAATCCGTTTGCATCAAACTGTTGCTGAATATTTTTTCGAATGGCTTCATCAGCTTTTGGAATTTCATCAATGCCTTCACAAAATGCTCTTACATACAAACCAGTTCCACCAACCATTACAGCCGTTTTGTTTTTTTGAAAAATAGTTTCGGCACTTTGCAAAGTATATTGTTCGAACGTTCCAGCATTAACATCATCGAAAATAGAATGAGAGTTAATAAAATAATGATGAACCGATTTTAATTCCTCATCACTTGGTTTTGCAACACCAATATTTAATTCTTTATAACACTGACGAGAATCGGCCGAAATGATTTCTGTATTTAATTGCTGTGCAAGCTTCATTGCAAAAGATGTTTTACCAACAGCTGTTGGTCCAACAATAACAAAGACAGTATGTAATTTATTATTTGAGATTTTTTATTTGAAATTATAAATTAGAAATATCAAATTCTAGAATTCTTCTTCTGTTCCGTTTTCTTCTTCTAAATTTTCTTCGCTTTCTGTATCTTCTTTTTCTTCGCCCTCTTCACCAAAACCATCTAAAGATTCTTTGATATCGTACTTCTCTTCTATTTCTGCAAACTTATCGCCTAATAAACTTTTAGTTCCGTATTGCTGCGGACCAATCCCTTCGGTTCTTGATACTGATGGATATTTTATTTTAGGATTTTCTTCTTTGTTTACATTAATTAATTCAACTAAGAATGTCCAACCTTTCGTAAAATCATATTCATAAATAAATTTTTGATTGGTATCCTGAATCTCAGTCCCAATCAATGTTTCAGACATTATCAATGGTTCGGCAACATATTTTTTATCATACTTTTCGAAACTAATTTCTCTGCCGCGTAACCAATTATCGTTGCTGCGATAAAATGTTGCCTGATGTTTATTATCAAACTCATACGCTTTTAAAATTGCGAAATGCAGATCAGCAAAACTTTGTTTGTGACGGATAACAATATCACGATACACAGAATCATCTTCTTCCAAATAAACCCTGAATTTTAAAATAGCCATTCGATATATTTATTTACAATTTTTTATTTTTTGGTACCGGCTTTTGTTTTTCAATGATGCTGTTGTTGCGTCGCACACTTGTACGCTTTGTTCATTGCTCAACAGAATTCCTAAAGTTGAAGTGAGTGACACAACAGGTGTTGAAAATAGTTCCATCAGTTGGTCAACAAATTAACTTCTGCGTCAAAGAAACGAAAAACAATTTAAACAGGAAGCAAGTTTAATTCGGCGGCTTTTTGCAACATAAAAACATGTGCAGCTTCATAAGAATTTGGAATGATGCCATCTAAAATGGCTTCACGAATGGCATCTTTAATGATACCCACATTACGACTGGGTTCCAGTCCAAAAGTTTCCATGATCATTTCGCCGGTAATCGGTGGTTGCCAATTGCGCAAATGATCTTTCTCTTCCACTTCTTTCATGCGCTGACGAACCATTTCAAAATTTTGTAAATAACGTTTTACTTTTTGTTTGTTCTTGCTGGTAATATCGGCTTCGCATAAGACCATCAACGCATCAATATCTTCACCG
>CAIQDX010000060.1 GCA_903870685.1 uncultured Chitinophagaceae bacterium | reverse complement strand
AGAAATAATGATTTGAATCGATTTTTAAAGTACATAATTATAACGGTTTTCAAATATATAGTAAAATATTTAGAAAGTTAAATTATTATAAAATGTATTAATTGTTACAATGTGTATGTAAAATATATTACATGCATAAGTTTTTATGTTGTTTCTATATTTAAGCCAATGTCAGTGAATTAAGGAATTTCATACTGGTTTTTGATTCATATAATATTTTTGTTTAGGTTGATGATTTCGTTCAAATTTTCTTTCTGGTCGTATTGGCTCTGTACTTTTTGATAATTTTCGGTAGATTCTTTTTATAGCCTTTGCGATTTTTTTTGTTACAAAGAAAGATACAACTGCTTTTTTCATGGTTGCAATCGCCTCAATTACATTTACCTGATGTACGTATTTGACCTTTACTGATTGTTTTTTAAGTGCCTCATTAATAGGTCTTATAGCTACTGCTGTCAGGTTCATGATAAATATTTTTACATAGAAATCTTGTAGGACGGCAGTATCGGACTTGCCGGAAAAATTTTCAACACATACTTTATGTTTGAATGTTTTATAAGCATCTTCAATTGGCCATCTTAAACCATACAGTTCTTTGGTATCAGCTACGCTAAAAACATCTTCATTTATCAATGAACTTAACAGTATTTCTGTTTCACCCCCTTCCAATTCTATCCTTGTCAACCTACACTTAAGCGTTGGTTGGGTTATTCCCAGTTCTGCTGCTTTTGCTTTATCAATTTTTGGCAAATCTAAAGTAATAACAGTGCTTGTTTGACCTTTATTATAGAAGGTTTCTACAATTTTCCACCAGTCTTTTTTCATTCTGAAGCAAAATTGAACACCTAATTTTTGCAAATAAAAAAACAGCAGATGGGAGGCATATAAACGGTCAAAAACCAAAATATCATTTTTGTCAACTTTGAGATCTGGCAAGCATTTCCAAAGCATGGCAATTTCGGATTCCTCTATTGGTTCAATTGAACCATGAATGGTTAAATGATTGAGCGTGTCATATATCATCAGCACCCTGCCCATGCATATAGCCTTCCCATCCTTGCGATGCTTGAAGATGCCATATTTATACTTTATCTGGTCACTATTGGGTAATTCCACTGTGCTTCCGTCTCCCCCCAATACGCGCAAACCATGCCATTTCAAAACCTGCTCGCTTTCATAAAATCCATCAGTAACAACACTGCTTAAAGCACTAAATGCAGCAGGTTTTAGTTTATTACGTGACTTACAAAAGGCTGATTTATCAACCTCTGGTATCCTTCCTCCATCAATGTATATAGCATCCTGAAACAAAGCAATTTCTCTTTGAAGTCCTTTCTGTAGATTTGTCATTAAAAAGCATATTAAAACTTTAAAAGTAAAGAATCTATCCCTAGTAAAGGATTTTTCTCCAATTTTGTAAAAGTTAACGAATAACTCATCACATATGAGTATATTTAATTTGTCTATTATACTTTTTAACAGACTATCAATTTTTATAATTTTAGT
>CAIQDX010000059.1 GCA_903870685.1 uncultured Chitinophagaceae bacterium | reverse complement strand
GAACAAATTTAGTTGTGTGATTTATTGAATGATTTTATTTGATTGATGAGGCATATCATCAATTAAATAAAATATAGCTTTCCGGGGATTGGTGAAATAGATGAACAGATAAGATTATCGAGAAATTATCAGGTTCCTAAAATAATAAAAGCTAAAACTCACAAAAAGTAATTTATTGATTTAACCCGTTGGTGCTTTTAAATTATTCAATAAACTATTAAGCTCAGAGAGCTACTACCTTATTTACTTCTTTTACTCTTCTTCGGAGATAGTCCACTAATTAGTGGACTATCTCCGAAGCATTCCCGAACGAGTTAGGTAAGAAGGCTGAATAGATTGCCCTTCTATATCGCTAACATTTTCATTTACTCTACAACACTTTATTAATAAGTTTTATCTCAAATGATGCGCAATCGTTATCGGCATCGATTGCGTAAAAAAATATTAAGCAATAGACTTTACTTTTTTTTTAATGTACGAGTTTTAATGTCGATTACTAATCTAAAACACGCTATATGAAAAAAGTTTTACTTACTTTATTTATTTTACTTCTAATATCAAATACTCATTTAAAAGCACAATTATTTTCACAAACTTTTGGCACCGGTGCTTCATTTAATACTTCGGCAGTTGCACTATTAACAAATGCGACTTACATTAACCAAAACCCAACCAGTTCGCAATTTTCTTCATTGAATTCAACTGTGGCAAGTGGCGGATTAAGTATGATTATGAATACGACTGTTGCTAACACAATGGAAGTTGTTCAAAGTGGAACTACAGGTAAGTTTTATTTTTATCGAACTCCTAACTTATCAAATTTGGGTAGCATTACCACAGCTGAAATGAGCTTTAATTTGAGTATGACGACTGCTACAACATCCACAACAGCATTGACAGTTACTATGGGAAATGGTTGGTCTACAAATAGTACAACTAGTCCAACACCGAATGCTTTTTCAATTGGATTTAAAACAAATGCTAGTACTAGCGGATTTAACTATACTATTGGTTCAACTCTCGTAACGGTAGCATCTTCGTCTAGTGCTAGTCAAGTTCAAGTTGTAATTTTTGCTAACTCAAGTGCAAGTTCTGTTAGTTATACAGGTCCGGATAATAGCCCTTATACTGTTGCAGCTAATACATATTTAGTTTTTAATAAAGGCGGCGGTGTTTGGACTGCTCCTGTTACTGGGACATCAAATACAGCAAATACTCCATTAAATAGCTTTGCATTTGTATATGCAGCAACAAAGGCTAGTACTGTTGATGTAAGTAATTTAGTAATCAGAGATCCTTTTAATTCTGTTACAGACTATTATTACCAATCTGGTGATATGGCACAAGCTTCTAATTGGAATACTTTAATAGCTGGCGGTGGAACATCCCCAAGTTCTTTAAGTTCAATTACTGCGAATATGCATGTGCGCTCTAACGCAACATTATCTACTGCATTAAGTCTTCCAACTGCAAATCTAATTTTAGAAAATAGTGCGAGCTTAACTGTAAATTCAGGAGGCTCAATAACATTGGGTCCAACATCTGGGTTAACAATTATTACAGGAAGCACACTCAATCTTAATGGTAATCATTTAACTCTTCAATCAAATTCAAGTTCTACAGCAAGTGTTAATCAAATAAACGGCTCATTAACCAATGCCACTAATGTTACTGTACAACGTTATGTAGGTACAAGTCAGCAATGGCGCATGGTTGGTTTCCCGCTAACAAGTTCAACAAGTATATCAGCTAGTGCATTAGCAGCATTATATGGTAGTGGCTATAATGCCTATGTTTATAATGAAGGAGCAGATGATCAAACAAATTACGGGAGTTCGGGAACTGCAAATGCAGGATGGACTGCATTTACAGGTTCTGCAACGACTACTTCAGATAAAGGAATATTACTTTCAGGTGGCTCGCCTACCTCAACAGTTTCAGCAACTGGAACATTGAATACAGGAACACAAAGTATTGCTTTAGCCAAAGCTAAAAATGGTTGGAATCTTATTGCTAATCCTTTTGCATCTAGTATAAACTGGACAACCATAATTGCAAACAATCCATCAGGAGTAAATAATGCGATATATCGTTATGATCCAGCAACAACAGCATATGCAACTTATGTAAGTGGTGTATCAACCGGCAATCAATCAAATGTTATTGAAAATGGCGCAAGCTTTTTTGTTGATGCTACTGCAGCAGGTAATTTGTCAATACAAGAATCAGATAAAACATCATTTAATTTATTAGCTTCTTTAATGGGCATAAGAAATACGGTAACTATTTTTAATGGATTAAATAATACTTCTAATAACTCAGATGCAAATAGTATCATCAAGCTTGCATTACTAAAAGACGGAGAATCCAAAGGCGATGAAGTTGTTGTAAGATGGGGCGTTGATCCTGCTACAGATGGCTTTGATGGTAAATATGATGCTTATGATATGGGGAGAGTACAAGGTGCAGATTTATCCGTAATTGGAAATGATGGAACAGCTTATTCAATCTTCCATGGCTCTGCATTGCAAACAAAAGATAAAGAACAAAGAGAAATATTGATCGGCACAAAAAATATGGTGGAAGGAAATTATAACATCAACACCAATTTGCTTTCTGCTATGTACGATGGTAATGATGCGTATTTGATGGATCATTATACTAATCAAACAACATTAATAAGTGCAAATTCAGCAAGCTATCCATTCATGGTAACATCAGATGCTAAATCAGCATCAACTGGCAGATTCAGCATCGTGTTTAATTATAAAGCAATTGATAATACTAATCCAAATATGCCGGTTGTATTGTTGAACAATCCTTCAAACGGAAATATATTCACATTGTACAGCAAGAACAATTACACACAATTGCAATATCAGGTAGTTGATAATAGTGGCAGATTAATGCAAACAGGTTTATTAAGTAATGTTGCGAAAGGCAGCACACATCAGATCAAT
>CAIQDX010000058.1 GCA_903870685.1 uncultured Chitinophagaceae bacterium | reverse complement strand
GGTTCTTCTTATCCTGCAAGAGTATTTAAAGGTATGAGAATGGCCGGAAGAATGGGTGGCGACAGAGTGAAATTGAAAGGTTTGAAAGTTGTAAAGATTTTCGCTGAGAAAAATTACATTCTTATCAGTGGTTCAGTTCCTGGCCACAACGGTTCAATCGTTTTAATCCAGAAGTAATCACTTTTAATTAGAAGTAACATGCAAGTAGATGTATTAAATATAAAAGGACAGAAAACCGGCAGAACTATCGAGTTGCCTGAAGAAGTGTTTGGTGTAGAACCTAATGATCATGTAATTTATTTGGCAGTAAAACAATATTTAGCTGCCGGTCGTTCTGGTACACACAAAGTAAAAACACGTGCCGAAGTACAGGGTGCAAGCCGCAAATTGCACAAACAAAAAGGTACCGGTGGTTCTCGTAAAGGTAATATCCGTAACCCTTTGTATAAAGGTGGTGGTACTATCTTCGGACCAAAACCACATGGTTACGATTTTAAATTGAATCGTAAAGTAAAAGACCTTGCTAAGATCTCTGCATTAAGTTATAAAGCAAAAGAGAACGCAATTGTAATTGTTGAGGATATCAATTTTGATGCGCCGAAAACAAAACAATTATTAGAAGTTTTCAATGCTTTGAATGTAGCTGATAAAAAAGCAATTCTTGTTTTACCTGAATACAATGATAATGTGTATTTGAGTACACGTAACGTACCTAATATCGACGCTACTTTATTGGCCGATATTAATACCTACGAAATTGTAAATGCTGATGTATTGGTATTTACAGAGAACACAGCAAAAATTTTCGCAGATAACGAAGCTGTAGAAGCTTAATAATAAAACGTTTCAACTTTTATAAAATGAAACTGACAGAAGTTTTAGTAAAACCGATCTTAACCGAAAAAGCAAATTCACAACAGGAAAAGTTGAGAAAGTATTCTTTTAAAGTAGATCGCAGAGCAAACAAATTGGAAATCAAGAAAGCAGTAGAAGAATTCTATGGTGTAAGTGTGATTGATGTAAATACTGCAGTAGTTCCGGGAAAAAATAAAACACGCTATACAAAAGCAGGGTTTATTCAGGGACAGAAACCTGCTTTCAAAAAAGCAATGGTTACTGTAGCTGAAGGCGAGTCAATCGATTTATACTCTAACATTTAATTATAGCAAGCGAAGCTGAAAATTTCGCATAAACAGAAAAGAAATGGCATTAAAAAAGTACAAACCAATGACAGCCGGCACACGCTGGAGAATTGGAAATGCTTATGCTGAAATCACTACCGATAAACCTGAAAAGAGTTTGTTGGAACCTGTAAAAAAATCAGGTGGACGTAATTTTCAGGGTCGCCGTTCAATGAGATCCATTGGTGGCGGACACAAGAAACATTATCGTATCATAGATTTCAAGCGTAACAAGCATGAAATTGAAGCAACAGTTGTTTCAATTGAATATGATCCAAACCGTACGGCATTTATTGCATTATTGCAGTATGCTGATGGTGAAAAAAGATACATTCTTGCTCCACAGGGTTTACAAGTAGGCGGAAAAGTTATAGCCGGCGATAATGTTGCACCTGAAATAGGTAATGCATTACAAATGAAACATATTCCTTTAGGTACTGTTATTCATAATGTTGAATTACAACCCGGACAAGGTGGCAAGATGATTAGAAGTGCTGGCACTTCGGCTCAATTAGCCAACAAGGAAGAAAAATACGCTGTTTTAAAAATGCCAAGTGGCGAGTTGAGAAAATTATTGATCAATTGTTATGCAACAGTTGGTGTTGTTTCTAACAGCGATCATAATTTGGAAACTGCAGGTAAAGCAGGTGTTAATCGTTGGAAAGGTATTCGTCCACGTACACGTGGTGTTGCGATGAATCCTGTAGATCATCCGATGGGTGGTGGTGAAGGTAAAGCTTCAGGTGGTCAGCCTCGTTCTAGAAACGGTCAGTACTCAAGAGGTTTGAAAACAAGAACAAGAGGAAAAGGAAGTGATAAATTAATCATTCAAAGAAGAGACGGAAAGAAATTAACTAAGTAATTATAACAGTTAAAATATCCCTTATAACGGGAGAATAAACTTTAAAAAAATAACCATGGGTCGTTCAATTAAAAAAGGTCCTTACGTTGATGC
>CAIQDX010000057.1 GCA_903870685.1 uncultured Chitinophagaceae bacterium | reverse complement strand
GTAAACATGATCATTTTAACAGCCGTACTTAATTGATGAAATTCATTTGATGATACTGCAGTAAATAATTTTTTAAATACCCATATCAATGGAATGATAATTAATACTGTACAATATAAAATGCTAAACCACCAATTAAATTGCCACACATACAATTGAAGTATAAAAAGTATTGCAATTAATACACTCAACCAAACAGCCACGAAAACCTTACTGGCATTCAATCCCCAAACAATAGGCATGGTACGGCAAGCATATTTTCTATCCCCTTCAACATCCTCCATATCTTTTATCACTTCACGAATCAATGAAATAATAAAAGCAAATCCTGCATATAAAACAGCCAATCTAAAAAATCTTGCATGCAAAATTTCATCTCCCTTTCCATGCAAAAAACTAACATTCATTTTCGAGAAAAAGATAATTCCAATTACCCATGCGGTTAACAAAGAGATCAACACATTGCCGATCAATAATCTTTTTTTTAATGATGATGAATATAACAGCAATAAAAAAATGCTGAAAGTATTCGCTATAATCAACGGTAAATATAATTTATGATAAAGTGCAACAATGGTTAGTATCAGTCCTGTTAAACTTAACAACAAATGCCAGAGGATTACCCATCTTCTGCTGATGATTGAATTAACAACTACTTTATTTGGTTTATTGATTTGATCAATATTCAGATCAAAATAATCGTTGATGATGTAGCCGGCTGCAGCAATACAAACTGAAGCAGTAACCAACAAAAAAAATTGATGTTGTTCAGTCTGGTATCTTGCTGATGGTGGAAATACACGAAAATAAATACAGTATTCAAACAGTACTTGTGTAAGAATAATGAACACCAAATTAGGCCAACGAATTAATTTGAAAAATGCAGCAATTATTTTCAATTAGAAAATTTATTGCAAGATATTAATTAGCAAATGAAGGTTGTAAAAAATTATTGTGCTCTAACAGTAACATCTTCGTTCCAGTTATTTTGAAGCTTCATTACTTTTTCTATCACATCTCTTGCGCAACCATCGCCACCTTTTAATGGAGAAATATATTGTGAGATAGATTTTATTTCAGTTGCAGCATCAGCCGGACAACAAGCTAATCCAACCAATTGCATTACTTCAAAATCAGGGATATCATCACCCATAAATAAAACATGTTCTTTTTGTAATTGCAGCGATTTCATGTACTGGGTAAGGATTTCAGCCTTATTGGTAATTTGCATGAACACATCCTGAACACCAAGTTTTGCAAATCGTTCTTTTACTTCATCCGAATTCCCACCAGAAATAATTGCAACATGATATCCTTTTTTTACAGCCAGTTGTATCGCATAGCCATCTTTAATATTCATTCGTCTTGCCATAACACCTTCAGGTAATACCAATAAAGTGCCATCAGTCAAAACGCCGTCAACATCAAAAACAAAACATTTGATTTGATTAAATAATTCGAGGACATTCATTTGCATCGAGATTAAATGATAATGCAAATGTGCTAATTAAAACGCACTTAGCAAATAGGATTATTTCTTCTGATTATCGCGCCATTCGTAAACCCAACTGCTTTGTATCATTTCTAAATGACCTTCATTGCTTTGTTCACGAGTGCCTTCAAATTTGGGAATTTGTAAAACCCATTCTAGCAGATCCGTAAAACGCAAGCGATAAATTTTTGATTCGGAAAAATCATCTCCAAAACGTTCGTATAATTTTAGTGCAATGTCTTCATAATCGTTCCAGTGAATAGGTGGCTCAAAATGACTCATATATTTTTTTTATTCTCCTAAGAATTGTGTTTGATCTGGTAAAGTTATTTCAATAACACCGGTGCCATCTTGTAAAACACATTGGCAACCTAAACGTGAATTTATTCTGGGACTCACTGCACGATCAATGAAATCTTCTTCTTTTTCGCTTAATTCTTCAATAAGTTCTTCGCCTTTATCTAAATATAAATGGCAGGTACTACAGGCGCAAACGCCACCACAGTTATGATGTAATTCAATGTCATGGTCTAATAATATTTCCAATAAACTATCGCCGGATGCAATGTTTTCGAGCGTTACAGGTTCTAATCCTTTTTGTTCGAACTTAACTTTAATAGAATACATAATACTTCTCTTTCGGCTGCAAAAGTATTTCAAATCATTTATAAAGAGACTTATGAATAAGATGATTTTACAACGAGATAGGGAAATATTTTAAATCGTCATTCAAATTTTTTATGAATAAGATTTGTTGGTTTCAAAATATTTTTACAAATTGTGCAATCGTTTGCGGTCAACCAAAACTAACTGTTGATTTTTCATTTTGAAGTTGATCCTCATAAATAAAAAATAAACACCCGTAATCACAGAATAATTTTTTTTTAAACTTATATTTATTAACGCTTCGGTTGCTTGCTCAAAATATCCCCGTTTGGTTTTTCCGGCGGGGATTATTTATTGAATGAAATCAGTTTAGTCCACACACCTATCTTTGTTGCATGCGAAATTTGAAACAAAGAATCGCCATCAGATACTATAAAACAAAATTGAATGCCATTGCAATGGTTTCGCCTCGATTAGCAGCAGAAAAAGCTTTGGATTTATTTAGCACCCCTTTTGGCAAAAGAAATAAACTATCGGTTCCACCTGTATTTCATCATGCTGAAAAATTAAGTTTTGAATTAAATAATAAAATACCCGTTAATGGTTGGAGATGGGAATCCGATAAAACCAATGCAAAAAAAATATTAATTGCACATGGTTTTAATAGTTACAGTTATAAGTTCGAGAAATATGTTTCTCTTTTAAAAAATGAAGGATTTGAGGTATTGGCTTTTGATGCACCCGCACATGGAATGAGTGGGGGAAAAAGGATCAATGCTCTAATATATAGAGACATGATTTTGGAGATTGAAAAAAAATATGGCAGGTTATTTGGCATCATGGCGCATTCTATGGGAGGATTGGCAGCCGCTTTAGCAATCGAAAAAATTGAAACCCTGCAAAAACTAGTTTTAATTGCTCCCGCAACCGAAACTAACAGGGCTGTTGATAATTTTTTTAGTCTTATGCAACTCAATAATTCATTTAAAAAAGAATTTGAAGAAGTTTTGATTGAATTAGCCGGTAAACCCATCTCCTATTTTTCGGTGAGTCGTGCTTTACAAAATATTACTGCTAACACTCTCTGGCTGCATGATACAGACGATTTGATCTGTCCATTCAAAGATGTGTTACCAGTCCAAAATTTGAACCTTCCCAGAATACAATTTTATATAACAAATGGTTTAGGACATAGCCGAATTTATAAAGAGAATAAGGTTGCCAAATCGATTGTTTCCTTCTTTTTATCGGTGTAAGTTTTTTTGCAGTTTCGCAGTTTGAACTAATATTGCAACGGCTGAAGCACTTGAAAAACGTTGAAGAGTGCGATTCTTCCACTGGAAGAATCGAAGGCAACAAGGTAAAATAGCAGTACAAAAGTTGGCTACATAATAATATTATAACAAACAGAATGGCTAAAAATTTATTGATCGTTGAGTCACCTGCCAAAGCAAAAACAATTGAAAAAATACTTGGAAGTAATTTCGAAGTAAAGAGTTGCTATGGCCATATTCGTGACCTTGAAAAAGACGATATGGGCATTGACGTAAATAATAATTATACACCAAGATATTTTGTGCCGGACGATAAAGCTAAAGTGGTAAAGGACCTGAGGCAATTGGCAAAAAAGGCAGATGAGGTTTGGCTGGCATCGGATGAGGATCGTGAAGGAGAAAGTATCAGTTGGCACTTAGCTGAAGTGTTGGGATTGGATCCTAAAACAACAAAACGCATTGTATTTCATGAGATCACTGCACCAGCCATTAGAAAAGCAGTTGACAATCCTAGATTCATTGATATGAATTTAGTAAATGCACAACAAGCTCGTCGTGTGTTAGATAGATTGGTGGGCTTTGAATTAAGCCCGGTTCTATGGCGAAAAATTGGCATGCAACGAAGTTTAAGTGCAGGCCGTGTACAAAGTGTTGCTGTAAGATTAATTGTTGAAAGAGAAAGAGAAATAAATCAGTTCAATTCAGAAAGCAGTTATAAAGTTGAAGCATTATTTGCTGCAAAAGATATTAATGGAAAAGATGTAACATTTAAAGCTGATGGTCCATCGAAAGTTAATACTCAACAAGATGCTGCAAAATTTTTAGAAACTTGCAAAGCTGCAAATTATACTGTTACTGATATTCAAGTAAAGCCCGGGAAACGTACACCGGCTGCGCCTTTCACTACATCTACATTACAACAGGAAGCATCGAGAAAATTAGGTTATGGTGTAAGCAAGACAATGTTACTGGCACAGAAATTATATGAAAGTGGTAACATAACTTATATGCGTACCGACAGTATTAATTTAAGTGATACTGCATTGGAAGATATAAGCAAAGAAATTAAAAATTCGTACGGTAATAATTATCATCAGCCACGAAAATTTAAAAATAAAAACGATAGTGCACAGGAAGCGCATGAAGCAATTCGACCAACTTACATGAACAATAAAACGGTAGATGATGTTGATCTGAAACGTTTATATGAATTGATTTGGAAAAGAACCATTGCTTCTCAAATGAGTGATGCAGAATTTGAAAAGACAACAGCAAAAATTAATATCAGCACAAATAAAGAACAACTTTCTGCCAATGGTGAAGTGATGAAATTTGATGGTTTCTTAAAAGTTTATCTTGAAGGAAAAGATGATGAAGATGAAGATGATACCGAAGGCATGTTACCTCCTTTACATTTAAATCAAATATTGGATTTTAAAGAAATGACGGCGACAGAAAAATTTTCGAGACCCGCACCAAGATACACAGAAGCCTCGCTGGTAAAGAAGATGGAAGAATTGGGCATTGGTCGTCCTTCCACTTATGCTCCAACTATATCAACAATCGTTAAAAGAAATTATGTTGAAAAACGCGACAAAGATGGTGTTAAACGCGAAGTAAATTTATTGCGATTAACAAAAAATAATTCAATCGAAAAATCAAGTTCGTTTGAAAATACCGGTGCCGAAAAATCGAAATTATTTCCAACCGATCTCGGAAATGTTGTTACTGATTTTTTGAAACAACATTTTGATAAAGTGATGGATTATGGTTTCACCGCTTTTATTGAACAAGAGTTTGATGAGATTGCTGAAGGCAAAATGCAATGGAATAAAATGATCGATGATTTTTATAAACCATTTCACATCGGTATTGAACATACTTTAGAAAATGCCGAACGTGCAAAAGGTGAAAGAGAATTAGGTATCGATCCGATAAGTGGTAAAAAAGTTATTGCAAGAATGGGACGTTATGGTCCGATGGTGCAAATTGGTGATACAACAAATGAAGAAGAAAAAGCTCGTTTCTCGAAATTAAAATCAAATCAAAGTATTGAAACTATTTCTTTAGAAGAAGCAATGCAATTGTTTGATCTGCCTAGAACATTGGGTGAATATGAAGGTTTGGAATTAAGTGTGAATGTTGGAAGATTTGGTCCTTACATTAAATTAGGCGAGCAATTTATTTCAATTCCAAAAGGGGAAGATCTGCATACAATTGAATTAGACAGAGCCATTCAATTAATTACTGAAAAACAAACCGCTGATGCACCAATTGGTTTTTATGAAGAGCTTCCGGTAACAAAAGGCAAAGGAAGATTTGGGCCATTTATTAAGTGGAATGATATGTACATCAATATTCCAAGAGCCTATAATTTTGATGCACTTAGTGAGAATGATATTAAAGAATTGATAGAGAAAAAAGTTGATAAAGAAGCCAATCGTTTTATTCAGCAATGGCCTGCGGAAAAAATATCTATTGAAAATGGAAGATGGGGCGCATTCATTCGTTTTCAAAAGAAAATGCTGAAGCTTGGTAAAAAAACTGATGGCACAAAATACGAAGCAACAGAATTAGCAACGATTGATATTGATACTGTAAAGAAAATGATAGAAGAACAAGTGCCTAATGCATTTGCAAAAAAAGCAGCCGCAAAAAAGACTGCAAAGAAAGCAGCAGCTAAGAAAAAATAATAGCGAAGTAAAAGTTTAAGTGTGCGACGCAACTGAAGCCAGATAAGTATTCTATCGCTTGTAACATAATTAAAATAAAAAAGCTTCGGCAAATGCTGAAGCTTTTTTATTGAATATATTTTAATTGATTAATCGTACTTACCCATTTGTTTTAAAAACCGAACATGTGCCACAATGGCTCTTCGCATAGTTGGATATTCAATATATTGTAATTGATATTCTCTGCAAACAGATCTAACAATTTTACTTATAGCAGGATAATGCACGTGCGAAATTTTAGGAAACAAATGATGTTCTATTTGAAAATTTAATCCTCCAACCAACCAGCTTATTAATTTGTTTTTTGTAGCAAAATTTGCTGTTGTTTTAATTTGATGTGCCGCAAACTCATCAGGTAATTTTCTATTGTTTTCATCAACAACAGGAAACTCTGTGCCTTCAACAGTATGCGCCAATTGAAACACGATGCTTAAAGTAAAACCTGATACAGCACTCATCGTTAAAAACCCAATTAACCAAGGTACCCATCCCACTAAAATAATCGGTAAGGCAATGAATACAAAACCATGATAAATTTTAATCAGCCAAAAAGCAATATGGTCTTTGGTGTTCATTTTTTTTAATGGAAATGCACCAATACGTTGACTGAAATATTTTTTATAATCGGTAAAAAATATCCAGAACACATACAACATGCTATATAAAAACCAAAAATAAAAATGCTGAAAACGATGAGCCCACATTCGTTTTTGTGTTGGAGCCATTCGCATTAAAATACCTACTTCAATATCATCATCCACACCATCAACATTAGTAAAACTGTGATGGATCATATTATGTTTCATATTCCACATAAAATGATTGGCACCAACCATATTTGCTGAGTAAGCTGCTAATTTATTTTTCCATTTGTATTTAGAGAAACTGCCATGACTTCCATCATGCATAACATTAAAACCAATGCCCGCAATCAATCCACCCAGAATAATGCATTCTAACAAAGCAATATACCATATGGGTGTCCAAAACAATAACTGAGCATATACAATTATAAAGCCTGAGATCATTAAGGATGCTTTTGTAAATAAGCTCATGGTACCGGTTACATTTATCCCTTTCTCTTCGAAATATAATTGTACTCTTTTTCTTAATTCTGCATGAAGTGAATCGTTCGATGCAGGGAATTTCGGTATAAGAAATGTTGTTATCATAAAATAAAATATTAATCGTGCAAATTAATTCGTTAACCCCTTGGCAGCTTGTTAATTTTAAATAATAAGGATCGAAAATGGTAATGGCTTTGTCATTTGTCCTTTCTTACCAATGATAACACAGAAAAATGAAGAATTGTTTACAATAAAAAGATTCTTGACCATTTTATTTTAATAGACAAAACGGGGCTAACGAAAAAAATTTATAAAGATTGTGTATAATTAAAAAGATGTTTCCACAAGTATGGAATAACTAAATGATTGCGCTTTAGAAAAAAATAATTTAGTTTGATAATGAAATGACAGCACAATATTCAACGTTATTGAAATGGCTGTTATCACTCAAAACAAAACGCTATGCAACAGACTAAGGAAATCACCGCATTATTTACATTAATTGATGATCCCGATCATGAGGTTTATTCAACCGTTTCGGAAAAGATCGTTGAATTTGGTAAAGGCATTATTCCTAATCTGGAAAATTTATGGGAGAATACTTTAAGCGAAGATGTACAAGAACGAATTGAGATGCTTATTCATCGTTTACATTACACCGATTTGACCAACGATTTAATTGAATGGCGAGATAGTTCATACCACGATCTTTTATTTGGTGCGTTATTAATTGCCAAGTTTCAATACCCCGATTTGCATACTACGCCTGTATTACAGGATATTGAAAAAATAAGAAGAAATGTTTGGTTAGAATTAAATAATTACCTCACACCTCTTGAACAAGCCAATGTTTTATCGAGTATCATGTATAATTATTATCAGTTGAAAGGTGTGGAAGTTAATTATACAAACCCTGATGAATTTTTTATTAATAAAGTTTTGGAAACAAAAAATGGTAATGCCATCAGTAATGGAATTATTTATCAGATGATGTGCGAGTTATTAGATATTAATGCCAAGATCATCAACATTCCCAAACAAATGATCATTGCATTTTATCAATCAGATTTTGATCCGTTAACGCATATTGGTAATCCGCAGGAAAAAATTCATTTCTATGTTGATGGTGTTAATGGACAGGCTTATTCTCACAAGGATATCGAAAATTATTTTAAGCGCATCAATGTACCGCCCGTTGCATCTTATTATAAACCATTATCCCATAAAAGAATTATACAGGTATTAACCGAAGAAGTTGCTAAATGTTTTGATCTTCCATCTAACGAATACAAACAAACCGAATTAAAATTGCTGGCTAATCTATTGGATTAATTTTTTTTATGCTGCCGAATTTAAAATATCGTTTAATAATTCAATGCATTCAAAAGCAGTTTGTTTTACTTTTCTTGTTTTTGTTTTTATCCATTTTCGCAGTTTGTCAATCGAATAGTGATAGTATTTTGATGTTGTATAAAAATGGAACTATGTTTATGCAACACAATAAAAAATATTATCCCAGAGAAACTTTTACGATCATTAAAAAAAATGCTGACGCAATTCAAGAAATAAAAACTGCCATTTTATTTTACAATTCAAATAAAATTTTAGAAATAACAGGCGGACTTATGTTGGGATGGCCTTTAGGTAATTTAATTGACGGCACTCAACCAAACTGGGCAATGTCGGGAGTTGGTGCAGCATTGATACTTGTTTCAATTCCTATTAATAATACATACATTCTGCATATAAAAAAAGCCTTGAACATTTATAATAGTCCCTTAAACAAATCAGTAGCAAGAAACGTTTCTTTTTCTTATGGAGTAGCACCAACCGGAATAAAACTAAAATTATCGTTTTAGCACATTATTTTTTTTCATAAAAAAAATAATTGCAAATAGAGAAGAGAAATAAAACAATTTAAAACCATCCATCATTAGTGGATTGAACATCATGCATAGTTGCTTTTCTCTCTTTAATAGAAATTACAGGATTTCTTGATTCAACTTTTGTATTTTCCTTTGAAATTTTGCGAAGTATTAGTTTTGCATCCAAATTTTTACCGGTTCTTTTTATTACAGAACCATTAATAACCGAACCCTCTTTTATATCAATTGTTTCGGCCAAAATATCGCCATTAACTACAGCCGAATTACAAATAACAACTTTCGTTTTGCAATCAATATTGCCGTCTACTTTACCTTGAACAATTATTTGTAATGCCGAAATGTTTCCGAAGATGGTTGCATCTTCCCCAATAAAAAGTTTTGAATTCACATTTATATTTCCTGAAACATTACCATCGATTCTTCCGGGATTTGCTGATTCGATATCGCCACTAAATAAAACACCTGTTGGTAATAAAAAACTTTCGGAATGCTCTTCTACAATTTGGCTAAGGTTGTACATACAATTCATCTTTAAGTTTCAACAATCAAATTCACTTTTCAAAAGTAGATATGCAATGATTATATAACCATGACTTTTATCACGGAATAGGAATTGTGAAATACTTTAATGATTAAAGCATTTTGATTTTGAATTATATTAGAATAAATCTGTACCTTACTTTTATAAAGTTGTTTCATATTTGCAACTGATAATTAACCCTGTTATAGGTATGAGGAAAAATAAAAAAAAATTGCAACTGTTTATTTTGAGTTTATTTTTTTGCATTTCCTGCTTTTGCCAAATTAATCAAGATTCGCTTTTAATTGCCAGAGGCGAACATTGGATAGGCAAACCCAACAATGTTTTATTTGGATTATCAAAACCGGAATTTGGCACTTTTAAAACACTTGAAGTAACTAAGATCGATACGCCTACCATTAAATCAAAAGCTACCCAAGAAGGATTTTTGACAAACCATTCGATTAAAGGAAAATCCACTATCAATAAAATTGTTAATGAGGTTAAAACAAAATATTATCAATTATTACTGGGTAGTGTAACGGATTCGATAACAATTTTTACTGAATTTTCTATCATTACTCATACACAAAAAGAAAAACAAACTTTTTTGGGGTTCTTAATTAGTGGTAGTAATGAGGGGCAGA
The DNA here is from genome assembly GCA_903870685.1 of uncultured Chitinophagaceae bacterium. Classification (GTDB taxonomy): domain Bacteria; phylum Bacteroidota; class Bacteroidia; order Chitinophagales; family Chitinophagaceae; genus CAIQDX01. The sequence goes on along the minus strand of CAIQDX010000057.1, from coordinate 20,587 downwards.
ATAAAACTTTAAATTCATATCGAGATATTACCGGTGCAATTAGTATTCCTTTAGACACTTTGAGTTGGTCGTATTCTTTAGAGCATTTAGAAAATGGAATTCTCAACTACGGTTATTTAAATAATAATCATGATTCTTTAATAATACAGTCCTATTACAACGGTTTGAAAAAAGGGTTTATTATAAAAGATCAAGCTGGAAATCATTATGCAAACTTAACTTATGGATTAAGCAAAATTGAAATCTGGATCAGAAAGGATATTTCAGCATTTTATCAAAAAGCAATCGCAGCTTTGTTTGCAGTAATTGTTAGCATTTAAAAAATATTTTCAGAATCACAAAAGTCACAAGTATTCCATTGGATTATTTGTGACTTTTTTTTTGATTTGAAATAAAAGTCTCTTCAGTATTTATACTTTCTTCTTTTGTAGTAAAACAGCTTACATCTATTTCATAACATTAACTATAAAAAAATATTTTTTTATTTACTCGCTTTGTGGTGTTTTAAATGAGTCAGTAAACATTAATTCCCTTTCTGAGAAATAATTCCAAAGATTAAATACAATAAAAAAAAGTGATCACCTTAAATGCTTGAAATTAAAGAATTTAAAAAAATATACCCGTTGGCATGAATATCGAATAAAACAGAAAAACATTTTTATGAAAAATTCTAAAATCCTATTGATTGCAGCTTCATTAACAGTATTAATAGTTTCGTGCAGTAAGAAAGACTTAAACAGCACGACACAACCAACACCAACACCAACTCCAACTGTCAATAAAATTGCACCAGATGGTTTTGGTTATATTACTACAAAAACTGTTACCGTAAATATTTCAGCATTATCGAATGATGACAAAGTATTATCCACCATACCGATGAATATTTATTATTTAAATAACGATGGAACATTGAGCAACATTATTTATAATGGTTTGACTGATGATTTAGGCGCATTAAGTGTAGCAGTAACTGTTCCATCAAATACAGATACTTTAATAATAGATCCTGCATATATTGGCTTAATAAGATTAGCAAAAACTCCAATTAATGGTTCAAGTATTAATTGTGTATTTGGAGGTTCGAAAGGATATGGTGGCGATATAGTTGGTACTATGAGTACTGGCAGCAATTTATCATCTAAACCACATTCTCAATCCTTTAATCAAGTATTTGGTTTAGTTCCTTTTGGTTATACAAATACTAATACAACTAAGTTTGGATATATGGGCAAATATGATGTACTTGGAAGACCACTATATCTAGAAGCACAATCAGATATAATTAGTGCGGCTATGTTAAGTGCCATCAATACTTCATTACCAGAAACAAAAAATGTTGCAGTAACTCATCCTCAATATATTACTGACGGCGCTGCATCTAATATTGTTATTAATCAACTTGCAGATGTTTACCTAACATTTACTTACGAAGGTGCCGGTTATAGAAATGCAATGGGATGGTATAAATATAAAACAGGCAATCCCCCAAAAACCATATATGATATAGATTCTATTCATTTTGTTTTTCCTAATTGCAGTCTTGTTGGAAGCGGCGGTGGTATGTGGTCTGGCGATAAAGTAAATATTGGAAGATTCGATGCCGGATATACAATTGGGTTGGTACTTTTTGCTGATGGCTGGAATGGTACAGCGGTAAACTATTATGCTGGTGGTGCATATTTTACCGATGCTAATTTGAATCCTGAAGTAAATCCATCTTTAAAAAGACATACCGTTCTACTTCAATATCAGGATAAATATTTAATTGGTTTTGAAGATATGAACAGAGAAGGTGGTAGCGATAATGATTTTAACGATGTAATAGTTTATGCAACATCAAATCCAGTTAATGCTATTTCTCAAAATAATGTACAAGTTGCTGATGCGCCTTTAGATACTGATGGTGATGGTGTTATTGATTCTCAGGATGCATTTCCAACCGATCCAACTCGAGCATATATCAATTATTATCCTGCACAAAATACTTGGGGCACTTTAGCATACGAAGACAACTGGCCATTATTAGGTGATTATGATATGAACGATCTTATTGTTAGTTATCAATATAAATACATTAGTAATGCAAAAAACAATGTAGTTGAAATCTATGGCAAATTTGCACCAATTGCCACAGGTGCTGTTTATAATAATGGATTTGGATTACAATTTCCTTTCGCTACATCTTTAGTTAAAACTGTAACAGGGCAAATTCTTAAGAATAATTATATTAAAACTAATGCAAATGGTACAGAAGCCGGGCAAACTAATGCAGTTATAATTCCATTCGACAATGCACGTTCTTTAATAAATTATTCTGATGGTGGATTGTTTATTAATACAAGAATGTCATTAACAAAAGCATCCGGCGATACATCAAATGTGTATGTTCAATTTACCAGTCCTATTTCTTTATCAACCTTAGGTATATCATCATTTAATCCTTTCCTCATTAGTGATATGAGAAGAGGTTATGAAGTGCATCTTCCAAACTTTGCGCCAACAAGCTTAATAGATAATACATTATTCGGAACACAAAACGACGCAAGCATTCCAACTTCAGGAATTTATTATCTAACAAAAGATAATCACCCATGGGGATTAAACTTTGTTAGTTCATTTAAATATCCAACAGAAACTATTTCTATAGATCAATCATATTTACATTTCTTTGATTGGGCGAAATCTGGTGGAACTTTATATAAAGATTGGTTTAGCAATACAGGAGCAGGTTATCAAAACACAAGTAATATTTATACTAAATAATTTCTTTTTTCATATACAGTGTTAATTTTTGGAATAAGCCGGTAAATTCTTTTACTGGCTTTTTTTTATTGATTGCTCAGTAATGAACAGAATGTACAAGTGTGTCCCAAAGGGATTCCTTTGGAACGACGCAGCCTCAGCTGTCACAAGCATTACAGCCAGTTAAAAAACAATTCCCCAATTGTTAATAGTTAGTATTACAGCATAATTTGTAAAATTCTTATGTTTGCGGCTTATGCGTTTTACAATGAACAAACAAATTCGAATCGCTATTCTTGATTTGTATGAAGGAGCAGAAAATCAGGGTATGCGTTGTATTCGTGAAATCATAAATCAATGGGGCGAAACAAATAATTTTGATGTGTTGGTTGACGAATTTAATGTTCGCCAAAAATTAGAAACACCCGATCTTTCATACGATATTTTTATTTCAACCGGTGGTCCTGGTTCGCCATTAGAAAGTGAAGGAAGCGATTGGGACAATAATTATTTTAAATGGTTTGATGCCGTTGAAAAATGGAATAACGATTTTGCCAACACCAATAAAAAATATGCTTTTTTAATTTGCCATAGTTTTCAATTGGTTTGTCGTCATTTTAATATTGGAAAAGTTTGCAAAAGAAATTCAACATCATTTGGAGTGTTTCCTATTCACATGTTACAGGATGGAAAAGATGAAATTATTTTTGACGGATTGAACGATCCTTTTTATAGTGTTGATAGCCGAGATTATCAGGTGATTGAACCCAATCATAATTGCATTAGAGAAATGGGCGCAAAGATTTTATCCATTGAAAAAAATCGACCACATGTTCCTTACGAAAGAGCGGTGATGAGCATTCGTTTTAACGATTATGTTATTGGCACACAATTTCATCCTGAAGCCGATGCAGTTGGTATGAGCATGTATTTGCAACGTGCCGATAAAAAGAAAAATGTTATCGAGAATCATGGCGAGGCAAAATGGAAAAGCATGTTGGAACAATTACAAGATCCTGATAAAATAATGTTTACTTACAATCACATTCTTCCTAACTTTTTAAACCAGGCAGTTGGTGAATTAATTGAATACTGAGTTAATTAATTTCTTAATACTTTTTTGCCTGTTATTTCGTTAATTTCAATACCCGATTAAACGGATATAAAATGGTTTCTGAATTAAGAAAATGGTTCAACGAAAGTTTTACTAAAGAAAAATACGAGAAATTTCTACTCGAATTAAATAGTAAACACCCGAATGCTATTGATTTTCGTGTGGCTGAAACTCCTGTATTTGTTGATAGGGATTTTAAAAATAAAATATTATCGGCTTGTGAAAGTATTGTTGATGTTATCACACAACCTAACTTTTTAGCCATCACAAAAAATGCAATTCCTGAAGAAATAAAAGTACCAAACGAAAATAATTTTTCTCATTTCATTGCATTCGATTTTGGCATTTGTGAAAATGCTGATGGCGAATTAGAACCGCAATTAATAGAAATGCAGGGCTTCCCTACTCTATTTTGTTATCAGGTATTGCATGATGAAATAACAACAAAACATTTTAATATTCCCGAAACCTATTCAGCATTTTTAAATGATTTCAATAAAGAAACTTATTTACAATTATTGAAAGAAATCATTGTAAATAATCATCAACCCGAAAATGTTATTTTGCTCGAACTCTTTCCACACGAACAAAAAACAAGAATTGATTTTTATTGTACCGAAGATTATATTGGCATTCCAATAGTTTGTTTGAGTGAATTGATCTTGGAAGGCAACAAATTATTTTATAAAAAAGGTGATAGAAACATTGAAGTAAAAAGAATTTATAACCGGATTATTTTCGACGATCTGCATCAGCAATCTGCCGAGATGCAGGAGAAAGGAAAAATATTTGAAATTGATCTAGATGTTGAATGGGTGCCGCATCCTAATTGGTTTTATCGCATCAGCAAATACACTTTGCCTTTTATTCATCATCCTTATGTTCCGCAAACAACTTTCCTTGATGAAATAAATGAATTGCCTGCTGATCTGGAAAATTATGTGTTGAAACCATTGTTCTCTTTTGCCGGACAAGGTGTTGTGATTGATGTAAAACCTGAAGATATTACCAATGTTACCGATCCGCATAACTGGATTTTACAACGCAAAGTAAAATATGCCGATGTTATTGAAACCCCCGATATACCTGCAAAAGCAGAGATACGAATATTTTATTTTTGGAAAGATGGAGAAGCAAGACCGATAGCTACTTTTAATTTGGCAAGATTAAGCAAGGGCAAAATGATTGGTGTTCGTTATAATAAAGACAAAGAATGGGTTGGTGCCAGTCATGTATATTTTGAAAAATAATTCCTCTATTCAAAACAATATCAAGTTAATTATTGTTTCTTTTGCGATTCATTTTTATTGCTCATGAGAAAATTATTGTTTTTTATTTTTTTATTCTCATCTCAAATAATTTTCTCACAAGATAATTATGAGATCCAAGTTTATGGTGCCGAAACACAAGCAAAAAAATCTACCATTTTCGAATTGCACAGCAATTATACTTTTAGCGGTGAGAAAAATATTGTGGATGGCGTTCGTCCTTCCAATCATTCATTACACGAAACTTTAGAAATAACACAAGGCATCACTGATAATTTTGAAATTGGTTTTTATTTGTTCACTAATTATACTTCGCAATACGGTTATAAAATAATTGGTTCACATATTCGGCCTAGAATTGCTGCCCCTCAAAAGTGGGAACTGCCTGTGGGCTTGAGTTTATCGGCAGAGATTGGTTATCAGAATCAAGATTATTCTCCCGATACATGGAATGTAGAATTGCGTCCAATTATCGATAAACAATGGAATAAATTATATGTTTCTTTTAATCCAGCATTTGGTATTTCTTTAAAAGGAATAAATCAAAATGCCTCACCATCATTTGAGCCAAATATAAAAGCTGGTTATACATTTTTTAAAAATACAAATCTTGGATTTGAGTATTACGGAAGTTTGGGACCCATTAATCAATTTAATAAATTACCTCAACAAAACCACGCAATATTTTTAATATATGATTTGTTGAATAATGATAACTGGGAATTAAATATCGGACCCGGTTTTGGTTTAACCGATGCTACTGATAAATTAGTTTTTAAAATTTTAGCCGGAAGAAAAATTGTTTGGCATAAAAAAGGTGCCCGATAAATTAATATCGAACACCAGCGGTCACTCACAGGTAAAAAATTAATCTGTTATCTTATTTTTTAATTTGCCCAATAAAGTATACGCGTTTTTCACAACAATTTTTTGTTGCAACCAATCCGTTTTTTGTTGTGATTTAATTTCAACAAACCCATTTTCTTTCCCTCCTGTTTCAATTTCTTTTAATTCATACTTATTATCAGCAATAGCAGTAAAAATATATTGCTTACCTGTGTAACGTAAAACGGCATCTTCAGGAACAACAATAGCAGATTTGTTACTTAATTCAAATGTTCCTGTTAAAAACATACCTGGCAATACATTATTATTATTATTCTCGAAATGACAATGAATAGTGCCTGTTCGGTTTTCATTAATATTTTTTGTAACCAGAATTACTTCAACATCCAATTGTTTATTCGGTTTGTCAGCCAATGCCACTTTGCCTTTCACACCCTTTTTAAACAAGTCAATATCTTTTTCAAATACTGTCATTGCAACATGAATATCTAATGGATTTACTAATTCAAACAACACATCAGCCGGATTAACATATTTCCCAACATTTACATTTATTTTAGAAACATAACCACTGATAGGTGAGGCTAAATTCACAGTTCTTGAAATATTATTTACGTTTAATTTTTCAGGACGAATACCAATCATCAACAATTTTTCTTCCAATGCTTTCATTAAAATTTGTTGCGTTTTAAATTCACTCAACACCAATTGATAATTTTTTTTACTTGCAGCTTCATTATCGCTTAATTCTTTTTGGCGTTGCACATCTGTGCTCAAATATTCCATTTTTGCTTTTGCAGTTAAATAATCCTGTTGCAATTGAATGTAACTTTGATCTTCCATCACTGCTAGCGCATCTCCCTTTTTTACACTGGTTCCCAACAAAAGATCCGAACGTTTTAAGTAGCCACCCATCGGGAAGCTAATACTAACAAGGCTTTGCGGCGGAACATCCACATGACCACTAACAGTTATACTGGTGTGAATGTTTTTAGTTTGAGGTGTACCAATAACTATATCGGCATTTTTAATCTGTTCGCTTGTAAGTGTTACAATATTTTCATTTACTGTTTTCTTTTCAACGACAACATCTTTTGTTTCTTTGTTTTTGCAAGAAAAAATTATTGTTGAAATGATAAAGATGAATACTATTTTTTTCATCGCTATTTAATTAATTGTTTTGTAATAAATAATTGATCTCTGATTCAGCAAGATGTTGTTCACGCAAAGCATTTACATATTCTAATTGAATAGAAAAAGCTTGATGAAATAATGTTGCCCATTCTATGTAATTAATCTGTCCATTTCTATAGTTCAAGTCAGCGGTTTTAATGATGGTGTTTGATTGCAATAAGCCTTTTCCACCAAAATATTGAACTGCACTGCAAAACTTGTCATAGTCCTGAAATGCTTTCAGTAAGCGGCTTTGTAGGTTTTGATGCATCATATCAAATGATGCATTGCTTACTTGTTCGTTTATTTTTGCAGCCTGAATTTTTGCTTTTATTGCTTTGTTAAATAATGGAACACTTATTCCTGCAGTCAATGATGAAAACCGATTTCCGCCTGCATAATAAGATTCTGTTTTATCGTTTGCTATTTGCCAGCCGATAATTGACTGATTATTATATCCAGCAAAAAATTCGGGTTTCATTTTTGCTTTTTCCAGTTCACTTTGTGCAACAGATTGCAATTGTTGTTGTTGATAAAATTTTAAATACGGATGATCTTTTAATAAAGTTTGATTGAATAATTTTCTTGCTCCATCAAATGTGTCGGCTGGTTCAATTAAAATATCATTTTGCATTACAACTGAAATTTGTAATTGAGCAGAACGAATATCTGATTGCAGCATTTGCAACATCAATTGATTTTGTGCCGACTGATTATCGAGTGTTGTTTTCTCCAGCAAATTGCTTTCACCTTTTTCAAATCGCAACTGCGCAACTTTTTGATAGTTGCTGTAAATGCCATCTAAATTTTGCAACACTTGTTGTTTCGCATACAAAAATTGAAGTTCAACATATAATTGTTCGACCAACTTCTTTAATTCAGCTTTTTGAATTAAAGTTTGTGTTGCAGCAGTTTTAAAATACGATTCTAGAAGATTACTTTGTTTTTTATAGAACCCGGCTGTTGCAAAACTTTGTGAGATGCTGAACCTTGAATCAAAAAACATACTGTTATAATTGCCAAACTCAGTTCCTATCTGCATTTTAGGCAATTCTCCAGAACTGGCTTTTAATGCCTGATAATATTTTTCCTGCAACAAACTCACTTTAATTGATTGCGCATTATTGATTGCTATTTCTGTCACTTCTGTCAAACTCATTTTCTTTAATGTCGTCTGACTAAATGTTGCAGAAGAAATAAACAACAGAATAATTACTGTTATAATATTTTTCATTTTAGGTTTTCTTTTTTTCTTTCTTTCAAATAATAAATACAAGCAAGGAAGCACCAATAAGGTTAAAATTGTTGCAGTAACCAATCCACCAATTACAACTGTTGCCAATGGTCGTTGCACTTCTGCACCAGCACCATGACTTAATGCCATTGGCATAAACCCTAACGATGCAACAGCTGCTGTCATTAACACAGGTCGTAAACGCACTTGAGTTGCCTGAAAAATAACCTGATGCAAATCTTTAATTCCATCATGCCTTAATCGATTCATTTCACTGATCAATACAATTCCATTTAATACGGCAACACCAAACAATGCGATGAATCCAACACCAGCCGAAATACTAAATGGCATTCCTCTGCTCCACAGGGCAAACACACCGCCAATTGCAGAAAGTGGAATAGCTGAAAAAATAAGTAACGAATATTTTAATTTATTGAAAGCAAAATACAGCATCACTAAAATGAGTAACAAGGCAATTGGAACAGCAATGCTTAAACGTTTCGATGCGCGTTGTAAATTTTCGTATTGACCACCATATGTAATATAATATCCTGCAGGAAATTTTATTCCTTTCTCAACTTTTTGCTGCAATTCTTTTACAATTGTTTGCACATCACGGCCGCGAACATTAAAGCCAATAGTTATTCTTCTTCTTGCATCTTCTCGTTGAATTTGATAAGGGCCATCTTTCATTTCAATGCTTGCCAAAATATTTAATGGCACTTGTTCTCCATTAGGTAATCCGATCATCAGGTTAGCTATGTTATCAATATTTTGCTTCTGTTCTTTGTTCAAACGAATCACCAGATCATATCGTCTATCACCTTCGAACACAAGCCCCGCAGCTGCTCCGGCGTAAGCTGTTTGAACCGTTTTATTAATCTCCTGCACACTTGCACCAAATCTTGCAATGGCTTCACGATTATATGTAATTACCATTTGCGGTACACCGGTAACTGTTTCAACATATAAATCTTTTGCACCATCAACCGATTTAATAATTTTTCCCAATTCATTTGCATGTGCTGCAAGACAATCTAAATCATCACCAAAAATTTTACACACAACATCTTGGCGGGCACCTGTCATCAATTCATTAAATCGCATTTGAACAGGGAATTGAAAACCTGTTGCAACACCCGGAACTTGTTCTAATGCCTTACTCATTTTCTCGGCTAACTCATCAAATGTTTTTGCATTTTTCCATTCTTTTTTATCTTTCAAAATAACCATCATGTCGGCTGCTTCAAAAGGCATTGGGTCGGTTGGAATTTCTCCGGCACCAATTTTTGTAACTATTTTTTGTACCTCAGGAAAATTCTCCAATAAAACAGATGCAGTTTTTTGTGTTGTTTGAACCGTGTTTGAAATGGATGATCCGGTTAACAATCTTGTATCAACTGCAAAATCTCCTTCTTCTAATTTTGGAATGAATTCGCCACCCAATGAAGACAAAATAAAAATTGAAATGATAAACCATACAAAGCTTGAAACTACTGCTATCACTGGTATTTTAAGCACCCAACTTAAAACCGGCTTATACCAACTTTGAAAAAGTTTCATCATTTTATCTGAGAAAGTTTCTTTATGACTTACTTTCTTGCTCAGAAAAAATGAACTCATCATTGGCACATAAGTGAGTGATAATAAAAATGCACCGATGATAGCAAAAGAAACTGTTTGCGCCATTGGGCGAAACATTTTTCCTTCAATTCCTTCTAATGTGAGGATGGGTAAATAAACAATTAAAATTATTATCTGACCAAACACAGCCGAGTTCATCATCTTACCCGATGATTCTTCTACTTCAACATCCATTTGATGTTGATTCATTTTAAAGGATTCTTTAAATCCTGAATGATGACTTATTTTATGCATCACTGCTTCAACAATAATTACAGCACCGTCAATCAATAAACCAAAATCCAATGCACCCAAACTCATTAAGTTTCCACTCACACCGAAAATGTTCATCATGATCACTGCAAACAACATACTTAATGGAATGACAGATGCTACAACCAAGCCTGCACGAAGGTTTCCGAGAAATAATACCAAAACAAAAATTACTATCAATGCTCCTTCCAATAAATTTTGTTCTACTGTTCCAATGGCATTGTTTACCATTTTTGTTCTGTCTAAAAACGGTTCTATGATCACACCTTCAGGTAATGCTTTTTCAATTTCTTTAATTTTTGATTTGATGTTACCAATTACTTTATTACTATTCTCTCCTTTCAACATCATCACTACTGCACCAGCCACTTCACCTTCGTTATTATACACTGTTGCGCCAAAACGAATAGCATTTCCCAATTTTATATCGGCAATATTTTTTACCAAAACAGGAATAGAACCATTTACCTGTTTCACAACAATATTTCCAATGTCGCTGATGTTTTTTACCAAGCCTTCGCTTCGTATGAATAAAACATTAGGCCCCTTTTCAATATAAGCTCCACCTGCATTTTGATTATTTTCATTCAATGCTTTAAAAACATCATTGATGGTTAATTGAAAACTTTTTAGTTTATCGGTATTAACCGATACTTCATATTGTTTAACCAATCCGCCAAAACTGCTTACATCGGCAACACCATCGGTTCCCAATAATTGACGACGCACGATCCAATCCTGAATATTTCTTAATTCAGTTAGATCATATTTTGCTTCATAGCCTTTTTTTGCTTTAACAACATATTGAAATATTTCGCCCAATCCTGTTGTAACCGGACCCATTTCAGGTGTACCCAAACCCGCAGGAATTTGTGATTGAACTTTTACCAATCTTTCGCTAACCTGTTGTCTTGCCCAATACACATCCGTCTTATCATCAAAAACTATTGTTACCAAACTCAACCCAAAACGAGAGAAACTTCTTTGTTCAGTAATGCCCGGAACATTACGTGTTGCCTGCTCAATAGGAACCGTAATGAAACGCTCAACATCAGGTGCACCAAGACTTGGCGCAGTTGTAATTACCAATACCTGGTTATTCGTTATGTCGGGTACTGCATCAATCGGAAGTTGCGAAACGGAATATCCTCCGTAAACAATCAATCCTAAAATCAGCAGACCAACAATTAATTTATTTTTAATAGAAAATCTTATAATGGCATGTAACATGCTTAAAAAAATTATTAGCGTGAATGATATGAGTAAAACAACAACACTATTCAGCTTTGTTGTCTTCGCTTCTTCCGGTAGAAGAAGCGCTCACTTTTACGTTCTGTTTTCTATTCAGCAATAGAAATAATAATTCATTGAATAAATAAATACATCAACTACCGAATAAATTTTTATTCAGTATCTGTTGTCATCATTCAATAAAAATTACGCTAATCTCGGAGGTTGGAAAATGTCTTGTTCAGAAAGCAAAGGATGCAAATGTTCATTATGTATGGTGAACTTTTGCTTAACTACAGGTGTAGGTAATATTTCAATTATAATTCTCGGAGAAGGAAAACTTACTGAAGCGGTAAGCAATCCATCAGCATCATTTGTTTTAAAAGGTAATTCCTGGTCTTGCTGAAAATCATCATCAACAACTATTGCCTTTTTATAATGCATCTTTAAAAAACCTATAAATGTGATCGCCGGTTTTTCTTTCTTGTGTTTGATATAATGATTGACAAGCATCGGTAATTTCAAAAGCTGATACGCTTCTGTGGAACCAAACAAAAACAAGGTTATTAAAAATATAGATGCCGCTCTTTTCAATTAATTACAAAAATATTTTATTGTTTTTTAGAATCTTTTCTATCATACTGGCAACAATCATCTAATTTTTTATAGGCTTTATCATTCCCTTTAACATCTTGTGTATCGTAACCAACTGCAGCAATTGATTCCTGGATCTTCTTGTTTGATGTTTTTGTTTCATCATATTTTATGGCTAAGATCTTTGTTTCCTTATCCCAGCTTGCATAAGTTGCGCCGGCAGTTGTTGCCGCTTTTTCTATTTTCTTTTTACAGGTTCCGCAATTACCCCACACTTTTATTGTCTCCTCTTTTTGTGCGAACAAGTTTACAGAAGCAAAAACTATTATTAACAGAGATAAAAATTGTTTCATACAAAATAATTTCTTGCTGCAAATTTAACAATGATACCCGAAAAAGACTGGAATTTTATACAACCACTTGTTAATTTATAAAATCCCACCAAACACCCCATCTAAACCACAAACCTTGCGAAGCATATTGCGGTGTGGCATAATTATACTTATTGAATTTAAATCCTTGCGATGGGTTAAAAGTGTTCACGTTTTCCAATCTAACAAATGCTCTGAATGTTTTGATCCGGAAATGAAAAAATAAGTTTATATCAGGTCGATTGGCTGTTGTAAAACTGTTTTGCGAAAAAAATTGTCCTGTAAACGGTGAATAATTATCTGCTTTATAATCCGAATAATAACGCAATTCAATTCCTGTTGAAAGAAAAAGGTTCTTATAAAAATTACCTTCAAATGCAAGTCTGTTGCGTGTTAGAAGGAATGGCACATGCACCGGCCCCCCTGTTGTTTGCTGTAAATGGACTTCGGTATACCAGTTCCAATGTTTGCTTAATTTAAATTGTTTCTCTGCACTGATATGCAAAACATTAAATAAAGCAGCTTCCTGTTTGGCAACAAAAAAACTATCGAAATAAGTGTAATTACTAACTAAATAATATTCGCCACTGAGTTTAAATCGATTGAACGGATTTTCGTAATTAGCGAAAGCACGTGTTATATTTTCTTTATTAAAACTCTGTTTATTACTTACCGGAAAATTAGTGAGGGGATCAAAAATAAAAGATGCAGTTCGGTTTGTATTTTGAAAACCTATTTGCAGGTAACCGACCTTTTTACTTAATTCTCTTTTCAAACTTACAAATGCACTATAATCGCCGGAGTTCATTCCGCTTAAATATAATTGTCCACTAGCTTCAAGATCCCATTTTTGATTACGTGTTCGGTTTCTGTATTCACCCAAAACATACAAATTAAAAAAATTATGCGAAGCAGTATCTGCAAAAGTTGCCTTTAAATTCTGTAAACCAATTCCTGTTTTCAAAAACTGGGATTGATTATTTTTTTCAGGAAAAGAAACAAGAGAAAATTCATTGTTGATGATACTCCAAACATCTTTATAACTTATCGTATCACCGTAATAATTATTAGGAATTGTTTTGCCGAAAAAAGTTTGATAGCTAGTTGAATCGGCATTATGATCAATAAAATTATAACTGTTCGTTCTTATGGAAAGCGTGTGTTGCAATCTTAATCGGGCATAAAATAATTTATATGTTACTGAATCGGTAACCAAAGAATCTTTCTGACCAAAATCGTATTGATGCCTGTATAAAATTGTATTCTCCTGATAAATGTTGCCTGTGTTGACAGTAGTATTGAAAGGATTTCGTTGAGCCAATGTTGCAGCACCTAATCTTGTATTTACTTCGAAAGGATCGTTTAATGCAAGACTGTCTAATTGTTTCAGATCTTTTATACCACCATTTTCGGAAGCGGCATTTTTATTGGAGATGAATACAAAAAAACTTTCGTATCGCTTATTGGGCGATTGATAATGTGTTGCAAAACGCAAATTATTATTACTTGCATTTTGTGTTTTAAAAACACCCGGTGCATTACTGAACCGATATTCGAAAGAAAAATTAAAATTAGCTTTTCTGTTTTGCGTATGTAATACACTGATAACTTGCTCGGCTTTATTTCCTAATAAATACGCCAACTCGGTAAATGGTCTGGTGGTTGTAAAGAATTTTGTGTCCTCTACTCTAAAATTATAAATATCATACTGATGAAAACCAGCATCCCATCCGGCTTTCATGATAGGATTAAAAATAAATGATCTAGAAGCAGTACCAAAATTTCCTAAACTTGTATACCAATAAGGTTGAGGCAATTTATTTGTGAAATCGTTTAACGATGAATCTAAATTTCTATTTCTTGTTGAATCGTAATAACGAAAATAAATGGTGATGGAATCAGCATATCTATCTCTGTGTTGTAAAGAATCTTTCTTTCCGGAATTAGAATTTGAAATCGGTCTTCCTTGACTATCGTAAGCAATATTACTCTGAGTGTTGGTATTATTGCTATAATTATCTGCCATAATTCTATTTTGTGCAACAGCATGAATCGTCAGCACAAGTAAAACACTTGCAATAAAAAATATTTTTTTACCCGAACGTTGATTCATTGTAATTGAATGTGCTGCAAATTAACAGTAATGCTGCTAATGAAGTGATAAAAAAGCCTGATAACAACAATTCAAATAAATTGCTTTCATCAGGTTCAAATTGTTTATACCGACTTTACCAATTCTCTGAACAACAACGACAGCTTAGGTTCTGCGTCTTTTGCGGCTTGCAAAACTTCTTCGTGTGTAATGGTGTTTTCGTCTTCACGAATACCAATATCCGTTATCACACTTATGCCAAAAACTTTCATACCGCAATGCACAGCTGCAATTGTTTCCTGAACAGTGCTCATGCCCACCACATCACTTCCTGCCAGTTTAATTAATTTATATTCGGCTCTTGTTTCAAAAGTTGGACCTGTAACCGCAGTATAAATTCCTTCGTATAATTTTATTTTATGAGCTTTTGCAATAGAATGTGCTTTTGCAATTAATACTTTATTGTAAGGTTCGCTCATGTCGGGAAAACGTGTGCCCATTTCTTCTTCATTTTTCCCGATCAAAGGATTTGAAGTAAAGAAACTGATATGATCGTTGATGATCATCAGATCGCCCACCTGAAAAACAGGATTAACTCCACCTGCTGCATTCGATAATAATAAAGTTTCAATGCCCAATTGCTTCATTACTCTTATCGGATAAACAACTTGTTGCGGTGTATATCCTTCATAAAAATGAAAACGACCACCCATTACAATTACTGATCTGCCTCCTAATTTGCCGAATAATAATTTACCGCTGTGACCTTTAACGGTGCTTACCGGAAAGTGTGGAATATCGCCATAAGGAATGGCATGTTCAATATCAATATCATCGGTTAAATTGCCTAAGCCGCTGCCCAATACAATTCCAACGGTTGCATCTGTTTTTACTTTCGAACGGATAAAGGAAACGGTTTCATTTAAATGTGTCATCAAATCACTCATAACTTCAAATGTTTATTTATAAATATTGCTCAATATAATTTTTATTTTTCGATTCGGTTTTACTGTATCATTAAAAGGCAAATTTATCTGTTAACTTAATTATTGGTTTGTTTATTTTTTGTTTACGGGCAGCATAACATTGGGCATCGCTTGTTGCCACGCTCGTTTCAAAGTCCCTCATTCATAGCAGCAGTTTTGAACCTTGTAGATTTTTGTTATACAGGTTTAATATTTACCCTACCTAATCTCTGCGGCAACTCATTCGCTACCGATTCGAGACTGAGCCACTCATCCTTCGTTTGGTTGCGAACCTGTCATTAGTAATTATGGAATCCGGCATTACGCTTGCTGTATCCTTGCTGCATCCTTGCTGTACGAAGGCAGCATCCTTCGTTGAACTGTTTTTTTTAAAGAGGGGTCTCTATTGGAAAGATGTTTTTCTTACTGCGAAAGAAGATATTGCTGCAGTGCAAAATGATATACGGTTTGTTTACCCTTTAGTTTTTGGCGGTATGCGTTTTTTAGTTGCTCGTTTTTTAAAATGCCCTTTGCATACGCCACCGCATCGCTGAACTTATTGCGTTTTTCTTCTTGCTTTTTACTGGGCTTAATATTGCTCATATCGGGGAACTTTGACAGCACTTTTCCATAAGCATATTGTTTTATCACTACCTGTTTACCAATATGCCCGCTTGCCCCATGTAATATTATATTGTTTTTTATTCTTGCCATACAATTAAGATTGTAATTATATAGTTATGATGGCTGAATGCTTCGTTCATCCTTCGCTCATCCTTCGTTGCTGTTATAGTGTTATTGTAGTTAGTAACCGTTAACTCTTACCAAGCTTTACACTATTTACAAATATAATAATAAAATTATTGAATAAAACAAATCATAATTAAACTGAAACTTTTTTCCGTATGCTTTACAGCTGTTTCTGTATTAACTTCTTTTACTCTTATTCGGAGATACTCCACTAATTAGTGGAGTATCTCCGAAGCAGCCACGAAGGAAATATACTGATGTTCTCTGAAAGAAAGCAGACCGGGATTACCAACCTTTAATTGTTTGTACTGTGCATAATATGTATTTATAATTGTATTAAAAATTTTTTCGGAGTAAATAAATATTACTTACTTTTAAACCCATTGCAGTAATACCCCCAAATTATTTATGACAGAAACATGTTTACCAATAGCCCGGTTGCAGATTATTATGTGACTGAGGGAGCAGTGGCATTTAAAAGCTGAACCACAAATTAAAAGTTCATGTTGAAACATATTGAATATCGATTGGTAAAACACCGAGGGCAGAATAAGATAGCAGTCAGGTTTCCGTTTAATGAAGAGCGCAATAAAAAAATGGTGCAGGTACCCGGTGCCAAATGGAGTAAAACATTGCACAGCTGGCTTATTCCGGATAATAATATAAACAGGGAAAAATGCGGCTTTACGCCAACCTATACCGAAGTTAGCACCGAAGATACAGGGCATGCTGAAACAGGATTAAGCATAAGGCAAAAACTGCAGGATGTTCATCAAAAAATAAAGCTGAAGGGATACAGCACCAGCACCAATAAAAATTATTGCATACACTTAAAGGAATATTTTGCCATAGTAAGTTGCAAATATTTAATAGACGATATTACCCAATCAACCATTGAAAAATATCTTTTATGGCGATTAGAAAAAAAAGCCTGCAGCGAAAGCGATATGAACAATCATATAAACGCCATTAAATTTTATTACGAGCAGGTATTGGGTAAAGAGCGTATGTTGTTTACTTTACCAAGACCCAAAAAACCTTTACAGTTACCCAAAGTATTAAGCGAAGCCGAATTAGAAAGGTTATTCAGGGCCTTATCCAACATAAAACATAAAGCCATTTTATTAACCGCATTCAGTTGCGGGTTAAGAATATCGGAAGCGGTGAATTTAAAAATAGCAGATATAGACAGCGACAGGATGCAGGTATTTATTGAAAGAAGTAAAGGAAAGAAAGACAGGTATGTGATGTTAAGCCCGTTGCTATTAGATATATTAAGGGCATATATTAAATTATACAATCCGCGGCCCGAAAAATATTTGTTTGAAGGAATGGAAAAAGGTAAACCTATAGCTGTACGTACAGCACAGGAAATATTTACACATGCATTGGCAAAGGCGCATATAAACAAGCAGGTTAGTTTTCATTGTTTAAGGCACAGTTTTGCCACACATTTATTAGAGAAAGGAGTTGATATACGATACATAAAAGATCTGTTAGGGCATTTCAGCATTAAAACAACAGAAAGGTATTTACATGTAGCCAGAGAGAAATTAGTGTTTATTTCGAGTCCGTTAGATTACCTGTTTAATAAGGGAGAAGAGAATCCGTTAGCTGTACTTGCGCAACCCGATAATATAAAAAGCAGGTAAAAAAGTTTTTAATAATGAGCAGATTAGAAAAGAAATTAAGGATTATATTAGCGTATATTTAAGTGTTATGTGCAATAAATTTGAACGTCCTAAATAAACAAGCTTGACAGAATATACATCCTATATAATTTATCGAAAAGAGTGGGCTTTAAAGTGGTATGCTTTTATTATTATCTCACTGGGACTTTCTGCTATATCTAACTTTTATTTAAAGTCAAGACCTCTAACAATTTTATTTTTGGCTTTGACATTTGCAAGTTTTCTTTTTATCAGAATAGTGATGAATTACTTTACCAGAAAAGTTTTTATTCAGCTCGACAATGATAAAATTTCATTTGACATTTTAAAGTTAAAAGATGACGCCAAAGAATTTTTTACGGACTATTCATTTTTTGACATTAATTCTTATAATATTCAATTTCCGACAAGCAGATTTGCTTGCTTAATACTTAACTTAAATTCGGGAAGTAAAAAAGAGTTTTCTTTTCTTACTCGAAACCTTAGTGATTCACAAAGTGACACAAACAAAATGATTGAATCAATACATAGAAGTTTTAAACTGTTTAACATTGAGCATAAAAAAGTCAAGACAATAGAATTTGAACCATCTTTTTATGCTTCAAAAAAAGGACTTTACACAATTGTAACTTTAGTTCTGCTTTCAATAATTCCAATTCTATTAGCAATTAAATTGGACAAAAACTTGCCTGCAACATTTGTGGGAACTATTTTAATAATTGGACAACTGATAATAAGACGTTCGACAGATTTAAGTTTTTACAAAAAAATGACAACCGACTAACGACTTTTACTGCACACAACAGAGCATTTGCGTTATTGCGGTTGGACAACAAACAAACACTGAACATTTTATCTTTACTGAACTAAACAATTAATTCAACAACATAATTTCAAACATCGCATCAACGCAAATGCGTGGACGTTACCACCAATTATTAAAATGACACGTACGACAATAATATTTGCATTGACATTTTTGTATTTGTTTTCTGCTTGCGACAAATCAACGCGACAAAATGGAGCAAAAAATTCTGACCAACAAATTGACACTTTAAAGGCAATTAAAATCGGAGACTATTGGGCGACACCCAAGCCGACCTTTGAGTATAATATGTTACTTGCATATTTGGGTGACACACTTTCTATTGTGACATGTGCAGAATATGTTTATTCACCATTCGGACGACTAAATAATAAATCAGAAATAAAAAATAGTAATCTTAAGAACTTCAACATTTCTGAAAGAGTTGACAAAATAGATTTTGACGAAGCAGTATTTCAAATCTTGACTCTTGAAAAAAGCCGACTAATGCTGACTTTCGACAATGACCCTGAAGCGAGCAAACATTCATACATCTTTGAAGGTGAAATAAACGACAGTAATATAAATTTCATTGACGATATTAAAATCGGAATGAGTAAAGAAAAATTCATTAAGATTTTCTTTGATAATTTTCCAAATGAGCTTATGACAAAATATAAATTCATTGTATTTGAATCTTGCGTACAAGACATTAAACACACTTATACATTCAAAGCAGACAAATTACAATCGGTAAATTTCAAAACAGACCGTTGGACACAGAGAAAATAACTGGTGGTAACATGCGCTTGTAGCAAGTGGCGGTTTCGTTTTGGTATCAACTTTTTATTTCTAAATTGCATTTGTTATGCGTGACAGTTTTGTGGTTCTAATTCGCCACCTGCTGCAAGCGCAGGAACGTTGGCTGCAAGCAAATTATATCCCCTAATAAGACAAAATACTAGCTATGGCATTCTTTGATTCAATTAAATATCCTGCTTACATAATCAAATATGAAGGTGGGTTACCTGACTTCAAACCAGCACCAGGTTCAATTCAATTTAAAGATGACCATGCTGAATTAAAAATAATGGTCTTTTTTTCGCGAAAGACTATTCTAATAAATCCCGACGACATTGTAGAAGTTGGCTTAAATCAAGAAACATTTCGTTCCGCTGGAAAAGCAGCGGCTGGTGCAATTGTAGGAGGACTTTTAACAGGTGGCATTGGATTAATAGCCGGTGCGGCAATGGGAGGAAAAAGACGAAAAGAAAATCACCTTCATTTAGTAATAAAATATATGAGCAAAGAGTGTGAAGTCTTAATTTCTCCAAACAATGATATACCTAAAATTTACGCAGGACTAAAAACATTAGTTGCAAAACAAACTGTTCGACCTGCTATTGAAAACGCTTCAAACGACAAAACTCAGGTTGACGTTACAATAGAAATAGAAAAAATGTACGACCTATTACAAAAAGGAATTCTAACTCAAGAAGAGTTTGGCAAAAAAAAGAAATTATTGTTGGGCATTTGATGACAACCTCTAAGTGCCAGCAGCCAACATTCGGCTTTATAAAATTGGGGCTTGACGGAAGATCAATCAGCAGTTTTGCATCACCAGGCAGCATCAGGTGGCGACGTTTTCCATTTGAGTTCCAGTAAAAAACAAAATTAGTTTTCAAAACAAGTTCAGCGGCCGGGCAGGACGTTTTTCAAATGCCCCAACTTCATAAAGCCGTCGACGTTGTGCGTTATTTTAAACATGCTTATTCAACCTTCGATGAAGTACACATTAATTTTTGTCATTTTTTCTTCTCTTTCTCCTCTG
>CAIQDX010000056.1 GCA_903870685.1 uncultured Chitinophagaceae bacterium | reverse complement strand
GCAGAATCACCGGCATTGATTCTTCCCGAAAGTTCAACATGCGTTTGCAATGCTCTGCCACCATCCCATAAGGCCATTTTATTTATTAAGATTGAATTATTACCACTAAGGTTCAAACCTAAACTTCCAAAATCCCAGAGTTGATTGGTTCCTACAGTTATTGAAGCCGGAGTTGAATACGTTGTAGTTAGATATTCGGGTAAACCTGATGGAGAAAATCCATTCAGCAATAGTACATTTCCATTTGAATCTTTATGCCAGCGTAATAATTTTTTTTGATTGAGGAAGGATTGAATTTTATGTTCGTCAGCTTGCGATTTTTGATTAAGCCAATCAGCAAATTTTTCTTGAGAAGGGTTAATTAAAATATTTGTTTCATTTCTTTCCTGTGCTTGACTCAAAACAGAAAATAAAATAAAATAAATAAAAATAAAATTCTTCTGCTTAAACATAGTTTGTAAAAATAACTTTAATAAAGGCAATAAAAAAAGCCCTCTATTTTCATAAAGGGCTTTCAATAAATAAAATTTATTAAGCTTCAACTGCACCTTCAATCAATACAGTTGCCTTATTATTTAATACCTCCACAAAACCACTTTGTATAATGTAGTTTGCGAATTCGTTTTTGCTTTTTAAAATTTTCAAATTACCTTTTCCCAAAGCACTTACCAATGGAGCGTGATTATCCAGAACTTCAAATAAACCAGTGATGCCGGGCAATTGAACGCCATACACATCGCCGCTGAATAATTTTTTTTCGGGAGTTAATATTTCCAATGTCATGTTTAAAGTTTAAAAAGTTTAAAAGGTTTAAGGTTTATATCCAATGTTCAATTAACTTTTTGAACATTAAACTTTTTCAACCTTAAACTTCCTTAACCGTTTGCCTGAGCAATCATTTTTTTACCTTTTTCAATTGCTTCTTCAATTGTTCCAACTAAGTTGAAAGCTGCTTCAGGATATTCATCCACTTCGCCATCCATGATCATATTGAAACCTTTGATAGTATCATTGATATCAACAAACACACCTTTCAATCCGGTAAATTGTTCAGCCACGTGGAATGGTTGTGATAAGAAACGTTGTACTTTTCTTGCACGTGCAACGGTCATTTTATCATCATCACTTAATTCATCCATACCCAAAATCGCGATGATATCTTGCAACTCTTTATAACGTTGCAAGATTAATTTTACTCTGTTTGCACAATCGTAATGAACATCGCCAACAATAAACGGAGTTAAAATTCGAGATGTAGAATCCAATGGATCGACCGCAGGATAAATACCTAAATCGGCGATCTTACGACTTAATACTGTTGTTGCATCTAAGTGAGCGAATGTTGTTGCAGGAGCCGGATCGGTCAAATCATCCGCAGGCACATATACCGCCTGAACTGAAGTGATAGAACCATTTTTGGTTGACGTGATACGTTCTTGCATCAATCCCATTTCAGTTGCCAATGTTGGCTGATAACCAACCGCTGAAGGCATACGACCTAACAACGCTGATACTTCAGAACCTGCTTGTGTGAAACGGAAGATATTATCAACGAAAAATAAAATGTCTCTACCTTTTCCTGTACCATCACCATCGCGAAAATATTCTGCAATAGTTAAACCACTCAAAGCCACACGGGCACGTGCTCCCGGAGGTTCATTCATTTGGCCGAATACGAAAGTTGCTTTTGAATCTTTTAAACCTTCCATATCCACTTTACTCAAATCCCAACCACCTTCTTCCATGCTGTGCTTAAACGCATCACCATAATTCATGATACCTGCTTCGATCATTTCACGCAAGAGATCATTTCCTTCACGTGTTCTTTCACCCACACCGGCAAAAACTGATAGACCACCATGACCTTTAGCGATATTATTGATCAATTCCTGGATCAATACTGTTTTACCTACACCTGCACCACCAAATAAACCGATCTTACCGCCTTTTGCATAAGGCTCGATCAAGTCAATTACTTTGATACCTGTATACAAAATTTCTGTTGATGTACTTAAGTTCTCGAATAAGGGTGGTTTATTATGAATTGGTCTGCCACCAACTTTACTTACCTGAGGCAAACCATCAATAGCATCACCTGTTACATTGAATAAACGGCCATTGATCAATTCGCCGGTTGGCATTGCAATAGCTTTACCTGTATCAATTACTTCCATGCCACGAACTAATCCTTCTGTACCATCCATTGCAACAGTACGAACACTGTCTTCTCCTAAATGCTGTTGAACTTCCAATACCAAAATATCTCCATTCTCTCTCTTTAATTCTAACGCATTATAAATTTCCGGTAAAGTGTTTTCGTTAGGAAAGTGCACATCTACAACGGCACCAATGATCTGTTTAATTTTACCTTTAGAAGCCATATTATCTGTGAGTTTAATTTTTCGAAATGATTGATTTAAAAGTTTTGTTATTCAAATAGGGTTATCCCCGATTTTGGCGGCAAAGGTAAGGGAATGAGGCTTTCAAAAACTGCGATTTATTAGAAAAATTTTGCTGTGCCAATTGCTTTTCTTTTCTTTAAACAATCCAAACGATTTGCCAATGCAACATTATTCGATTGCCATAGGTTCTGCAACGTGGTTATGGGGACTAATTATAACCATGTTCTCTATTACCTTGGTCTTGTATATTCCTACAAAACTATCTTCAGATCAAAGAGTTTTTTACCGAAAAGTAGTAGCGTCTTGCTATATTATTAGTTTTTTTGCTTTTCATGTTTACGCCTTATCGATTTCGCATTGGACAAGGCAAGATTCGTTGCCACTTCATTTGTGTTCTATTTCGATGGTTTGCGGTATCATTGCTCTGTTTACACTAAATAAGACTTTGTTTGAATGGAGTTGTTTTTTTGGTATTGCCGGTGGATTGAATTCAATATTGTCGCCCGAGTTTACAAATGGATATACAACTTTTTATCATATACAATTTTATTTCGATCACGGTGGTGTGTTAATGATGCCTTTATTATTAGGGATTCATGAAGGAATGAAACCAAGAGAGTGGAGCTGGCTTAAAATATTGATCAACTTAAATATTCTAGCCATTATCATGTTTGGTTTCAATTGGCTTAATGGAAGTAATTATATGTATGTAAATACAAAACCAATTGCCGACAATCCTTTATTGATTGGCAATTGGCCTTGGTATATTTTTGTTTTGGAATTTGTTGCCATCATCCATTTTTATATTATCTATGTATTCTTTCACAGATTTAAAAAATGGAAATAGATTTATTCTACTTCAACAATTAATTCCACTTCAACACAAATATTCATTGGTAAAGAGGAAACGCCGATTGCTGAACGGGCATGTTTTCCTTTTTCGCCAAATATTTCAACTATCAAATCAGAAAAACCATTGATCACTTTTGGTTGATCATAAAATTCTGGAGTACCATTTACGATGCCCAATACTTTTACAATTCTTTTTATTTTACTTAAATCCCCTAAATAATCTTTTAATACTGCTATTTGAATGATGGCAGTTAATCTTGCTGCTTCATAACCTTGTTCAATGGTTAAATCTTTTCCTAGTTTTCCGGTAATATATGTCCCATCTTTTTTTAGCGGACCTTTACCTGACAGAAAAATTAAATTACCACTTCGAACAACATTTACATAACTGGCAACAGGTTTTGGAACAGCAGGTAATTCAATATTCTTTGCTTTTAAATTCTCTTCGGGCGTTTGCGCAAATACTGTTGCGCACATAAATGAAAGTATAAGTAATAAGAAGAATTTCATTCAATAATTTTTTAACAATATTTGAGATTACTTATCCAATCGCTTGAAATAAAAATGCAGCAATCAATCCGCCAATAATTGGTCCGATTACAGGAATCCAACTATAACTCCAATCGCTAGTTCCTTTATTTTTTAATGGTAAAATGGCATGCGCAATTCTTGGTCCCAGATCTCTTGCAGGATTAATGGCATAACCTGTTGCCCCGCCCAAGCTCAATCCAATTCCTAAAACAACCAATGCAACGGGCAATGCATTTAATGTTCCCAAACTGCTTGCAGGATCAACCATTTTTAAAACTGCAAATACTAAAACAAATGTTCCGATGACTTCGGTAATTAAATTACTAATTGTATTTCTAATTGCAGGACCAGTAGAAAAAACGGCTAATTTATCTGCTGCATTTTCTGTTGCATCGAAATGCTGACGATAAGCTAACCAAACTATAATGGCACCAAGAAATGCACCTAATAATTGTGCAGCGATATAAGTTGGAACTAAAGCCCATTCGAATTTACCAATCGCTGCTAATGCAATGGTAACGGCAGGATTAAGGTGTGCGCCACTTGCTGCAGCAGAACAAAAAACACCAACAAATACAGCCATCGACCAACCAAATGCAATAACAATCCATCCGCCATTATTCCCTTTTGTTTTTTGTAAAACAACATTTGCAACAACACCATCTCCTAAAATAATAAGTAAAGCAGTGCCAATAAGTTCACCTAAAAAAGCAGTCATGATCGTTAGTTTTTTATGTTAGATTAATTTGACTGAACAAGTTAATAAAGTAATTATTCTCTTGCAAGTGTTATAAAAAATGATTTTTATTTTTAGTTCTTGAAATAATATTTCTTGCGCAACCAAAAAGCAACATTCACTAAAGCAATTAATGCAGGTACTTCAACCAATGGACCAATAACACCGGCAAAAGCCTGACCGCTGTTAATTCCAAACACACCAATTGCAACTGCTATTGCCAATTCGAAATTATTTCCTGCCGCTGTGAAAGCTATTGATGCATTGACAGAATAATCTGCTCCCAATTTTTTACCAATAAAAAAACTCACCATAAACATAATTGCAAAATAGATCACCAACGGCAATGCAATTCGTAAAACATCAAAAGGAATTTGAACGATCAATTCTCCTTTCAAACTAAACATGATCATAATGGTAAAAAGTAATGCAATCAATGTGATGGGAGAAATGAAAGGAATAAATTTTGTTTCGTACCATTCTTCGCTTTTCAACTTTAATAAAATAAATCTTGTTAAGAATCCTGCTGCAAATGGAATACCCAAATAAATGGCAACACTTTTTGCAATCTGACTGATGGTAATGTTTACTACCGAACCTGTAAAACCAAATAGCGGTGGCAATATTGTAATAAAAAAATACGCATACACGCTGTATAATAAAACTTGGAATATGCTGTTCAATGCAACTAACCCCGCTGCATATTCACGGTTGCCTTCTGCCAGTTCATTCCAAACAATGACCATAGCAATGCAACGTGCCAATCCTATCAAAATCAATCCCACCATATATTCCGGATGATTATGTAAAAATGTAATGGCTAAAAAAAACATTAAAACCGGACCAATGATCCAATTAAGTAATAAAGATGCACCCAATACTTTTGTGTTTTTAAAAACTTCCTTTAGTTTATCATATTTCACTTTTGTAAATGGCGGATACATCATTAATATCAAACCAATTGCTAACGGAATATTTGTTGTACCTGATGAAAAAGAATTGATAAAAGTTGATGATGACGGAAAAAAATAACCAATTCCAACACCAACTATCATAGCGAGAAAAATCCATAAGGTTAAAAAGCGATCTAAAAAACTCAGCTTCTTTCTTTCATTTGCAGGTGCACAATTGTTTGAACTCATTTATTTTGTTTGATGTTGAAAAAACTATTGTAATAAATATTGATTTGCTAAAGTTTTGAATGATTGTATTTGCTGCTGTTTCCACTCCTCATCTTTCTTCATTTCGATCATCATTAATTCAGCAACAACAGGTGATGCTTCAATAGCTGCCTGTGCATCTAAAAATAAAATTCTTGTTCTTCTTGCCAAAACATCTTCAACGGTCATTGCCATCTCGTTTCTTACAAACCAAATTATTTCGGCTTTTATATGTGGAAACAAAGAATGTATTTTTTCATTCCACAAATTATTTTCTTCTGTTAACTTTTTAATAAGTTTTGCATTTGTTCCATACACATGCCAATGATTTGTTTTATCAATAGGCCAACCCCATTTTCCAATCGGAAGTGTTTGCGTACTGCATTCTGTGAATTTTAATTTAGAAATAAATAATGCATTATTAACCGCATCCTGAGCCATTTTCCGGTAAGTGGTCCACTTACCACCGATGATAGAAACCAAACCGCTTTTTGCAACAATAATTGTGTGATCTCGTGATAACAAAGAAGTTTTTTGCCCGTTGCCATGTTTAACCAAAGGTCGTAAACCTGCATATACACTTTTCACATTTTTTCTTTCGATTGATGTATTACAATAACGATTAAAATGATTAATGATAAATTCAATTTCTTCTTCCAATGCTTTTGGTTCGGAAGAAATATTTGTAATAGGTGTATCGGTCGTTCCCACTACAATTTCATTATGCCATGGCACTGCAAATAAAACCCTGCCATCATCGGTTTTAGGGATCATTAATGCATTACTACCAACAAAATATTTCTTATCAATTACTAAATGTATTCCCTGCGATGGTGAAACTAAATCATGTTGCAATGCATCATCCATTTGTATCACAGCATCTGTAAATACGCCTGTTGCATTAATAAAAGCGTTGCTTCGTAAATCGTATTCAATGTTATTCAACTCATCTTTAATAATAACACTTGTAATTTTTCCGTCTTTCTTTTTAAAGCCGATGGCCTTACAATAATTTAAAACAGTTGCACCGTAATAAACCGCAGTGGATGCTAAATCGATAGATAATCTTGTATCATCAAACTGACCATCAAAATATTTTATTCCACCTTTTAAATTTTCTGAACGAAGTGATGGTAATAATTTTTCTGTTTTTTGTTTCGATAATATTTCTGTTCTGCCTAAACTTAATCGGCCCGAAAGTATACCATACATTTTTAATCCAACGCTGTAATAAAATTTTTGCCATCCGCTGAAAACCGGTAGTACAAAGGATTGTGCCGATGTGATGTGCGGAGCATTGCGTAACAATCTTCCTCTTTCTTTTAATGCTTCAATTACCAATTTAATATTTCCTTGCGCTAAATAACGAACACCTCCATGTACTAATTTGGTAGAGCGGCTTGATGTTCCCTTTGCAAAATCGTTTTGTTCGATCAATAAAGTTTTATATCCACGAACAGCTGCGTCTAATGCCGAACCTAGTCCTGTTGCACCACCGCCAATAATAATTAAATCCCATTGCGATGTAGATTCTATCTGTTGCAACATTTCTTTTCTATTCATCATTTATTTATTCAATCAAAATTTATTACAGAAATTATTTAGTTTTTATGTAACCAACTGTTGTATTTCAATGAAACAACTGTTGCGTCGCACACTTGTACTGTTGAATTTTTATTCTGCTTTTTTATTTCGTCCAACTAATTGCAGCACCAACAGCTTTCTTCCAACCGTCTGATAATTCATTTATTTTTTCATCATTCATCGAAGAAATAAAAGTTTTTTCCATCAACCACTGTTGTTGAATCTCTTCCATATTTTTCCAATAACCAACAGCCAAACCTGCAAGATATGCAGCACCCAATGCTGTTGTTTCGGTAATAACCGGACGAACAACTTTGCAATTCAAAATATCGCTTTGAAACTGCATCAATAAATTATTTGCAGTAGCACCACCATCCACTCTTAATTCTTTAATAGAAATTTTCGAATCAGCTTCCATTGCTTTTAATACATCCATGGTTTGATAAGCAATGCTCTCTAATGCAGCGCGGGCAATGTTTCCAGACGATGTGCCACGAGTTATTCCAACCATCGTTCCTCTTGCATGTTGATTCCAATACGGGGCTCCCAATCCTGCGAATGCAGGAACAACATATACACCATCACTACTTTCCACTTCATTTGCCAATGCTTCTACTTCGGACGATGAGCGAATTATTTTTAATCCGTCTCTTAACCATTGCACCACCGCGCCACCAATAAAAACACTTCCTTCCAACGCATAATTTGTAACACCATTTACTTGCCATGCAACAGTTGTCAATAAATTATTTGTTGATGGCACTGCTTTTTCTCCGGTGTTCATCAACATAAAACATCCTGTACCGTAAGTATTCTTTACCATGCCCGGTTGCGTACACATTTGCCCGAATAATGCAGCTTGCTGATCGCCGGCAATACCTGCTATCGGAATATTATGTGCCGTTAAAATATTTTGTGTTTCGCCATACACTTCACTGCTGCTGCTCACTTGAGGTAATATGGAAGATGGAATATTAAATATTTGAAGTAGTTCATCATCCCAGTTTAAGGAATGAATATTAAACAACATTGTTCGCGATGCATTGCTTACATCGGTTCCATGAACTTTACCATTTGTTAGTTTCCATAACAACCAAGTATCAATCGTTCCAAAACATAATTCACCATTATTTGCTTTTGTTCTTGCACCATCAACGTTGTCTAATATCCATTTTAATTTTGTTGCAGAAAAATAAGCGTCAATAACTAATCCTGTTTTTTGTTGAATCAGTTTATCTTTTCCTT
This sequence comes from uncultured Chitinophagaceae bacterium, assembly GCA_903870685.1. GTDB lineage: Bacteria > Bacteroidota > Bacteroidia > Chitinophagales > Chitinophagaceae > CAIQDX01. The sequence continues at coordinate 5,162 of CAIQDX010000056.1, read as the reverse complement.
CTTTTCTTAATTCATCGCAAAAAGCAGCAGTTCTTCTGTCTTGCCAAACAATGGCATTGTGAATAGGTTGCCCTGTTTTTTTATCCCACACAACAGTTGTTTCTCTTTGATTGGTAATGCCAATAGCAGCAATATGTTTTACTGTTAAACCCGCTTTGGTAATGGCTTCTGCGGCAACACCAAGTTGTGTACTCCAAATTTCATTGGCATCATGTTCAACCCAACCCGGTTGTGGAAATATTTGTGTGAATTCTTTTTGTGCAACAGAAATGATAGCACCCTTTTTATCAAATACAATAGCACGACTACTCGTTGTCCCTTGATCGAAAGATAAAATATATTGATTCATGTAATGATCGTTTATATTGAAAGATAAGAGATTTTTTTAGCAGAAAACAAAAAGGCTGCTTCAATTTGAAACAGCCTTTTTAAAAAGTATTTAATAAAAGTTTTATCTCGAACGTAACCATTTTTCAGGATCAAGGAATTTCTTATCAAGAAGTATTTCAAAATTAAGTTCGCCGTTATTATCAAAATTGGGAGCTACTTTTCCAAGCACCGTTCCCGCATTTACTTTTTGCCCTTTTGCAACATCTACGGTTGATAAATTACTATAACTAGTAAAATATTTTCCATGCTTTATGACAACAGTTTGTGCATCATTCATATCAAACACACTGATCACTTCACCATCAGCAACAGATTTTACATTTGTACCAATTGCAGTAAGGATTGATGTTCCATCATTTTTTTCAGTAAGATGTGTTCCTTCAATTTTATGTATACCAAATTGATGAGAAACCGAACCATTTGAAACCGGCCAAGGTAAACGACCACGATTATTTTCGAAATTAATAGATTGCGTTAATCCTTCGGGTGTTGATTCGAGCAGATTATAAGTTCTGTTTGTATTTCCGCCAACAGTTGTAACTCCTGTTATTGGCTCGTTGTTTAATGGTTTTGGTTTAACGGCAGTGGTATTATTTTTTTCGGGTTCTACTGTTTTGTTATTTTGAGCGGCTAATCTTTTTTGTTCATCTAAAGCTTTTTGTTTCGAGATACGTTCGTTCTCTTTTCGTTGTGCATCTTCCATGGCACGACGAATTGCAGCATCCAAAGCTTTCTTTAAATTTTGTCGTTGCGTTTCTCTCTTTCTTATTTGAGCAGTTAAATCTTTCTCCTGATCTTTTAATTGTTTTACTACCTGATCTTTTTCTTTTTTATCCTGTTCTAATACTTTTAACTGACTGCTTTGTGTAATTAATACTTTGCTTTTTTCTGTTTTGCTGTTATTAAGAGTACCTATTGTTTGTTTTAAAAGATCTTGTGTTTTTAAAATTGTTTGCGCTTCAGTTTCACGGTATTTGCGATAACTTTTTAAATAAGTTGTTCTTTTTACTGCATCATTAAAATTGCTGGCGGAAAAAAGAAAATTCAGATACTCATAACTGCTTCTGTTTTTATAAGCAAACACAATGCTTTGCGCATAATTTTGTTTTAAAGTGTCTAGTTCTTTTTTTAAATGATTTCTTTCTAATTCTTTTGCATAAATATCATCATCTATGCGATGAATATCGTGATTGATATTGTTGATTAACTTTTCACGAACAGCCAATTTGTGTTTAATGATAGCCAGCTGACTTAAAGACTGTTTTTTATTTTTTCGGGTAGATTCTAATGCATTGTTCAGATCATCGATTTCCTTCTGTAATTGTTTTTGTTCTTTCTGCAATTCATCTCTGCTTTGCTGTTGAGCCAATGAAGGCATCACCGCAAATGAAAAAAACAAAAAGAATAAAAATAATTTTTTGATCATGTGGAAAAATTAGAATGCGTGAATGGCATTACTATTAACGGTAAAGTTGCCGATAAATTATTTACGCTTGTAATTTTTTGGCAAACTGAAAGTATATTTTAACGGATCGTTAAATGAGAATTCTTTAAAATCAAGTGTAATATCGAGTTTCGATTTTTCAGAAACAGAAATGTATCGATAGGTTGAAAATTGGCGACCATCGGCTATTTGATAATTGCTGAAAGTAATATCGCAAGTACGATTTCGCAATGCGTCAACATCATCTAATTTACTGTGCAGTACTTTAAAATCTTTATTGTCTAATGTTACCAAATGTTTGAACATATCTCCCACCATCATCACCAATAATTGCGTATTTCCCGATTTGTATGAAACCACATTGCTATCTAAAAAAACAGGGTTACCTATTAACATGTCTTGCAAAGTATAAAAGTCGAAAGGAATTTCTATTTGGTCCTGCAAGTAACTGATAGCTCTGTATTCTATTGTTTTTTGAGGTTTTATCTGCACCACAACAATACTGTCTTTGCTGATTAAAATATTAGCTACAATACCAAAAGGCGGTTTAGAAATTCGTACAAATATCAAACTGTCTTTTTGAATGCTTAAATAAGCAGTAACCTGTTCACTTTGAGTAGAACCTTCATAATCAACTTTTATTTTTGCATTGAATGTGTTAAAAGTGATTTTTGTCTTAATCACTTTTTCCAAAATATCTTTTACAATTGCCTGCGAATCTACTTTTGGATTTTCTTTAATCACAACAGTTTCGGCTGTATCTTTTTTTGCAATGACAGATGCAATGGATTGAACTTTCTTTGCTGATTTACAGGAAAAAAATACGATAGAAAAAATAATTATAAAATAACGCATGATTTATTATTTACCGGTGTGACCAAAACCGCCATCACCTCTTTTAGTTTCATTAATAATTTCTACTGGTATCCAATTGATTTGATACACTTTTTGAATGACCATTTGTGCAATACGATCTCCGTTATGAATTGTTACATCTTCATTCGAAAGGTTAATTAAAATAACTTTTATTTCACCTCTGTAATCTGCATCAATAGTGCCTGGCGAATTTAAACATGTAATTCCCTGTTTAATTGCCAAACCGCTTCTTGGTCGGATTTGAGCTTCATAACCTATAGGTAACTCAATAAATAATCCGGTTGGAATTAATTCTCTTTGTAATGGTTTTAGGTACACAACATCATTCAAAAAAGCCCTAATATCCATACCCGAAGAACCGGGTGTTGCATACTCTGGCAATGTATTGGTTGATTGATTGATTATTTTAACCTGTAAAGGTTGCATTGGGCGAAGGTAAGAAAAGAGGTAGTATTATAAATATTGCAAAAAATTAAACTTAGTATCAAATAAAAAGAAATGAGGATAAAAGCTATTTTTGTACAGATGCTAAAACATTTCATCTCTAACAAGAATAATTATTTCAAAGGCTTTTTATTAAGCCTTTTAATAGTGGCATGTTGTACATCTTGTTTTAAAAACTTAACAAAGCTGACAGTTGTATATCAAAATGATTTTGAAAATTATGATCTAAAACAAATTCAGGTTTCTGGCTGGTTAAATGGGTCATTTGGGCCACTTACAGGAATTAATATCATGGATTATAATGGTAATAAGGTTTTGGGAAGATTGAATAGCAGCTTAATTGATTTAACATTAACAGAATTACCAACACATACTGCATTAACTGTTGAGTTTGATTTATACATTCATGATAACTGGCGAAATGATTTATGGAAAACTACTTTCGAAGGAGTTGATCAAATCCTCACCGGTTTTTCAAATGATCAGAATGTACAACAAGCTTATCCGAATTGGTTAGGTGGTGGTGGACAAACATTTGCGCCCGGAACCAATGCCTTTACAACTAATTTACCCGGAGCATGCGCATTAATTAATTCTCAACATGGTACAAGCATGTATAAAATGATACGAACAGTTGTTCATTCTGATAAAACATTTCAACTCCAATGCAGTGATGCCGGTCAATACTTTAATGATCTTTGTCAAAGAAGCTGGTCGATGGATAATTTAAAAATCACATTAATTAATAATTAAAGAGTTAGATTATTCCATTATAGAAAATAGTTTTAGATGAATGAAGCCATAATTATTGCTATTAATAAAGTTGAAGAAGTTGTGCTAGAATCAGGCAATGCAGGCGATCTTCAATATTTTATTTACCATAAAAAACGGTTTATTAAAATGGCAGAAACTGTTTTAATAAAATGTAAGCCAAACAGTTTGATTTTAGATATTGGAAGTCATTATTTGCATTCATCGCTGTTATTACATTTTTTGGGTTTTAGGGTTCATTCAATGGATGTAGAAAATTTTTGGAATATAGAATTTGTAAAAGAGAGAGCTGCAAAATATGATTTGTATCCTATCATCGAAAATAGTTTAGAAACCTTACATTCCTGCGCTGAAAAACAAGATACTTACAATTTAATTTTGTTTACTGAAATATTAGAGCACATTACTTTTAATCCAATTAATTTTTGGAAAAAAATATACGATGTGCTTAAAAATAATAGCATTATTTATATCACAACACCCAACTCGCTTACACTTTTCAATATTGCCAGAACATTGAAAAGAATATTTTTTCTGCAAGGCATTGGTACAGATATAAACTCAATTTTTGGCAATGTTACTTACGGTCATCATTGGAAAGAATACAGCACCGCCGAAATAAAAAAATATTTTACAAACTTATCTGATGGGTTTACAATTGAGTGTGAAAAATATTTTTATAAATCATATACAAAAAATAACAGCAAAAATAAATTAATAGCTGCATTCGTTAAGTTAAATAATCTCATCCCTTATTTTAGAGAAGAAATTGAAGTGGTTGTACATGTAAATAAAAATTCAACATGGAAGCTAATCGCCCCAAACTATTGATGATATTAGATGTTTGATAATTTATTTTGAAATATAATTCCAAAAAATTAAAGTTAATCTTTCCAAGCATTTCTGAAGAATGCAAAAAATGTTATTTTCTTATGAATGAAAGATTTATTTTTTAAACGTAGAAATTTTAATAAAATTTTCCTTTGGTTTTCCGAAATTCTTGATTGATGATTTGCATAAAACAAGGCTGCAACTTTTAATTCATTAAGTAGATAATCGTTCTTTACAAAGATCATTTTTATATTTTTCAACCATCGTGACATCCTGCCCAGCTTTTTATAATTTGTAGCGTAAGCCAAGTTTGAGTCATGTTTTCTGTATTGAACATGCGGTTCTTTTATTTGTTTCATTTTTCCAAAAGAATAAGCTATCAGCGCAAGCCATCCATCATGCATTG
>CAIQDX010000055.1 GCA_903870685.1 uncultured Chitinophagaceae bacterium | reverse complement strand
TCTTCAGCACAATTGCAATGGAAAAATGTTGATTCTCTTTATCAACCTTTACCAACAAATACGCATGTATTTTTTACCAACGATAGTTTAGATGGCAAACCAAACATTGCTTATTATTTTATTGCCGATCTTAAAAATAAACAAATAGATTTTACAGCCGATGCAAAGAATGGAACAAGATTAACACCAGCGCAATATTTCGAAAAAGATAATCATCCTTTGCTAGTGGTTAATTGTACTTTCTTCGAATTTGTTCATAACAGCAATTTGAATTTGGTAGTGAATGATGGAAAAGTTTTATCGAACAGTATTCAGTCAATTGCCAATAGAGGAAAAGATACATTTACGTATAAACATATTTTCAGGAGTGCCATCGGAATTGATAAACACCGAAATGCTGATGTGGCATGGGTTTTAAGTGACACTTCAGAAAAATATGCATATGCTTCTCAAACTGCAATTAAGTCATTTAAAGATTCGATGAATTATTATTCTTTCGAAAAAATAAAATCAAAAAATATTGCTTCATTTAATAAATGGAAAGTACAAACAGCAGTTGGTGGCGGACCGGTTCTAATTCAAGATGCTCAAATAAAAATTTCGAACGAAGAAGAACAGATGTTTGCAGGTAAAGCAATTAACGATAAACATCCACGAACTGCAATGGGTTACACCACCGATGGTAAATTAATTGTATTGGTTATTGAAGGTAGATTTCCGGGAATAGCTGAAGGAGCAACTTTAAATCAGGAAGCAAAAATATTACAAGATTTACATTGCAAAGAAGCATTGAATTTAGATGGTGGCGGTAGCAGTTGCATGCTCATCAATGGAAAACAAACTATTAAACCAAGCGATAAAGAAGGTCAGCGACCGGTGCCTGCAGTTTTTATTGTGCGTAAAAAATTATGACAAAAGTTATGCAGTACAAGTGTGCGACGCAACTGTTGATGCCATAAAAATATATTGCTCGTAACAAAAAAATAAAATCAAATTATAATTAGTGTCCCTGAATTAATTTGGCAATTCCAAAAGCAGCAGCAGCTGCAGCAGCACCAATCAACATAACTTTTAATCCACCGGTGTAAGGATTAACGCCGGTAATTTTACTTTTAAAATATCCAAAAACATACAAACAAACCAAAGTAATAACGACAGAAATTTTTAAAGCATCCAATGAATCTTTTACAAAAAAGTAAGGACTCAATGGAACCAAACCGCCTACAATATAAGCTACGCCTATATTAAAAGCACTTCGGCTGGCGCGTTTTGGATCGGGTTTATCTAAACCTAATTCATGCTTCATCATAAAATCGGCCCAACGATCTTTATCTTTTATAATTTCCTGAGTAGCTTTTTCGGTAATGTCTGCACTCAATCCCCATTGGCGAAAAACAATTCTTACTTCTTCTTTTTCAACTTCAGTTTTATTTTCGATTTCATCGTATTCTCTTTTTAATTCGCTACTGTAATGATCCTGTTCTGTTTTTCCGGCCAAATAACCACCCAATCCCATGGCAATTGAACCAGCTGCAACTTCGGCAATGCCAGCAATAATAATTACGGAAGTAGAATCAACAGCACCGCTCAAACCCGCTGCTAGAGCGAATGGTACGGTTAATCCATCACTCATGCCAATAACAATATCGGTTAACAAATCAGAACTTTCTAAATGTTCTTCGTGATGATGGAGATGAGTGTCTTTCATAAATTATAATTGTTGTATAAAAATAAATCCCGCCATTGGACAGGACTAATTTTTTTAGGAAAGAATTTTTAATGAGCGATGAATAATGTCAACGCTTTCTAAAATTTGTTCTTTATTTATGATTAATGGTGGTGCAAAACGAATTTTATCGCCATGAGTTGGTTTTGCCAACAAACCATTTTCTTTTAATTCTAAACAAAAATCCCATGCCGCTTCAGGATTTGCGTGATTGATAACAATGGCATTTAATAAACCTTTGCCGCGAATTGTTTTTATAAAAGGCGAATTTAATTTTGCTAATTCTTCTCTCAATAAAATTCCCATTGCTTCTGCATTTTCGCACATCATTTCATCTTTTAAAACTTGTAACGATGTTATTGCAACAGCAGAAGCCAGTGGATTACCGCCATATGTGCTACCATGTTCACCGGGTTTGATGGTCAGCATAATTTCATCATCACATAACACAGCACTTATCGGTAAAGTGCCGCCACTCAAGGCTTTGCCGAGAATTAAAACATCGGGACGAACATTTTCATGATCACATGCCAGCATTTTTCCTGTTCTTGCCAGACCTGTTTGAATTTCATCGGCAATAAATAAAACATTGTATTCATAACATAATGTTCTGATGCCTTTTAAATAACCATCATCAGGAACAACAACTCCGGCTTCGCCCTGAATGGGTTCCACTAAAATGGCTGCAACATTTTTATCCTGAAATGATTTTTCAATCTCTGTTAAATTATTATACGGAACGATTTCAAATCCAGGCATGTACGGACCAAACCCTTTAAATGAAGATGGATCGGTACTGAAAGAGATTACCGTACTTGTACGACCATGAAAGTTATCAGCGCACACTATAATTTTTGCCTGATTATCTGTAATGCCTTTTACATTGTAAGCCCATTTCCGAGCTAACTTAAGTGCAGTTTCAACAGCTTCAACACCGGTATTCATTGGTAAAACTTTATCATATCCAAATAGCGAAGTGATAAATAGTTCGTATTCACCTAATAAATTATTATGAAATGCTCTAGATGTTAAAGTAAGTTTTTGTGCTTGCTTAATTAATGTTTGAATGATCTTTGGATGACAATGTCCTTGATTAACTGCAGAATATCCGCTCAAAAAATCATAGTAACGTTTGCCTTCAACATCATATAAAAAAACACCTTCACCCTTTTCCAAAACAACAGGAATAGGATGGTAGTTATGCGAACCAAATTGATCTTCTAACTGCAAATAATAAGCAGTTTTCTCAGACAGGGTATGAGTTAACATAAAAATAAATTAATGAATAATATGAGAGAATGTAATAAAAACTGATTGCTTAAAAGCAAAAAAATAATTATCCCTTTGCGGGATGATCGAGGAAATCTAAATTACTACGAAGAAATTTCATAAAAGGTTCTATTCGTTTGCAAGGTAAAAATTTTTTTTTGATTTTTTGTTTTTAGTTCGCTGCCAAAGCAAAATAGAATAGATTGCAAAATAGTTTAATTTATTTAGGAGATCGGAAATGGATATTGTTAATAATTACAGGTTTTGATTCAAGCCAAATCCAAATTATCCTAACAATGTGGAGAAATTATCCAAAAAACAGCTTTTTTCTATTGCTATTTAGTTACTGTTCCTTACCTTCGCCGTCCGAAAAAATCAGAGTTATGGCAAGAGTATGTCAGGTTACAGGTAAAAAGCCAATCGTTGGTAATAGTGTTTCTCACTCAAACATTAAAACTAAACGTCGTTTCTTACCTAATTTACAAACCAAACGCTTCTTTTTTGCAGAAGAAGATCGTTGGGTTACATTAAAGGTTTCTACTGAAGCTATTCGTACCATTAATAAAAATGGTTTAAATTCAGTTATCAAACAATTAAGAGCCGAAGGTTCTAAAATCTAATTACAATGGCAAGAAAAGGAAACAGAGTACAAGTTATTTTGGAATGTACCGAACACAAAACAAGTGGCGTTGCAGGCACAAGCCGTTACATCACTGTAAAGAACAAAAAGAATACTCCAGAAAGAATGGAGTTGAAAAAGTATAACCCTATTTTGAAAAAAGTAACTGTTCATAAAGAAATTAAATAGTCATGGCAAAAGCAGCAAAAACAGCGATCAAGACCAAAGACCAAAAGGCCGCCGCTGAAGCAAAAAACTGGACAAAAGTAATCAAGGCTGTTCGCAGCCCTAAAACTGGTGCATATACTTTTAAAGAAGCTATTGTGCATAAGGATAAAGTAAAAGATTTCTTAGCAAAGTAATTTGCCAATGAAAAAATTAAAAGCTGTTTCGACCTTTGGTTGAGACGGCTTTTTTTGTTGTTTGAATTATTTGGTTACCAGCAGCACTAACTTTGTTCAGCTCTCGTTGCGTCGCACTCTTCAACTGCAACAACAACTTGAGCAATCAAAAACCTTGTTGATCAAACTAATCGTATTTAGCATGGGATTCTTCGATAAATTATTTGGAAAAAGCGAAAAGCAAAGTCTTGAAGTTGGTTTGCAAAAAACCAAAGAAGGATTTTTGTCGAAACTCGGTAAAGCCATTGCTGGTAAAAGCACAATTGATGAAGAAGTGCTTGATAATTTAGAAGAAGCTTTGGTTGGTGCCGATGTTGGAATTGAAACTACTATTCAAATTATCGATAGAATTGAAAAACGAGTTAAGCTTGATAAATATATTAATACCAGTGAATTGAATAATTTACTTCAACAAGAAATCGAAGCGGTATTAATTGATGCTGATGATCAATCCTACAAAAATTTCGAAATTCCTAAAGGCAAAAGACCTTATATCATTTTAGTTGTTGGCGTGAATGGTGTTGGCAAAACAACAACAATTGGTAAGCTGGCATATAATTATAAAAAAGCCGGTCATAGTGTAATTCTTGGTGCTGCTGATACTTTCCGTGCCGCTGCTGTTGACCAATTGACCATCTGGAGTGAAAGAGTTGGAGTGCCGATTGTAAAACAAAATATGGGCAGCGATCCAAGCGCTGTTGCATTCGATACTGTTCAAAGTGCTATTGCAAGAGGTTCTGAAATCGTAATTATTGATACAGCTGGTCGTTTGCATAACAAGGCTCATTTAATGGAAGAGCTCACAAAAATTAAACGTGTCATTTCTAAAATTTTACCCGATGCACCGCATGAAGTAATGTTGGTGCTGGATGGTTCAACAGGACAAAATGCTTTAGAACAAGCCAAACACTTTACTGCAGCAACCGATGTGAATTCAATCATCATTACAAAATTAGATGGCACTGCAAAAGGCGGTGTTGTTTTGGCAATTGCCAATCAATTTAAAATTCCGGTAAAATTTATTGGAATCGGAGAGAAGATCGATGATCTTTTAATCTTCGATAAACACGAATTTGTTGACAGTCTTTTTAAATTATAAACGCAAATTGTTTTATAAAAAAGCCTCTGATTTTTTTCAGAGGCTTTTATCTTTAAAAAGTATACCTGATTCCTAATCCACCCCAACCTGCATCAAAACTATTATACCCAATTAAATCAATCGATGGTTGCCAATCGAAACTTATATTTAGTGGAGCACCAGGAATTTTATAATCCAATCCAATAACGCCATCAACACCAATATCTAAACCGGTTTGCCTCGTTGGAAAATCAATAGCCCATCTGTTATTATAAAAACCGACATGTGCACCGCCACCGATATAATATTTCAATCCTTCTACACCGCTAATTTTACCGTGGATCTCATATAAGGCTGTTGTTCTTATTCCATATTGCCAGATATAAGCAAGACCTTCAACTGCAACATTTGGTTTAATAAAATGTTTTATATCCAGTGCACCGGGATAAATTTTAATGCCAATTGATGTTTTGTAATCCGTGCCTGTATTAATTTCCTGACTATAACTAATTGTACTGATGCAAATAAATGCAGCGATTAAAATGATCTTATTCATGAGGATTAATTTTATAAACAAGATTAGACAATATCATGCCAAAATATTCCCACTAAACTCTTAAAAAATATTTTTCGAAACTATTTTAAACTTTCTTTTGCTTTTCTGTTTAGGTTTGCGATATGCATACATTTAATGAATTTGTAAAAATATTCGCAGAACGATTTGCAATCGATCATTTTCCAAAGCATCCATCAACCTTGTATGAACCGGGCGATTATTTTTTATCACTAGGTGGAAAAAGAATACGCCCTGTTATTTGTTTAATGGGAAATGAATTGTTTGATGAGATCAATCCCGATACTTATCATGTTGCATTTGCCATAGAACTCTTTCATAATTTTTCTTTGATTCATGATGATATTATGGATGCTGCAAGTTTGCGTCGCGGTATGGAAACAGTGCATAAAAAATATGGTTCAAATACAGCACTATTAAGCGGAGATGTAATGCTGATAAGAAGTTACGATTACATCAATAAAATAAATGTTCAGTATTTACCGCGAATTTTATCATTGTTTAATAAAACTGCAAGAGAAGTTTGTGAAGGACAACAATTAGATATGGACTTCGAAAAACAAGAAGTTGTTTTGATGGATGATTATATAAATATGATCAGTTTAAAAACTTCTGTTTTATTAGCAGCAAGTTTAGAAATGGGTGCAATTCTTGGTGGTGCAAGCGAACATAATTGCCGACACATCTACGAGTTTGGAAAAAGTTTAGGCATTGCCTTTCAAATTCAAGATGATTATTTAGATGCTTTTGGTGATCCCGAAAAGTTTGGGAAAGATGTTGGCGGCGATATCCGCCAAAATAAAAAAACTTTTTTAATGCTGCATACTTTAGCCTCTGCATCTGATGATCAAAAAAAAGAATTAAACGAATTAATTAAAACCAATCCTTCAGATAAAGTTGAAAAAGTTTTATCTATTTATAAAGCATGCAATGTTGATGAATGGGCAAATCAATTGAAAGAAAAATATTATCAAAAAGCTTTGCATCATTTAGAAGAGATTGCAGTGCTTTCGATCAGAAAAAAACCTTTGATTGAACTTGCTGCATTTTTAATACAACGAGATTATTAATTTGTTACTATCTTCCTCATTCAATCAAAATAATTTTCATGTCGCTTTTCCGAAAGAAGTCTATTGAAAAAATTGTTGCCGATACTGAAGCAGGATTAACTGATGCACACACTTTCAAACTGCATAAAGTTCTTGGTGTTCGTGATCTAACATTCATGGGCATTGCAGCGATCATTGGTGCAGGTATTTTTTCTACCATCGGCACTGCTGCATATAATGGTGGTCCAGGAATTGCATTTCTTTTTGTCATAACCGCTGTAACATGCGGATTCAGTGCATTGTGTTATGCAGAGTTTGCAAGTCGTGTTCCTATTGCAGGCAGTGCATATACATATGCCTATGTAAGTTTTGGTGAAGTGGTGGCATGGATCATTGGTTGGGCTTTGATTTTAGAATATGCAATTGGTAATATAGTTGTTGCAATAAGTTGGAGTGGATATTTTGATAATTTATTGCAAGGTTTGGGTATTCATTTACCTTATTGGTTATTGTTGGATCCAATTACCGCATCGAGAAATTTTGATGAAGCAATGGTTGCAACAACTGCACATAAACCATTGACTGATGTGATGCAATATGCTGTTAATGCATGGAACAGCGCACCGATAATTGCAGGTAAACATTTCTTTATTAATCTTCCTGCATTTATAATTGTTGTGTTGATTACAATCCTGGCTTACATCGGAATTAAAGAAAGTAAAAAGACCACCAACTTTATGGTGATCTTTAAAATAATTGTAATTGTTTTAGTAATTGCTATTGGATTTTTTTATGTGAACACAAATAACTGGCATCCTTTTATGCCAAATGGTTTTGGTGGTGTGCTGGCAGGTGTATCGGCTGTGTTCTATGCCTACATTGGGTTTGATGCCATCTCAACAACAGCTGAAGAATGTAAAAACCCACAGCGCGATTTGCCTAGAGGAATGATTTATTCTTTAATTATTTGCACTGTTCTCTATATTTTAATTGCATTGGTTTTAACGGGAATGGTAAAATATGCTGAATTAAAAGTTACCGATCCTTTGGCTTATGTGTTTGATAAATTAAATTTAAGATGGATCGGTTATATCATTTCCATCAGCGCAGTTGTTGCAACAACAAGTGTGATGTTGGTGTTTCAATTAGGTCAGCCAAGAATTTGGATGAGCATGAGTCGCGATGGATTATTGCCTAAAAAATTTTCACAAATACATCCAAAATTTCATACACCTGCATTTGCAACAATCATCACAGGTTTATTAGTTGGTATTCCATCCTTATTTTTGCCAAGTAGTTTAATGACCGATCTAACAAGCATTGGAACTCTATTTGCATTTGTGTTGGTTTGCTTTGGTGTATTGGTTTTGCCACGAATGAAAAATACAACACAGGGAAGTTTTAAATTGCCATACATCAATGGTAAATTTATTCTACCATTAATAGTTATTTTATTTGTATGGTTATTTCATCAACGTTTTCAGGATGCATTTTCTAATTTCGGAAACGAAAGTTATCAGGAATATTTATTTATTGTTTTTGTTGCGATAACTATTGTTACTGCAACTTTAAGTTTTATTAGAAGTTATTCATTGATACCAAATTTAGGAGCTTTGTGTTGTTTGTATTTGATGATTGAAATACCTGCTATCAGCTGGATGTGGTTCTTTGTATGGATGGCTTTGGGATTAAGTATATATTTTTTATACGGAAGAAAAAATAGTAAATTATCTAAGGAATAAAATCGAAAATGAAATATCAAATTGGCGACGATATAATTGTGCTGCATAGTAATGAAGAGGGAAAAGTGGAAGAGATCATGAACGATAAAATGGTGATGATAAATGTTCGTGGCGTTAAATTTCCTGCATACATGGATCAAATCGATTTTCCTTATTTCAAACGCTTTACTGAAAAAAAGATCGTTGAAAAGAAAAAAGAAAAAGTATTTGTTGATAATCTTCCAAAAGAAAAACCTACACCAACAAAAGCAAAAGTTGCCGATGGTGTTTGGTTATCTTTTATTCCGAAATTTTCTTTGGATGAATTTAATGATGAAGTTGTCGATCTTTTAAAAATTCATTTAATTAATCGCACCGATAAAAATTATTCTTTTCATTATACACAAAAATTTGCGAATGAAAATGATTTTGAATTACATACCGATATTCTTTCATTTCATGATTTTTATTTGCACGATATTTCTTTTGCATCGGTAAACGACAATGCATCTTTTCATTTCGATTTCAGTTTGATGAATCCCGAAAAAAAGAAAGCGCCGCATTTCGAATCATCGCTGAAACTTAAGCCCAAACAGGTTTTTCAGCGAATCGAAGAAATGAAAAAAAATAACGAACCTACTATTTCGTATAAATTATTTGATGTGTATCCGGATAAAATGCACGACGATAAATTTGAGTTAACCGGATTGGCCGCCAAAGGCTATAAAGTGTATGAGGCAAATAAAATTCGACAAAATTTAGAACCGGCAAGATCGGTTGTTGATCTGCATATCGAAAAATTATCCGACAACTGGAAACAGCTCAGCAATTTCGAGATCTTGTCACAACAATTAGATGAATTTGAAAAATGGTTTCATCTTGCTGTAGCTCATCGTCAGGCAAGTTTAATTGTTATTCATGGAGTTGGCGTTGGAAAATTGCGAGATGAAATTCATGATATTTTAAAAACAAGAAGAGAAGTAAAGACTTTCATCAATCAATACGATCCTCGTTTTGGTTACGGTGCCACCGAAATATTTTTTCAGTATTAATTTTTGTTGACAGGCTTTTCCACAAGCATGTTGTTGCGGTTGCGTCGCACTCTTGTACTGCAAAACAATATTCAGCAATGACCGATGTTATTAAGCCTTCAGCCGATTACATATTTATAATATCGCAAATCACCAATCAATTATCTTTATTGCTATAAATTATTTTATGAAGCAGGTAAAAATATTTTTCTTGATGATAGTGCTGATTGCAATCGTGTATAGTTGTTCAAAATCTCCGTATGCAACAACTAATCAGCAATATAAAAAACAAGAGAAAGAATATGCGAAACTGTTGAAACAAGTACCCGAAGTTCCTGTAACTGATTCAATAAAACAACCGGCATTTTTTGCCGGAACTACAAATTTTAATTTACGCAAACCCAATTTTGTCATCATTCATCACACAGCACAAAACAGCTGCGAACAAACGCTGAAAACCTTTACCACCGTGGCTTCTAAAGTAAGTGCACATTATGTTATTTGCAAAGATGGAACGGTTCATCACATGTTGAATGATTATTTGAGAGCATACCATGCAGGTGTAAGCAGGTGGGGAAATTTGATTGATGTTAATTCATCTTCCATAGGAATTGAAATTGATAATAATGGTTTTGAAGCTTTTACCGACGAACAAATAAATAGTTTATTAAGTTTATTGGCAACCCTTAAAAAGAAATATGATATTCCTGCTGCAAACTTTATTGGTCATGGAGATATTGCACCGCGAAGAAAGAATGATCCCAATGTTTATTTTCCATGGAAAAAATTATCTGAACAAGGATTTGGTTTATGGTATGATGAAGTGAGAGATTCTGTTCCTGCAAACTTTAATCATATTCAGGCATTGCGAATTGTTGGTTATGATGTGAAAGATACAACTGCTGCTATTCGTTCCTTTAAAAGACATTTTATGCAAGACACAACAAAAACAATTAATGATGCAGATAAAAATGTGTTGTTTAATTTGCAGAAGAAGTATTTTTAGTGCTGCATGAAGATAAAACTTGGTATATTTTTTTTATTGTTTTTTGTTGCAGCAATTGCACAAAATAAATCGATTGATAAAAATCCGTTTATAATTATTCTTGGTGTTTCACAAGATGCTGGCTATCCGCAAATAGGCTGCGAAAAAGATTGTTGTAAAAGAGCCGTCAACGATCCTTCTCAAAAAAGAATGGTTGTTTCTTTTGCTTTGGTTGATCCTGAAACCCATAACTGGTGGCTATTTGAAGCCACACCCAATATTGCCGAACAATTACAATTGTTTCGCAAACAAACAAAATCGCAATACAATATTTTACCGAAGGCAATATTTTTAACACATGGTCATATTGGTCATTATACCGGCTTAATGTATTTGGGAAGAGAAGCCATGAATACTTTATCACTTGATGTTTACGCCATGCCGAGAATGAAAAATTTTTTATTGCAAAATGGTCCATGGAGTCAATTGATTTCTCTAAAAAATATTTCACTACAAAATATTTCAGCAGATTCTGCAATAAATATTTCTGCAAATTTATCTGTAACACCATTTATTGTTCCCCATCGCGATGAGTTTACCGAAACAGTTGGTTTCACCATTCGATATCATGATTTTAAATTAATTTTTATTCCTGATATTGATAAATGGAAAAAGTTCGACAGAAATATTAATGAGATGATTAAAGAAAGTTCGGTTGCTTTATTGGATGGCACTTTTTATAAAGATGGGGAGGTAGTAGGAAGATCGATGAATGAAATTCCGCATCCATTTATTGAAGAAAGTATTAAACAGTTCTCATCTCTTTCAGAAAATGATAAAAAGAAAATTTATTTTATTCATTTCAATCATACGAATTCGTTGCTGAATAATTCTTCCTCCGAATTTTCTTCTGTAATTCATCTTGGGTTTAACACTGCACAACAAGCTCAGCGAATAGATTTTAAATAAATAATTCCGGAAATCCTTGTGGAGTATAGGTTTGCAGTACAAGAGTGCGACGCAACGATGCTGCCATGAAATACAAAAGTTCATCCCACAAAAAAATAGTTCGCTATGCAACTAACAATTGTTAGGTTATTTGTTTTCAATGCTTATTTTTGCGTCAGAAAAAAATAATTTATGCAATTCGAGTTATCAGAAGAACACTTAATGATCAAGAAAGCAGCACGTGATTTTGCTGTGAATGAATGTTTGCCCGGCGTAATTGAAAGAGACGAACATCAAAAATTTCCAAAAGAACAAATCACCAAATTAGCTGAATTAGGTTTTATGGGAATGATGGTAGATCCAAAATATGGCGGCAGTGGCATGGACGCTGTGAGTTATGTTTTGGCGATGGAAGAGATCAGTAAAATTGATGCGAGTGTTAGTGTTTGTATGAGTGTAAATAATAGTTTGGTATGTTATGGTTTGGAAGCTTTTGGTACCGAAGAACAAAAACAAAAATATTTAACACCATTAGCACAAGGAAATAAAGATGGTGAATTATATGTTGGCGCATTTTTATTGAGTGAGCCGGAAGCTGGCAGCGACGCCACTTCGCAACAAACAACCGCTGAAGATAAAGGCGATCATTATTTATTGAATGGAACAAAGAATTGGATCACTAACGGTTCATCGGCAAGTGTTTATCTGGTAATCGCTCAAACTGATCGTGCTAAAGGAAGTAAAGGAATTAATTGTTTGATCGTTGAAAAAAATACGCCGGGAGTTGTTGTTGGAACAAAAGAAAATAAATTAGGTATTCGTGGAAGCGATACACATTCAATCTTATTCAATGATGTAAAAATTCCAAAAGAAAACAGGATAGGAGCCGATGGTTTTGGTTTTACTTTTGCCATGAAGACATTAGCCGGAGGTCGCATTGGTATTGCATCTCAGGCATTAGGTATCGCAAGTGGTGCATATGAATTAGCATTGAAATATTCGAAACAGCGCAAAGCATTTGGCAAAGAAATTTCACAACATCAGGCTATTCAATTTAAGTTGGCAGATATGGCAACACGCATTGAAGCCGCACGTTTATTGTGTTTAAAAGCTGCATGGGAAAAAGATAATGGTATTAGTTATGATCTGAGCAGTTCGATGGCAAAAGTGTATGCAAGCGAAACTGCCATGTGGGTTACTGTTGAAGCTGTTCAAATTCACGGTGGTTATGGTTTTGTAAAAGAATATCATGTTGAACGATTGATGCGCGATGCAAAAATTACGCAGATATATGAAGGAACTAGTGAAGTACAACGCATTGTTATCAGCAGAAGTATTTTGAAATAAAAATTCTATTAAAATAACTTGATGTGCAAATGAAGTAATTTTGTTTGCACATTTTTTTTGATCATTATGGCAATAAATAAAGAAGCGTATAAAAAATTGATTGAAGAACTAAATGCTGAAAAAGTAACACTTGTTGCTGTAAGCAAAACTAAGCCTGTAGCTGATATTCAGGAATTGTATGATTTAGGTCAACGCGATTTTGGAGAGAATTATGTTCAGGAATTAGTTGATAAAGAAACTGTTTTACCAAAAGATATTCGTTGGCATTTTATTGGTCATTTGCAAAGTAATAAAGTAAAATACATAGCATCATTCGTTCATTTAATTCATGGTGTAGATAGTTTGAATTTGTTGAAAGAAATCAATAAACAAGCCGCGAAAAATAATCGGGTAATCGATTGTTTATTGCAAGTTCATATTGCGCAAGAAGAAACAAAATTCGGCTTTGATGAAACAGAATTAAATGTGCTGATGCGTGAATATGCAAATGTGCAAATGAAAAATATAACCATCGTTGGCTTAATGGGCATGGCAAGTTTTAGTGATGATCTGCAAAAGGTGAGGAGTGAGTTTAAAAAATTAAAAATATTATTCGATCAATTCAACATTCAACATCCAACATTGAAAATTTTATCGATGGGCATGAGTGGTGATTATACAATTGCTATCGAAGAAGGAAGCACCATGGTTCGCATTGGCAGTTTATTATTTGGTGCAAGAGAATATCAAAAATGATAGATGTTAAATTGCAAATGATTAATTCTGTTTTTCAGCATTTACAATTTAACATCTATCATTCAACATTATTTCAACGTTTCATACAGCCATTTATAAAATTCTCTTTGCCATACCATTGCATTCTGCGCACTTAATACCCAATGGTTTTCATCAGGCAAGTATAAAAATTTACTTTTTATTCCTTTTAATTGTGCTGCTTGAAATGCACTTTGTCCTTGTTCAATCGGCACACGATAATCTCTACCACCTTGCACAATCATGATGGGCGTATTCCATTTAGCAACAAAATTACTTGGCGATTGTGCAAATGATCTTTGTGCAATTTGATTTTGTTTTTCCCAATAAGCGCCACCTTTTTCCCAGTTTTCAAAAAACATTTCATCTGTTGTTCCGTACATACTTCTGAAATCAAAAACACCATCATGCGAAATAAAAGTTTTAAATCTTCCTTCGTGCATACCGGCTAATTCAAAAACAGAGAATCCGCCGAAACTTGCGCCAATACAACCTCTGCGGCTTTTATCAACATACGGTAATTTACTCGCATCATCAATGGCACTTAAATAATCACGCATAACTTGTCCACCCCAATCTTTACTAATTTCTTCATTCCATTTTGTTCCAAAGCCAGGCATGCCTCTTCTGCATGGCGCAATAATGATATAACCATTCGATGCCATCAATTGAAAATTCCAGCGAAAAGAATAAGATTGTGTTAATGGAGATTGAGGTCCACCTTGACAATATAATAATGTTGGATATTTTTTTGTTGCATCAAAATCGGGAGGATAAATGATCCACACTAACATCTTTTTATTATCGGTTGTTGTAACAAATTTTCTTTCTGTTTTACAAATGCCGATAGTATTATAGACTGCATCGTTTACATGCGTTAATTGTTTCATTGAACCGTTTGTTACATCAACAGTATATAATTCTGCTGCATGATTCATATCTGTTCTAGAAACAATCACAGCATTTCCTGACTGACCAACAATTGCACTCACATCAAAATCTCCTTTTGTAATTTGATTGATGATTGCAGTATTATTTTGATCAGGATAATTTACTTTAAACAATTGCAATGTGCCATTGATAGGGGCGATGAAGAAAATATTTTTATTATCCTCACTCCATTTAAAACTCTCCACATGAATGTCATCGCGTTGATGCGTTAAATTAATCTTTGTTGTGCCATTTGAAACAATGATATCTTGTTTATCTGCTTCATATCCTTCGCGTTTCATTTGCAACCAAGCTAATTCCCCTTTGCTGTTATATGCCGGTGCAACATCATAACCTTTATTATCTTCAGTTAAATTTTTAGTTGTTCCTTTTTCAACATCATACTCGTACAAATCAGTGTTGGTGCTGATTGCATAATCTGTTCCAAATTTTTTCTTTGTTACATACAACACATGTTTGCTATCAGGATTCCAAATAAAATCTTCATCACCACCAAAAGGTTTTGTTGGGCAATCGAAAGGTTCATTCAGCATAATATCTTTTGGAGCTGGCCTTTCTTTAATTTGATCGGTTGTTTTATCGAAATTGTTACTAACAAATACATGATCAAATTTTCCATCTTCCCATGTATCCCAATGCCGATAATTTAAAGAAGTGAAAACATAAACATTTGATTTTGGAAGATCAGCATACAAATCACTTCCTTTTACTTTTTTTATTAAAACACTGTTTGTGCTGATGATATTTTTTCCATCTGGAGAAATTTTGTCATTCACCAATAGATCATCTGTTGATGTTATTTCTTTTGCATCTCCACCATTAATTGGAATGATAAATTGTTTACGCTTACTTTTATTTTCTTCAATGTTTGGAACACTAACTGTATAAATTACATTTTGCTTATCCTTTGTAATGCCCGTGGCACTTACTCTTCCGAGTGACCATAACATTTCTGGGGTTAATTTTTTTTGGGCAATTAGTGTTGAACTTGCAAAAATGCAACTTAATAAAATAATCTTTTTCATGTGTTTTAATTTTTATGGAAGAATTAGTTGGAAAGTCCGGAAGTCCGAAAGTCGGTAGATGCTTACTTTCGGACTTCCCGTCTTTTCAGACTTTCCGACTTCTTATTTCTTCACTTTACTATAATCGAAAACCAATTGACAAAAAGCTTTCACGCCAACATCCAACATACTATCATCAATATAAAAATCAGGTGTATGGTGAGGTGCAGCTTTTTTTGGATCCATTCCTTTTGGCATGCCACCTAAAAAGAAAAAGAATGCAGGTGCTTTATCACCAAAGAAAGAAAAATCTTCAGCGCCTGTTGTCCATGTTGTTTCTGATACATTATTTTTTCCGGCAGCAATTTCTAATGAAGACAACATATTTTTTACCAATTCAGGATTATTAAATGTTACCTCGGTTTTTGTATCGATCAATACTTCAGCACTTGCTCCTGATGCTTCAGCAATTTTTTGTGCAGTGATTTTCATTCTTTCATGAACATCTTTTTGCATGGCTGCATCTAATGTTCTGATGGTGCCTTCCATAATTAAATCTTCAGGAATAATATTTGCACGAACACCACCTTGAATTTTTCCTACAGTAATTACAACAGGTGCTTTGGTTAGATCTTCTTGTCGGCTTACAATTGTTTGAAATGCTTCAATAATTTGTGCTGCAACAACTATCGGATCAATGCCGCTCCAGGGTTGAGATCCATGACTTTGTTTACCTTTTATTTTTACCGTAAACCAATCGCTCGATGCCATTGTTGCACCTGATTTATATTTTATTTTACCAATATCTGTTTGAGAATTAATATGCAAACCAAAGATGGCATCCACTTTAGGATTATCCATCACACCTTCTTTTATCATCAAAGGAGCCCCGCCTTCTTCAACACCGGGAGGACCTTCTTCAGCAGGTTGAAAAATAAATACAACTGTTCCCGGAACATCTTTTTTCATTTTTGATAAAGCAGTTGCAGTGCCTAATAAAATAGCAACATGACTATCATGTCCGCAAGCATGCATTACACCAACAGGTTGTCCGTTATACTCGCCTTTTACTTTCGATGCAAATGGTATATCAACTCTCTCAACAACAGGCAATGCATCCATGTCGGCACGCAAAGCCACAACAGGACCGGGTTTGCCGCCTTTTAATATTCCAACAACACCAGTCTTGCCAACATTTGTTTTTACTTCGATACCTATATTTCTTAAATGATTGGCTATAAAATTTGCAGTGTTATATTCTCTGTTTCCTAATTCAGGATTTTGATGTAAATATCTGCGCCAAGCAATAACAGAATCATTAATTGCTTTTGATTGTTGTTCTATTACAGTTGTAATATTTTGTGCTGATGCAGCAAATGGTAATAAAAAAATTAAATGAAATAGTTTTTTTCTCATGCTTTGTTGTTAGGTTTTTTTATTGATTGAAATGAATATTTATTTATGATTAATATAAACTGAAAAATTATTTAACAGGTAAATTCCTTAAAAAGAAATCTCTAACATTGCCACCCATTATTTTTTCAATATCATTTCTGCTGAAACCCTCTTTCACTAAGGCTTTTACAACAACTTCAAATCCGGTGATATCATAGCTGCAAGTTGTTGCACCATCAAAATCCGAGCCCATTGCAACTTTATCAACACCAATTTTATCAGCTACATATTTAATGGCTTTTGCAGTGGCTTCGGCATCGGTACCGCAAACAGCTTTCTCCCACATGCCAATTCCAACTAAACCATTTCGTTTGCCAATTTCAGCAATTTGTGCGTCAGATAAATTTCTAACATTATCGCATGTTCCTTTTGTTCCGCCATGAGATAAAATGATCGGTCCTGTTGAATTGGCGAAAATATCATCAATTAATTTTGGTGATGCATGTGCAATATCAATGATGATATGTTTTTCTTCCATCTTTTTCAACAATGCTTTTCCTTTTTCTGTAATGCCACCTTTTATTTCGCCATGTGCAGAACCACCCCAATCATTATCAAAAAAATGTGTTAGTCCAATATAACGAACACCTGCATTATAAAAAGTATCTAGATTATTTAAATCATTTTCCAAACAATGTGCTCCTTCTAAACCCAACATACCGGAAGTGAGTTTTTTATTTTTACTTCTGTCTTCAACAAATTGTTTTAATTCTTGCTGATTGGTAATTACACGAAAAGTTCCGTTAGATTTTTCTGCATATTTATGTAAACGTTCGCATTGATGTAATGCTCTTGCTTTAATACTAAACCAATCGGATGGCGATTGCAATTGTACAAAACTGATCAATGCGATCTGATCTGTTTTATCTGAATTCTTTTCATAATTAATGCCACGTGGCACTTTGCTTACAATTGAAAAGACTTGAAATGCAGCATTGGCTTCTTGCATTCTTGGAATATCAACATGACCATGATTAGCACGTTTTAAAATATTTCTGTTCCATAATAATGCATCACAATGTAAGTCTGCAATGAATGGTATTGAATCGTACCATGAAATCTTATCAGCTTCAGTCTTTTGATTAATTACTTTATTCATCGATCTGTCAATAATGCCGGGAGCAAAACTGAAGAACAAAACAGCGATAACAACGATCACAATTAAAATAATACGTATTGTCTTTTTAAGCATGGTAAGTTTTTAGTTGAAAAATGAATGTAAAAAATATTTTCGGTTATCTGTTGTTTGATGATATAAATTAATTTTTAAGAAAGTAATCCATTCAGAAAAATCAGTTTAAACTTATTACTCAGGGACAGTTTTTAAAACATAATATTCCTGTAATTTTTTATACTACACAATTTTAGTGGGAAAGACTACGTTTTTAAATTAAACAATTCTATTATTTTGCTGATGAAAACCGAAATAATATATATAAATCCAATTGTTATGATTAACAAGATTTTTCAAAAGATCGTTGATTTCTTTTTCAAAAACTTAGATAACTGTATTTAAGTAATCTAAATTTAATTGAATTAGTTTCAACATTTTATTGAAGGAAACAAATTATTTTTTCTTTTGAGTTTATTTATACTCTCCAAAAACTTTTCTTAAAGTATCTGCTATCTCACCTAAAGTACAATAACTTTCAACAGCATTTATTACCAAAGGCATCAGGTTAGTGCCGTCTTTTGCAGCTGCAGTAATGCTTTGCAAACATTCAGTCACTTTTGTATTATCTCTTTCGGATTTTAATTTATTTAATTTTTCAATTTGTAATTGGCGAATACTATCATCAATTTTAAATCCGGGAATAGGTTCTTCTTTATCAACATTAAATTTATTTACACCCACAATTATTTTATCGCCACTTTCAATATTGCGTTGATATTCGTAAGCACTGCGTGCAATTTCATCCTGCATAAAACCTTGTTCTATGGCACTAACACTTCCGCCCATTGCATCAATCTTGTTTACTAATTCCCATGCTTTTTGTTCCACTTCATCGGTCAAGCTTTCAATAAAATAACTTCCTGCCAAAGGATCAACAGTATCTGGTGCACCACTTTCAAACGCAACAATCTGTTGTGTTCTTAAAGCAATTCTTGCTGCTTGTTCTGTTGGTAAACTTAATGCTTCGTCGTAACCATTTGTGTGCAGACTTTGTGTACCACCCAATGCAGCTGCCAAAGTTTGTATGGTAACCCTGCAAATATTATTCAATGGTTGTTGTGCAGTTAGAGTTGCACCACCTGTTTGTGTATGAAATCGAAGCATCATTGCTTTTTCATCTGTTGCACCTAATTCTTTCATCATCTTTGCCCACATTCTTCTGGCAGCACGAAATTTGGCAACTTCTTCAAATAAATTATTGTGTGCATTGAAGAAAAAAGAGAGACGTTTACCAAAAACATTTATGTTCAAACCCTTGTCCAGTGCAGCTTTTACGTAGGCTTTTCCATTGCTTAATGTAAAAGCAATTTCCTGCACAGCAGTACTTCCTGCTTCACGAATATGATAACCCGAAATAGAAATAGTATTCCATTTTGGTAAGTCTTTCGCACACCATTCAAAAATATCCGTGATGATGCGCATCGATGGTTTTGGCGGAAAAATATAAGTACCTCTTGCAGCATATTCTTTTAAAATATCATTCTGAATAGTGCCTGAGATCTTTTTCAAATCAGCACCTTGTTTTTTTGCAAGAGCAACATAAAAAGCGAGTAAAATAAATCCGGTTGAATTAATTGTCATCGAAGTAGAAACGTCTTCTAATTTAATTCCTTTAAATAAGCGTTCCATGTCTTCAATACTATCAATTGCAACACCCACTTTACCAACTTCACCTTCGGATAATTCGTGATCACTATCGTAACCGATTTGTGTGGGAAGATCAAATGCAACACTTAATCCGCTTACACCCTGCGATAATAAATAATGATAACGTTTATTACTTTCTTCTGCAGTAGAAAAACCTGCGTATTGTCGCATCGTCCACATTTTACCGCGATACATATCTGATTGAACACCTCTTGTATAAGGAAACTTACCGGGTAATTCGGTCAACGATTCACGGCCGATAGTTGAAGAAGTATAAACTTCTTTGATTTCAATTCCTGAATCGGTAAATATTTTTTTATCTGACATACAGC
>CAIQDX010000054.1 GCA_903870685.1 uncultured Chitinophagaceae bacterium | reverse complement strand
CATTTGTTAGAATTGATTGGTAAAAGGTTTAAAATTTTTATTTTGTATTTACTGTATAAATAATTGATTCACTGTTTGGTTTATTAAAAACAGAAGCTACCGGACTTGCTACTGTATGATTTGCAGTAAATTGAAATCCCAAAAATCCTGCAATGGTTGATGCAAATTGTTTTTGATATAACTGTCCGGCAGTTTTAATTTCTCCTAATGGTTCGGTATCTGGCCCCATCACTGCCAACCAAATTTGATTGGATTCCGGAACTTCATCTCCATGTTCTCTCCAATTATCTTTTATCAAATCACCACGACCATGATCGCAAGTAATAATTAATGTTGTTTTATTTTTATACTGTGGTGATGATTGAATAAGGTTCCATAAATTCTCGATCATTCTATCGGCGGCATAAGCACTTTTTAAATATTGATCATATTTTCCTTCATGAGCATAATCATCTGTTTCATCAAATGAAATATATAAAACTTTTGGCTGAAACGCTTTCCAGTATTCTCTTGCTGCAAAATAGGTGAACACATCAGGACGCACATCAATTGGCTTAGACGTAAGATTTTGCATTTCATTAATTAATGCCAGATTATTATTTTTAAGTGGCAAACTGTCTAAATCGGAATTGAGAAAAATATTGCTTCTTTTCTTATTAAGAATAAATGGAAAAACATCCCATGTAGCAAATGCTGCAACTCGTCCTTCAAAGTCTTGTTGTTTATTTATAAATTCCAAAACATTTTCGTTCTTGTTTAGAATTTTATCATTTGAACTTACTGCTAGATCAGGATAACCGGTAAATATTTCATTGTATCCGGGATAAGAACATTTGTATGGGTTTGTACTGGTTACTTTATTATTAAAATTGCGGTTACCATACAATTGTCCTTGCTTTGACACAACGGTCCATAAAAAAGGGAACAATTTTTTTCTTCTATCATAAATATCATTATTCCAAAAATCTGCTTTGATCGAAGAAATATTTTGAGTGTATTTTTTATTCTTCATCAAAGTATTATCAACACCACCAAATACTTCTTGCCAACGCATTCCATCTAATGTTACAATAATTATATTTTCTGTTTTTGTTTGTGAGAAAGAGGAAACCATTATAAGTAGACATGATGAGAACAAAATAAATATCTTAATCACTTTTGTCATTTAATAACAAAAGTCATCGATGGAGGTTAACTGAATATTTTATTCATATTATCAATTCATGAAGCAATTATTAATAAATTATTTTAAAGCGTATATTAGTAACAATTAATTTACGATGGCTTAATAATTTGGTAACAGTAAAAAACTATTTTTGAAAACATCGAGAACGCAAAACCTATTATCTGTTGATCATACTACCAGTAAGCAGGTATTTTATGCATACATTCAAACATCTTTCAATTATTATTAATTGACTACTACCGCAAAAATTTCTTCAAACAATTTTGGCAACGATTTTCTATGGGGAGTTTCTATTGCTGCTGCGCAAAATGAAGGTGCTTATAATATTGATGGCAGAGGATTATCCATATGGGATGTTTTTTCAAAACGTTCGGGAAAAATAAAAGCTGCTGCAAAACCTTTCGAAACCTGCGATTTTTATCATCGTTATAAAGATGATCTATTATTAACAAAAGCATTGGGATTTAAAGTATTTCGGTTTTCAATTTCATGGAGTAGAATATTACCCGGAGGAACAGGTAAAATAAATAAAGAAGGCATTGCCTTCTATCATACATTAATAGATGAATGTTTAAAGTTGGGATTGATTCCGTTTGTTACATTGTATCATTGGGATCTTCCTCATGCATTAGAGAAAGAAGGCGGCTGGACTTCTCATTTTTTATTAAAATGGTTTAACAGATTTGTTACTGTTTGTGCAGAAGAGTTTGGTGATAAAGTAAAAAACTGGATCATCTTAAATGAACCCATGGCATTTACAGCTTTAGGTTATATGTTGGGCAAACATGCACCGGGAAAAACAGGATTAAATAATTTTCTTCCGGCTATTCACAATGCAGCTATGGCGCAGGCAGAAGGGGGAAGAATTATAAGAAGCATTGTAAAAAAAGCATACATAGGAACTTCTGTTTCTTGCAGCGAAGTCGTTCCATTTTCATCTAATCAAAAAGATATTGATGCGGCAAACAGAATAGACATTCTTTTGAATCGTTTATTTATTGAACCATCACTTGGATTGGGTTATCCTGATGATCAGTTTGCATTGATGGAAAAATTGCACTTGCATAATAAAGCCTGGAAATATACAGAAAGGTTAAAGTTCGATTTTGATTTTATTGGATTACAAAATTATTTTCCTATCACAGTTAAATACAATCCTGTTATACCCATCATACAAGCATCCGAGGTAAAAGCAGTAACAAGAAATGTTCCTCATACAGCAATGGGTTGGGAAATAAATGCCGAAAGTTTTTACAGAATGATAAAACGATTTGCTTCTTATGATAATGTAAAAGAAATTATTATTACTGAAAATGGTGCTTTCTTTAAAGATAAAATTGTTGATGGTGTAGTGAATGATGAACAGCGAATAGATTATTTTCAAAAATATCTTGCTGCATTGTTAAAAGCAAAGCAAGAAGGCATTGCAGTGAACGGATATTTTGCATGGACATTGATGGACAACTTCGAATGGTCGGAAGGATTCCATGCAAGATTTGGATTAATTCATGTAGACTTTAAAACACAATTGAGAACAGTTAAACAATCGGGTCACTGGTTTAGAGATTTTCTTCTTTCACAAAATGAAAAATTTTAAACATAATTTGATTTCAGTCATTTTATCAAAAGGTTCATCTCCTTTTCATCAATCTCTTTCAATAACAAAATAGAATTAACAGGATTGGAAAAAATAAAAACTATTATTCTATATTGATTGCGAATAAATAATAGAGAATATAAAAAAAGGAATTATCATTATAATAATGATAATTCCTTTTTAGTAGCGAGATCGGGAGTTGAACCCGAGACCTTTGGGTTATGAATCCAACGCTCTAACCACCTGAGCTACCTCGCCATTTTGGGCTGCAAATATAAAGGAATAAATAAAAGAAGAAAGTTTAGTATGCTAAAAGTTTAGCAATTCGGTCTTTTACCTTTTCAACAGTAGGAAGCATGGCTGCCTCTAATGCAATATTGATGGGCACTGCAGGCAAATTTAAAGCACCTACAACTTCAACTTTTGCATCAAGAAAATGATAGCAATGATTGGATATACGAAGCGATAATGCTTCTGCAAATGAATTATTTTGTTGTTCTTCACTCAGCACAATCACTTTACCGTGTTTGGTAACCGATTCAAATATCAGTTCCTCATCTAAAGGATATAATGTACGCAGATCGACTACTTCAATCTGGCCGGGAAATTTCTTTGCAGCATTCTTTGCCCAGTGTACTCCCATTCCATAAGTAATGATACAAACAGTTTCGCCACGTTTAACTTTATTAATATCTGCCGCCAATGAAACCATTCCTTTACCCAATGGAAAAATATAATCTTTAGAAGGTTCAATTGATTTTGCATCTTCTGTTCCGTTTACTTTACTCCAGTATAAACCCTTATGTTCAAGAATAATAACCGGATTTGGATCATGAAAAGCAGCTTTCATAATTCCTTTCATATCTGCTGCATTGGAAGGATAAGCGATCTTGATTCCTTTAATACTCAATAAAGAACTTTCTATGCTTCCGCTGTGATAAGGTCCACCGCCACCATATGCACCAACAGGTACACGCAAAACCATTTGCACCGGGAACTTACCATTGGTTAAATAACTTGATTTAGATATTTCAGTTACTAATTGATTGAATGCAGGAAAAATATAATCACCAAACTGTACTTCAACAATTGGCTTCAATCCTAATGCACTCATACCAACTGTTGAACCAACAATATATGCTTCCTGAATGGCTGTATTAAATACTCTTTTATCTCCAAATTTTTCTGCCAGTGTTGCTGTTTCTCTAAACACACCACCTAATCTTTTGCCAACATCTTGTCCGTATAATACTGCTTCCGGATGATCTTCCATGATCTCTTCTATCGCATGTAAAGCAGCATCAACCATCATAATTGTTTCACCGCTCTTTGGTATACGTTGCCCTTTTTCTTCGTTTATTTTTGTTGGAACAAAAATATTTTCTTCCACAGATCTGATATCAGGTTCAGCAGCAGCAACTGCTTTTTCAAATGCAGCAATCACATCTCGCTGTGCAATATTTTCAATTTCATTTATTTCATGATCATTTAAACCAACACCGGTTAACAACAAACGAAGTTTTGGTAATGGATCATATAAACCATGTTTCAACAGATCTTCGCGGCTTCTATAAAATTCTTTTCTTACACCACTGGTATGATGACCTAATAAAGGAACTTTTGCATGTACCAAAACCGGTCTGCGTTCATTTCTTGCATACGCTATAGCAAGACTCATTGTTTCGAAGCTGCGTATAAAATCACTTCCATCACATTGCATTCTTTTCAATCCTTTAAAACCTTCTGCATATTCGTACGCATTCATTGCACGAGTTTCTTCAGCAGCTGCACTGATGCTCCATTGATTAT
The DNA here is from genome assembly GCA_903870685.1 of uncultured Chitinophagaceae bacterium. Lineage (GTDB taxonomy): Bacteria > Bacteroidota > Bacteroidia > Chitinophagales > Chitinophagaceae > CAIQDX01. Next base: position 921 of record CAIQDX010000054.1, on the reverse strand, counting down.
CCTGAACTAAATAAATAATTGGTAATTGTTTCAACACAGCAAATTGCAATGCTTCACTTACTTCACCTTCGGTAACAGCGCCATCACCCATTGAGCAAATCACAACAGGTTTTTCTCCATTATCACATTTCTTTAAAAGTGCTAAATCATGTTCTTCGATATATTGAATGCCTTGTGCCAAACCCGTTGTAGGTATGGCTTGCATACCTGTTGCACTACTTTGATGAATGATGCCTGGTTTCCCTTCCGTTCTATTACTTGGGTGAGAATAATAAGAACGGCCGGCAGAAAAAGGATCATCTTTTTTTGCCAGTAATTGCAGCATTAATTCATATGGTGTAAAACCTGAAGCTATCATCATACTATCATCACGATAATATGGACTAACCCAGTCGCATGATTGTATTTGTAAACCGGTTGCAATTTGTATTGCTTCATGACCACGAGATGTTGAATGCACATATTTGCAAACTTGTTTGTTTGCATCGTATGTGTCGCTCATAGCTTTGGCCGAAACCATTAGCTTGTATGCTGTTATCAATGTATCTCTGTTCAACATTTTATATATCCGGTTTTCTATATTTATTTTATATCTACTTCAAACATTTTATCTTTTTCTAAATAACCTTCCAGTTTATCACCAACTACACATTCACCCACGCCTGCGGGTGTTCCGGTAAAAACAAGGTCGCCTATGTTTAAAGAAAAATAATTTGATATATGTGATACAATGAAATCAAAAGAAAAGATCATGTCTTTTCTGTTTCCTACTTGTACTAATTCTGTATTATTCAGTAAAGAAAAATTGATGGGATTCTTACTGTTGTCAGGAGTAATATCGATCCACTTTCCAACCACCGCTGAATTATCCCATGCTTTTGCTTTTTCCCAAGGCAAACCTTTTTTCTTTAATTCAGCTTG
>CAIQDX010000053.1 GCA_903870685.1 uncultured Chitinophagaceae bacterium | reverse complement strand
GTAAAACCTTATACACCACTTGAGTTACAAGGAAGAGATATTTATATTCGTGAAGGTTGTTATTTATGCCATTCACAAATGATTCGCCCTTTCCGCGATGAAGTGGCGCGTTATGGTGAATACAGTAAAGCAGGAGAATTTATTTACGATCATCCATTCCAATGGGGAAGTAAAAGAACCGGTCCTGATTTAGCTCGCATCGGTGGTAAATATCCTGACAGCTGGCATTACAATCACATGTGGGATCCTCGTTCAATGAGTCCGGGTTCTATCATGCCAAATTATACTTGGTTGTTTGATAACAAGATTGACACAGCCATCACTCCTGCAAAAATAAGAGCAATGAAAACATTAGGTGTTCCTTATCCTGATGGATATGACAAACTCGCCAATGCAGATTTGATAGAACAAGCAAAAACCGTAAAAGCTAATTTGAAGAAAGATAAAATAGATGCACCTGCCGACAGAGAAATCGTGGCTTTAATTGCTTATCTGCAAAGAGTTGGAACCGATATCAAAGGACAACAAAAAACAGCATCTGCATTTAAATAAAAACTGAGTAATAAAACTATCAATTATGAAATTCATTCATTATTTAGAAAAAGTTACCGGTATAGATATTTATGCACTTAGTTCTTTAACCATTTTTTTATCCTTTTTTATTATCATGTCGCTTTGGGCATGGAAAGCAGATAAAAATATGATTAATGAAATAAGTCACATACCATTAGATAATTAAGAACAAACTCATAAAATCATTCAGCAATGAAAAAATTTTTTAAAAAATATAGTTGGTTAAAACTGAAAGTAATTATTGCAACAGTTTTACTTTTTCCATCAGTAGTTTTTGCTGCTGGTCCTCCGGCAACATCTGAACTTTCTAATCCATTAGCAATTGTTTTATTAATAGTGATTGCCGGATTGTTATTGGTAATTGCATTATTAGCAAATGTTGTTATCGGAGCTGCTAAATTGAACCTGCAACGTTTTATTGATGAAAAGAAAAAAAATAACACAGGAAAAATTGCAAGCATTATTTTATTATGTTGTTTAACAACAGCAGCATTTGCCGCAGATGCACCGGCTGCTACAGTGGCTGCAGATACTTCAATTGCAGGCCTGTCACTAACATCATTTTATATTTTATTAAGTGTGATATTTTTAGAGCTCATTATTTTAGTTGTGCTTTTATTAAACTTGAAAAAATTGTTGAAACAAGAAGCAGTTGCTGTTCAAAGTACTGATGGGACTGTTGCAACAGAAACATCATTTTCAAATTGGTGGAATAATTTTAATAAGTTCAAGCCAATTAAAGAAGAATCTCAAATTGATTTGGGACATGATTATGATGGCATTCGCGAATTGGATAATCGTTTACCACCATGGTGGTTATACGGATTCTATGTTTGTATAATTTTCGCAGCTATTTATTTATACCGTTATCATGTTGCACATTCAGCACCATTAAGTGGAGAAGAATTAAAAATTGAAATGGCAAAAGCTGATGCCGATAAACAAGAATATTTAAAAAAATCTGCTAATAATATCGATGAGACCACAGCAAAACTATTAACCGATCCAAAAGATCTAGACGCTGCTAAAAAAATATTTTCTACTATTTGCGCTGCATGTCACAAACCTGATGGTGGCGGTTTAGTTGGTCCAAACTTAACGGATGATTATTGGTTGCATGGCGGAAATGTAAAAGACATTTTCAAAACAATTAAATATGGTTATCCTGATAAAGGAATGAAGAGTTGGAAAGATGATTATACACCTTTGCAAATTGAACAGTTAGCAAGCTATATTAAATCATTGCGTGGAACTAATCCGCCAAATCCAAAAGATCCTCAGGGAACTTTGTATAAAGAAGATGGTGGAACTGCAAATGCAGCAAAAACAGATTCAGCAAAAGCAAAAACAGATTCGACAAAAAAATAGATCGGAGTAAAAACTAAAATGGCTAACCAAACAGAACACATTAATGAACCAATTACAGAAGGCGAAAGTTTTAGAGACAGGATTGCAACGGTTGATGAATCGGGTAAAAGAAAATGGATTTTTGCTCAAAGACCCAATGGTAAATTTTATAGCATACGTAGCTGGTTAAGTTATTTATATTTTATTGTGTTCTTTGGTTTGCCATTTGTTAAAATCGATGGCAGACCGCTGTTTCTATTTAATGTTCCTGCCGCAAGATTTATTTTATTTGGTAAGGTATTTTGGCCGCAAGATTTTTTCATCTTCGGTCTAACGATGGTGACTTTTGTTTTCTTTATTATTTTATTTACTGCTGCATTTGGAAGATTGTTTTGCGGATGGGCCTGCCCTCAAACTAATTTTATGGAAATGATGTTCCGTAAAGTTGAGTTCTTTATTCTTGGTGATGCACCTGCTCAAAGAAAATTAAAATCGGCACCCTGGACAACCGATAAAATAATAAAAGTTGGTTCCAAACATTTAGTGTTCTTTCTTTTAGCATTTATTATTGCTAATTTTTTTCTGGCTTATGTTATTGGTGCAAGCGAAGTAGAAAAAATAATTACAGAGCCAATAAGCAAACATACTGCTGGCTTTACTTCCATTTTCATTTTCAGTGCAATATTTTATGCTGTGTATGCTTTTTTCAGAGAGCAGGCATGCATTGTGATTTGTCCTTACGGAAGATTGCAAAGTGTTTTGTTGGATAAAAATTCAATGATCGTTGCGTATGATTATAAACGTGGTGAACCACGTGGTAATTTTAAAAAACACGCTGATGAAAATTTAGGTGATTGTATTGATTGTCATCAATGCGTAAGAGTTTGTCCAACCGGAATTGATATTCGCGATGGAGTACAAATGGAATGTGTTGGTTGTACCGCTTGCATTGATGCTTGTGATAATGTGATGGATAAAATTGGCAAGCCAAGAGGTTTAGTTAGATATGCTTCTGAAAATTCTATTGCTAACGGTGAACGGTTGCATTATACCACAAGAATGAAACTATACACCGGTCTTTGTGCCGTAGTACTTACTTTACTGAGTATATTATTAGCAACAAGAAAAGATGTAGATGCAACCATCATGCGAACACCGGGAATATTATATCAGGAAAGAGGCACCGACAGTATTTCAAATTTGTACAATATTAAAGTAGTAAATAAAACAATTAAGGAAGTTCCGTTGTTAATTAAATTAGAAGATGGAAATGGAAAAATTGAAACGATAGGCAAACCTTATATTACTGTTGCAAAAGAAGGTCAGGGCTCGGGTTCGTTTTTTGTGGTTCTACCAAAAAGTAGAATTCATCAAAGATCAACACATATTATTTTAGGTTTGTATCAAGGCAATGTAAAAATCAGTGATGCAAAAACTAATTTTCTAGGACCGATAACAGAACAATAAACCATTAAAATTTTAATAATGAATTGGGGTAATAAATTAATACTTGTGTTTATTGTATTTGCTGTTATGATGACTGTATTGGTGTATAAATCTGTCAACACACGTTATGATCTGGTAAGTAAAGATTATTATAAAGATGAGTTGCGTTATCAGGATAAAATTGATGGAATGGACAATGCTGCAAAAGTGAGTGATGTAGTTGTAACGCAAGATACCGATAACGTAATTGTAAATTTTCCGAAAGAAACTAAAAATTCTAAAACCGAAGGAGAAGCTTGGTTTTATTGTGCTACCGATGATTTGAAAGACAAAAAAATTCCTATTCAAATAGATACAACAGGGAAACAAATATTTTCTAAAAAACTGCTTGCCAAAACAAATTATATTTTAAAACTTAGTTGGAAGGTCGATACACTTAATTATTTTGCAGAGAAAAGAGTAATCGTTAAATAATGTACTGGCAAGTAATTTTATCAGGATTAATTTTAGGGTTCATCAGCAGCTTCCATTGTGTGGGAATGTGTGGTCCTATTGCATTTTCGTTACCCATTCATTATTTGCCAAGGTCAAAAAAGTTATTCGGAATTTTATTTTATAATATTGGCAGAGTTGTCACTTATTCTTTGTTAGGATTATTGTTTGGATATATCGGCCATCAAATTTTTCTGCAAGGTTTTCAGCAATGGTTTTCCATTATTTTGGGAATAATAATTTTAGTCATCCTACTACAATCAATCATCAGTAAAAAAATTCTGCATCTCAATTTCTTCGACAAAATAAATATTCAGCTTCAGCAATTCATTGGAAAATATATTCAACAAAAACAATTGTATGGAATGTTTTTAATTGGTATAGCCAATGGTTTGTTACCATGCGGAATGGTTTACTTTGCCATTGCAGGTGCATTGGCAACAGGAAGTATTATAGGTGGTGTTGTATTTATGGCATCTTATGGTTTGGGCACTATGCCATTCATGGTTATGCTTTCTTACTTTGGTTTTATGATCAGTATTTCTTTGCGGAATACCATGAAAAAAATTGTTCCTTATTTTGTTGCAGTCATGGCTGTGCTTTTAATTCTACGCGGAATGAATCTTGGCATTCCTTATATCAGTCCTTATTTTGATAATACTTCCGATAAAGCTATTATATGCCATTGATGATTTAATTCATTATCATCATTAACATTTCTTTCTTAAACCGTTGACATTTCTTTCAGTCTTTAATAATGATATTTGTATGGCAAGGGCAGCGATTGTTAGTGTGGTAGAATCTGATAGGAAATGTTTAACAATTGAAATTGATTTTCTGGCAAGCCTTTTGCATAATTAATAAATAGAAAGAAAGTTTAAAATTTTTCTCATAAGCAGTTAGTTTTGGTTGCGGCCCTGATTTCAATCGGGGCCAATTTTTTTTATAGATAATCAACATCTGCTTTATTAAACTTCCGCTTCCACCAAATATAAGAAATCAAACATCCCATACCATCAGCAATCATATCATCAATGTCGCAAGTACGATTTGGAATAAAATATTTTTGAACAAATTCCATTGCAATACCAAACAATAATCCGGTAATGGTAATTATTAAAACCAAAGAATATTTTTCATACGAATCCCTTATTGCGAAAGAGAATAAAAAACAAAGTGTAAAGAACATCACAATATGAACAAGCTTATCAGCTTGATAAAAATCCATCCAACTGATTTGAGGGATTTCTTTTCCGGGAATTGTAAGCAAATAAAAACAAATTGCAAACCAAATAATGCCGGGAATAAATTGTAGAAATCGGTTTTTCAAATGATAATATTTCAACAAAAATAAGGAAGTTGCTTAAAGAAGCGACTTCCTTATTCATATAAAATAATTCGAATGATTTAATCTTAGTGAACCAAATTTTGGTAAGCAGCAGCATCTAATAAAGCTTCAACATCTTTCACATCAGCAACTTCTAACTTTATCATCCAACCACCAACATATGGATCGTTATTTACTAACTCTGGTTGCTTTTCTAATGCAGCATTGAATTCTAAAATTTTTCCGGCAACAGGCAAAAATAAATCGCTTACAGTTTTTACGGCTTCAACTGTACCAAAAACTGTTTCGGCAGCAAGTGTTTTACCAACTGAATCAATTTCAACGTAAACGATATCGCCTAATTCACTTTGCGCGAAATCGGTAATGCCAACAGTTGCAATATTGCCATCAAGACTAATCCATTCGTGATCTTTTGTGTAACGGAAGTTGGAAGGGAAATTCATTGTGATTTTATTTTTAATTACAAATATGAAACAAATTTTAATTCAATAAACGCATCTTCATTATAACATTTTTTGCAGGTCGGTCACCCGGATTTGTTTGAACTGATGCGATTTTATCAATAACTTCTAATCCACTTATCACTTCACCAAACACTGTATAATTTTGATCGAGAAATGCTGTGCCACCAATTCGTTGATAAATTTCTTTTTGAGAATTACTGTATGTAAAAAAAAGATTGTTCTGTTTTACCGATTGATTATAGATGCCATTTAATTGTGTGGTATCAATCTTTTTTCCTTGCACAATATAGAATTGACAATTGCTACTGGCTTTAGACGGATTATTATCTCTTGCTGCTGCCAATGCTCCTTTTTTATGAATAAAATTTGGACGAAACTCAGCCGGAATGCGTTCTCCCGGAGCCGAGCCCATTCCTAACATGATACTGTCGGCAGCATTTTTACTTATCGGATCACCACCTTGAATCATAAATTCTTTTATCACGCGATGAAATAATAAACTGTCGTAAAAACCTTGTTGCACCAGCTTAATAAAATTATCGCGATGCAAAGGCGTTGCGTTATAGAGCTTTGCAATCATTGTTCCGTAATCAGTAGTTATTTCTATTAAACGTTCTTTTGGTTTTGCAACAACAACTTTTTTTGTCGCAACATTTGTTGTTTTCTTTTGCACCGGTTTTGTTTGAGCGACAACTGATACTACTGCAAAAAAACTCATCGCTAAAAAAATATTCTTCATCATTCTATAATAAATAATTACAATTAAAAACTTTGTTGCTCAAAGTAAAGCAGAATATGATCTTTTAAAAAATTTTCCTGTTCAATTAAATCAAAAATCGGTAATTCTTTTATTTGTTTAAAGTGTGGCCAACCATCTGCATCATTTCCTTCTAGTACATAATAACCGCTTGGTTTTAAAATGCTGCAAATGGCAACATGCATCAGGTCTTGTTTTTGTTCTTTCGAAATTTGTTGTTGCACAAAACCCGTTTCCTGCATACCAATTAAAAATAATACGGCTTCTGTATCGGGCTTTTTGCCAAAACGCTCTGTCAGCTTAGCTTCCAGGTTCCACCAGCGTTGTTGTAAGTCATCTTTAATAAACATATCGGCACAAAGATAGTATTTGAAGCGTGCCATCTTACACGCAACAATTATCTTTGCCAAAAATCGAATTTGTATGTTACAAGTGAATGTGCTGCGCAATAATCCTGATTGGGTTAAAGAAAGATTGGCAGTTAAAAATTTTAAGCAATTGGAATTGGTTGATGAGATTGTTGTTTTGGATGATGAAAGAAAAAGAATTCAATCAGAATATGATAATACACAATCCAAAGTAAATGCAGCATCGAAAGAGATTGGTAAGTTGATGGGTCAGGGTAAAAAAGAAGAAGCCGAATTAATGAAGTTGGAAGTTTCAAATTTCAAATTGCAGGTTGCAGCATTTATTGAAAGCTTAAATGCAACGGAAAAATTATTGCAGGATAAAATTATCCAACTACCAAATCTTCCTGCACAAATAGTTCCTATTGGTAAAACACCAGAAGAAAATGTTGTAGCAAAAGAAGGTGGCGTAAAACCAACATTACCCGCAAATGCAATTCCACATTGGGATCTGATTAAAAAATATGATATCGTTGATTTTGAAACGGGTGCAAAAATTACCGGAAGTGGATTTCCTTTATTCAAAGGCAAAGGAGCAAAATTGCAACGTGCATTGGTGCAATATTTTTTAGACTTTAATACTGCTGCAGGTTATACCGAATATATTCCGCCTTTTATGGTGAATGCTGCAAGTGCTTATGCAACCGGACAATTGCCTGATAAAGAAGGACAAATGTATCACGCAACAGAAGATGATTTTTATTTGATACCAACTGCCGAAGTTCCCGTTACAAATATTTATCGCGATACCATTTTAAAAGAAGATGATCTGCCATTAAAGATGACTGCACATTCTCCATGCTTCAGAAGAGAAGCAGGAAGCTTTGGAAAAGATGTTCGCGGATTAAATCGTGTGCATCAATTTGAAAAAGTAGAGATCATTCAAATCGTAAAACCCGAAACAAGTTATGATGTGCTGGATGCAATGGTGGCGCATGTAGAAAAATTAATTATCTCTTTGGAATTGCCTTACCGCATTTTACGTTTATGTGGTGGTGATATGAGTTTTACATCGGCACTTACTTACGATTTTGAAGTGTTCAGTGCGGCACAAGAACGTTGGTTGGAAGTAAGTAGTGTAAGTAATTTCGAAAACTTTCAAACCAACAGATTGAAATGCAGATTTAAAGATGCGAATGGTAAAATGCAATTAACACATTCGTTGAACGGAAGTTCTTTGGCATTACCAAGAATTATGGCAGCGTTGTTGGAAAACAATCAAACCGAAAACGGAATTAATATTCCAAAAGTTTTGCAACTTTATTTTGGTGCAGCATCTATTTAATTAAATAGTGATTTAATAAAAATGGTGATCTTGTAATTTCATGATCACCATTTTTATTTTAAGAATATTAGAAGTTAACCTTTATCATCTGCAGTAGGCCCGTAGAGCCCGGGAACTTTATTACCTGTTGCGCGTAAATAAACAATTAATTCACCTCGATGATGATATAAATGATTCATTAAAAAACCTCTCACCATTTGTATTCGCGGTGCTGGTGGCATAAATTCTTTATCGCCCATTACCATGCTCCAGTTTTCCATCATACTTTCATCTGTTGCTTTTTCTAAACTTGCCTGTGCTAGTTTTAGATTCTCTTCGAACTTTGCAACAATATTCGATGCTTTAGAAATATCACCTTTATCATATTTATAAGTAGCCATATCAAATACAGACTTATCTAAAGTATCAGGCCACCAGTTATAGGTTTCGGCAATATGCGATGCTAATTGACCGGTGCTCCAATTTTTTTCTGAAGGCTTATAACTTAAAGCGCTGTCAGGAATTGCATTTAAAAGTTTGCGGGTGTTTTCTGCTTCGTGCATAAACTCTCCCAAAAGTGATTGTACTAACATGTTGATAGGTTTATTTAACTACAAAATAGTTTTTATAAAATTTATTTTCTAATAAAAAGCTATTAATAAAAGGTTAAGATGGATGGCAGGCATTTAAGCACAACTAATGTTGAACAATTATTTGCGGATGCTTTTGTTTTAATTAGATTGCAATTGATGAGTTAAATTCTAACGAAAAATATTAGACACTTTATCTCAATAAAAATAACAACATAAAGTTTGCGATATGAATAAATGGTTAAAGCGAATTGGTTATACCGTTCTGGTTTTATTTATTTTATTGAATGTGATGAGCGCTTTTCAGGCGTATAAGTTTACACATTTTTATGACAATGTTCCTTCTGCTAAACGACCGGAAGAAATGAGTGCCGGCGAAAAATTTTCGGCTATATTTTTTGGAGTAAAATATGGAAAGAAAAAAGTAGTTGATTCTTTATTGGTACCACACGAAACAATTACAATTAAAACCGAAGACAGTTTAAAATTAGAAGGATGGTATTTGGATAGTCAGAATGATGATACCATTAAACCTCATATCGGCACTGTGATTATGTTTCATGGTCATGGCAGTTGCAGAAGCGGTATGATTAAAGAAGCAGAAGCATTTTATAATTTAGGATGGAATGTGTTGATGATCGATTTTCGTGCTCACGGTAACAGCGAAGGAAATCTTTGTACTATTGGTTTTAATGAATCTAAAGATGTAAAAGCGGCATATGATTATATTGGAAAAAAGAAAGAAAAGAATATTGTGTTGTGGGGAATTTCGTTAGGCGCATCAACTATATTAAAATCAATCAGCGATTACAATTTAAAACCTTCGAAAATAATTTTAGAAATGCCTTTTGGTTCTTTGTTAGATGCCACCGAAGGAAGATTAAGAACATTACATTTACCTGCCGAGCCTTTGGCAATGTTATTAACTTTCTGGGGTGGAGCCGAACAAGGTTTCTGGGCATTCGATCATAAACCATGGAATTATGCAGGAAAAGTAAATTGTCCGGTTTTATTGCAGTGGGGAATTAATGATCCACGAGTTACGGAAAGAGAGATCAACCTTATTTTTAAAAACTTAGCATCGCATCAAAAAACATTGATCAAGTATATTCATTGCGGTCACGAAAGTTTGTATAAAAAAGAAACAGAGAAATGGACGAAAACGGTTGGTGATTTTTTAAAATAGAATTTATCTTTTTATAATTACCGTTGTTCCAATTGCCATGGTGTTGAAGAGTTGATTGATGTATTGATTCTTTGTGCAAACACAACCTTGTGTCCAGTTTTGAAATTGATCAACAGCAAAATCTTCATGTGGCCATGTGCCGTGAATGCCAATCTCACCGCCGATCTTAGCGTTTGCAGGAATTAAACCTTCAGCTTTGCGTTCATTAAATTTTTCAATACTTTCTTCGTTGGGATAATCAAGCGCTATAAATTTATTCCATTTAGCATGCGGTCTTTTTGCAACAATATGAAAAGTGCCTTCAGGTGTTTTTCTGTCGCCTTGCATCATTTTATCACCAAGATCTTTATTTCCAAAAACAACCGGATAAATAATTAATGCATTATCATCAGCATCAAAAACTGTCATCTCGTATTTATGCTTTTCAATCACGATATAATAATCGTCGCTTCCTGCAAATGGTTTCTTAAACGAAGTGCTTGTTGTAAATAAAATTGCGATGAAAATAAAAGCAAAAACAGTTTTCATGTCCAATGACTTTTTGTATAAACGAAAACTACAGCAAAAGATTATGTAGGAAATGTTGTTTTGCAAAAAATTATCATAAAGAAAAATAAAAATGGTTTTTATGTAGCCGGCTGCTGTAATTCAATTTAACTTTTGTTGCCCCTGATTCTTTCAGTGAAAGAATCGCACACTTCAACTTTTTAATTTTTTATCACCAAATTCGCTGATATAAATTTTCGCCAATAAAATAAATAACGATAATAATATCGGTCCAAAAACCAATCCAATAAAACCAAATAATTTCAATCCAAGTATTACACCAAAAGTGGTAATCAATGGATGCACATTGCCCATTCTTTTTTGAATGGCAATTCTAAAAACACTATCCAATGTGTACATAAATCCAAAACCATAAATTAACATCAACGTGCCTTTTATGCCACTTCCTTCGGCATATAATAAAATTGCTACAGGAATAAATGTTAGTGAAGAACCAACCATTGGCACAACTGCAGTAATGCAAGTAACAACAAACCAAAAAGGAATATCATTAACACCAAGCAACCAATAACCAATGGCACCAAGAATGCCTTGTAGCAAAGCTGTAATAGGTATTCCCAAAGCGTTTGATAAAATCAACGTGTTTAATTCCTTGCCAATTAATGCTACGTTTTCATTTTTCAATGGAACTTTTTCGCATAACCAATCTTCCATTGCTTTTCCATTCACTAATAAAAAGTATAAGATAAAATATAAGATCACAACAATTACCAACGAACTAAAAGTAGCGCCCACAATTTGTGGTAATACTTCAGCAACTGCAGTGCCTGCTTGTTGCAAATTTTTATCACTGATGAGTTCTATATGATATGCCTGTTCAAAATGATTGATATAAAGTTTTACTGCAGCAATTACTTGATTTGAATTTTGAATGGCATAATCTATTTTAGAATATAAAACATTTACCAATAAACTAATCGGCATTAAAACAAGAACAAAAGAAAAGAGCATTAAGGTTGTAGCGGTCAAACCTTTCTTCCAATGTTTTTTATTGATGAGGAAATTCATTGGCTTTCTCATCAGCACATATAAAGTAATGGCACCCAATAAAGCAGGCAAAAAAGAAGACAGTTGCATAAATAAAAAGATACCTAAAAAAATAAGTATTGCATAAAAGCTTAGCTGTCTGATATTTTCATTCTTATTATTCATAAAAGCAAGTTAAGAAAACTTATGAATGATTAATTTATTTCGAAACACACAAAGTTTCAATAATACAAAAAGAATAATCCTTTTCTTTGTCGCAGAATACTTTAATTTAGTCTATAAATTTAATAGGATATGTGGAATAATTTAGGCAGGTTCATTTTAAGATTTCGTCTATCACTTTTATTGGTTTTGATTGCTGCCACAGCAGTGATGGGTTATTTTGCAATGCAGGTAAAATTAAGCTACGATTTTAGTCGTGCGGTTCCAATCGATAATCCTAAATATGTAGAATATAAGGAATTTCTAAAAAGATTTAATGGCGATGGAAATGTGTTGGCAATTGGGTTCGAGACGAAGGAGTTTTATACGCCACGTGTATTTGATGCAGTTAGTATCCTTCATCAAAACTTAAAAAAAATTGTTTCAGTTGAAGCAGTTTTAAGTATTCCGGACGCAATAACATTGGAAAAAGATTCTGCAACCGGCAAATTAATTACGCATAAAATCTTTAAAGATGCTTTTACCGATCCAAGAGAATTAGACAGCGCAAAATCTGTTTTTCAAAATCTTCCTTTTTACAAAGGCATTTTATACAACGAGCCAACCAATTCATATATTATGTTGGTAACTGTAAATAAAGATACTGTCAACAGTAAAAGCAGAACACGATTAATTAATAATATAAACGATGCTGTAAACAAGTTTGAGATTGAATCAAAAATAAAAACACATATCAGCGGATTGCCTTACATCCGTACAACAATTGCCAATAGAATTAAAGACGAGATGAACTGGTTTTTAATAGGTTCTTTTTTATTATCGGCTATTACTTTATTCATATTTTTTCGTTCGGTAAGTACAACCATCATGAGTTTGTTTGTGGTTGGTATTGGTGTTACCTGGAGTTTTGGAACGATGGTGCTTTGCGGATATAATATCACCCTATTAACTGCACTTATTCCAACATTGATTGTTGTAATTGGTGTTCCTAATTGTATTTATTTTCTGAATAAATATCATACTTCATTCAAAGAAAATAATGATAAGGAAAAGGCATTAATAAATATGGTGGGAAGAATGGGTATTGTTACTTTGTTCTGCAATATTGCTGCTGCAATAGGTTTTGCAGTATTTGCATTTACACAAAGTCAGTTGTTGAAAGAATTTGGTGTGGTGGCCGGCATAAATATCATGGCTTTATTTTTAATTTCACTCATTTTTATTCCAGTTATATTAAGTTATTTACCTGCGCCTCAACCAAAGCATGTCAGGTATCTGGATAATAAATTCTTAGAAAGAATTTTGGTAACGATTGAAAACTGGGCACTCAATCATGCAAGATGGATATATGCTGCAACCCTTGCAATTACAGTATTTGCCGTGATTGGAATCTTTAGATTAAAGAGCGAAGGATTTATAGTTGATGATCTTCCGCAACAAGATAAGATCTATACCGATCTTAAATGGTTTGAAAAAAATTTTAAAGGAGTGATGCCTTTAGAAATTATTGTGGATACAAAAAAGAATCGCGGTGCATTAAAATTAGAAGCCTTACAAAATGTAGAAGCACTGAGTAATTATATTGCAACAAGAGATGAAACAGCAAGACCGTTAAGTATCATTGAAGCATTAAAATTTGCCAATCAGGGATTTTATAATGGTGATAGCAATAGTTATGCTTTACCGATTGAAATACCAGCATCCTTAACTGCTGCTTTGCGCAAAAAAGTTAGTGATAATAAATCGGTAGTTACAAAATTAGCAACAAGTTTTATCGACAGCTCTCAACGCTATATCCGCATCAGCGTAAATATGAAAGATATCGGAAGTGCACGATTACCATTTTTATTAAATGATTTCGAAAATAAAGCCAAAGAAATTTTTGATACAGCTTTTTATAAAGTAACATTCACGGGAAGCAGCGTAACTTTTTTAGAAGGATCATCTTTTATTATCAAAGGATTAAAGGACAGTATTTTTTGGGCATTCTTGCTGATTGCATTTTGTATGTTGTTTTTATTTCGTTCATTCCGAATATTACTTTGTTCATTAGTGCCGAACTTAATTCCATTAATTATTACTGCGGGTATTATGGGTTGGATTGGCATTACTTTAAAACCATCAACAGTAATTGTTTTTAGTGTTGCTTTAGGAATTGTAATTGATGTTACCATTCGATTTTTAGTAAATTATAAACAAGAACT
>CAIQDX010000052.1 GCA_903870685.1 uncultured Chitinophagaceae bacterium | reverse complement strand
TGTTTGTCAGGATTTTGCACACGTGATGTTACAGATCTTACGAACCTTGAAAATTCCATCTCGATATGTGAGTGGATATATTTGCCCGAATAAAAATGGGATGCGTGGCGAAGGTGCAACACATGCATGGGTGGAAGCTTATATTCCGGGAACAGGTTGGGTTGGACTAGACCCTACTAACAATGTTTGGGTAACCAATACACACGTGAAACTCGCTGTTGGCAATCATTTCAACGATTGCACACCTGCGAAAGGAACATTTAAAGGACCGGCACGACAAAAATTATCTGTCTATGTTTCGGTTGGTTATGAAGATGGGCATGTGTTTGAAGAAAAAACAAATGTTCAAATGTTAGCTGTAGCCGATAATGAAAAAGAATTATTGATAGATGATAATTTTATGGGGCAACAGCAACAATAATTTTTGCACAATCATCATCAATAAAAATCAACTCAAAAAAATATTGCATCTTGCGCCAAAGAAAACTTGTGTATGAAAATTGAATCTGTCTATCGAATACTTTTTTTTATTTTATTACCCATTGCCGGATTTTTTGCTTTCATAGATTTCTTCGCCATCTTAGCAGCATTGGCACAACCGGCTTTATTGATAAGTGTATTTATTATTGCCTGCATGGTCATTTATATTTATACAACTTATCGATTTTCAACCATTGGAATTCAACAGGCAAAACCATGTAAACATTCATTGAAAGATCTGATAAAAGTAAACGCCTATGTGAGTTTGTTTTTTATTGTAATGAGTTTTGTTCAAACCTATTTAATATTAACGCAACCCAATCTTATTAAAACAATGATGGGGCAATTATTAGTGCAACAACAAAACAATATGCCACCGGGCACCACAGCCGATACGTTTGTTTCAATGGCAAAAGGCATTTTATATTTTTTAGCCGCATTTGCAACTATTTTATTGGTCCACATCGTTATCACTTTTCGTTTATTAAAAAAATACAACCATGTTTTTGATGGGGCGTAAGAAAATTATTTTGCTTACTTTTCATTTATGAATCCCACTGCACCTTTAGCCGAGAGAATGCGCCCAAATGTTTTGGATGATTTGGTTGGACAAGAACATCTTACCGGTAAAGGAAGCATTCTTCGTAAATCAATTGAGCAAGGCAATATTCCTTCTATGATATTATGGGGACCACCCGGTGTTGGTAAAACAACTATTGCAAATATTATTGCACATGCTTTATCAGTTCCCTATTTTCAATTAAGTGCCATTAGTAGTGGTGTGAAGGATGTTAGAGAAATTATTGAAGCAGCTAAAGAAACATCCAAAGCCATTTTATTTATTGATGAAATTCATCGTTTCAATAAAGGTCAACAAGATGCCTTATTGGGTGCTGTTGAAAAAGGAATCATTACATTAATTGGTGCCACAACAGAAAATCCATCCTTCGAAGTTAATTCGGCACTATTAAGTCGTTGTCAGGTATATGTTCTGAAAGCCTTGCAGGAAAAGGATTTGATTGAATTACTTCATCAAGCAATTTCAAAAGATGAAGTTCTCCAACAATATAAAATTGAATTAACTGAAACAGAAGCATTACTAAATATAAGTGGCGGTGATGCAAGAAAATTATTAAACCTGTTGGAATTAATCGCCTCCCCCAACCCCTCCAAAGGAGGGACTTTAAAACAAACATTTATTATCACCGATGAACTTGTGATGAATGTTGCGCAGAAAAAAATCGCTTTGTACGATAAACAAGGCGAACAACATTACGATATCATTTCTGCATTTATAAAAAGTATGCGTGGCAGCGATCCAAATGGCGCGGTATATTGGTTAGCAAGAATGATCGAAGGTGGTGAAGATGTAAAATTTATTGCACGCCGCATGTTGATATTTGCGAGTGAAGATATTGGCAATGCCAATCCAAATGCATTGTTGTTAGCCAATGCAAGTTTTGATGCGGTAAGTAAGATCGGTTATCCTGAATCGAGAATTATTTTAAGTCAGTGTGCAACTTATTTAGCATCGAGTGTAAAAAGTAATGCTGCTGTTGTTGCTATCATGGAAGCACAAAAAGCTGTTCAACAAAATGGCGACTTACCGGTTCCATTGCATATCCGAAATGCACCAACTAAATTGATGAAAGATTTAGATTACGGAAAAAATTATCAATACTCACATCTCGGCGAAGGCAATTTTATTGAACAGGAATATTTACCCGAAAAGCTCATCGGCACTGCATTCTACAAACCCGGCAATAATGCAAGAGAAAATGAACTGCGCAAATTTTTAAAAGAAAGATGGAAGGGGAAGTATAATTATTGATGTTAGATGTTGTCCGAAGGACCCCTTTGGGGAATTTTAAATGAATGCCGTTAATTGAAATCGTTAAGGTTTTTTTATTCTATCCCATAGTTTTGTCGGATCTTCTGACAAAGGGAATAACATTTTCACAATTACTCGATTGTCATCAATACAATAAATAAAAGAATATGGGAAACCTTCAATGGTTATTCTGCGGTGTTTTTATCTTCAAGGTTAAAATAATATTCGGGATTTGTTTCAAGTTCATCTAATGCCTTTTCTATCTGACTTTCAAACTTTAATGCAAGTTGCGGAGAAATAGTTTCGTAATAAATAATAGTGATTATAATTTCCTCATCTACAATCTGATATTTTAATACTTCATAAACCATCCCTGCGACTTTGTAAACGGGTGCTTAGTTGTTTGCGGGTAGTGATCTGCATTTTCCCTTCTGCAAATTCCTGATCTCTTCGTGCTAATTCTTCCAATAACCTGTTATCTGCAAAAAGATATTGTTTCAATTCCTCATCATCTTGTAAAAGGTAAAACAGTTCGGCTTTTTGCGAAACAGGCATACTTTTAATATCATTTAAAACTGGTGTCATTCTTTCGTTTGTATAAAAGTATAAAAAAATTATAAATCCTAAAACGAATCGCCTGCTTTAAGACTCTAAAAAGCTAAGCTTTGTTCCTAAATTATAGTTCTATGATATTAATTTTTTTCAACGCAAATACAATTCATCCATTTTTATTTTTTAACCCGAAAACTAATTCATTGTTTTGAGTGATCCAACAAATGCATAAAAGTCGGTTCCTTCGCCATTTTCCAACTGCTGTATTCCATTATTGATTTTTTGTTCTAATTCTTTTTTTTGAACAGGGATAATTGCAATGTCTTTTTGCGCAGAAATTTCTTTTAAAATAAGCCAAGCCTGTTTTAATTCTTCAGTATCCATTTTGTTGATACTCTTATTTATTTTAGACTTTAATTCCGCAGTACTCATTCTTGC
>CAIQDX010000051.1 GCA_903870685.1 uncultured Chitinophagaceae bacterium | reverse complement strand
ATCATTTAAACAGAGCAGTAAAAGAAATTACACAAAAAACCACTTCGCAAATTATTGCCGAACGTGTTGTTCAAGAATCGAAAATCTTATTGAAGCATAGCAAATGGAATGTATCAGAAATTGCATATGCATTAGGTTTCACCGAAGTAACTCACTTCAACAACTTCTTTAAAAAACATGTTCAATTGAGTCCATTGAAATTCAGGAATGTTTGATTTTCGTAAATTGTTATTTGTATTTTATTATTTACGACAATGGCTACTGTTTAATTTTGTTCCATCATTTTAAATCATAGAATTATGTCAACACAAATACAAAAACGTAAATTAGGAAATAGCGGATTAGAAGTATCTGCCATTGGTTTAGGTTGTATGGGAATGAGTTTTAGTTATGTCCCTTTTCCCGAAAAAAAGGATATGATCTATTTAATGCATCAAGCTGTTGAGAAAGGTGTAAACTTTTTTGATACCGCCGAAGTGTATGGTCCGTATGTGAATGAAGAATTAGTTGGTGAAGCATTGGCCGCTTTCAAAGACAAAATAATTATTGCAACAAAATTTGGTTTTAATATTCAGGATGGAAAAATGTCAGGAGTAAATAGTCATCCCGATAATATTAAAAAAGCTGTTGAAGGTTCATTGAAAAGATTAAATGTTGATGTGATCGATTTGTTATATCAACATCGTGTGGATCCAAATATCCCTATCGAAGATGTTGCAGGCACTGTGAAAGATTTAATTAAAGAAGGAAAGGTTAAATACTTTGGATTATCTGAAGCAGGGGCTAAAACAATTCGTCGTGCACATGCAGTGCAACCTGTTACTGCATTGCAAAGCGAATACTCTTTATGGACGAGAGATCCTGAACAAGAAATAATACCAACATTAGAAGAATTAGGAATTGGTTTTGTTCCTTTTAGTCCGCTTGGCAAAGGATTCTTAACAGGTAAGATGAATGAAACAACAATATTTGATAAAACCGATTTCAGAAGCACATTACCACGTTTTACAACAGAAGCATTGAAAGCTAATTCAGCATTAGTTGATTTACTTGGCTTGATCGCAAAAAATAAAAACGGAACAACTGCACAAATTGCATTGGCATGGTTACTTGCACAAAAACCATGGATCGTTCCCATACCGGGTACAACAAAGTTGCATCGTTTAGAAGAAAATATTGGCGCAGCATTTATTGAACTTAGTTCAGATGATCTCAAAGAAATAAATGAAGCTGCATCAAAAATTATTGTTCATGGTGCACGCTATCCTGAAAATCTTTTAAAGACGACCGGTCTTTAATTTTAAAATAAAAAATCAATCTCAATAAATTTATTTCAATTGAACAGCATTAACCAAAAGGTTGTTCAATTGAAATACTTTGTTTTGAAAAGAAATGTGCGCCATCTTCAGCAACATAAACACAATCTTCTAACCGAATTCCAAATTCGCCGGGAATAGAAATGGTTGGTTCATCACTAAAACACATACCTGGAGCAATTAAAGTTTTATTTCCTTTTACAAAGTTTGTCCATTCATGACCCTCTAATCCAATGCCATGGCCGGTTCTATGAGGTAAGCCGGGTAATTTATATCCATTGCTAAATCCGCCTGCTACAATAACCTCTCTTGCAGCAGCATCAACAGTTTCGCAAGCTGCACCAATTTTAATTGCAGCAAAAGCTGCATCCTGTGCTTTCTTTTCTACATTCCAAACATTAATTTGTCTTTGTGTTGGTTTACCAACAACAATTGTTCTGGTGATGTCAGAAGCATAACCTTCACAACTTGTTCCGCCATCAACCATTACAATATCACCTTCACGAATTGTTTGTGGTGTGATACTTCCATGTGGTAATGCAGAATATTTTCCAACCTGAACAGATGCACCACCATTGAAACCTAATTTGCGAAATGCAGCACTTATATTACCACTTAATTCTGTTTGAGACATTCCTGGATGTATTGTTGCAAATGCAGCTTTATATGCTTCAATGGTAACGTCATTCGCTTTTTGCATTAATGCGATCTCTGCTTTGGTTTTATATATTCTGCATCCTGCAACAACAGAAATAGCTTCTACTATTTCAAAACCGGGAGCTTCTTTTTTTACACCTTCCGATATAAAAAATCGTACCCGTTCTTCCATACCAATTCTTTTGTGTTTAACACCACGATCTTTTACAATACCAACAATTAATGCATACGGACTTTCATGTTCTTCCCAACAACGAACTTCATCTCCAAATACAGGTAGAATTAATTCTCTTGCTCTATCTTCTTCAAATTTCGGACATACATAAGCGATAGAACCCCTTGCCGGAATAACAACTCCGAAAGTTCTTTCGCTTTGTCCCCAATGCATACCTGTATAATAAAAACAAGAAGTAGTGCCTTCAATAAAAATGGCATCCATTTTTTCTTGCTCCATTAATTGTTGTGCTTTCGCAATTCTATTCTTTCTTTCCTCAATAGAAATAGGTATCACACCATCAGTTAGTGGTTGCAGATCGCGAATTATTTTTGGCAAATTATCATCAACTTCTTTTGGAAGATTTGATGCACCAAATATCTTACTGCTGATTGTTAAAGCGCCGGCAGAAAATGCTGCCATGCTGATGAATTTTCTTCTGTTATGTGACATGCTATTTTTATTTATTGAATTTAAAGATATTGATTAACTAATTAGAATACTAGTCTTGATTATACTTATTTATTGTTTGAAGATTTAATTTTCTATCTAACTTGATTTTATAATTAAAAGAAATTTTTTTGATAAATATCAAATCATTGGCATGATATAAAACAGATCTTTAGTTAATAAAGTTTGCCAATTAAAAAAATTAATGCTAACATTATTTTTTAAATACTAACGAGATCAAAGTGAATTATACAAATACAGCTCTATCGGTTTATCCGGATTCTAAAAAACATTATGCTATTCTTGATGGATTACGCGGCGTTGCTGCAGTAATGGTTGTTACCTTTCATATTTTTGAAACGCATTCAACTAGTCATCTTGATCAAATCATCAATCATGGTTATTTGGCTGTTGATTTTTTTTATGTGCTTTCCGGTTTTGTTATTGGATATGCTTATGATGATCGCTGGAATAAAATGACTTTGAGTGAATTCTTCAAACGTCGTTTGATCAGATTACATCCAATGGTTGTTATGGGAATGATCGTTGGTGCAATATGTTTTTATTTTCAAGCATGTGGTTATTGGCCCGGCATCAGCCAAACACCTGTATGGAAATTATTAATTGTTATGCTGATTGGTTTTACATTACTTCCAGTAACCGGATCATTTGAAATTCGAGGATGGCAAGAGATGCATCCGCTGGATGGCCCGGGTTGGTCGCTTTTTTATGAATATGTCGCCAACATTCTTTACGCACTCTTCGTCAGAAAATTTTCTAAAACATTATTAGCAATTTTAGTTTTTATAGCAGGCGCTGCATTGATACATCTAGCAGTAACCAGTACTCATGGTGATATTATTGGTGGATGGTCAATAGATCCAAAACAAATACATGTTGGTCTTGCTCGTTTAATGTATCCATTCTTTGCTGGGCTTTTATTGTCACGCATTGTTAAACCTGCCAATATTAAACACGCATTTTGGTTATGCAGTTTAATGATCATTATATTTCTTGCAATTCCAAGAATTGGCGGAAGCGAACATCTTTGGATTAATGGTTTGTATGATTCATTAACTGTTATATTTATTTTTCCGTTGATCGTTTACTTTGGTGCAAGTGGCGATGTGAAAGGAAAATATGCTTCTAAGATTTGTAAGTTCTTGGGCGATATTTCTTATCCGATATATATTACACACTACCCTCTTATATACTTATACACCGCATGGGTAAGTGACAACAAAGTTCCTTTTTCAAAAGCCTGGCCCGTTTCGTTACTAGTTATTTTCTCAGCCATAGTAATTGCTTATGCCTGTTTGAAATTATATGACGAACCGGTTCGAAAATGGCTTGCAAAGCGGTTTCTAACTAAAGTGTCTTGAAATAATTTCTATTATAAATTCCAGGAGTTTATTTTTTACAATCAAGATTATTACCATCAATCAAAAATTATTTTATTCGCTTAATATTTTCATACTTTTAAGCAAAGAGATTTTTTATGCAAACATTTAAAGTTGATGAGGGTCGCAGAGGCTTTCTAAAAAAATCTTCTGCCATCACTGCACTTTACTTAATGCCTTCTTTATTTGTAAAGGCAATTTCATTCGATAAACTAATTCCTTTGCCAATTGCAAAAGAAAAATTGCAGTTGGAAATTAATGGCAAAACTTATAATCTGGAAGTTGATGCCAGAACAAGTTTATTGGATTTGTTGAGAGAACAAATTGGATTAACAGGCACAAAAAAAGGTTGTGACATGGGACAATGTGGTGCCTGCATCATTCATGTAAATGGAAAAAGATTAAACTCCTGCATGTCGCTGGCAATCGATAATAATAATTCTAAAATTGTAACGATCGAAGGATTGGCAAAAGGAGATCAATTGCATCCAATGCAAGAAGCATTTATTAAACACGATGGAATGCAGTGTGGGTACTGCACTTCGGGGCAAATCATGTCGGCCGTTGCTTGTGTTCGTGAAGGACAAGCAACATCAAGAGAAAAAATAAAAGATTATATGGAGGGAAATATTTGCCGATGTGGTTCTTATCAAAATATTGTTGATGCAATTATGGAAGTGAAGAAATCAGGAAAACCTGTTTAACAATTTTAAATTTTAATGTATGTCTGATTTTAATAAATATTTTAAGATGGATGCTGATGATGATCGTGCTGATGGTTTTGAAAAAGTTACAGGTAAAGCAAAGTTTACTGCCGAACATCAAATACCAAATCTTGCATACGGAGTTTTTGTGTGCAGCACCATTGCAAAAGGAACAATTAAAAATTTAGATGATTCTCTTGCTTTGAAAGCAAGTGGTGTATTCGATGTAATCTCTTTTAAAAATTGTCCAACCATTCCCGGCTATAATTCATTAACTGCTGATGGAAAAAGAAATAATCAGGAATGGAGAGGATTAAAAGTTTTAAGTGATAATAAAGTTAGATTCTTTGGTCAGCCCATTGCTTTAATAGTTGCTGATAGTTTTGAAAATGCAACCGATGCTATTAAGTTGGTAAAAGCAGAATATGAAAAAGAAGATTTTGAAACTGATTTTCATAAAACAAGATTGGATGCAAGTAAATTAAAAGCAAACGGAAATTATAAAAGAGGAAATGTAGCTGCTTATAAAACAGCTCCAATATTTATTGAACCCGAATACAACATTCCAATCGAAGTACACAATCCAATGGAAATGCACGCCAGCATTGCTGTTTGGGATGGTGATAATAAATTAACCGTGTACGATAAAACACAAGCACCTAAACGAACTCAATCTGCAATTGCCGGCGCATTTGGTATTCCAGAAAAAAACGTGAGAGTGATTGTTGAATTTGTTGGTGGCGCTTTTGGAAGCGGATTAAGATCTTGGTTGAATTTGCCTGCTGCTTGCATTGCAGCAAAAAAATTAAATCGACCCGTAAAAGTTGTTTTAACAAGACCACAAATGTTTTCATTAGTTGGTTATCGTCCGCAATCATGGCAGAAGATTGGAATGGGTGCAGATGCATCAGGAAAATTATTAGGCATTTCTCATTCAGCCATCAGCAACACTTCTCGTTATGAAGATTTTCGTGAAGGCATTGTTGATGTTTCCAGATTTTTATACGCTTGTGAAAATGTAGATACTGATTATAAAGTTTTACCGCTTGATGTAAGTACACCAACATGGATGCGCGGTCCCGGCGAAGTAACAGGATGTTATGCATTGGAATGTGCGCTGGATGAATTAGCATATAAATTAAAAATGGATCCGGTTGAACTGCGAATAAAAAATCATGCAGATGTTAATCCTGAAAATAATTTGCCATGGTCAACTAAGTATTTGAAAGAATGCTATGAAACAGGAAAAGAAAAAATTGGTTGGAAAAATCGTCCAAAGATTCCGGGTACTTTAAAAGAAAACGGAATGTTGGTTGGATATGGAATGGGCAGTGGTGTGTTTGGTGCAGGACGTAACAATGCATCTGTTCGTGTAATTCTGAAAGCTGATGGAAATATTATTTTACAAAGTGCTGTAAGTGATATGGGACCAGGCACAACAACATCCATGACTAAAGTTGCTGCAGAAAATTTGCAGATGCCTTTGAATAAAATAAAATTTCAATTAGGTGATACTGATTTTCCTCCCGGTCCGGGACAAGGAGGTTCTTCAACAACATCATCATTGGGTTCTGCAGTTTTTTTAGTTTGCGAAACATTGAAACAAAATTTGAAAGAATTAGCTGTTCAAAAAATTGATTCATTTAAAAATTTACAAACTGTTGATATAGATGTAAAGAATGAAAATATTTTTTCAACAAAAGACAGTACTATAAAAATTTCTATTGCAGATTTAATGAAGGCTTCTGAAAAACAATCAATAGAAATTGTAAAAGATTCTCAGGGAAATAATCCGCAAGTAATAAAATATTCAAGCTTTTCTTTTTCTACTCATTTCGTTAAAGTGCATGTGCATCCTAAAACCGGTGCAATTGAATTAAAACATGTAGTTACAACAGGTGATGCAGGAAAAATAATCAGTGAAAACACTGCAAGAAGTCAAATGCTTGGTGGTGCCGTTGGTGGTATTGGAATGGCATTAAAAGAAGAATTAAAATTCAATCATCAAACAGGCGAAATTGAAAATGCAAGTTTTGGAACTTATCATGTTCCATTGCATACTGATATTCCACCAATTGATGTTTGGTTTGTAAATAAACCTGATTTTATTGTTAACCCGATTGGTGCAAAAGGATTGGGAGAAATTGCATTGATTGGCTTTGCCGCTGCAGTTGCCAATGCTGTATTTAATGCAACTGGAAAACGTGTGAGAGATTTACCGATCACTCCTGAAAAATTAGGATTTAAAAATGCTTAAAAAATTAATCAGGCATAACTTTTCGAGAACCAATCATTAATTATTTCATCATCGTTTGAAGAACTGTCTTTAAAAACAAATTCATTTGTGTCGGGATTATACACATAATCTTTTTGCCATTCAGTAAAATTTTTTGCGGTCTCTTCAATTGCATTCATCATAAAATGAACTTCTTTATCTGTCATGGTTGGATGAATGGAAAGTCTTATCCATCCTGGTTTACAAGATAGATCACCACCGTGAATACTATTTAATACTTCGTAAGATTTTATTTCATCAACATGCAATAAAATGTGACCGTATGTTCCGGCACAAGCACAACCGCCACGTGTTTGAATACCAAATTTGTCGTTCAATATTTTAACAATGAAATTAAAATGTGCTCCTTTGATGATGAAGGAAACAACACCTAATCTTTTATGATTGTTACCTTCTAACACTTCAATATTATCTATCGTTGAAAATTTATCGAAAATAATTTTTAATAATTCTTCCTCACGTTTCAAAATATTTTCGATGCCCATTTCTTCCTTCAACTTAACACACATGGCTGTTTTAATTCCTTGAAGAAATGGTGGTGTACCTCCATCTTCGCGGTGTTCAATATCGGTGATGTATTCATGAAATTTCCATGGATTTGTATAAACAACAGTTCCTCCACCCGGTTGATCGGGAATAATATTGTGATAGATTTTTTTATTGAAAATTAAAACACCCGAAGTACCGGGACCGCCTAAAAATTTATGTGGCGAAAAATAAATTGCATCGAGATAGGCACCTTCCTCATCAGGATGCATATTAATATTTATGTAAGGCGCCGAACATGCAAAATCAACAAAACATAAACCGCCATGTTGATGAATTATTTTTGCAATCTGGTGATAAGGCGTTTCAATTCCTGTAACATTCGAACAACCGGTAATCGCAGCAATCTTATTTTTTTTATGTTTATATTTCAGCAATAATTTTTCAAAATGATGCAGATCAACATTTCCGTTTTCATCATTTTCAATTATTTCAACTGATGCAATGGTTTCTAGCCATGTTGTTTGATTTGAATGATGTTCCATTTGTGTTACAAACACAACCGGTTTTAATATTTCATCCAATTGAAGATAATTAGTGAAAATATTATGAATACTAATGGCATTGTTTTTTAATTCATCTGTATCTGGTAATTTATTTGTTTTTACATAATCCATGATTCGTTCGGGAACGCGCAATCCTAAAATTCTTTGCAGTTTATTTACTGCCCCGGTCATTCCGCTTCCGCTAAAGATCAATACATCTGTTTTGCTTGCATTAACATGCCTCTTGATTATTTGTTTCGATTCTTCATAAGCCTTTGTCATGAAAGTGCCTGTCACCGTGGTTTCTGTATGTGTGTTGGCCAATAAAGGCATTACTTCTTTGCTCAAACGTTCTTCAATCAATTGATAACAACGACCGCTTGCAGTCCAATCAGCATAAATAATTTCCTTTTCCCCAAACGGCGATTGAAATTTTT
Source organism: uncultured Chitinophagaceae bacterium (assembly GCA_903870685.1). Taxonomy (GTDB): domain Bacteria; phylum Bacteroidota; class Bacteroidia; order Chitinophagales; family Chitinophagaceae; genus CAIQDX01. The sequence goes on along the minus strand of CAIQDX010000051.1, from coordinate 32,444 downwards.
TTTCATTACCAATAATCTGACTTCGGAATTGTTTAAAATAATTTTCTAACATGATAATTATTTGATCATTAATTCTAACTAAAACAATTTGAAAAAATTCTCTTCCTGATGAATGTAAGTTAGTATTAACTTATATTTTTTAAAAGATCGAAAGTATGACATAAAAAGTTTTACCATACACCATTTTACAAAATTGAAGTTTCTGAAAATTTATTATAAGTTTGTAACAATTCTGCTGTCTGAACTGTTATTTGTAGAATAATGACAGCAAATTTTTTTCATCAACACATCGTCTATGAGCATCTAAGCATGGCTTAGGTTTTATTGATCGGCCAATTATCATTACAGTTGACAGGCATTTGTTCAATGCTTGTTGTATTACCATTTATTTATTTTATTCATTCAATCATGACTACTTATATCAATCATAAGCTCATTAAAAATATTTTCTCGTTCATAAAAAAATCACTTGATAGCGAACATCAGGATTTTACCACAGGAAGTATTCGTAAAGCAATTTTATTATTAGCTATTCCCATGATTCTGGAAATGTGCATGGAAAGTGTTTTCGCTATCGTCGATATTTTTTTTGTTGGTAAACTTGGACCAAACGCAACAGCAACAGTTGGTTTAACGGAATCAGTTCTTACAATTATTTATTCACTGGCCATCGGATTAAGCATGGCAGCAACAGCAATGGTAGCTAGAAGAGTTGGCGAAAAAAATTATGAAGATGGTGCTAAAGATGGTGCACAGGCAATTATTTTGGCAATCATCATTTCATTCATTATCTCAATAACAGGAATATTTTTTGCGCCGCATGTATTGGAATTAATGGGCGCAACAAAAGAAATCATTCAGGCAGGTTCAGGATATACACGCATCATGTTGATCGGAAATATTGTGATCATGTTACTGTATTTATTGAATGGAATTTTTCGTGGTGCCGGTGATGCTGCTATCGCCATGCGTAGTTTGTGGTTTGCTAATATTTGCAATATTATTTTATGCCCCATTTGTATTCATCAATTCGGATTGCAGGGTGCAGCAATTGCAACAACTACCGGTAGAGGATTGGGTGTTAGTTATCAGGTGTATCATTTATTGAAAGGAAAAGGAATTATAAAAATTCATTTGCATCAATTAGTTCCTGATAAAAAAATAATGAAAAATTTATTGAACATTGCTTCTACTGCAGCATTGCAATTTTTAATTGGATCTGCAAGCTGGATATTTTTAGCAAGAATGATGACAGGCTTCGGAAGTCACGCTGTTGCGGGTTACACCATTGCCATCAGATGGTTTATATTTTTCCTGATGCCGGCATGGGGATTAAGCAATGCTGCAGCTACTTTGGTTGGACAAAATTTAGGTGCACAACACCCCGATCGTGCAGAAAAATCTGTTTGGAAAACAGCAAAATATAATGCCCTGTTTATGTTGATTGTAACAGCATCATTTTTATTTGGTGCTGAATTTTTAGTTCGCATTATTAATACCGATGCCGATGTTGTTGCAACAGCAGTAACTGCATTACACATCTTTAGTGTTGGCTGTATTTTTTGGGGAGTGGGAATGGTGATGATGAATGCATTCAACGGCGCAGGCGATAGTAAAACACCAACGATAATAAATTTATTTTGGTTTTGGATATTTCAAATTCCATTGGCATATTTATTAGCCATTGTTTTAAAGTGGGGACCAACTGGTGTTTTTGTTACAATACTTACAACAGAAATATGTGTAACAATTACAACTGTTCTCTTATTTAAAAGAGGTAGCTGGAAGAAAATAAAAGTTTAATAATTGTTTTACATTTAATTGATATAACAAACGTTTCAGAAGTATTCTGAAACGTTTTACAGAACGATGCAAAACTTTCTTTTCTTTGCACTTCATATAAATATCATGATCGGAAAATTAATTATCATAACAGCACCATCAGGAGCGGGCAAAACATCCATCACACATTATTTATTAAAAAAATTTCCAAAACTTGCTTTTTCAGTTTCTGCTGCAACAAGAGAAGCCAGAGGTAAAGAAAAAAATGGTGTTGATTATTATTTTATGAGTATCGAAGAATTCCGTCATAAAATAAAAGAAGATCTGTTTGCTGAATGGGAAATGGTATATGAAGGAAAATATTATGGCACTTTAAGAAGTGAATTACAACGAATTTGGAATGAAGGAAAAGTTCCCATGCTCGATATTGATGTGCATGGCGCAGTTCACGTGCAGCAACAATATCAACACAATTCATTATCCCTTTTTATAGAACCGCCAAGTGTTGATGAATTAAAAAAACGTTTGGAAAGTCGCGGCACTGAAACGCCCGAAACAATTGCAACGAGATTAAATAAAGCAACGTATGAACTCACTTTCAAAAAACATTTTAATCATTCAATAGTAAATGATGATTTAGAAAAAGCTTGTATCGAAACAGAAAAAATCGTGAAAGAATTTTTAGCTTCCTGATTTTTATTTTCATTTAAACTAATAACTTACAACTCATAATTTAATTGTTATGTCATTTCAAAATAAAACTGTTTTTATTACCGGAGCAAGTCGTGGAATTGGAAAAGCTATCGCATTGCGTTTAGCAAAAGAAGGTGCAAATATTGTTATTGCTGCAAAAAGCACAGAAGAAAATCCTAAGCTCGGTGGCACCATCTTCAGCGCAGCACAAGAGATAGAATCCTCTGGTGGAAAGGCTTTGGCGGTGCAAACCGATATTCGTTTCGAAGAACAAATTCAATCGGCTGTTCAACAGGCAGTAGAAAAATTTGGTGGTATTGATATTGTAATTAATAATGCATCAGCCATTCAATTAACCGGAACAGAACAAACCGAAGTAAAACGTTTCGATCTGATGCACAGCATAAATATTCGCGGAACTTTTTTAGTTGTAAAAAATTGTTTGCCTTATTTAAAGAAAGGAAATAATGCACATATTCTTACTTTATCGCCACCGGTTAATCTCGATCCAAAATGGTTAGGCCCGCATGTTGCTTACACCATTACAAAATATAGTATGAGCATGATGGCAATGGGTTGGGCTAAAGAATTTTCGAAAGATAAAATCGCATCAAATGCTTTGTGGCCATGCACAACGATTGACACTGCGGCGGTAAGAAATTTATTGGGCGGCGAAGCTTTGGCAAATATGAGTCGCACGGTTGATGTGCTTGCAGATGCTGCTTATTTTATTTTATCGAAACCATCTGAAGATTGTACTGGCAATACTTTTCTAGATGAAGAAGTTTTTGCAGAAGAAGGAATTACTGATCTGTCGCAATATTCTGTTGTGCCCGGCGCAAAATTATTTCGCGATCTGTTTGTTTAATTTTTTTGTTTGACGAGCTTTTTATTTCATGTCATCGCCTGTTGCGTCGCACACTTCAACGTTCTGAAATTTATTCATCATTTTTATTTGTGCACATTTGTGGCATTCGTGGCAATAAAAATTCACGCAGTGAATGCAAAAAGTATTTTCGGCAACTTTTACGAAATCAATTTATAATTCTTGTAAATAAAAAATTGTTTGCCGGTAACATCCTGTAAAAACTTCATTAATTTTTCTTTTGGTTTCATATCATTGTTTGCAGGATCATAAACATAATTCCAATCTTTTTCTGCAATGCGTTGTTGCATGATAGCAGGATGTGTTGCTGTAAATAAATGCAGATAATCTATTCTTCCAAAATCATAACCATCTTTATTTTTCTCTAAATATTCTGCAACCCAATCATCATTTTCATGCCAGCGTTTGCTGAACTCTACTGTTTTTAATAATTGCTTTTTAGGATTCTTCACATAACTGTAATGATAAATTGAAGCATCAATTTTTTTCACAAATAATTTTTCGCCTTTTTCTTCCCACTGATTTTCGGGATGAATAAATTTTCTGAATCCCTGCGAATCCCTGAAACTCCTGATGTTTGAGCGATTGCGCACAATTCTAATTTCATGTTGATGAAATCTTCTTGATGGTCCGTAATGATCGTAATCGCCAAAGAAATTAATGAAATTGAATAAGAATCCTTCAACTTTTTCATCATTCAAATATTTTTCCATCGCATTTTTAATTGCAGGAATATCTTTTTCATGAATTACTTCATCAGCCTGAATATGAAATAACCAATCAGCATCTTTACTGCAATTATCCATGCCGATATTAGCTTGTTCTGCAAAAATTTTCCCACCGCTTCTTGTTGCATCATCCCAAATAGTATCAACAATTTTAATTTTAGGATCATTAATATCTTCAACTGCTTTGTGCGAACTATCATGACTATCACCAATCACAACAATCATTTCATCAACAATAGGCAAAACACTTTTAATAGATTCTATAAAAGGATAATCTAAATGCAAACCGTTGCGCACATAAGTAAATGCAGAAACTTTCATTCAAAATATTTGCAACGAAATTAGAAGAAAACTATTTGTTATTGAAAGCAGAAAAGAATTAATTTTCAAGTTCATAAACCTACACACATGAAAAGAACAAAATACCTGATCTTATTTTTATCGACGACTTTAATTTCGCTTATTTCATTTGCACAAAAAAAAGTGACAGTAAATCCTGTTGATGCTTTTAAATCAGAAGCCATCGCCGATCTGCAAAATAAATATGATGATTATAAAAAAATTGCATTGCAAATTTGGGATTATGCAGAGGTTGGCTATAAAGAAGTGAAAAGTTCGGCATTACACCAGAAAACCTTGACTGATGCGGGTTTCAAGGTTACTGCCGGCATTGCAGATATGCCAACTGCTTTTGTTGCAACGTATGGAAGTGGTTCGCCGATCATAGCAATTCTTGCAGAATATGATGCATTACCCGGATTATCTCAACAAGCGATTCCCGAAAAAACAACTGCAGGAAAAGATGCCGGTCACGGTTGCGGCCATCATTTATTTGGTACTGCCTCTGTTGCCGCAGGAATTGAAATAAAAAAATTAATGGATGAAAAAAAATTAAGCGGAACAATTCGTGTGTATGGTTGTCCTGCCGAAGAAGGTGGCAGCGGAAAAGTTTATTTAGTTCGTGCAGGATTATTTGCAGATGTTGATGTGGTAATACATTGGCATCCCGGTGCAGAAAATGGTGTAACGATGACGAGTGCTTTGGCAAACAGTTCTGCTAAATTTCGTTTTCATGGAATTGCATCACATGCAGCAGCGGCACCCGAAAAAGGAAGAAGTGCTTTAGATGCTGTTGAGTCGATGGATTATATGGTGAACATGATGCGTGAACATGTTCCTCAAGAAACAAGAATTCATTATGTAATTACGAATGGTGGCAAAGCACCGAATGTTGTTCCTGATTTTGCAGAAGTATATTATTATGTTCGTCATCCAAACAGAGATATGGTAAAATCTATTTTTGAAAGAGTGGTGAAAGCCGCTCAGGGAGCAGCTTTGGGAACAGGTACCACAATGGATTATGAAATCATTGGCGGCACACATGATCTTTTATTAAATAAAACATTAGCCGATGTGATGCAAAAAGATTTGGAAAAAGTTGGTGGCGTAACTTATACAAATGAAGAAATAGAATTTGGTAAAAAAATTCAAGCAACATTTGGATCTAAGCCACCGGCAATAGAATCAGCGGCAACTATTAAACCATTAAAAACAGAAGAAGATTCAGGTGGCGGTTCAACAGATGTTGGCGATGTAAGTTATGCTGCACCAACAGTTGGATTGCGTGCTGCAACATGGATTCCCGGAACACCGGCACACAGCTGGCAAGCAGTTGCATGTGGTGGAACTGAGATTGGAACTAAGGGAATGATGGTGGCCGCAAAAACAATGGCATTAACTGCCATAGATGTTTTTACTTCACCAACTTTAATTGAAAAAGCAAAAGAAGAATTTAAAAAAGCAAAAGGCGATTATCAATACAAAGCATTATTAGGAGATAGAAAACCTGCATTAAATTATAGAGATTAAAAATATTATTCTTTGTTATGAAAGCTGTTGAACTATTTCAACAGCTTTTTTATTTGGAAATATTTTCCAAATGCAGGAATAATTTTTGATTTGAAAGGATGATTACAGGATTCTACAATCGTTAACTGTATTGAATTTCAGAGGTTTTAATGTTTGGCACGATATTGAGTATTTATTTTCGAATAAAACCAACAAACATGAAAACTAAAATCTTACAAATAATCTCAGATTTTATTTCAGTACTATTTCTGAATAAGAAAAATAATTTTTGTTATGCAAAAGCCGTATCAAAAAATAATTTCGATTATAAAGCATACAGGCAATAAAAATAAAAGCCGCTTTATCAAAAGCACGCCTTTAATTATTCATTCTTCTCCGGTCTCATTTGCGGAAACAACAATACATCTTGAATAGAAGATTGATTTGTCATCAACATGCACAAACGATCAATTCCAATTCCAATTCCCGATGTTGGCGGCATACCATATTCTAATGCACGTAAAAAATCATAATCAATAAACATGGCTTCATCATCACCACGTTCCATTAATTTACTTTGTTCTTCGAAACGTTCGCGTTGATCAATCGGATCATTTAATTCGCTGTACGCATTTGCAATCTCTTTTCCATTCACCATCAGCTCAAAACGCTCTACCAGTCCGGCTTTGCTGCGATGTTTTTTTGTAAGCGGACTCATTTCAACAGGATAATCAATAATAAAAGTTGGTTGCACATATTTATGTTCGCTGGTTGCACCAAAAATTTCATCAATTAATTTTCCTTTGCCAATATTATTTGGCACATCAATTTTTAATTGTTTGCAAACAACACGTAAACCTTCTTCATCCATTTCACTTACATCAATTCCTGTATTTTCTTTTATTGCATCATGAATGCTGATGCGTTTATATGGAGCTTTAAAATTTAAAATGGTATCGCCCAATTGAACATCAGTTGTTCCATGTAAAGCGACGGCAATTTTTTCTAACAATTGTTCGGTTGTTTCCATCATCCAGAAATAATCTTTGTATGCTGTGTACCATTCTAATACCGTGAATTCAGGATTATGTGTTCGATCCATTCCTTCATTTCTAAAATTGCGGCTGAATTCATACACCCAATCAAATCCGCCTACAATCAATCTTTTTAAATACAATTCATTAGCAATTCTCAAATAAAATGGAACATCTAATGCATTGTGATGAGTGATGAAAGGCTTTGCAGCAGCACCTCCCGGAATAGTTTGCAATACCGGCGTATCAACTTCCAATCCACCGTGTTCGTTTAAAAATTCGCGAATGGTATTTATTAAAGTGGTGCGTTTTACAAATGTTTCTTTTACATGCGGATTAATAATTAAATCAACATAACGTTGTCTGTAACGAAACTCAGGATCGGTTACTTCATCAAACACATTTCCTTCTTCATCGCGTTTTACAACAGGTAATGGTTTTAAACTTTTAGTTAATAAAGAAACGGTTTGCGCATGAACAGATGTTTCGCCGGTTTTTGTAATAAAAACATAACCGGTGCAACCAATAATATCGCCAAGATCAAGTCCATGTTTAATAACATTATCCCAAAACGATTTATCTTCTTCAGGACAAATCTCATCTCTCTTCACATACAATTGCAAAATGCCTTTGCTGTCCTGAATCTTTATAAAGAAAACTTTTCCTTTATCATTAATACTCATGATTCTTCCGGCCACACAAACATTTGCATATGTCTCTTTATTTTCTTCCGAAAAATTATCTTTTATTTCTTTCGAAAAATGCGATACCGGATACAATGCTGCCGGATATGCATTAATACCAACCTGTTGTAATTTGTTTAATTTTTCCCGACGAATAATTTCTTGTTCACTTAAATGTTGACTCATTTCAAAATACTATTTTGCGCAAAGATAAGTTTTGGAAAATGATTATGGAGCCAACAGTATATTTTCATGGAATCGCCTGTTGCCACGCTCGTTTCAAAGTTCCTTTTTCATGGCAGCAATTTCATCCTATAATTTCAATCTATCTTTAAAAATCAGGTATATTTAAAATCAATTTTCATTCAATCATTTTTATGCAAAGAATAATATTTTTCTTTTTTCTTTTTGCTGTTTACAATTCTTCAGCACAAAAAACAGATAAGCATTTACAATCTTCCATTCAAAATTTATTAACGGGTTTTCACGGACAAGTTGGTGTATTTGTTCACGATCTGAAAAAAAATAAAACTGTTGCGATTGATGCCGATACAATTTTTCCAACAGCAAGCATGATAAAGATTCCAATATTAATTGGTGTAATGAATAAAATAGAAACCGGTGAATTAAAATATCATCAACCATTAATTTACAAAGATTCTTTGTTGTATGCCGGTGTAGATATTCTTGGTTCTTTTAAAAACAACGAAAAAATAGAATTAAGTAAAGTAATGATGCTGATGCTTACCATGAGCGATAACACCGCAAGCCTTTGGCTGCAAAGCCTTGCCGGCACTGGATCACGCATCAATGAGTTATTGGATAGTTTAGGAATGAAGGTTACAAGAGTGAACAGCAGAACATCCGGTAGAGAAGTTAACCGAAAAGAATTTGGTTGGGGACAAACATCAGCACGAGAAATGACAACATTGATGGAAAAAATTTCAAAAGGTGAAGTCATCAATCAAAAAGCAAGTGAAAAAATGTTGCGTTTACTTGGCAGAAATTATTGGGATGAGGATGCCATCTCTCAAATTCCAACCGATGTTTTTATTGCAAGCAAAAGTGGTGCTGTTGATGCAACAAGAAATGAAGTGTTATTTGTAAATGGAAAACATTGTCGTTATATTTTTTGTATTTGCACAAAAAATAATAAAGATCAATCTTGGGAATCTAATAATGAAGCATGGGAATTAACAAGAGAATTATCGAAACTTTTGTGGGATTATTATAATTAATTAAACAGCTTATTTAAAGATCCAATACACAATCAAACTCATCACATAAGCGAGTGTGGTCATATAAATAAATTGTATCACCGGCCATTTCCAACTTTTTGTCTCACGTTTTACAACAGCCAAAGTACTCATGCACTGCATGGCTAAAACATAAAACACCATTAACGATAACGCAGCTGCCAATGTGTAAACCTTGCTCCCATCCTCATTCTTAGCGGCTTGTAGTTTTTCCCGTAATGATGAATTATCATTTTCTTCAACGCTGTATAAAGTTGCCATCGTTCCCACAAAAACTTCTCTTGCAGCAAATGAAGTAATGATGGCAATACCAATTTTCCAATCGTATCCCAAAGGTTTTATTGCAGGTTCGATTGCTTGACCTAAAATTCCTGCATAAGAATTTTGTAATTTTTCGGCCGATAAATTTCTTGTCAAAATATTTTTTTGCAGCGGTTGCTGCTGCATCATCACTGCATATTTTTCTTCCACATTTTTCATTCTGTTACCCGGACCAAAGGAACTTAAAAACCAAAGCAACAAACTGATCACCATAATTATTTTTCCGGCATCAGTAACAAATATTTTTGCTTTTTCGATCATTGTGATGCCAATATTCTTCCACCGCGGTGAACGATAAATTGGTAGCTCTAAAATGAAAAAACTTTTTTCTTTTATTTTAATAAATCCTTTTAAAACATAACTCACAATTAATGCCATCACCAATCCCAATAAATATAAACCCATCATCACTAAACCCTGCAAACTTAAAAATCCGAAGTAATATTTATTACTAATTACCAACGAAATTAAAATGGTATAAACCGGTAATCTTGCACTGCAACTCATCAATGGTGTAACTAAAATGGTAAGTAATCTTTCTTTTTTATTTTCAATATTCCTGGCACTCATGATGGCAGGCACAGCACACGCAAACCCACTGATCATAGGCATTACACTCTTTCCGTTCAATCCAACTTTACGCATTAATTTATCGCTCAAAAAACTAATTCGCGCCATGTAACCGCTGTCTTCCAGAATAGTGATCAATCCAAATAATATCATGATCTGCGGAATAAAAACCATAATGCCGCTTAATCCTGCAACTAATCCGTTTGTAATTAAATTACTCCACCAAGTATCAGGTAAATTTGAATGCAGATAATTTCCGATTTGAATAAAACACCACTCAATGCCATCCATCGGAAAACGTGCTAACCAAAAAACACTTTGAAACAATAAAAATAAAACTGATAATAAAATTAAGTAACCCCATTTTCGATGCAATAAAATATCGTCCAGTTTATTGGTGAGCATTTTCTTTTCCTCAGGATCAGGTTCTATCACATTATTTTTCATGATCTGTTTAATGTGCTGATAACGCTCTAATATTTCTTCGGCCTGTGTTTTAGTTGGATTAAATTTATTATCGATTTCTATTTTTTCAATCGCATCCTGCGTTGTTTGATCGAAAGGAAAATTTTCATGATTGATGAGATGATGTATTGCAGCATAATTACTCAGCTGCGGAAATATTTTTTGAACAGCTTCAATGGAAGCAGGTGCTAAACTTTTATTATCAATAAAATCCGTCGGCGATGTTTCATTCTTCTTTTTGACAACTTGTGCCAATACTTTATTTAATTGCGATAAACCTTTGTTCTTTCTTGCATTTACCGAAATCACCGGAACACCAAGCTCTGCCTGCAATCCAGCAACGTCGATCTTAATTCCGTTTTTTGCTGCAAGATCATTCATAGTTAATGCAACAACAACCGGAACTTTTAAATCAATGATCTGACTGCAGAATAAAAGGTTACGTTTTAAATTACTCGCATCGGCAACTATTAAAATAATATCGGCTTTAATTTCCTCATCAGCATTCATCAAAACTTTATAACAAACCCATTCGTCGGCACGGCGTGGATATAAAGAATAAGTTCCCGGCAAATCAATTAACTCAACTTTTAAATTTTCTTCCAATAAAATTGTACCAGTTTTTTTATCAACTGTTACGCCGGGAAAATTGCCCACTTTTTGGTTCAATCCCGTCAAAGCATTGAACAGCGAGGTTTTGCCGCTGTTGGGATTGCCCACTAATGCAATATGTAATAATCTTTCTTTCAAATAGTTTTTTTGCAGGAAGCAAATGTAACTGCGAAGTATAGCTATGGGTTACGCGTTTGGGAAAAGAATATTTATAAAGAATAACACAGAAGAAACTAAGTACAATTACTTTTGTACCAACACAAATACTTTCGATGAAAAAACTATTACTTATTATTTTATTGATTCCCCTCTTTTCTTTGGCTCAAAGCAAAAAGAAAAAACTAAAAATGGAACAACAGGCGAATACAGAAATCGCTGCTAACTTAAAACTGCATGTTCAATATTTAGCCGATGATAAATTAGAAGGCAGAAGAACGGGAACACAAGGCGAAGTGTTAGCTATGCAATACATCTGCAAACAATACGAACAAATAGGAATTGAACCACGTGGCAACAATGGGTATGTTCAGGAATTTGAAATTGATGAAGGAAAACAAGCTAATGTTCATCATACTTTCATTAAAATAAATGATAAGAGTGCTGAATTAAATATTGATTTCTTTCCACTGGCATTTAGTGCAAGTAAAACGGCGAAGGGCACGCCGGCCGTGGCTTTGAACGAAACTGGTCAACCGTGGTTCATTGATGTAAAAGATGTGTTGGAAGAAAATCAATCCAATCCGCATTTTGATATTTTCGATGATATCAAAAAACAAGCTGATAAAATTGCCGATAAAGGTGCAACAGCTTTATTGTTGTATAACAGTTCTGCAATTACAGATAATATTTTGTTCAATAAAAATGACAAATCTGCTGCAACAAAAATTCCTGTTGTTTATCTAACCAAAGATGGATTTAAAAAATATTTCAGCGATGTTTCAGCAACATTGAATATCGAATTAGGAGTTGTGTTTGAACAAAGAATTCGTAAAGCAAGAAATGTTGTTGGTTTCATCAATAATAATGCTGCCACAACAATTGTTTTAGGTGCACATTACGATCATCTGGGTTATGGTGAAGATAAAAATGCGTTGGATACCGGTCATGTTATTCATAATGGTGCCGATGATAATGCCAGTGGTACTGCGGCTTTGATTGAATTAGCAAGGATGCTCAAAAAATCATCACCAAAAAATAACAATTATCTCATCCTTAATTTTTCGGCCGAAGAATTGGGTTTGTTTGGTAGTAAATATTGGGCCGAACATCCAACTACAAACATCACTGCCAATTATATGATCAACATGGATATGGTTGGAAGATATGATACCACACACAAATTAACCATTGGCGGTTATGGCACTTCTCCAACATGGGGCGAATTAATTTCTACAGCAAATAAAAATTTAATTATAAAATTTGATAGTTCGGGAAGTGGTCCAAGCGATCATGAAACATTTTACAGAAAAGAAATGCCGGTATTATTTTTCTTTACCGGAAGTCATTCCGATTATCATAAAGCAACAGATGATTGGGATAAAATTAATTATGATGGCGAAAGAGAAATTGTTCAATATATCTATAAATTAATTGCAGCTACTGATACAAAAGGCAAATTAGTTTTTACAAAAACAAGAGAGCCACAAGCTGGTCGAAGTAGTAAGTTTACTGTTAGTTTAGGAGTTATTCCCGATTATGGTTATAGCGGTACAGGCGTTAGAATTGATGGTGTTAGCGGTGGTAAATTAGCTGAACGAATTGGATTGCAAGCAGGAGATATTTTATTGCAAATGGGCGAATATAAATTTGTTGATGTGATGAGTTATATGCAAACATTAAGCAAGTTTAAAAAAGGCGATAGAACAAAATTGGTAATTAAAAGAAAAAACGAAGAGAAAGAATTTAATATTGAATTTTAAGGTGAGCAAACTAAAATTAGATATTGATTTACTGAATGAAGATTTCTTCGAAGAAACCCGGCTGTTGGGCATTACAGCTCCTTTGAAAAATTTTCAGTTCTGCTGGCAATTGAATAATTTAATTGGTTTTGATTTTCGTTTAAATTCAGAAAATGAAATTCATTTAAAGAAAAAAGATCGTAGTTATTATTTCAATATTTATCAATCGCAGGAACCAAATAGTTTTTTAATTCATTATCTCTATCACAATCAATGCGACGGCGAATATTTATTGCCCGAATTTAAACACATGGATTTTTTATGGTTGATGAAAGGTGATATTGTTGATGATGAAAAATGTATCTGGATTAAGAATGCAATCAAATCAATCAATGGTGTTCAGTTGGTGGCAGAATTAACAAACGAACAAATAAAGACCAAAGGCAATATGGTTTTTTAATTGTTGATTAAAAATAAAATTATGTGGACAGAACAAAATAATAAACTCTATAAAAAATTTGTGTTTAAAAATTTTTCAGAAGCATTTGCATTCATGACCCGCATTGCGATTGAAGCAGAAAAAATGGATCATCATCCTTTATGGACCAATGTTTATAATCAGGTTGAAATTTGGTTGAATACGCATAGTGCCGGAGATATTGTTACAGAAAAAGATCATCAATTTGCAAAAAGAATTGATCGTTTATTTTAATTGCCATTCCACTTCTCCCCAAACAAAACTTTCTTGCGCCGCACCACTAACTATTAATTCGCCATTTTCGTTTACGCCTTCAACCACGCAATTAAAAGAAACATTTTTCTTTTTTAAACGAACCGATTGATGCAGTTTATATAAATGTGAATTATATTCTTTTAATTGTTTTTTGAAAACCCCTTTTTTCAATTCATCAAATCGTTTTTGCAAACAACCGCATAATTCTTTAGCCAAAGAAATTGTATCATACTCTTTCTTGGTTATAGCTTTTAAAGAAACAGGATTGATCAAATGCTTAGCGAAATTTGTTTGATTTATGTTAATTCCTAAACCAACAACAGCCCATTTCCAAATCGAACCACCTGACGAATTTGTTTTAACGTTTGATTCGATCAAAATACCTCCTGCCTTACTGTCACGCCAATAAATATCGTTTGGCCATTTTATTTTCGTTTCATCTCCTGCATATTTACTATAAAAATCGTATGCCGATAAAGCAACAACAACACTCAGTAAAAACTGCTGATGTATTGATATAAAAGATGTATCGAGTGTTACAGACATGATGATATTGCTACCTGGTTCAGTATTCCAAACTTTGCCGCGTTGCCCTTTTCCCGCGGTTTGTGCATGGGCAAAGAATGCAGTGCCATGTGCAGCCAAATTTGCTTGCAGCTTGTCAAAGGCATAGTTATTGGTGCTGTCTACCGAATCTAATTCTATGAATGGATGCCCGATAGTATTTATGGTAGAAGATGATGGCAAAGAATTATTACTTTTGACGAAGATATATGAAGCTTGGTATTTTAAGGTTGGATATTAATTGAAATTATTTCCAATATTAAATGCCGAATAAAGAAAAAGGCTTTGAAGAGTGCGACGCAACAGAAGTTGCATAAAGAACTTCAAGTTGGTAAACAAAAATTATTTTACAAAAAAACTCGATAAATTATTGACAACTCTTTCCGTTTTAGACAGCCGTAAAAAGAATACAGTTACCAGGCTGACACGCAGTTCGAAAATTTTTAAAACTATTATCAAAGCTATTCAAGATAAAAAGGGTGAGCAATTGGTAAGTTTGGATCTTCGTAAAATTCCAGAAGCGGTTGCAGATTTTTTTATTATTTGTCAGGCAACAAGTACAACGCAAGTTCGAGCCATTAGTGATTTTATTGAAGAACAAGTAAGATTTAATTGCGATGAGGCACCTTATAAACACGAGGGAAAACAAGGACTGCATTGGGTTTTGATTGATTATGTAAACATTGTGGTACATGTTATGCAACCCGACACAAGAAAATTTTATAGATTAGAAGAAATGTGGAACGATGCGCCGCTTACGGGGCATGATGATTAAAAAAAATTGAATTTCTGTTAGCAGAAAAATTATTAATTGAAGTAATTGATTTATGGCACAAGAAGATAACAAACCAAAATTTCCTTTCACTAATGGCGGTGATGATAAGCCTTCGCGTAAGACTCCTAAATTTAGTATCTACTGGATCTATTTAATAATTGCAGTAACATTATTAGGGGTTTCGCAGTTTGGAAGATTTACACCCGAAACTTCTCCTGTTTCAGAACAAGATGTAAAACTAAACATGATCGCCAAAGGTGATGTAGAGAAATTAGATCTTATCACCAACAAGGGTGTTGTAAAAGTTTATATCAAGGCCGACAGTATTTCAAAACCTTATTACGAAAAAGTCTTAAAAACAAAATTAGAACCGGCTAAAGTAAAAGGCGTTCCATTGTTTCAATTTAAAGTAACCGATTGGAAAGTTTATGATGATGGAATGAAAGATTTTTATAAAGAAAATCCAAACGTGGCGCATGTTGCAACTTATCCAAAAGAAGATTCTGACTTTTTTGGAGGTCCAATTGTTAGTACAGTTATTTCGATGATCGTTATTGTTGGTCTATGGATTTTATTAATGCGTAAAATGGGTGGCGGCGGCCCTGGTGGTGGTGGTGGCCCCGGTGGTATTTTTAATATTGGAAAATCTAAAGCAACATTATTTGATAAAAGCGCTAAAGTAAATATCACATTTACTGATGTTGCAGGATTGGATGAAGCAAAAGTGGAAGTGATGGAAATCGTTGACTTCTTAAAAAATCCAAAAAAATATACTTCGCTTGGTGGTAAAATTCCTAAAGGTGCTTTATTAATTGGTCCTCCGGGAACCGGTAAAACATTGTTGGCAAAAGCAATGGCAGGCGAAGCGCAAGTTCCATTCTTTAGTTTAAGCGGAAGTGATTTTGTAGAAATGTTTGTTGGTGTTGGTGCAAGTCGTGTTAGAGATTTATTTAAACAAGCAAGAGAAAAGGCACCTTGTATAATTTTTATTGATGAGATTGATGCAATAGGAAGAGCACGTGGAAGAAATGCCATAATGAGTAATGATGAAAGAGAAAATACTTTGAATCAATTATTAGTTGAGATGGATGGTTTTGGTGGCGATACCGGAATTATTATTCTTGCTGCAACCAACAGACCCGATGTTTTAGATACCGCATTATTAAGACCGGGAAGATTTGATCGTCAGATATCAATTGATAAACCGGATGTGAAAGGTAGAGAAGCGATTTTCAAAGTGCATTTAATGCCAATAAAAATTTCTGAAACTTTAGATATTTATAAATTGGCTGAACAAACACCGGGCTTTGCAGGTGCCGATATTGCTAATGTTTGTAACGAAGCCGCATTGATCGCAGCAAGAAAAGATAAACTCGCTGTCGACATGAGCGATTTCCAAGATGCGATTGATCGTGTGATTGGTGGATTGGAAAAGAAAAATAAAATTATTGCTCCTTACGAAAAAGAAGTGATCGCATATCACGAAGCAGGCCATGCAATTTGTGGTTGGTTTTTAGAACATGCTTATCCATTATTAAAAGTCACCATTGTTCCAAGAGGTACGGCAGCATTGGGTTACGCGCAATACACACCAAAAGAACAATACTTATATAATACCGATCAATTGATGGATCAAATTTGTATGACATTAGGTGGTCGTGCTGCTGAACAAATTTTCTTCGGTAAAATTTCTACCGGTGCTTCAAACGATCTGCAACAAATAACTCGTATTGCTTACAGCATGGTTACTGCTTATGGCATGAATGATAAAATTGGTAATGTAAGTTTCTACGATCCTACACAAGAACAAACTTTTACAAAACCATTTAGTGAAGAAACAGGAAAAATTATTGATGAAGAAGTTCGCGGAATTATTGATATCGCTTATCAACGTACATTAAAATTACTTGAAGAGAAAAAAGCTGAAGTAGAATTATTGGCAAAAGAATTATTAGACAAAGAAGTTTTGCATAAAAGCGATGTTGAATTATTGATTGGTAAACGTCCATTTGAAGAAAAGAAAATTTTAGAAGATATAGAACCCGATCCAATTGGTGGCGTTCCTCCGGCTGATATAATTGCACCACTTCCAATTGTTGACGATAAAGTTCCTACTCCTAAAATAGAAAATTAAACATCTGTAATTGTGAAGTAATGGCAAATACAGCGAAAGAAAATATTTTAAAAAAAATCAGACAGGCACTGGCACATCCGGTGCCTGTTCCATTTCCGCAAAGTGAAGGAAACGATTCTGTATTTCAATTATCAACAAAAGAATTGGAAATTGAATTCGCAGAAAATTTTACAGGCTTATTGGGAAGATTTTCTTTTTGTTTTGATGAAAAAGAATTGGTGCAACAACTCAACACATTAATTGCTGCGAGAAAATGGGAAAAAATTTATTGTGTTGAAGATATTTTAAAACAAAATTTATCCGCAAACGGATTTGATAATTATAACGCAACAAATCTTAAAACCTGTGATGCTTCCATCACCACCTGCGAATTATTAATTGCCAGAACCGGAAGTATTTTAATGAGCAGCGCACAGCAAAGTGGCCGAACTACTAGTGTTTATGCGCCTGTTCATATTTGTATTGCATATAGCGATCAATTAGTTTACGATATTAAAGACGGATTGAAAATTGTAAATGAGAAATACAAAAACAATCTCCCTTCATTGATTACTTTGGCAACCGGACCAAGTCGCACAGCCGATATTGAAAAGACTTTAGTGGTTGGTGTGCATGGTCCTAAAGAAGTATTTTGTTTTTTAGTTGATAAAAAATAAAATCTTTCAAGTGTAATAACTCCTTCAACAAAGCATTTCCCTTATTATGAATTGTATTACCTGAAAGAGAGTTTCCATTTCTGAATAATTTGTTTCATCGTTTTTCAAGGAAGAATTCAGTTTCAAAAAAATTATCATGTTTTAAGAGTCATTGAAATACTATAACTTTAATATATACGTTATTTGATTCTGCTTACATCTTTTATAAACATTGGAGATATATGAGTAAAGGAATTCTATTTGGTATTTTTTGTTCTTTTATACTAAACAGTACTACCATTTACGGTTCCTCAACTAACCTCTTTAAAAAAAGATCTGCTAACAGAAGTGAATGGACAAGAAAAAAAACCGGGACATTTGATGTAAAAATTGCTCCTCATCAAAAAGACGCTTTATTCGATCAATCCCATCCAGTAACATACGACGTGTCTATTTTCAACCATTACAGCCAAACACAAGAAGGGAAGATTTCGATTGAAGTTAAATATCCATCAGGCGGTATTGTTGGAGTTATAGAAACTGATTTCAAAATAAGATCTGGTCAAAAGAAAAAAATTGTCTACGAAATTCCTGTTAAAGAGCCCGGTATTTACGATTTATATTTTAAGATCAACTTAACCGATTACGACGATACCATAAGAAATGTTTTTGGTTACAGAGCATTAGAAATAAATACACCGGTGCATATGCCCGAAGATTTTGATTCTTTTTGGCAAAAAACAATCAGTGATTTAAGTCTTGTACATCCCGAGTATTCAGTCAAATTCGATCCTTCACTTTCTACCATTTCGCATAATGTTTATCGTGTTGAAATGCAATCATTGGGTGGGGTTACTGTTTATGGTTGGCTTACAAGTCCTAAAGTTGGAGGTTATTATCCTGTTCTGGTTGGTTTTCCTGGATATAGAGTAACCTTAAAACCATTATATGCTGATGACTTTGTGATCTTTCAATTTAATATCAGATCAACAAAAGCTGAGGGTGATATTATTTTAGAAAAAGAATACGATTATACTTTATACGATATTGATAATAAAGACAAATACATTTATCGAGGTGCTTATATGGATTGCATTCGAGCAATAGATTTTATTTATTCTCGTTCCGATGACGGTTTAAACATAGACACATCTCGCATTGCAGTTACCGGTGGAAGTCAGGGTGGTGCTTTGGCATTGGTTACTGCCGCATTAGATCATCGGGTAAAAGCCTGTATCACAGATAATCCAATTTATTGCGATATAAATAATCTTGTTGAAATTTCCGGAAGAAAAAATCCGGTTGAATGGCCTGTTAATAAATACAAAGATTACTTACAACATTCTCCCGGTCTCACAATGAAAAATATTTTAAGAACGATGGATTACTTTGACCCACAAAATTTTACACCTTTAATAAAATGCCCTGTTTTATTGGGATTAGGATTATTAGATATAATGGCACCACCTTCAACAATTTTTGCTGCTTATAATAAATTAAGTAAAGCAACAAAACAAAAAAGCGAAACTTATTCTTTTCATCTTTTGGCTCATGAAGTAACGATGAGACACAGAAATTTTCAAAGTCAATGGCTACTTGAAAAATTAGCTTATTCAAAAAAATAATACTTAATGAAAAAAATAATTTTCATCACTTTTATTTTTCTAGTCACCATCAATTATTCTTTTGCAGGTTGGCCAGTTGGAAAGTACAGAAGTATTTTTGGGCTTGGTTATAATCATTATTACAGCAATAAAATTTACGATGCCAACTGGCTTTTAAAAGATTCAAATAATCCCAACGACTATTTTAGATCGGAGTACATTTCGTTTTATGTAGCACATGGCGTTACTCGTAGATTAGATTTTATAGGTAATGCATCGTATGTTTTTCAAACGGCACAACAAGGCGGAAATATTACTAAAAGAAGTGATCTGGGAGATGCGATGCTTGGGTTAGCCTATAGCATAGAAAATAAAGACTATACAAAATATATAACCTTTCAACTTTCCGGAATATTTCCAATGTATTCTAATCCAACCGGAAAATTGCCAATGGGATATGCTGCTCATGGCATTGATTTTACAATCAATTACAACATAAATCCAAAGTTTCTAAAAAATGATGGATACCTGATGTATCAATTATCTTATCGAAACTATTTTACTACGGATGGTCCACAACAACTTATTGCTGATGCTTCTATTGCTTTTATTATAAGGAGATCGCAACAACTTATTTTAAATATGCAGGGCGTTGGTTCTTTTAGCACAAATACAACTACTAATATCAATCCAAAAGAAGTAAAGGATTACGAAACATTTAAACTCAATGCTTCTTATGGAATAAAGCTTCGAAGAACCATAATTTTATATGGTTCTGCTTTTTATACTTTCGCAGGAAGAAACATTTCACAAGGGCTAGGTTTAGGCGCAAACGTAATTATTAAAATACCATAGAACTAATTCTAAGTTTAATAATGAGTATGGCATTTTTTTGATTTAGTACTAACTCAATTTCAAAATAAATTTACTTCAGAAGAATAAATAACCAGATTGCATTTATCTTTATCCTGTTATGAAATCAGTTTATAAAATATTTGTGTACGGCTCGCTGAGAAGTGGTTTTCAAAGTACCGCTTACGATTACATCAGTCGTTATTTTAGTTTAATTGGCAATGCAAAAGTAAAAGGTAAATTGTACGATATGGGCCAGTATCCAGCTGCCATTGCAACAGATGAAAATAATTTTATAGTTGGCGAATTATATGAAATAAAAGATGAAGAAGAATTTGATTGGGCGTTAGCACAGTTAGATGATTATGAAGGATTGAATGTAGAAATTGGAGAGATGGCTTTATACAAAAGAGAAATGGTTACTGTTATTATAAATGATACAACAGAACAAGCTTGGATCTATTGGTTTGCCGGATCAGTTGAAGGAAAACCAATCATCGCAAATGGTGATATGTTGGAATATGCATCAAGAAATAAATAATTGACAGGAATGAATGTTAGCCCCGATAAAAAAATTTATTTTCTTTCCGATTTTCATCTCGGTGCACCTGATGTACACAATAGTTTAATTCGTGAAAAAAAGATCGTTGCTTTTTTAGATCTCATTCAATATAATGCTTCGGCCATTTTTATTGTGGGTGATGTTTTTGATTTTTGGTACGAGTATAAAACGGTTATTCCAAAAGGTTATGTGCGTTTGTTGGGAAAATTGGCCGAATTGACTGATAAAGGATTACCGATTTATTTTTTTGTTGGCAATCATGATATGTGGATGAAAAATTATTTTCAAAACGAATTAAATATTCCTGTTTATTTCGAACCAAAAACATTCGAATGGAATAATAAGAAATTTTATATTGGTCATGGTGATGGTTTAGGCCCCGGTGATGAAGGTTATAAATTCATTAAAAAAATATTTCGAAATAAATTATGCCAATGGTTGTTTGGTCAGCTGCATCCCACGTGGGGCATGGGTTTGGCAAATTACTTTAGCAAAAAAAGTAGGGAAAAAACGGGCACAAGTGATGAACATTTTTTAGGAGAAGATGGCGAATGGTTAATTGTTTACTGCAAAGAAATTTTACAAAAAGAACATTTCGATTATTTTATTTTTGGTCATCGTCATTTTCCAATTGATTTTACTTTGAATGAAAAAAGTCACTATATAAATCTTGGCGATTGGATTCGCAATTTTACCTACGCCACTTTTGATGGCAGCAACGTTGAATTAAAAAAATGGGAAGAATAATATTTTAGGATGAAAGAAATTTTAAATTATAATTTTTTAGATAATACTGTTGAAGAATATCTTTTGGTTCTTGGAACCATTCTGCTCGTTCTAATCATTAAAAGATTGCTATCTCGGTTTCTCGCAAGTAAATTATTGGGAATTATCATCAACGAAAAAATTTCGCAAAAGAAGAAAGCATTTCTGAATCTTGTTATTAAACCTATTGAAAGATTTTTAATAGTTTTTATTGCGTACACTGCATTAGACAGGTTGACTTTTCCGATAATTTTTAAATTCAAATTTTATCATAATCATCTTAACACCGAAGATATTGTAAGTGGTATTGGAGTAACAATCATTATAGTTGTATTTATAAGATTGTGTATCCGAACCATTGAATTTATTGCCCAAATATTAGAAGAGAAAGCTAATATCAACAACGATAAAATCGACAATCAACTAATTGTCTTCTTTAAAGATTTTTTTAAAGTTATTCTCATCATCATCGGGATTTTATTGGTGTTGCGATTAGCATTCAATAAAGACATTGGTAATTTATTAACGGGATTAAGTATTGTTGGTGCAGCGTTGGCATTGGCTACAAGAGAAAGTTTAGAGAATTTAATTGCATCATTCATTATTTTTTTCGACAAACCATTTATCACCGGTGATTTAGTGAAAGTTCAAAATTTTACAGGTGTGATCGAAAAAATTGGATTAAGAAGTACTCGCATCAGAACCGAACAAAAAACATATATCTCTGTTCCCAATAAACAAATGGTTGATACCATTATTGATAATATCACGCTTCGCACAGAACGCAAGGTGGAACTGAGTTTAGAGCTTAGCTTGTCTGCTACTTCTGAACAATTAAAAAAGTTGTCATCTGAAATTAAAACTTTATTGCAACAACAAAAATATATAACCAATTCGTTTGTTTATTTGCAAGACACCGGAAAAAATGCACACATCATTGCAGTAGATTATTTTACCATCATCCCACAAACATTTGAAAATTTTAATGCACTTCGTGAAGAAATTAATTTAAGCGTAATTGACCTACTTGACAAAAATAAAATTGATTTGGCTGCAAAAAATATGGATGTTGTAATTCAGAACAAATAATTATTTTATTCCTTCAATAATCTGCGTTAATTCTTTTTCGATCGATCCGGATTTTCCAAATTCCACAACTCTTCCAATTTCTTTTCCTTTTTTCAAAACTATAAATGTTGGAACATTTGTGATGTTATATTTTTTATGCAGTTCATTGATGGTTTCTTTTTTTCTGTCAACACCAATCAGCACAATATTTTTTTCGGGATAATTACTTTTATCAACCAAGCGATAAAATTTCGGTAAAATATTTTGCGTGTCTTCACACCAGGTACCTCCAAAAACAATCATTTTAAATTGATTGGCTTTTTGTTTAAAAATCGCGACTGCCGCTTCATCAACTTGCCCCCATTTCATATTTTCTTTAAACCATACGAACGAGGTATCGTTCTCAATTATAGAACGATTAATTACTCCTTTTAAAATCTTTGCTCTGTCATCAGGAACAACTGAATAATTAATTTTTAAAAGTTTGTGAAATGATGAACAGGAAATAAATGCAACTATAAAAAATAAAAAAATTATTCTCTTCATAATTATAAATCGATTGAGTGATTGGAAAATTATCAAGACAAATTCGATTTCAATTCCAATAAAAATAATTTGAATTTCGTTAAAGACTCAGCAAGCTGTAAATGAAGCTCCGCCTTATTTTTATTGGCTTTTAAATATTCTTTGGCGCCTTCGATACTAAACTTTCGGTTGCGTAATAAATAATAAATCAATTGCAGATTTTTAATGTCTTCAATGCGAAATAACCGATCGCCTTTTCTGTTTTTTCTAGGTTCTAAAATATCAAACTCATTTTCCCAAAAACGAATTTGTGAAACTGTAACATTAAACCATCCCGCTACTTCGCTGATACTGTAATATAATTTTTGATTAAGTGTTTCATCATCAGGTATATCAATCAAATCGACCGATGCGTAAATTTCTTTGGTAGATTTTCTGCCTCTTTTTTCTTCAGTATTTTTTTCGATGAATGATTCTTGCTTTTTAGATTTGATCTTCACTTTTATTTTATCATCAGTAAACACAGTTTTGCTTTTCTCCTGTTCAGAAGATTTTTTACCAACAGAAAATAAATCTAATTGCTCTAATGCCATGATGTAAAAATAGCAAACAAATATTGCAACTAAAGAGCAGGTGGAAAAGATGTAATCATCTTATACAATTTAATCTTTTTTAATGCTGCAATTCTTTATATTCATTCTTCAAAACAATTTAATGAAAAAAATAATTTTCTTTTTAGCAATATTAATTACTGTTTTCAGCAGTTGCAAACTCAGTAATACCAATCAACACAACGAAGACAATAAAGAGCTTTCAGCTTTATTTGATAAATATTACGAAGAGCGTTTGCAATTATTTCCTTTAGAAGCAACAGCCATTGGTGACGCACGTTACAACGATAAGCTCTATGCAGATTTTACAGATGAGTACCGCAAAAAAGAAAAAGATTTTTTTAATCGTTACCTGGTTTATGTTACAAAATTCGAGAGAGAACAATTGAATGATAATGATAAGATCAGCTACGATATTTTTAAACGCGAAATGGAAATTAGTTTAGAAGGTTTTAAATTTCATACCAACTTAATTCCGGCTAATCAATTTTGGGGAATGACTTTAGACTTTGGTCAATTAGGAAGTGGTGAAGGCAATCAACCTTTTAAAACTGTAAAAGATTATGATGATTGGTTGAAACGTATGGATGCTTTTAGTGTTTGGACCGATAGTGCGATTCATTATTTCAGAAAAGGAATTGAAGCAAATTATGTGTTGCCAAAATCATTGGTACAAAAGATGATTCCACAAATGGAATCAATGGTTGATAGTGATGTTACAAAGAATTTATTTTATGGTCCCATCAATAAATTACCAACAAATTTTTCGGATGCCGATAAAAAAAGATTGACAGTAGCGTTTGCTCAATCCATTCAAAAAAATATTATTTTTTCTTATATAAAATTAGGCGATTTTTTAAAGAACGAATATTTGCCAAAAGCTCGAAACTCAAGCGGCATCAGCACTTTGCCCGATGGTGCAGCATTATACAATTATGAAATTGCTTTCTGGACAACCACCAATAAAACATCAGAAGAAATTTATAATACCGGTTTATCCGAAGTAAAACGCATTCGTGGTTTAATGGATAGTGTAAAAAATGCAGTTGGTTTTAAAGGCGATCTGAAATCGTTTTTCGAATTCATGAAAACCGATAAACAATTTATGCCTTACAAAAAACCCGAAGATGTGTTGAATGCTTTTCATGCCATTCACGCAAAGATGGAGCCTAATTTAAAAAAGATGTATGGCAGAGTTCCAAAATCAAAATTCGAAATTCGTCAAACCGAAGCATTTCGTGCAGCCAGCGCCAGTGCTGAATATAATCCCGGTTCGCCTGATGGTTCTCGTCCCGGAATTTTTTATGTTCCTATTTTAGATGCAACAAAATTTAATACAACAAGCGGCATGGAAAGTTTGTTTTTACATGAAGCAATTCCCGGTCATCATTATCAAGGTTCGTTGCAAATGGAAAACGAAAAGTTGCCAAAGTTTCGCCGCTTTTTATGGTATGGTGCTTATGGCGAAGGCTATGCTTTGTATTGCGAAAGTTTAGGAAAAGAATTGGGCTTATATACCGATCCATATCAATACATGGGTGCTTTGGGCGATGAAATTCATCGCGCCATTCGTTTAGTTGTTGATGTTGCTATTCACACAAAAAACATGACAAGAGAAGAAGCCATTAAATACATGATGGATAATGAAGCAATCGACGAAAATGGCGCTACAGCTGAGATTGAGCGGTACATGGCAATTCCCGGACAAGCATTAAGTTATAAAATTGGTGCATTAAAAATTCGTGAATTAAGAAATAAATATCAACAACAATTGGGTGATAATTTTAAATTATCTGCTTTTCATGACGAGTTTTTAAAAGATGGTTGTATGCCTTTGGAAATTGTAGAAAAGAAAATGGACGATTGGGCAGCTAAACAAAAGAAATAATTTTTTGTACTTAGCTGAAGAATAAGAATGAAGCTGTTGTTGCGTCGCACTCTTCAACGCTTTGTTCTTTAATCAACACAACAAAAAATATTGTAGTTACTTTTGTTTCGTATGCGAATTGCAGTTAACACTATCTTTTTACAAAAAAATAATTTAGAAGGATACGGATATTTTGTGCAGGAAATATTCAGTCGCTTGGCTAAACAATTTCCGCAGCACGAATTCATTTTTATTTTCGATCGTGAATATGATGAACAATTTATTTTTTCATCCAACATCACACCAATAATTGTTTCTCCAAAAGCAAGGCATGCACTTTCGTTCAAATATTGGTACGATGTGAAACTATCGCTGGCATTGCGTTCTATCAAAACCGATGTATTAATTCAGCCGTATGGATTTTGCAGTTTAACAACAAATATTCCTCAGCTATTGGTGTTGCACGATCTGGCTTTTAAACATTATCCACAATTCATTCCAAAACATCATTTGTATTATTATAAGGCTTACACAAAAAAATTCTTAGCCAAGGCAACTAAGATTGCAACCGTTTCAGAATTTTCTAAGAACGACATCATTCAACATTATAAAACTGATGCTGAGAAAATTAATGTTGTTTATAGCGCTGCAAAAAATATTTTTATCCCGATTGATATTTCATCCCAACAAAAAACAAAAGAAAAATATAGTGATGGCAAAGAATATTTTTTATTTGTCGGCGGCATTCATCCACGAAAAAATTTAATGAATTTGTTGAAAGCATTTTCGTTATTTAAAAAATGGCAGCGAAGTAATATGAAATTGTTAGTTGCAGGAAGATTAGCCTGGCAATACGATGATATTGTAGAAAAATTAAAATCTTACAAGTATCGCGACGATGTTGTTTTATTAAATTATTTGCCTGAAGAAGAATTGGCAAATATTACCGCATCGGCATATGCAATGTTGTTTCCATCTTTGTTCGAAGGCTTTGGTGTGCCGGTAGTTGAAGCCATGCAATGCGCCGTTCCGGTTATAACAAGCAACGTTAGCAGTTTACCCGAAATAGTCGGCAGCGCTGCATTGTGTGCCAATCCAACCGATGCAGATGCCATTGCAAAACAAATGCTGAAATTATATAAGGATGAATCGTTGCGTAGTAAATTAATTGAAGAAGGAAAATTGCAAGCAGCAAAATTCAGCTGGGATAAAACAGCAGATTTGATGTGGCAAACAATTACAGAAATTGTTGCTGATAAAAAGCTGTAATTGTTTCATCTTACATTTGCAATTCGACAATAACTTAAAAATAAAAGTTCAATGCATACTTCAACCATTAAAATTGATGTTCAGTTAGATAAGGATAAAGTACCAAAAAATATTAGTTGGTCGGCATCCGATAGTACGGCGGATAATTTTCAGGATGCAAAAGCAATGATGGTTTCATTTTGGGATGGCGCCGAAAAAAGTGCTCTGCGTGTTGATTTATGGACCAACGAAATGATGGTAGACGAAATGGCCGATTTTTATTATCAGGCTTTTATGGGCATGGCCGAATCTTATGATCGTGCAACACACGATGAAATTTTGGTGAATGATATCAGAACATTTGCAAAATCATTCTACCAAAAATTTAAAGAATTACAAATGAAAGAAAATAAAATTTAGTTTAACCGTTCAATAAAAAATAAAAATTATGAGTCTCGAAACACAAATAATGGATCAGATGAAGGATGCCATGAAAGCTAAGGATGAAGCGGGTTTACGTGGATTGCGTGCCATCAAAGCCGAAATCATAAAAGCAAAAACAGAACCCGGTGCCAATGGACAAATCAGTGAAGATGGAGAATTAAAATTGTTGCAGAAATTAGTAAAGCAACGCAGAGATTCGTTAGAAATATTTGAAAAACAAAATCGCGAAGACCTTGCAAAAAAAGAAAGAGAAGAGATCGCCATCATAGAAAAATTTCTTCCGAAACAATTTTCTGAAGCAGAATTAAAAGATGCGATCGCAAAAATTATTTCCGAAACTGGTGCAGCATCTCCAGCAGATATGGGTAAAGTAATGGGCGTTGCAACAAAACAATTAGCAGGAAAAGCAGATGGCAAAGCTATTTCGGCAATTGTAAAAGAATTGTTGGCAAAATAGAATTGTAAAAACTAAAAGTTTAGATTCTAAAACTAAAGCCGTTCTTTAAAAAATGGTAATTGATATTATATTCTGCATTTTAATGTTGATGGCTGTATTTAAAGGATACAGTCGTGGTTTTATTTCAGCCATCTTTTCTTTTGTTGCAATTATTATTGCGTTGGCTGCTGCATTAAAATTATCAACCGTTGTTGCAGACTGGTTACATCACAGCACAAACTTTGCAGCCAAGTGGTTGCCATTTTTATCTTTTATAATTGTGATGATAGGATTTATTATTGTCATCAGATTAATAGCTGCCATCATTCAAAAAAGTGCTGAATTTTTAATGATGGGCTGGATAAATAAATTAGGCGGCATTGTTTTATACGCGTTGATCTACACAACTATTTTCAGCATTATACTTTTTTATGCCGATAAGATTCATTTACTGAAACAACAAACCATCAACGAATCGAAAGTATATTTATTTACTGAACCCTTCGGTCCGAAAATCATTAATGGCTTTGCGAAAGTCATTCCTTTTTTTAAAGATATGTTTACCGAACTTGAAACATTTTTCGATTCGATTGGAAAAGGAATGAAATAGATTTTTGAAGATCAATCATTTTATATAAATACCTTAACTTTAATTGCAGCTATGTTACATCTTAATTAACATCTGATTGCAATTGAACTTTTTTAGCAGTAAATTGCTTTTATTTGTAACACTACTTTACTGCTTGCTTAAGAAATTAGAATATGGAGTATCAAATTAAACAACACGATAAGTTTAAATTCCTTGAGGAAGGTGAAGGCGAACCATTAATATTATTACATGGATTATTTGGAGCATTAAGCAATTTCGAATATTTGATTGAATTTTTCCGTCATACACATAAAGTAGTTGTTCCGTTATTGCCGTTGTTTGAATTAGATATTTTCCATACCACAGTTAGCGGTTTGGCAAAACATGTTCAAAAATTTATCGAAGTTCGAGAATACGAGAACATACATCTTTTAGGAAATTCATTGGGCGGTCATGTTGCACTGGTCTATGTGTTGAAACATCCCGAAAAAATAAAATCATTGATACTTACCGGAAGTTCGGGTTTGTTTGAAAACGGCATGGGCGACAGTTATCCAAAACGTGGCGACAGAGAATATATTAAAACAAAAACGGCGCTTACTTTTTATGATCCTGCAATGGCTTCACCGGAATTAGTTGATGAGGTTTTTGAAATAACCAATAACCGCATAAAAGTTATTAAAGTAATTTCTTTGGCAAAAAGCGCCATACGCAGCAATTTGGGAGAAGAATTAAATCAAATAAAACAACCAACATTATTAATTTGGGGCAATAACGATACAATTACACCACCATTTGTTGGAAGAGAGTTCAATAAATTAATTCCTAACAGCGAATTATATTTTATTGATAAATGTGGTCATGCTCCAATGATGGAAGTGCCTCATGAGTTTAATGAGATCTTGAATCGGTTTCTTTCAAAAATGAAAACGCCTGCTGCAACTGTTGCATAATTTTTGGTGTCTGTATATTAACTGAAAGCAAATAAATGTTAGCATCACAACTGATACAAACTAATTATCCATCAATCAATCTTTCTGATAAAGTATCGCTTGCGTTACATTTAATGGATGAATATGATGTGCAGCATTTACCAATTTTGCATGATGAAAAATTTGTTGGATTAGTTTGTAAAGATGATTTATTGGACAATGATGAAGATAAAACAGTTGCTACTTTAGAATATCAATTCATTAAAGCAAGTATAAAAGCTGAGGAGCATTTTTTAGCGGCATTAAAACAAGTTGCAGAATTTAATCTTTCACTCGTTGCAGTTGTAAATGAACAATTAGAATTAAGAGGTGTGATTACTGCAACAGAATTAATAAAAATATTATCAAAATTTACCGGCAGCGAAGATCCCGGTGGCATTATTGTTTTAGAAATGGAGCGAAGAAATTATTCGTTCGGTGAAATCAGTAGATTGGTTGAAACAAATGATGCCAGCATTCTGCAGCTAAATACCATGTCGGGTAGTGATTCGGGAATAATTGTAGTTACCATTAAAATAAATAAAATCGAAGTGAGCGATATTGTTGCAACATTCCAACGCTACGATTATCAGGTTCAATATTATTTTGGTGAAGAACTTTATACAAATGAGTTGAAAGAAAATTATAATCACCTGCTTTCTTATTTAAATATTTAATCAATTTCAAAAACTTCTCTATCGCCACAAATTATACGCTGAAGCTTGTTAATTTTTTCAACAAATTCATAGCTGTTACATCAATCACTTACATTTACTTTTCTTAAAAGCATTTATTTAATGAGATATTGGATCATTATCTTTTTGTTTGTTTTTTTTATGCAAGAAACTTTTTCGCAGTCTGCGAAGATTGTTGATGCTGCTGTTGTTCCCGATTCCATTCAAACAAAAAAAGATGTGATCATTTTTATTGGCGATGTGGTTGTTACCGGAAATAAAAAAACAAAAACCCATATCATTTTAAGAGAAACTACTTTTAAAAAAGGTGATCAGATTTCTACTTCCGATCTTTCAAAAAAATTGATTGAATCGAAACAGTTAATTTATAATACCGGTTTATTTGTTGATGACTCAGTTTATATTTCTACACAAAAAGGAAATGTTGTTTTTATAAATATTGATGTAAAAGAACGCTGGTATTTTTTTCCGTTGCCTTATTTTATTTTAATTGACAGGAATTTTAATCAATGGTGGGTTCAGGAAAACAGAAGTTTGGCAAGAGTTGATTATGGAATGAAGTTTATGCAAAATAATTTCAGTGGGCAAAATGACAACTTGAATATTTGGCTGATCAATGGATACGACCAGCAAATAACAACACGTTATGCACTTCCATTTATAGATAAAAAATTAACACAGGGAATTAATGTTGGATTTACTTATTCGCGTCAACGCGAAATAAATTATGCAACAAGTACCGATAATCAACAGGTTTTTCTGAAGCTGCTGGACGATTATTCCAGAACTTTTACAAGATTCGATTTCACTTATTCATATCGTCCCGATCAAAAAATTCGTCATTATTTTCGGATATCATATAACAATGAATCTATTGCCGATACTGTTTATAAATTAAACCCAACTTACTATCCAAATAATTCAACCAACTTTAAATATGTTGATTTTGGTTATTATTTCAGATACTATAACACAGATTATAATATTTATCCAACAAAAGGAATTATTGGTGAAGCATTTATTTATAAAAGAGGATTAGATAAAGTAAGTAATCTCTGGCAAATAGGTTTTCATGCTTTGTATTCGAAACCAATTTTACCAAAAACTTTTTTTCATATTGAAACTGCTGCAAGTATTAAATTTCCATCAAGAGATTATTTTATCAATCAACCATTATTTGGATATGGTTATTATAATATACGCGGAATGGAATATTATGTAGTGGATGGAACGGCTGGTGCTTTAGGTAAATTTACTTTATACAGAGAAATATTCAGGTACATTTATAAAACGCCTTTTCACAGTAAGACGCATGATAAAATTCCATTTAAATTTTACCTGAAAGCCTACAGTGATGCAGGTTACAGCTATAGTCAAACTATAAACAATTCACTATTCAACAATAAATTAATGTACAGTTATGGTGTAGGTTTAGATATAGTTTCAATTTACGATTTTGTTTTTCGTTTCGAGTACAGTTTCAATCAACTCGGCAACAATGGACTATATTTACATGCTCATAATAGTTTTTAAATTTGAAGTTTTACTTCGTAGTTAAAAAATTGAAGTATAAAAAAATATAATGAAAGTAGCCATTTATAGTAGAGGTTTAGATCCTGAGCAGGGCAGCTCATTACAAGCATTGCTCGCGGAACTTGCATTGCATAAAATTCAGGTATTTATTTATCAACCGTTAATACAACAATTTTCATTACTTCCCGAAATTGGTCAAGATATTATTCCATTTAAATCACCCGAAGAACTAACCGATGATGTTGAATGTTTAATTGGTATTGGTGGTGATGGAACAATTTTAGATGCGGTAACAATTGTTAAAGACAGCAATATTCCTATTCTTGGTATCAACTTTGGCAGATTAGGTTTTTTGGCAAGTATCAGCAGAGATGAATTATCGATTGCAGTTGATGCATTAGTTAACCGAACATTTATTGTTGATAAAAGAAGTTTAATTCATGTTGATGCAAATCAATCTTTATTTGGAAATACACCTTATGCATTAAATGAATTTGCAATTCATAAAAGAGATACATCACCCATGATAAAAATTCATACATATTTAAATGGTGAATTTTTAAATACGTATTGGGCTGACGGTTTGGTAGTTTCTACACCAACTGGTTCTACCGGATATAACATGAGTTGTAACGGACCTATATTATTTCCCGAATCATCGAGTTTTGTTATCACACCAGTTGCACCGCATAATTTAAATGTGCGATCAATAGTTGTGGCAGATGATAGTATTATTTCTTTTGAGGTGGAAGGCAGATCTGATCAATTTATTTGTGTGTTAGATTCGCGACGAGAAATAGTTGACATCAACATTCAATTGGCGGTGAAGAAGGAAAAATTTTCAGTTAATTTAATTCGATTGAATGAAAATAGTTTTCTTTCAACACTTCGAACAAAATTAACTTGGGGCTTAGATAAAAGAAATTAAACCCGTTGGCGGAGTTAAATTTTGAATAAGAAGGGACAAAAGATGTTGTGAAGTTGTCATAGTTAGTGACTAAACTTTCTTAAACAACATGCACAACATCAAAACGAATTTCGATAAAATTCTTGAAGT
>CAIQDX010000050.1 GCA_903870685.1 uncultured Chitinophagaceae bacterium | reverse complement strand
TAAAAAAGTTTAAGAGGTTTAAAAAAGTTTAAGAGGTTTAAAAAAGTTTAAGAGGTTTAAAAAAGTTTAAGAGGTTTAAAAAAGTTTAAGAGGTTTAAAAAAGTTTAAGAGGTTTAAGAAGTTTAAAAGGTTTAAAAAGTTGATCCTGTACTAACCATTCAACAGTTTCAAGATACTTTTCAAATTGATTTCGTTTCCTTGCAAATGAATTTTAGATTGAGAATAAAATTGTTTTCTTTCTTCTAATTTTTTTGCAAGAAACCCTTTCAATTCATCATCGCTTAAATTTTTAATCAAAGGGCGATGGTCTTTTTCCGGTTTCAATCTTTCAGCTAAAATATTAACAGATTCATCTATCCAGATGGTTGTACCATTTTTATTCATCCATTGCATATTCTCATGAAAGCAAGGCGTACCACCACCTGTAGCTAATGCAAATGTTTTCTTTTCACCAAACCAACGTAAAATTTTAGCTTCTGATTTTCTGAAATATTCTTCACCATCTTCTGCAAAAATTTCTGCGATGGTTTTTTCTTCGCTCGATTCAATTAAAAAATCCAGATCATATCCGCCACATTTTAATTTCTGAGCTAATTGTTTAGCCCAAAAACTTTTGCCTGAACCCATCATTCCAATGAGGAAGATACGTGAATGTGCAGATGTGCGATTGTGCAGATTATCGGAAGGTTTAATTTGCAAATGCTTATGATTTTGAAGTTGAAATAATTTTTCCAATCACTTTTAAAATTGAATCAATATCTGTTAATAATTTATCAGATTCAGGATAATGTTCTGATTGTTTACAAAGCTCTAACCCATATTTCGTTTCTTCAGATTCTTTGTATGCAATCTTCATTTTGTGAATAAAATCAGATTTACTTTCTGACCCTTGTGCTTCTCGAACATTTGCACCAATTAAAGTTCCTGAACGAAACAATTGATTTGATAAATTATATTTCCTTTTACTTTCTAATTCTTCACAAAAAGAAATTATTCCAAGAGCAAATTGAAATGTCAAATTAACAATCAAATTTTCCTGAGCCATAATCTAGTTAATTATTAATTCTTCTTTATTCATCTGCACACTTGCACATCCTCTCATTTGCACACCTGCACATTCACTCATCTGCACATCATTTAAACGCATTTAATCCTGTAACATCCATTCCGGTTATCAATAAATGAATATCATGAGTTCCTTCATAAGTAATCACACTTTCTAAATTCATCATGTGGCGCATAATGCTGTATTCGCCTGTAATGCCCATGCCACCTAACATCTGGCGCGCATCACGGGCAATGTTGGTTGCTATTTCGCAACTGTTTCTTTTGGCCATACTAACCTGTTGCGGCGTTGCTCTTCCTTCACTCATCAACACACCCAAACGCCAAACCATTAATTGTGCTTTGGTAATTTCGGTTATCATTTCTGCTAACTTTTTTTGTTGCAACTGAAATCCTGCAATGGGTTTATCGAATTGAATTCTTTCTTTCGAATAACGCAAAGCAGTATCATAACAATCCATTGCTGCGCCAATCGCTCCCCATGCAATTCCATAACGTGCTTTTGTTAAACAACCCAACGGACCTTTCAATCCTTTTACATTCGGTAAAATATTTTCTTTCGGAACTTTTACATTATCAAAAACCAATTCGCCTGTTGCACTTGCACGCAAACTCCATTTG
This sequence comes from uncultured Chitinophagaceae bacterium, assembly GCA_903870685.1. GTDB lineage: Bacteria > Bacteroidota > Bacteroidia > Chitinophagales > Chitinophagaceae > CAIQDX01. Next base: position 8,623 of record CAIQDX010000050.1, on the reverse strand, counting down.
CCATGTGTTGTTGGTGTAGAAAATCCTTCCATTCCTCTTTCAACAATTAATCCAGTAACAACACCAGCTTCATCTTTTGCCCACACCACTGCAACATCAGCAAAAGGTGCATTACTGATCCACATCTTTGCACCATTTAAAATAACATGATCACCTGCATCTTTAATTTTAGTTATCATGCTCGATGGATCACTTCCATAATTTGGTTCTGTTAAACCAAAACATCCCAACCATTCTCCACTTGCCAACTTTGGTAAATATCTATTTCGTTGTGCTTCGTTTCCATAAGCATAAATAGGAAACATTACCAAACTTCCTTGCACACTTGCAGTTGAACGTACACCACTATCACCACGTTCTAATTCCTGCATCATCAAACCATAACTAATATAATCTAATCCGCCACCACCATATTGTTCGGGAACAGTTGGACCAAAACATCCCAACTCGCCTAATTGTTTTACAATTTGTTGAGGAAATTCGGCACGCTGTGCATAGTCTTCAATGATTGGAGAGATTTCTTTCTTCACATAATTTCTTACAGCATCACGAATCATTTTATGTTCTTCGGTTAATAATTCATCCAATAAAAAATAATCGGGTGATTGAAACAAATCTGTTCTGGCAGCCATGTTATTTATGATTTATAATTTTTTATTTTTACAAGCTTCAAATTTTTATTCAGCATCGTTGTGTCACTCACTTCAACGCTTTGAACAATATTGAGCAGAACAAAATTAACAGGATGCCGTCATCCATCATTCATTTGTTGTATTTTTATTTCTACCTTCTTTAAAACTCAACATTTTGCAAACAAAAGCTTCGCCATCATTTTGGAAAACAGTTTTTACCAATCTTACATTTTATGTATTGATCGCCATCAGCTTTGGTATTTGGTTAGGATATTATTATCCCGCTACTGCTGTTAAAATGGAGATCGTTGGAAAAACATTTGTAGATATTATTAAACTCTTCATCAATCCAATTATTTTTCTCACCATCGTTCTCGGCATCAGCAGCATTGGTAATTTAAAAAAAGTTGGAAGGATCGGGATAAAATCATTGCTCTATTTTGAAGTGGTTACAACATTGGCTTTGGGAATTGGAATAATTGTAGCCTTGATTGTTCAACCCGGAAAAATTGATAAAACGGGATTAAGTATTCAGGACGCATCAAAATTCACTAAACAGGCCGCTACTCATTTTGATTGGATACATTTTTTTCAATCCAATCTTACTTTACAAGTTTTAGTTGCATCCATTATCATCGGGATCCTCTTAAATTATTCAAAACATCGTTTATCAATTATTCATTTTTTAGGAAAAGTATCCCATATAGTTTTCACCGGATTGAAATATGTAATGTACTTGGCACCGCTGGGAGCCTTTGGTGGCATGGCTTTCACGATTGGTAAGTTTGGGTTAAAAACTTTAGTTCCATTGGCCAAACTGATGGGTTGCGTTTATTTAACCATGTTTCTTTTTGTATTTGTTATTCTCGGCAGCATCATGAAATATTTCAAACTCAGCATCTGGAAATATTTGGTTGAGATAAAAGAAGAATTATTAATTGTATTAGGAACATCATCATCCGAAGCCGCATTGCCATCCATCATGAAAAAATTAGAACACATGGGTTGCACGAAATCTGTTGTTGGATTAGTTGTACCAACAGGTTATTCATTCAACCTCGATGGCACTTCCATTTATTTATCAATGTCGGTTATTTTTTTAGCGCAATTATATAATGTTCAATTAAGTTTTGGCGAATTAATGATGATATTATTGATATTAATGCTAACATCAAAAGGTGCAGCAGGCGTTACCGGCAGCGGATTTATTGTTTTAGCATCAACCCTAGCAGCAGTGCACAAAATACCTTTGGAAGGATTAGCATTTTTATTAGGCGTTGATAAATTTATGAGCGAAGCAAGAGCCATCACCAACATAATTGGCAATGGCGTTGCAACAATTGTAATTGCTAAAAGCGAAAAAGAATTTATTGAATAAAAAAGCCGCTCAAATATTTGAACGGCTTTTTGTTTTTTATTTTAATTATCATCTTCTTCTTCAAATGGTCTTCTTCCTGTTACAGCACCAGCATTTGCTTTTGTTCCACTTTGTTCAATTTCTTTATTGATCTCTTCAATATCAGTGTTATGATCTGTTTTATCTCCCAATAAATTGTATGTAAAATAATCAGCTAATTTCCAGAAAAAATATTCTGTCATATCACCATAACCATGTCTTTGTCCGGGTAATAATAAAAAGTCAAAACGTTTATTTGCTTTTATTAATGCATTCGCCAATCTTATTGTATTTGCTGGATGAACATTGTTATCGATATCACCGGTTGATAACATTAAATGTCCTTTCAAATTTTTAGCGAGCTCAGGGTTTTTTTCAATGGCATATAAAAATGTAGTATCACTTTTATCGCTAATCATTTCTTTCACACCATGATGTTTTTCACTCCACCAACGATTGTAAATCGCATTATCATGATTACCCGATGATGAAATAGCAACCTTGAAAAAATCAGGATACACAAGCATTGCAGCCGTACTCATGAATCCACCACCACTATGACCATGAATACCAACACGATTAATATCAATAAACGAATAACGATCTGCTAATTGTTCTACAGCAGCTTTTTTATCAGCTAATCCATAATCCCGTAAATTACCATAACCATAATTATGATACCATTTACTGCGTGATGGATGGCCGCCACGATTACCAATGGTGATAACAACAAAACCTAATTGTGCCATGCGATCTATTTTATCCATGCTTCTTCCAAAAGCTTTATTTACGCTTTCGGTTTGAGGACCCGGATAAACATATTCGATGATGGGATATTTTTTTGTTGAATCGAAATCGAAAGGTTTATACATCACACCATATAGATCGGTGATACCATCATCGGCTTTTAATTTTATTGGTTGTGGAAATTTATAACCAGCTGCAAACAATGAACTTAAATCTGCTGTTTCCAGATCCATTATTTTTTTACCATCGGCATTGTAAAGAATTGATCTTGGAACAGTATTTACTCTTGAAAAATTATCTACAAAAAATTGTTGTTCATCACTCATGCTCATGTTGTGATCAAAATCTCCGGCGTCTAATAATTTCAATCCACTGCCATCAAGATTTACTTTATACAAATGCAGATAATAAGGATCTTCTTCTTTTTCTTTTCCATTAGCTGAAAAATATAAGACACGTTTCTTTTCATCTATACCAACAATATCTTCACAATGAAATGCACCGGAAGTGATCTGATTTTTTAATTTTCCATTTTCATCATACAAATAAAAATGTGCCCATCCATCTCTTTCACTCCATTCAATTAATTCTTTCCCCTGATTCACCAATCCCAATCTACGCAACTCTACATAAGTGTTCAAACGCTCTTCTATCAGGGGTTTGACTGTTCCTGATTTAATATCAGCAATACAAACGTCACTCTTTTTTAAATCACGACTTGTTCTTGTAAAATAGAATTTATCATTATTTCCCAACCAAATATTACTTCTCCAATCATCATCTCTACTGCTCGCCAATGATGGCGAACTCCATAAAGAAATAGTTTGATCTTTAAACAAATCAGCATTCAATTCTTTGTGTGATTTATCAGTGAGATCAAATAAAATCAGATCTTCTGTTGCAGATTCTTTTTCACCCGGCATCCAATATTTATAAGTTTCCAAAGTTGGTCTTGGTTCCGATACACTATTTATTACCCATAGATCTTTTACTTTTCTATTATCAGCTCTTACCACTGAAAAATGTTTTGAGTCCGGACTCCAGAATATAAATGCTGGTTTACGTTTGTTTTTATTTTTTTCTTTGTCAACATTATTCTCTCCACCACCACTTAAATTCCCTTCACTGTGATAACTATAATTTTCAATACCATCTGTTGTTAATTTGGTTTCAACAATTGTACTGTCATCTTCATTCTTTAAAGCCTTATCATAATTGGCTTTATCCATGTAAAATAAATTGTAATTTTTTCCAAAGACAATTGTATTGCTATCCGGCGAAATGCTTGCCCATTGTGGTTTTCGTCTTTGTTTTTTATAATCAGTCAGTTCAGTTAAGACTTGTGAATTCAAATTGTATTCAAAATAAAAAGTCTTTTTTTCTTTAACCGGCGGCGTTCCTTTTTTAGCAGTTGTATCTTTCTTTTCAATCTCAATTGAACTTTTTACTTCAAAATAAATTGTGCTCTCATCTCGAACAAATTTCATACTGTCTAATCCTAAATGTTTCGCTTCAAAAGGATCTTTAACTATTTTAGTTATTTCGGCAGCTAATTTATCATTATCAAATAATTCTTTCTTTTCATTTTTTGAAGGATCAACAATAAACCATTTTTTTCCTTCAGTAGTTTCGTACATATACCAAAAGCGATTTGATTTTTTTAACCAATGCGCATCCACATTAGTTGAGAAGATCATCTTCTCCAATTTTTTTGGAGAGAACCTTGCAGCCAATGAATAATTAGCTTTTGTTTGTAAGACTGATTGTGCATTTAAAGAAAAAATGAACAACACAAAAATGCAGCTTAGTAAGAATTTCCTCATGGTGTTTTGGTTTTAGGAAATGGAAAATACGGTGTAATCGATAAAACCAAAAACCTTTGGTCATATTTATCGGTGAATAATAGTTTTTGTGGAAAAAAATAATTATCCAAAAATTTGATTCAACAATCCGGCTAAATGCACACCCCCTTTTAATAGTTGATCATTTGCTGTTTGAAGATGATCGTAAATATAACGGTAGCTTAATTTTTGATCGGGTTGATTAATCTCTTTGTATAATTTTTGGGCAATAGAATAACTATCATACATCCAATGAGAGATAGGCTGTTTCTGCATTTCAGCTCTTTGTGCTGCTGTTGAATGATTGATGGCTTTTGTATATTCGGTAAAGCTTAATTTTTGATCATCAATTAAATTACTATCCCAAATACTGTGCAGATTTGATTTTTGATTGAACCACAAAACATAAATTTTATTACCACCCTGATCTTCTTCTCTGCTAACATGCATTGGCTGATGAACATCGCCAACAATATGAATCAATAAACGCAGATACATTAGTTTTTTTTCTTTCTCTAATTTTTTATTCTTGAGTTGAGTTACTAAAAAATTAATTTTTGTGTATGCATCGGTTAAAGTATCAACCGCTAAATAATTTTTCATATCGGCTTCTGATAATCCATCTTTAAAATTGATATAATGCCAACTGCTGATATAATTATACGATGCTTCTGATTTTATAAAATCTGCCCAATTACTTGCCATGGCCATTGACTCCTCTCCTAAAATATTTTTTACCGCTGCTTTTGCTTTTGGAGAAAGATAACTATCTGCAATTTCACCAACAATACGATGACCTAACATTCCCCATGCCATTGATGTGTATGGAATATAAATAAACGAAAAGATTAAAATAAGTTGTTTGATTTTTTTGATAAGCATAACTGGAGGTTTATAAATGTTTTGCAAAGTAATTAAAGCTTTCGATTCTACTGTTATTGAATGATGAAGATTAAATTAAGTAAATGAAATGCCAGGAAATCATTAAGCATAATTAATGATTTGTCGTTTTACTTTACCATCATTGAAGAATTCGAATAGTGCATATGCTGGTGCAAATCCTTTGAAAGGGCCATTCCACCAATCGCCACTAACAGCACCATTGCAATAATATTGAATGCCGAAATATTCAACTGAATCTTGCAGATGAATATGTCCGCTTAAACAGCAAACAATATTTTGATATTGTTTGAACAAATCAATTAATCTTCTGGAATCCACATGCAGCAAGGCTCTTGATATTTTCCAATCGCCATTGGGTTCATTCTTATCAGCAAACATAGCTGAACAAAAAGAAACAATTGGTATGTGTGAAACGATACAAATATGTTTTGAATTATCGGTTGACTTTAATTCATTTTCTAACCAGATAATTTGTTCTTCATCAATTCGTGCAATGTATCCGCCGTTATTTTCATGTGCACTATCCAACACAATAAATTTCCAGTTCTTGTGCACAAAACTATAAAATGGACTAGTCATTTTATGTTCCTGTAAAACCCATTTTTTATCGTACAAAGGATCATTCTTTACTTCAGCATCATTCATTTGCCAACCCCAAGCATCATGATTGCCAATGCAATGATGAATAGGCAATTTATTTTCTTCGCTCAAGACTTTATTCCAAACATCCCATTGCTTTTGTACTTTTTCTTTTGATGCTTTTAATGCATCCATAATAGAATCGCCGCCATTAATAATAAAATCAACTTTAGTATCCAATTGATTCACATGCCTGAAAGCCTTGCGCATTCCTTCTTCTGCAATATCAGTTGGCTTAACATGTGTGTCGGATAAAAACCCAACATGAAAAGATAATGATTTGGATGTTGGCGAAAATTCAAACTGATTAAAACTTACAGCCGCTGTAACCAAAGAAGAGCTTTGCAAAAATTTCCTTCTGTCCATAAAGTTTGTTTTACATCAGTGCAAAGTAATTAAAGCTGATGATTTAAAATATTTTCAAATCAACTACATTTATACAAATGAATAATAAGTCCTGTAATTAAATATTTATGATAAATTCAGAAAAAATATTCAATACCAATAACAGTCGAAGAAAATTTATTGCTTCGCTAAGTTTGATTGCCGGTGCCGAGGTATTATTGTCCATTCCATTTGTTAGTAATGCAGCAAATTTTATTACACCAATAGAAGAATTTACTGTTGGTCAAATTATGGAAACATTTATTAAATCAGTTCCAAGTGGTGTTTTAAATAAAACAGTCGATATTTTAAAATCGGGTTCTGCCGATATGAAAGTAAAAGGTATTGTTACTTCTATGTTTGCAACAATTGAAGTAATTAAAAAAACAATTGCATTGGATGCAAATTTTATCATTGTGCATGAACCAACATTTTATAATCATGAAGATGATGTTGCTTGGTTAAAAAATGATTCAGTTTATCAATATAAATCCGAACTCTTAAAACAAAATAATATTGCTGTTTGGCGTAATCACGATTATATTCATGGACTTGTACCAGATGGCGTAACCATGGGTGTTTTAGAACAATTGGATTGGAAAAAATATTCTGAAAAATCATTACCTAATCTAATAAATATTCCGGCTGTTAGTTTAAAAGAACTCATCAATCATCTTAAAATAAAATTAGGCATTGAGCAGTTAAGATTTATTGGTGATCCAAATCAAACTTGTAAAAAAATTTTATTCGAACCCGGTGCTGCCGGTCGAAATATGCAAATAGGTGGAATCAGACAATATAAACCCGATGTATTGATTTGTGGTGAGATCAGTGAATGGGAAACAGCCGAATATGTTCGTGATGCACGTGCCAAAGGCGATTCAGTTTCTTTAATTGTTTTAGGACATGTTGCCAGCGAAGAAGCAGGTTCAGAATTTATGTTGGAATGGTTGAAACAAAAATTTCCTTCCATCAAATCAACACATATTCCTGCAGGGAATTCTTTATCTTTTTTATAAATAAAAATCATTTTTAAATATTGCAATTGAAAGTGAGATTGATTTTAATTTCACCTATCTTCAAATTGCAACATCTCTCCTATCTTTGCCGCCCTTATGCAGCAACGTTCTATAGCATTTCACACATTGGGATGTAAACTAAATTTTTCTGAAACCTCAACACTTTCACGGATGTTGGAGCAGGAAGGTTTTGTGAAAAAAGATTTTGATGATGTTGCAGATGTGTATGTCATCAACACTTGTTCTGTTACCGATAATGCCGATAAAGAATGTCGTTATTTGGTTCGCCGTATTCAAAGAAAAGCTCCTGAAAGTTTTGTAGTGATAACCGGTTGCTATGCACAATTAAAACCAAAAGAGATCGCAGAAATTCCCGGTGTTGATTTGGTTCTTGGTGCTTCCGAAAAATTTAATTTAGTTAAACATATTTCAGAATTAGCAAAAGGTGATTCGGCAAAAATTTGCAGTTGCGATATTGAAGATGTGAGTGGTTTTACTGCATCGTTTTCGATGAACGACAGAACAAGAACATTTTTAAAAGTACAGGATGGTTGCGATTATAATTGTTCCTTCTGTACTATTCCGATGGCACGAGGCAAAAGCAGAAGTGATAGTATTGAAAATGTGGTAGCACACGCAAATGCAATAGCAGCAAGTGCTGTAAAGGAAATTGTTTTAACAGGAGTTAACCTTGGTGACTTTGGGAAAGGTAATGATGGCAATAATAAATACGAAGAAGATTTTTTTCAGTTGATAAAAGCTTTGGATACTGTTGAGGGAATAGAACGTTATCGCATCTCTTCTATCGAACCAAATTTATTAACAAATGAGATCATCGAATTTGTTTCGAAGAGTAATAAATTTATGCCGCATTTTCATATTCCATTACAAAGCGGAAGCAATAAAATTTTAGGATTGATGCGCCGCCGTTATAAAAGAGAATTATATGCAGAGAAGGTTGAAACTATAAAAAAATTAATGCCGCATTGTGCTATTGGTGTTGATGTGATCGTTGGTTTTCCGGGAGAGACTGATGAAGATTTTAAATAAAAATTTGATTTT